>PNLP01000041.1 GCA_013823135.1 Planctomycetaceae bacterium
ATTCTTTCTTCCGGACAGGTCTGCGCTTCCAGAACGGTTCCACGGATGGGTGGGCATATTGCCTGGAACCGATCAGAAGCACACATCCGATCACATACCAGCAAACGTTGTCTCCGGAAACCAGTGGCACACCCAAAAGTTCCCTCAACGGAAATCTCCTGTGGTGTAGTTACCAACGGTGCGGGTATCTTGTGTGTTCTGAAGACTCGGGGGAAGAGTTCACAGAGGTTAGCCATGCATTCCAGAGCTCTCGCCACATTCGCACTCTCCGCACTGCTCGCCGCCACGGTATCGGCTCAACCCGATCCCAAGGACTCGAAGGGGCCGACCAAGCTCCCCGAATTGAAATGGCCTACTGAGATCGGCGGCAAGGATGCGAAGTCCTGGTTGAAGGATCTCACCGATCCCGACCCGGCGATTCGCCAGGCAGCCCTCAACACCATTCCAGGGTTCGGCCCGGACGTGAAGAAGCAAGCCGGTAAGCCAATCCTTGCCCGCATGAAATCCCCATCGGCGGGCGGTGAACCCGACCCCGGCGTGCGAATCACGCTGTACGACACCGCTTCCCTCATCGGCTTCGACGACCCCAAGGACGAGGTCGAGGCCATCCGCTTGCTTGGCCTTTCAGTCGACCAGGGAGTTCCTGGAGGCATCGGCCGCCGTCACGCCGTGCAAACGCTCGGCTCGATAGGACCAAAGGCAGAGGGAGCAGTTCACCTAATCGCGGGTGTTGCACTGAACGATCCCGCCTTTGAAACACGCCAGAGCATCGCACGGGCACTCGGGCAGGTCGGCTTCAACAAGACGACAGGTCCAAACATCAAGGCGCTCCAGGCACTCGCCGGAACCCTCGCGAAAGACGTCAGTGTTGCCGTGCGAATGGAAGCCCTCCAGGCGCTGGTAATGCTCGGGCCACCCTGGGATGGTGTCCGCAAGGGCGACGACAAAACTCCACCGAAGATCAACCAGAAAGCTGCGGACTTCGTCGCCGAGGCGATGCGAACCCGCATTGGCGGCGGCAAGACCAAGGCTGCTGCCGCCGAGTTGGACAAGCAACTCGAAATCTGGTGCCGGGTCGTCCTGATGCGGTTCGACCCGACGAAGGAAGTCAACGACGAGAATCTGAGCGCGATCGCCCGTCACTGTGCGGCTAAAGACCCCGGCCCCAAAATTCAAGCTCTCCAGGCACTGGGCATCTTCGGCGAACAGGCTGGCTCCAAGGTCGATGCGGTTGTGAGTGCCCTCGATGATGACGACCCGCGAGTCTTGAATACCGCGCTCGCGACCATGGCGGGAATGGGCGTCAAAGCCCAGGGAGCGATTTCCGAACTGGAGAAACTCGAGAAGAAGTGGGAAAAGCTTCGCCAGGAAAAGCTTGCCGAGAACCTGAAGGACAAGGAGTTCTTTGCAGCCTACGACAAGCTCAAGCAGGAAGAGAAGGACAAGGTCATCGCCAGTATGCCACAGGAGCAAGTTCGGCTCACGATCGTGAACGCGATCAAGTGGATCAAGGATTCCAAGCCAGGGATGCCGGGTGGCGATGCTGCTGCCGCACCCGCCGAGAAGGCTCCTTGATTTGAGAAGGCCGGAGTCCATCGTCGCAACCGTGCGGGGAGGTCAACTGACTTCCCCGCACGGTTGATTTCACAAGCCGGTGTGATCGAAGCTGATGAACAACGGGAAGACACACTCCCGGACACTTCCAATCGCCTCCTCAACTCATCTGTCTCCACTCTCGCGACACTATCGTTGTTGAACCTCGATCTGATTACACATCACAACAAACTTGCAACTCACACTGACCTCGTGGAATGCAATCTGCTTACCGTAAAAGGTTCTTGCGATTCCGCAGAGGATCACTCCGCCCGGAACGACCACGATCTGAAGTTCTTGGAGGTGGTTGCGGTGGCGATTCCGGATCTCCGTCGCCAGTTGATTCAAGGCTTGCTCGGGTGAGAGCAGGAATTCGAGCGCAGTAGTCACAGGCTCTCCGATCTTCGCTGTTGCAACTGAGGTGGCTTGTCGTGAATCAACAGCAAAGGTAATGCCGAATGGCGCGGCGATTGCAGCGAACCCCTCACTGATTGGAAATCCCCACTCCTGGTGGAAGTCAGCCGTCAAGGTGTGCCAAGTCGGAGGACTGGCAACTCCAGTCTGTGCCAGTACCGCACAGCAGCGTGTTGACAGACTACCAATGATGTGAAACCATTTGTCAAGAGTATCGGATGAAAACCAACCCTGGTAATCGGGCGAGTCGGGATCGCCCAGGATTGTCCTTGAGGGCCAACGTGCTCGCTCGCATCACTCCAGAACAACTCTCAGACATCCTCGATATCACTGAGGACGGGATCGTCACGGTCGATGCCCGTCAGGAAATCGTTCTGTTCAACCGCGGGGCGAGCAAACTGTTTGGCTACACCCCGGACGAAGTGGTCGGCCAACCGCTCGATATGTTGCTCCCCGACCGATTCCGCCCGCCACATCGAGGGCAAGTCGAGGCCTTCGGGAAAGGGACCGCGCCGGCTCGGCTCATGGGTGAGCGACGAGAAGTCCACGGGCGTCGAAAAGACGGTACGGAGTTCTCCGCTGAGGTTTCCATCTCCAAACTCGGCGTCGGTGATGAGATGCTCTTCACCGCGATCGTTCGAGATGTCACCGAGCGGAAGGAGTACGAAGCCGCTCAACATGAGTTGGAACAACTTCGTGCCAAGGCGCAACTCGCAGACGCGGAAGCCCGCCTTGATGCCGTAATTCGCTCCGCTCAGGACGCAATCATCACCCTCGACTCCGGATTACAAACGACACTGTTTAACCCTGCGGCCGAGCAGGTTTTCGGCTGTCCCGCCCACGAAGCAACCGGGTCCAACCTTGCCCGCTTTCTTCCCGACGGACTGCCGGGAGGATCCGCAGATTCCGCCACACGACGAGAGGTCCAAGGGCGACGGGCCGACGGGCAACCGGTGCCACTGGAAGTCTCCTCCTCACGAACCGAGATCGCGGGAGAAGCCGTTCACACTCTGATTCTGCGAGATGTCACGGACCGTAAGCAGACGGAGAAAGTACTTCACGAGACGGCCCTGCAACGTGAACGAGCCTTGACCGAGCTCCAGGCCAAGACCGAGGAACTGCGATCCACGACTCAGCAACTCTGGCAAGCGGCCCGTCTCGCGGGCGTGGGCGAACTCGCTGCAAGCATCGCTCACGAACTCAACAACCCGCTCGGGACCGTGAGTCTTCGGATCGAGGGACTGATCGCCAAAACCCCAGCCGACGACCCCCGCCGCAAAGCCCTTGAAATCATCGAGGGAGAGATTGAGCGAATGGCCAACTTGGTCGCCAACCTACTTCAGTTCAGCCGTGCCGGACGTGACCAGGTCTCAACTGTAGATGTTTGTGAGGAAATCACAAAGACTGTCGAACTCGTATCCCACCATCTCCGGAAGCGACGGGTCCATGTGAATGTGGAATTCTCCGCCGGGGTGCCCACCATCCATGCGGACCGGCAACAACTGCGTCAGGTTTTCTTGAATCTGTTCACGAACGCTGCCGACGCAATGCCTGACGGCGGACGGCTCACGCCGCGAGTTCGCGCTGGCAAGCTACCTGGTGATGTTCCCGCAGTCGTGGTGGAGGTGGCCGACACCGGAGCCGGTATCCCTGCCGATTTGCTGCACCGCGTGTTCGATCCGTTCTTCACGACGAAGGAAGAAGGCAAGGGAACCGGTTTGGGTCTGGCGATCTGTCGGCGAATCGTCGATCAACACCGGGGTGTGCTGGAAGTCGAGAGCAATGTGGGCCGCGGCACGACGATCCGGCTCGCATTACCGATCCGCCCTGATACGAACGTCGCCGGGCTCAAGTAACTCCGACTCAGGCGGCAACAGCACGTTGCCCTTCCTACCATCGCCACAGAACGATCCCAAACCACGGTCGCCGAAGGATCTTCTCCATGCCCAAATCCACCAACCGCGGTAATCTCCTGGTCGTGGACGACGAAGTGGAGTTGATGCGTGCGCTTTGCGAGACACTCGGCGAACAAGGGTTCGAGGTACGTGGTCTCTCAGATCCGGCAACGGCACCCGAAGTGTTGCGTGAAGGTAACTTCGACGTTCTGCTGTCCGACCTGATGATGCCTGGGACCGACGGTATCCAACTCCTCCGGCAAGCTCTGGCGATCGACCCGAGCCTGGTCGGGATCATCATGACTGGCCAGGGAACCATCCAAACCGCAGTCGAGGCGATGAAATCCGGTGCGTTCGACTACATCCTCAAGCCATTCCGACTTCAGAACGTACTACCGATCATCGACCGAGCCATGGAAGTGCGCCGACTCCGGGTGGAGAACGTTCGACTCCGGAGCATCGTCAAGGAACTCACGTTCGAATCCCCACGGTATCACATCGTCGGTTCAAGCCAGATCGTGCGGAAGGTCACGCAGATGATCGAGAAGGTCGCCGCGACCGACGCCACCGTGTTGGTGCGTGGGTTGAGCGGAACCGGAAAGGAACTCGTCGCCCGGGCGATTCACGGGAACAGTTCAAGGCGTGACCGCCCACTTGTCACAGTAAACTGCGCGACCCTTCAGGAGACTCTCCTGGAAAGCGAGTTATTCGGGCACGAGCGAGGTGCGTTCACGGGAGCAGACAAAGCCAAACTCGGTCTGTTCGAGGTCGCCGAAGGTGGCACTCTCTTCATTGACGAGGTCGCCGAAATGGCCCCGACACTCCAGGCGAAGTTACTTCGCGTGCTGGAAGACGGGCATTACCGACGGGTTGGTAGCACTCAAGAGCGGAACGCCGACGTTCGGATTGTGGCCGCGACAAACAAACCTCTCGAGGAGGAGGTCAAGGCCAGCCGATTCCGCGAGGATCTGTTCTTCCGGCTGAACGTGATCGCCATCACGCTCCCCGCGTTAAAGGACCGGCTCGAAGACATCCCCGAACTCGTCGCTCACTTCCTAAAAACGCGACAGATGGGCAAGACACCATTCACGGTGGACTCTCAAGCCATGAAGGCTCTGTGCAGTTACGACTGGCCCGGGAACATTCGCGAACTGGCCAACGTGTTGGAGCGGGCTCAGATTCTCGCCGAAGGCACCACGATCACTGTCGATGATCTCCCCGAAAATCTGTTCTTGACCGGCAAACCGGCTTCGGTCATGGGAGTTGCACCGCCGCCCCCGAGCCCGGACGATCTCGATGGAGTCGAACGGCGGCACGTAATCGACGTTCTCCGACGACACGATGGGAACAAGGTTCATGCCGCCAAGGCACTGGGGATCAGTCGCCGGACCCTGTACCGGCTCATTGAAAAGTATGGGCTGGCCGATGCGACGAAACCCACGGGCGACAGTGGCGTTGCTTCGGGGGTGCCGAAATCAACCACGTGAGATCACGCTTCCACTTCGCGTGCGCAACGGATGCAGTTGCGAGCGTAAGGGACAGCATCCAGCCGTGCCTTGGTGATCGCGTGGCCGCACTTTTCACACGCTCCGAACGTACCCGCATCGAGTCGAGCAAGAGCCTGAGTGACTTCCGCCATAATGTGTTGCTCGGAACCCAGTATGGCGAGGGCGGCCTGATCTTCGGTGTCACGGGTTTCTGGGTCCGCGTCGTGAGCTGGCATCTTGTCGGGATTTTTCTCGGCGCCCGCTGTCGGTCGAAGAGCCTCGGCTTCGAGTTCTGAGATCTTCTCCTTGAGGGGGTCGATCAGGGATTGGAGTTGGAGTCGGTACTCACGCAACTCTTGTAGGGAGAGGGTCGTCTTGCTCATCTCGCTGCTCCGGTAACACTTGTGCAATAACACCTCATAAGCAACCACTGTACCACATCGCGTATCCCAGTTGGAGATACGTCTCTATCCGAGAAACGCATCGGGACAATCAAGAGAAATCACAGCCGACCAACACACCACTGGGCGGAACTTGCACGAAGTGTGCCAACAGGGCACGCGGGTGTGCGGATGGGTTACTTGAGGAAGAGCATCACGAGATCGATAGCAAAGAAAATGACAATCACGATTTCGAGAGTCAGCATCCGGCGGTCATAGAGGTCGCCCCGCGTAATCGTGTAGAGATGGTCGAGTTGGCCAAGACGCTGTTCAACGCTGTTACGCCACTGGTCGAGGTGAAACCGTTCGCGGGCCAGAATGTACACTCGGGCAAGGTGCCAGTCTCCCACGAATTTCGTAATGTGTGTGACTTCGTCAGCGAGTTTCGTGAGATCGATGCGGAGTCGGCGAAGCGAACTCAACACTCCAACAGCAGCACCAAACGCCCACCATCGCGGACGGCTGAGATCTACATACGCCCGCTCGAGGTAGCGATCGAGAGACCGGTCCATCCATCGGAACTCCTCGAGTTGGAGATTCGCCAACTCCAACACGAACAGCACGTCATCAGCGTATCCGTTCAATTCCACCACAAGGGCCGCGTCCCAATCGATGACGACAAGATCGGACTTTTCAAACGATCGGCGGAGGCGGAGCACCTCGGTAACCTGCGATTCGCTCAGCCTTTCCCCGGGCGTCTCCGTGAGTAGACCCGCTATCTCCCGCTGTCGGTCGGTAAGCCACTGGTTCGCGTCCGTATCCCCGCCAAGACTCGTGAAAGCAAACACGGTATACGCTTCGGGCTCAGTTGCTTCTCCAGGCTGGACGAGTGCATCACCCATCGCTCCCCGGACCTCGTCGCACTGCTGGCGAGCAAGCACATCGAGTGGGCGACCGTCGTCGAGCGTCGGCGTGTGAAACGGAACGACTGCTGTGAGTGAGTCGCGAGTGAAGGACACTCGAATCGTCACGCTGACCACCCCGATGTCATAGGCCCGCACGAGAATACGACCCACTTCGCCGTTCACACGAGTGGTAGCGGTGGGCGGTTCCACTGCAAGTGGCCGCGAGATCGGGACGGATCGCGGAGTCGGCCGGTCGGGCCGTGCCACGAATGGGGCCGCACGCCCGGATAAGAGTACAGCGGCCCGGTCGAGTTGAATCTCGTTTGCGACATCGAAGGCATAGAGATAAACAACCTCTCCCCGCAGTTCACAACCGGGTGTCTCGGTTGCCATGACGACCTATCAGGTGAATGAGAAAATGAAGGGCCTCTTGCCGTTACCGGACGGACCGAACGCGGATGCGGGCGTCGGCGATCTGACACCCCTGCCCTGGCGGGAAGGCGAAGATCGGGTTCAAGTCGATCTCTCCAATCTCCGGGACATCCTCTGCCAACCGCGACACACGAAGAAGCGTCTCTTGAATTGCCTCCACGTCTGCTGGAGGATGGCCGCGGTAACCTTCCAGCAGGCGGAAGCCTCTGATCCCACGAACCATTTCAGCCGCGTCTCGGTCAGTCAGCGGGGCAACGCGGAAACAGACGTCCGCAAGGATTTCGACATGGATCCCGCCCAGCCCGAACGCGATCAACGGCCCAAACAGTGGGTCGTGCGTCACCCCCGCCATCACCTCGACACCGCCGCGTAGCATCGACTGCACGAGTACCCCATCCATTGCATCTGGCTGGTTTTCCTGGGCGACACGTTTGTGGATTTCGTCGAACGCACGGCGAACGGCATCCCTGTCGGTAAGTCCAAGGCGCACGCCACCGAGTTCACTTTTGTGGACAAATCGCCGCGAAGCGAGTTTCACCGCGACCGGAAAACCAAGCCGTTCCGCGGCGTTCACCGCTTCGTCGGCCGTTCGGGCGAACTCGGCAGGCACAAGCGGCAAGCCAGCAGCAGCGGTCAACACCGTCCGCGACTCCTCAGCCGATAGCCAGTTCTCGCCACGCTTTGCCAGAGCATCCCGACAGACCGCCTGCGCGGCCGCGAGGTGAAGGTCCCCAAAGTCCGGGAACACTCCTGGGGGTTGCGCTCGCCATGCGCCGTAAGCCGCGACTTTTCCCAGCACCCGAGCGGGCGTTTCCGGGAAGGGGTAACTCGGCACGCGTTCACCCGGACACTCCAGATAGGCTCGGTTCTGCTCCTGACCCACGATGCAAGCCAAGGCGGGTTGCACGGTCCCGCCGGCCTTACGTGCCGCGGCGATACCATCCATGATGGCCTTCTGCACGTCACTCGTTTCGGCCAACCCAACAGGCGTGTAAATTGCGAGGAGAGAGTCGAACTCGCCCGACGTGAGCATGGCTTCAATTGCGTGGCGATAAGCCGCCGGCCCAGCTGCGGCAATCAGGTCGATCGGGTTGCCAAGGCTCGCAGCGCCCGGGATCAGGGTCGCGAGCCGCTTCCGCAGCTCCGGAGAAACCTCTGGCACAGTCAAACCGCTGGCCTCGCAAGCATCGGCGGCCAGGATGCCCGGGCCGCCAGCGTTCGTAACGATCGCCACACGTGGACCGCGAGGCGGTGGTTGGCTTCCGAGCGTAAGCGCCAGGTCGAACATCTCCTCCAGCGACCCGGCTCGCACCACGCCAGTTTGGCGGAATAATGCTTCAACCGCGGTCGCGTTGGTCGCCAGTGCCGCCGTGTGCGACCCCGCCGCCCGGCCACCCGAACGAGTGAGCCCACTCTGCAACACAACGACTGGCTTGCGGTGACCAACACGTCGGGCAATGCGGGCGAACCGACGCGGGTTGCCGAACGATTCGAGGTACAGCAGGATCACGTCGGTGTTCGGGTCTTCCTCCCAGTATTGCAGCAGATCATTACCCGACACGTCGGCCTTGTTTCCCACGCTGACGAACGTCGAAAAGCCAAGCCCGTAGCGAGACGCGGCCCCCATCACGGCAAGGCCCACTGCCCCACTCTGCGACGACATGCCAATCCGTCCCGACGGTGGGAAGTGCGGCGTGAACGAAGCGTTCAGCATCACGGCTGGATCAGCGTTCAGCAAACCCAGGCAGTTCGGGCCGACCATCCGCATCCCGTAACCCCGGACCTTCTCCACAAGCGATTTCTGGAGGGCGACGCCATCGCCACCCATTTCCGCGAAACCGGCCGAGATGAGGACCAATGCCCGCACGCCACCCGCAGCACAGTCGTCCACGACCCGCATCACAGCCGCCGCAGGAACCGCGATCACTGCCAGTTCTGGCATCTCGGGCAGTGCACGTACGGAAGGGTATGCTTTCAACCCCGCGATCTCGGTTGCCTTGGGATTAATCGGGTAGATCGAGCCGCGGTAACCGGCCTGAACCATCCCGACAAGAACCCGGTGACCAATACTCGAAGGGTCACGCGATGCACCGATCACCGCCACCGCGTTCGGCCGAAAGAAGGGTCGTAGCGAAGCGACTGTGGCCACTCGGTCACGGAATTCCTCTCGTGCAACGCTCCGTTCAGTGGGAACAACCGACAGATCGAATTCGATCCCGCCCTGCTCCGCGCGATCACGTTCTTCAAAGCCCGATTCACGGAACACGTCGCGCATCGGCTGGTTATCTGCTGACGTGACCGCACAGAACCGGCTGAACCCGTTTCGCACAGCGAGCAACGCCAGACGTTCCAGCATGAGCGTTCCGACCCCTTTGCCACGAAGCGAATCAGCCACCGCCAGGGCAACTTCCGCGGTCCTCGGGTCGCGGGCGATGTACGCCCCTGTGGCAACGATCCGCGTTCCGTTCCCGCTGCCCCGTGTGACCACAAGCGTCCTTGCGACCTGCGGGTCACGCTCGGAAACCAGTTTCGAGATGAGTTCGGCGTTCGGCACCGAGACAGACAGGAATTGCCGCGACGTGTCCTCGGCTGCGAGTTCATGGAAGAACCGCGTGAGTGATTCTCCGTCGCTGGCCTGAACCAGACGAAGATTTGCAACGGTTCCATCTCGCAGAATCAGTCGGCCAGATTCTTCCAAATCCTGAGAGGGTGGCGGGACGAATCGGGGGAGGAACGAGGTGGACATGCGGTACCTCAGCGGCGGGGGAAACGCGTGACATCACGCAGCCGACGATATGCAACGCGAGTGCCAACCGATCACGAATCACGACGCAGCAGGGAATCCTGCCTGTACGAGAGCGTCGAACCCCGGTTTCAGGGCTCTCGCGTCATAGAGGTGCGCGGCCAAGATGGAGGCCGCGATGAGGCTCCGACCGCCGGCCCCACAGTGGATGTACACAGGTCGATCCGTGGGGATCTGCTTCTTCCAGACTGCAACCGATTGGCGTTCTCGAAGGAAACTGAGCGGGACGAAGATCGCGCCCAGCACGTGGCCGCGATCCCACTCGGACCGCTCCCGAACGTCGAGCAGCACCGCACGACCCGCCTGTGTTTCGGCGAGGACGTCGGCGAGCGAATCCCGGGTGTGCCTCACGCCTACAACCCGAGCAATCGCCCAGATCAAGGGTTCGTACACCGCAGCTTTGAGCATCCGGATAAAACGATTCATGTCAGTTTGTTGTCAGGGGATTGCCTGGCCATCACTGAGTGCAGCCGCGGGAGAAGCCACGGCTTCCGTGCCTGTGACCTCGGTCCAGTCGCTTACACCCTGCTTCTTGTAGCGTCGAAGTTGTGTGAACTGGCTATCGCCACGCAGCAACTCCACCCGCACGCGAACAGCCTTGCCGCCCTCGACCAGATAGATCACCGAATCGTCATTCACCTTGCCGATCGCCGCTGTTGGAACGGACCATGCGGCGGGTAACTCGGCCGTCAACTTGGCGTAAGCGTACATCCCCGGTCGGATCAGACCCTTCCCGTTTGGCAAATCGATCTCGGTGCGAAGCGTTCGGGAACCGGGTTCCAGCGACCACGATGTGCGAATCACCTTACCCGTCTCCGACGGCGTTTGGCCACCCGTCTGAAGCGTGATTCTCACCGACTGCCCAATCGCGACCAGACCGGCATCGGCCTCCGGCACCTGCACCACCACTCGCACAGGGTCGATTCTCGCCACGCTGAACAGGGCCACTTTCTCGGTCGCGTTCACAAGATCGCGCGTGTTCACGCCGCGACGGGTGACGATGCCGTCGAACGGTGCCTTGATCTCGGTGTAGGCGAGCAACTCCTTGAGCCGACCCGCCTCGGCCTTTGCCACGTCGATGCGAGCCTTGGCAGCGTCGATATCAGCAGCAGCCTTGTCGCGGTCGGCTTCGGCCTTCGTCACTGCGGCCTTCATTGATAGCACGCGGGCGTTTGCCCCCTTCATCGTTGCCTCGGCCGCTTTGAGTTGGTTCTGCGTCTCATCGCGAGTCTGGCGGTCGCCCACCCCACCGGTGACGAGTTTGGTGACCCGTTCCATTTCCTTCTGCCAGCTTTCGACGAGGGCGAGAGTGCGGTCCACTCCGGCATCAGCTTCTGCCACAGCCGCATTCGCCGCCGCCACGCCTGCGACCATTGCCGCGTGCGCTCGCTGCGCCTGAATCACCTCGGACTCCGCTTGCCGCACCAGCGCTTCTTTCTGTTTCTGCTCCTCGATCAACTCGGGGATCAACAACCTCGCCAAGACCTGATTCTTCTTCACGCTGCTGCCGATGTCGATGGCGTGGTCGTGTTCGGGCCAGACCACCTTCTCTGGCGTGTTCTTGGCGATCAAGCCTACCTTCTTGGGGTCGTCTTCAATCGACTCAACGAACCCCGTGAGTTTGGCGTGGAGCGCCGTCTCCTCGAACGCCTGGATCGTGCCGGGTTGCTCCACCTCGCGCTTCACCGGGCGCAGTTCGGGCTTCACGACAACGATCTGGGGCGCCGTCGCAGCGGCAGCGGCAGCGGCAGCGGCAGCGGGCGCGGGCTTGCGATTGCAGCCAATCACAAGCGGAAAGGTGACCAGCGCCGCCCCAAGCAGCAGGATATCACGACGCATGGGAAACCTCTGGGCTATGCGGGTCGGCGTGCGGAACGTAGTGCGAACTGGCCGGGTCGAACGGGTCGAGCGATGCCGATGCAGTCCCCAACCGACCCATGATGAGAGCAAACACTGCGGGCAAGACGAGCAGGGTGGTGAGGGTCGCAGCGGCCAACCCCCCGATCACCGCACGGCCCAGCGGAGCGACCTGATCCCCACCATCACCCAATCCCAATGCCATCGGGATCATGCCGGCGATCATCGCGAAGCTCGTCATCAGAATTGGCCGAACGCGGGTCTTCGCCCCTTCGATGCCCGCCTCGCGAGCGTTCATCCCGGCAACTCGTGCCCGCTCGGCGAAGGTGACGAACAGGATCGCGTTCGCAGTGGCCACACCAACGGCCATGATCGCACCCATGAAGGATTGCAAGTTCAGCGTTGTGCCAGTTCCGAGCAACATGATCGCGACCCCGGCAAGCACAGCCGGAACAGGAGCCACGGCAACGAACGCCAGCCGGAAGGACTGGAAGTACGCCAGCAGCAGGAGGGCGATAACGACCACCGCCACGATCAATCCGAAACCCAGCCCGCGGAACAGTTCGTTGAACGGCGACACCTGCCCCCGAACGTCCACCTGAACTCCCTGCGGCGGGGTGCCAGCAGCCTCGACGGCCTTCCCCACCTGCCGGGCTACCTCCCCCAAGTCTTCGCCCTGGATGTTGCCACTGATGCTGACCACACGCCGCATGTTGTACCGGTCGATTTGACCGGGCATGGTTCCTTCCTTGACCCGACCGATATCGCGGATCAGCAATTTGTCCGAACCCTTCCCCTGGACCGGAATGAGTTCCAGATCCTTCACCGAGTTGACCAGTGTGAACGGAACTTCAATCTGCACCTGATAGCCGATGCCACTGGCCGGGTCTCGCCAGTAGTTGGGAACCATGAAGCGGCTCGATGACGTGAACGGAGTGAGAGCGTTGGTTGCATCGAGTGCCGTGGCTCCGGTTGGCGCGAGTTTCTCCCGGTCCACCTCGACCTCGACCGTGGGGTAGTCGAGAGCCTGAACGTACCGGAGATCCACCACTGCGGAAACCTTCCCAAGTTCCTGGTACACCTTTGTGGCGTGTGCGAGATTATCCGCCATCTTCGGGCCGGACACCACGACTTCGATTGGCGACGGCGAGCCGAGGCTCATCACTTCGTTGACAATGTCGGCAGGCTCGAAGGAGAGGCGAAGGTCCGTGAGACGGCGTTCGGCAACATCGGCCGAGAGGCCTTCGCGTTTCCATTTCTCGGCTGTCCACGTCCGAAGGTGACCGGGGAGTTTCGCGCGTAGCCGTGCCTTGAGGTCATCGATTCGTACCGTGCCTGGCTTGAGGGCCACTCGCATTACAGATTCTTCAGGCCCGCCCATCCACTGGTACACGGCGTTGATTGGGTTACTCGGCGGCACAATCCCAACGAACCCCAGGCTCATTGCGACATTCTGCGATCCGGCTTCCTCGGCAATAAAACGCAGTGCCTCCTGCGTGATGGCTTCGGTCTGCTCGATCCGGGTTCCTGTTGGTGCCTTCAGCCGGAATTGGAACTGCCCGGCATCAACTTGGGGGAAGATCTCGGTGCCGAGTTCCCGGCTCGCGAGGAACGCCACACCACCCGCGACCACGAAGTAAACCGGCACGATAACCCACCGCACCGCGACGATCGGGCGAAGAAACGAAGCCAGAACCGATCGCTTGGCAATGGATTGCTCATACTTGACTGGCCTATGTTTCAGGAGCCAGACGCACAACACGGGAACGAACGTGCTGGACAGGATATAGCTCGCGATCATCGAGAAGCCGACCGCGAGCGACAGCGGAACGAACAACCCCCGCGCCGCCCCTTGCATCACAAACGACGGAATGAACACGGCTAGCACGCACAGCATCGCCAGCAACCGGGGAACCGCCGTCTCCATGTTCCCCAGCCGAACCGCAAGGGCCACCGACGGATGCTTCGCCATCTGGGTGTGGATGTTCTCGACTTCGACCGTCGCTTCATCCACGAGAATGCCGACCGCGAGCGCAAAGCCTCCAAGGGTCATGAGGTTGATCGATTGGCCGGTGAGCCACAAAGCAACGAGCGCCGCGATCAGTGCGAGCGGGATGTTCAACACGACCACGACCACGCTTCGCCAGTCGCGGAGAAACAGGAGCACCATCAGGCCGACTAGCCCGGCAGCGATCAACCCCTCGAAGGCCACGCCCTTCATCGAGTTCGTGACATAAGGGGACTGATCGAACTCGAACGTCACCTTGATGTCGTCGGGGAGCACGGCTTGCATTTTCCCCAGGTTCGCACGGACGTTATCCACCACATCGAGCGTGCTCGCCTCGGCCCGTTTCGTGACCAGGATGTAGACGGCCCGCTTGCCGTTCACCAGTGCGTACCCCGTGGTGATGTCGCTCGCGTCGTCGATCAGCGGCCGGTCGGTCACCGGGTCGCGACGAACAATGTCACGCATGAACACACCAGGCTTCACCTCGATGGTGCCCAGGTCTTCAGGTTTCATGACCATCGCGTTCGACGGGACGATCGGCATACGGGTCGCATCGCGGATCTGCCCGGACGGCGCAATGGTGTTCCCTGTGGTGAGTGCCTGCACCACCTGATCGGCGGAAAGGTCGTAGGAGAGAAGTCGCTGCGGGTCGGCCCGGACGACGACGGTGCGGGCCGAGCCCCCGAACGGCGGCGGGGCCGAGACTCCCGGGATGCTCGCGAACATCGGCCGGACCTTGAACAACGCCTGATCCTGAATCTGACCAATGGTCTTCGTCTCGCTGGAAAGCACCAAGTAGCCGACCGGCACGCTCCCCGTGTCGTACCTCATGACGAACGGCGGCACCGTTCCCGGTGGCATGAATGCGCGTGAACGATTGACTGCAGCGACGGTCTCTGCCATCGCCTGGGCCATGTCCGTGCCGGGGTGGAAGTAGAGCTTGATGAGAGTTGTTCCCGGCACGTTCCGGCTCTCGACGTGGTGAATGCCGCCGACGTACAGGATGTGGTATTCGTAATAGTTCGCGATCAGCCCTTCCATCTGCTGCGGGTCCATTCCACCGTAGGGCTGGCACACGTAAATGACGGGCAAATCGAGAGCGGGGAAGATGTCGATCTTCATCCGGGAATAGGCGAGCACACCGGCAAAGGCCACGCCGACGATCAACACCATGACCGTGATCGGCCGGCGAAGTGCTGCGGAGATCGGGTTCATTGACTCGCCGAAACGGGGAACGGATTCAGGCACTCCAAATGATAGCCGAACTGCTGACGGAGTGCGTGTGAGTTTGGGCTATTTCGCGTTCAGAACCCGTGGCGAAACGGGTGCGGGAGTGGCAAGAACTGCCGCGGGCGGCGCGGGTAACGCGGGAGCATGTGTTGCGGGTTTCATCGCATTCGTCAGACACTTCGCGGGATGCCCCAGTGCCCGATACAAGCGGAACTGAGCCCGGTTGTGGTCCGCAATGGCGGCGTAGTAATCGCGGTAAGCCTGATCCAGCGCCGCGACTGCGGCAACGGCTTCCTGTGGCCGGAACACGAGCGACAGGCGGTCGCCTACTTTCTTCCCAGGAACGAGACCGCGAAGGTTCTTCTCGGCTGTCTCGGCCGCGTCCGCGACTCCTTCCTCGGCTGCCTTGATCCGATTCGCAGATCGTCGAACTTGCGCGTGTGCTTGCACAACCTCGGCTGCTACCCGTTCCTGGGTGCGAAGCAACTGCAGCAGTGCTTGCCGTTGTTCTGCCTCGCGTTCGCGAACAACGGCACGGTTACCGAAACCGAGATTTTGCACTTCCCACACAGCCTGGAGGTCGAACGAGAAGCGACCGCCGAAGTTCCCCACGTCATCGTTGAAACCGCCGCCGAAGTAGCCACCGGCCAACGAGGCTACTTGTTGTCCGCCGCTTCGTAAACCGACCGTCGGCACGAACGGACGTACTTTCTCCTGGCGAATCCTGGCAAGGGCCGCCTGAATAATCGCCTGATCGGATGCCAGCTCTGGGCGGTACGTGAGAGCGATCGGAAGAAGTTCGTCGGGTGTCGCGGTTGGTTCGATCAACTCAACCACGACGGACGGCACTTCCGCGGGTTCAACGAGCGTGCCGGGTTCGAGCCGAAGTAAGCGGGTCAGTTCTGCACTGGCGACCTGCCATCGTTCGTAGGCCATCTCAACAGCCTGGCGGCGGCGTGATGCTTCCGCTTTCGCACGGTTCACCTCAACGGCTGGGGCAATATCCGGAGCCACTTTCTCAGTGAGTTTCACCAACTCATCCGCGCGACGGAGCGACTCAATGGAACCGGCCACTTCGCCGCGAGCCTGTTGCACGGTGAAGTACGCCTCGGCCACTTGTAGGGTGGTGTCGTTGCGAACGGTCTGCACGTCGGCCTGTCGGGCACGAACGATCTGCTTTGCTGCAAGCGGTGTATAGAGGGCATCGCCAATGGAGAACACCGCAGTGGGGCCAGCCCCGACGTAAAACGACGATTTGCTGGTGTTGAACACGCGGCCCGCGACGTCCTGAATCTGACCATCGTGGCGGAAGTAATCGACCCCGAGCCCGATGTTGGGCAACCAGAGTACCTTCGCACGGTCGGCCTGAGCCGTGGCTGCTCTGAGGCGTTCGCCGGCAATCTGGATATCGAGAGGGTTCGCGTCGGAAAGCGTGAGTGCTGTTGGCAGGTCGATCGGCAGCGGTTTGCCTTGGTTCTCGGCAGCGGGAACGGTTGGCAGAGCCGTGCCGCTCGCGGTGATTACGTGAGTGTCGTCGCCCGCGCCGACCTGGCTACCGGCGGGCGTCGCTGCAATGGCTCCGCGACTGGGCGGCGCTGCGAGCCCCAAGAATGGCGGCGGGCTTACCGGATTGCTGGTGCCGCGGGATGCGCAGGCAGGCAGGGTCAGCGACCCCACGGCCACGAGCAACCGGGCTCCGCGTCGGATCCGGGTCGCAATCACCACGGCAGTTTCCTCGAGTAGTCGCATAAACAACGCGATGACCGGGGTGTTCGGGTCGCAACAGGTGTATCGGTAAAATGGGCAACCGAACTCCACACTGGGACCAGATTTCCCATTCAGCTTCTTGCTTCACCCAGGATGAAGCTCCGGGTACCATCAACGCACTCCCCGGTTGATCCGAAGGATCTGACATGCTCCGCAGCCTCTTGGCGATACTGTTCGCGTTCACCTCAGCACTCATCACCGTCGCCGTACCGCCGCCTCCGGGGTACTCCGCGAAGGTCGGCGTGTCAGCACCGACACGAATCGACTGGACGTTCCTGGTGAGCAACCGCAGCCTCGCGGAACCGCCCGACAACCTGCTCGGCAAGGATTACGATTCCACGAAACAGACCTACGAGCTGTTCGTACCGGTCCGCAAAGATGCTAAGAAACCCTCCCCAGCGATCGTGTTCATCTCCGCGGGCGACGAACCGGCCGGGTGGAAGGCATTCGAGTCGGTGTGCAAGGACAAGGGGTTCGTGTTCATTGGCGTGCGAGGTGCAGGGAACGGCGTCGACGGACCGAAGCGAGTTCGCGTGATCCTCGATTGCCTCGACGACGTGCGACGGCAAATCCCACTCGATCCAGACCGCACCTACACCTCTGGCATCTCGGGCGGCGGCCGCATCGCGTGTGCCCTGGCCTTCACGATCCCCGAGTATTTCGGCGGCATGATTCCGCTGTGCGCCGGTGGCGAGATGCGAGACGAACAATGGCTGCGCTTCCGGGCGTCGGATCGACTGAGTGCGGCACTCATTACCGGCGAGAGCGACTTCAACCGAGGCGAGGTTGAACGCTGGAAAGCGCCGATGTGGAAGGATCTGGGGATCCGGACGAAGGTATGGACCCAGCCGAAGATGGGCCACACGATCCCGCCCGCCGCGACGCTTGCGGAAGCGGTCGCGTGGCTCGATGAGGGCGCGAGCACACGGGCGGCACTGGCGAAGAAAGCCCCCGCGAGCCGAGCCGCACCCGATGCCGTGTTGCCCCGTGCCGATGCCGCCAAACTGTTACTGAAAGAAGGCCAGGATTTGCTCGCCGGCCGCACAACGGAGTACCGCGGGCTGATGACCGTGAAGGGGGTCTCCGAGCGCTGGCCCGACACCGACGCGGGCAAGACCGCACGCAAGCTGTTGGAGAGTTATGAGGCCAAGAAAGATAAGCCATGGGAAGTGGAAGACGTTGCCGAACTTCGCAAGCAGTTCATCGCCGAGGCTCGGGCGCTGGGCGACTACGCACTCAACGGCATTCCCGCAGGTTCCCCTTACGAGAAGGAGCGACCCGCGATGGCGAAGCGAGCGATTGAATTGTGGTTGGCGTTGATCGGGGACGCACCCAACTCGGAACTCGCGAAGGAAGGCAAGAAGCGACTAACCGAACTCGAAGCACTCGCGAAGAAGAAGTAACTCCTCTCGTCGAACCGTTCTCCCAGTGATTTCCATGAAGTGCGACCTCGCCGGTAAAGTCAGCCTCGTCACCGGAGCCGCACGCGGCATCGGCCAAGCCATCGCGGACCGATTCGCCGACAACGGCAGCGTGGTCTACTACACCGATATCAGCGCCGACGAAGCACACGCAGCGGCCGAGAAGACACCCAACGGTCGTGGGTTGCGTCTCGATGTCACGAAGCCCACCGAGATCGTGGCCGCCGTGCAGCAAATCCTCAGCGAGTGCGGGCGGCTCGACATCCTCGTGAACAACGCGGGTGTGAACACCCTGGCCCACCGTGTCCCGATTGACCAGTTCCCGCGTGAGGAATGGGACCGTATTCTGAGCGTGGATTTGACTGGCCTTTATGAGATGAGCAAGGCCAGCGCAGCGGTGATGCGAACCCAGAAATCCGGGCGAATTATCAACATCGCGTCTATTGCCGGGTTGGTGCCGTTGCGGTTGCAATCACCGTTCGTTGCCGCGAAGGCAGGTGTCGTGAACCTGACCAAGGCAATGGCACTGGAATTGGGGCCGGCTGGCATTCTCGTCAACGGCATAGCCCCCGGTTCAACACTCACCGAAGGGACACGCAAGCTCTTCTACGGCGACGATGGGCTGTTCAAGGAGTCCGTGAAGAGGATGCTGGATCACGTTCCACTTGGTCGTCCGGGAACCGTCGAGGAGATCGCGGTCGCAGCGTTGTTCCTGGCGGACCCAGAGAACAGCTACATGAACGGCCACATCCTCACCGTGGACGGTGGTTGGACAGCCGGGTACAGCCGCGACTTTTGATTCAGCCCGCAATGTCTGGGAGTCCCAGCTTGGCCAGGTATTCCCGTTCTTTCACTCGCATCTTGGCTGCGGACTTGTCGTCGGTATCGTCGTAACCACAGAGGTGCAACGCACCGTGGATCGCGTACAGAACCAGTTCCAGGTTCACGTCGTGGTTGCGATCCGCAGCATACTCTTTCGCTACCTCATAGCCGATCACGACCTCGCCTTCGAGCGTCTTCGCACCCGGATCGGTGTACGGGAATGTCAGCACATCGGTCGGTTCGTCGTGCTGCAGGAACTGATTGTTCAGCCGGTGGATATGGGGGTTATCGACAAAGGCGAGCGTGACTTTGCACGCACGCACACCCTCACCCTGAAACACGGCACATGCTGCGTCCTTGAGACGCTGGAATTCCAGCGGATACTCGTAGGGGTTGGCAACCGAAACTCGCAGTGGCAGCGGGGGAATCGTCATCTCTCCGGGGCATTCGTGGGGAAGCGGGGCTTAGCGGCCGGACAAATGTATTCTATGTTTCCCGGAAGCAGCCCGAAACCTTCCCGGACGTCTCACATGGCCAAGGCAACTGCCTGCGTCCCCAATGCCGTCCTCGTCTATCTCACGTTCCCAGTAGGTTGAGTCTCGTGGATGAGTCGGAGTTGCCGCCGAACACCTTCGTGAGAGATGTTGATGGCTGAGACTGGTCGCACAAACCCCGTCAGGCTCGCCGCGCTTGTTGTGATTGCGGCAGCGGTCGCCATCTGGACGTGCGTGAGAGTTGCACGAGAACCGAGCGGATTCCCACTTGGTGATTTTGTCGAGTACTGGTCGGCAGCAGTGGTGTTGTCACAGGGCGGTAACCCTTACGACGGAAGTGAACTACTCGCTGTCCAGCGGGAGATTTCCGACGACCCACACCATATCCAAGCGACGATGATGTGGAACCCGCCGTGGACTTTCGTGATCATCGCCCCATTAAGACTGCTTCCGGTCGCAGTTGCCCACATGGTTTGGCTCGCGTTTCAGATCGCGATCGTGATGGTGTCGGCCAGCCTTCTCTGGAAAGTCTACGGCGGGCAATCCGACCGTCTGTGGGTCGCGTGGGCACTGGCTGCAACGTTTGCCCCGACTGTTTTGCTCGTGTACTTCGGGCAAATCAGCGGGATTTGTCTGCTCGGGTTGGCCGGGTTCCTGTTCTTCAGGCAGCGTGGGCAACCGGCAATTGCTGGAGCGTTCGCCGCGCTGACCGCCTTGAAGCCCCACCTGTTGTTTGCTTTTGGAATCGTGCTCGTTCTCGACGGGTTAACGCGGCAAGGTCGGTGGGCGTTGGCGTCGGGGACACTCACCTTGGTGTTCGCTGCAGTCGTCGAAGGTGTGATTCACCCGGACTTGTACCACCAGTATGCAACCGCAATCGGAACCGCAGCCAGCACTGATGTCCAAAAAAGCGTGGTGGATTGGAAATTGCCAGTCGTCAGTTACTGGCTCCGTGTGTGGCTCGCTCCGGATCAATTTTGGGTACAATTCCTCCCCACTCTGGGCGCATCGGTGTGGACCATTGTCTACTGGTTTCCCCGCCGTGATAACTGGGACTGGCCCACCCAGACACCGCGTTTAGTCATGGTTTCAGTGCTGGCAGCGGCTTACGGAGCGTGGATTTTCGACCTCGTGGTGTTGCTCGTGCCGGTCGTGCAGGCCGCGGTGCGAGTATCGGGCTGGGGACGTGTTCGGCGGGTCGCTGCATTCTCGCTCTGCTTCATCCTGCTCAATGCGGCCACGATCTTCCTGCCGCCGCACTTGGTCCCGATTTTCGATTGGAACGGGCTTTACTATTACATCGTTTTCGCGCCGGCGGTGGCAGTTCTATACTCACTCGCAGTAGGGTTTCACCCTACTGTACCCACGCACGCATAGGTCGATGCGTCTACGACCCGGAATCCGCGTAAGTGAACGTGAGCACATCAGTTGGTTAATCGTGTTGTAGGAACTGATTGCTCTGCCCTGTGATGTGTGCAGTATCCTTGAACGCGAACGAGACTTTACGAGCAGTCGCTTTCTCAGAATAATTCCGGTGTGTTTGGGGTCTATCGACTCTGCGACGGTGCGAACGCATTCTATGTTTCCGGGACGATACAACTCACTACTTTGGAACGGCTCCAATGGCCGAAGCTCAAACTACTCCCGACCCCGTCCCGAAGAGCGCCGCACCAGGTTCGGGAATCACAGACCATTTGCCCGCCTCTCGAACGGCAGCGTTGTTCGTGATCAGCGTTCTGGGACTGTTCCTCGAACTGCTCCTGATCCGTTGGGTAAGCACTGAGATCCGGATCTTCGCTTACCTCCAGAACATTGTGTTGGTTGTCTGTTTTCTCGGGCTCGGGATGGGCTGTTGGGATTCACAGAAGCGTTTCAGGCTCCAAGACATCTTGGTGCCCCTTGGCATTCTCGTAACGCTCCTCTCAGTGCCGTTCACCCGGCGATATCTCGGGAACATCAGCAACCTGCTTGGCGGGATTTCCGACCTGGTGATGTGGGATTGGCTTGCCACGGGGCTGAACCCGATCATTGCATCGCTAATCGGGGTTGCCTTGACTCTCGGGTTGATGGTTCTGCTGTGGGAAATTTTTGTTCCGTTCGGACGGTTGCTCGGGCGGCTGTTGTCCGACCATCCGAATCCAATCGCGGCTTACTCTGTGAACGTAGCTGGCAGTCTGCTCGGCATCTGGTTGTTTGTCATCACGAGCGCACTGGATCTGCCACCGGTTGCCTGGTTCGTCACCTTCGCTTTGCTCGCTCTCTACTTTGTCGGCAGTAGTCAATCGAAGGCCAGGGATTGCCTCTTGCTGGTCGGGATCATTGCAGTCTCGAGCCTCGCAGGATGGGACCCGGGGTACACGGAAACTCACTGGTCGCCGTACCAGAAACTCTCGGGGCGGGCTCTCAACCGGGATGAAGGGAATGGCGAGATCGGAACCTTCCGGATCAACGTGAACAACGCCAACTATCAAGAAATTATCGACCTTCGACCGGAAACTTTGGCCAAGCGTCCAGACTTGTATCCCCTTGCGCAGCGTGGCCTCAGCCAGTACGACCTTCCCTGCAAGCTGCACCCGAACCCCGCCACGGTTTTGATCGTCGGGGCAGGATCCGGCAATGACGTGGCGGGCGTACTTCGAAACGGCGCAAAGCGTGTCGTGGCAGTTGAGATCGACCCAGTCATCATCGAAATCGGTCGAAAGCACCACCCCGAGCAACCCTATGCGGATCCACGAGTGACCGTGGTGCTCGACGACGCCCGGAGTTACTTCGCGACAACCAACGAGAAGTTCGACCTCATCGTTTTCGGGTTGCTCGACTCGCACACGACGACCGCCATGACTAACGCGCGGCTCGATCATTACGTCTACACTCGCGAGAGCATCGCCCGAGCGAAGGATCTGCTGACTGATGGCGGTGTGATGTTCCTGAGTTTCTTTGCGGAGCGACCGTTCATTGTCGATCGCATGTCACGAACGCTCGCTGAAGTGTTCGGGACAAAACCCCTCGTGTTCCCGGTTGTGTCGAGCAACTATGGCCGCGGAGGTGACATCTTCGTCAACGGCGACCTGGATGCCGTGAACCGGCAGATTGATGCTGATCCACAATTGGCCCGGCAGATTCGGGAGTGGCAGAATGCCTTCGTGATAAATACTCCCGGGACAACATCCGTCCCAACCGACGACTGGCCGTATCTCTACCTCGAAACTCCGTCGATTCCCAGCCTGTATCTCGTCTTCGCGGCCGCGCTGCTCGTTCTATTCCTCTACGGGCGACGTCGCCTCGGAAGCACTGAGTTCCACTCACGCTGGGATAGAAGTAGCTGGCACTTCTGCTTGCTAGGTGCCGCGTTCATGCTCTTGGAAGTGCAAAACATCAGCAAGGCCGCGGTCGTGCTGGGTAACACCTGGGTTGTGAATGCTGTCATCATCTCGGGCGTGATGGTAATGATCCTGCTGGCCAACGCACTCGCGGGGTGGGCCAAGCGGATGCCCGTGTGGCCCGTGTATGTCGCGCTCGTGGGGAGTTGCCTCGGGCTGTACTTCGTCGATCTTTCTCGATTCGCGTTCCTGCCCTACGCGACCAAGGCTGTCGTTGTCGGGTTACTCACGAGCTTGCCGATGCTGTTCAGCGGGTTGGTTTTCGCGCGGTCGTTTGAAGTGGCCCCTCGTAAGGACGCCGCACTCGGGGCGAACCTGTTCGGGGCACTGGTAGGGGCAATCCTACAGTCCGTGACGTTCGTCACTGGCGTGAAGGCGTTGCTTCTGATCGTGGCGGGTTTGTATCTGCTAGCAGTCGTGACAAGACCACGAACGAACTCGGCCAAGGTTTAGCCGCGACCGAAGAGAGCGAGTGTTGCTCACGCGCTCCCTTCGGTCGCGGCTAAACGCTCGGTTACGCCACCACTGCTTCAGCGATGCGGTTCACCGGGGCTTCCGCTGGCGTTTCGACAGTCACTTTCACCGGACCAAGGACTGTCACGTTGTTGCCGAGCACCTCGTTCGCGAGCGCCGTGTAGTCGGCGGCACCGCTGCTCTTCGGTGCGTAGGCGAAAACCGACTTACCGAAGCTCGGACACTCCGCCAGCTTGATGTTTCGGCGGATTCGTGTGTCGAAAACTCGCGCAGCCGCCCACGGCACGTTCGCCGCACGACTTTGGTCGAGGAACGTGCTCAGGTCCGCCACGACTTCCTGTGCCAGTTTCGTGGCCGCATCGTAAAGACACACCACCACGCCCGAGACCGTCAGTTTCGGGTTAATCCGACGAGCAACCAGGGCTGTCGTTTCAAGCAACTTCGACAGACCGTGCAACGCCAAGAAGTGCGGTTGCAACGGAATAAACACCTCATCCGCGGAGGCCAACGCGTTGAGCGTGAGAACGCCCAACGACGGACCGCAGTCCATGAGCACGAAATCAAACGGTTCCGGGTCCAGTGCCATCGCCTCGCGGAGTAAGACTTCGCGGCCGACGATGCCTGCCAGTTCAACTTCGGCTGCGGCGAGGTTGATGTCCGACGGTACAACCCAGAGGTTCTCGGCCACCTGACGGCGAACCTCTGTGAGCGGCTTATTTGAAACGAGTACATCGTAAATCGAGGGGATCGTGCCGTCGGGTTCGAGCCCGAGGTGGGTGCTGGCGTGAGCCTGTGGATCCAGGTCCAGCACGCAGACCCGCTTTCCGGCGTTCGCCAGTGCCGCGGCGAGATTGACCGTTGTCGTGGTCTTCCCGACCCCGCCCTTCTGGTTGATTACCGCGATCCGTCGCATGGAGTGACTCCGTGTCGTATTGTGCCGCGAATCGAGTGTGCGCACGATTTTGAGGCGCGTGACTGCTCCCAGTCGGGTCGGGGCGAAGCAATTCGCTTGCCGCAACCCGAATCAGCCTTATAACCTCAGTATCCTCTCCCCGACCAGCCCAACCGCAGCCCCGACGGCGATTCGCCTGGGGTATTGTTGGAATGTCGTTGCCGTGTCAATACACGACCCAAAATGAATCGCTCTCGCCTCACACCAACACGGAGCCATCCCACGATGCCGAACGCCCGTCAGAAAGCGATCGAGGCGATCGCGAACACCGAGTACGACCTGAACCAGATCGACTTCCGATCC
Source organism: Planctomycetaceae bacterium (assembly GCA_013823135.1). Classification (GTDB taxonomy): domain Bacteria; phylum Planctomycetota; class Planctomycetia; order Gemmatales; family Gemmataceae; genus Gemmata. Next base: position 24,618 of record PNLP01000041.1, read on the forward strand.
ACATCCCTCAAGGATCTGTTCGGATCACTCGTGTTCAGCGAAGAAGTGCAGAAAGCGCGACTCCCAAAGCCGGTGTTCAAGGCACTCCAACGAACGATCAAGCAGGGTATCGCTCTTGATTCAACCATCGCGGACGCTGTCGCCAGCGCGATGAAGGACTGGGCTCTTGAACACGGCGCGACTCACTACACCCACCTGTTCCAGCCCATGACCGGGCTAACCGCCGAGAAGCACGATAGCTTCCTCAGCCCAACCGGCAGCGGAACCGCCCTTGCCGAGTTCAGCGGCAAGGAACTCGTCAAGGGTGAGCCGGACGCCAGCTCTTTCCCGAGCGGTGGCATCCGAGCGACCTTCGAAGCCCGCGGTTACACGGGTTGGGATCCGACTTCCCCGGCGTACATCCGCGAGACCCCGAACGGGGCAACGCTCGTAATCCCCACCGTGTTCATCTCTTGGACCGGCGAATCGCTCGACAAGAAGACTCCGCTCCTGAAGTCGATGGAAGTGGTTTCCACACAGGCTCTGCGCATTGTGCGGCTGTTCGGGAACACGGAAGCGAAGAAGGTGTTCAGCAGCGTTGGCCCCGAGCAGGAATACTTCCTGATCGACAAGAACTTCATGTACGCTCGCCCCGACCTGATGAACTGCGGCCGAACGCTCTTCGGAACCAAGCCACCCAAGGGTCAGGAACTCGAAGACCAGTACTTCGGCACCATCCCAGAGCGGGTCATCGCCTGCATGGCTGACTGTGAAGCCGAACTCTTCAAGCTCGGCGTGCCGGTCAAGACCCGACACAACGAGGTGGCCCCAAGCCAGTACGAGTTCGCTCCGATCTTCGAAGATTCAAACCTCGCCACCGACCACAACCACCTTTGCATGGATGTGATGCGGCGGACATCGGAAAAGTACGGGCTCGTCTGCCTGCTGCACGAGAAGCCGTTCGCCGGGATCAACGGTAGCGGCAAACACAACAACTGGAGCCTGGCAACCGACCTCGGCGAGAACCTGCTGAACCCAGGCGACACGCCGCACGAGAACATGCAGTTCCTCGTGTTCTGCGTGGCTGTGATCCGGGCCGTCGCAAAGTACCCCGAGTTGCTCCGCGTGTCGGTCGCCTCTGCTGGCAACGACCACCGTCTTGGCGCCAACGAAGCCCCGCCGGCGATCATCTCGATCTTCCTCGGCGACCAACTCCAGGACGTCATCGATCAACTCGAGCGTTCCGACCTGAAGTCCACCAAGGCCGGTGGGTTCATGGAAGTCGGCGTGTCCGTGCTGCCAAAGCTCCCGCGCGACGCGGGAGACCGGAACCGAACCTCGCCGTTCGCCTTCACCGGCAACAAGTTCGAGTTCCGTGCCGTTGGTTCGTCGTTCTCGATCGGTGGCCCGAACGTGGTCCTCAACACCATCGCGGCCGAGTCTCTCGACTACATCGCCACGCAACTGGAAACCGCCACGAAGGCCGGCAAGCCCCTGAACAAGGCGATCCAGGAACTCCTCCCTACCATTCTGAAGGAATCGAAGAAGGTCATCTTCAATGGCGACGGCTACAGCGAGGAATGGCACAAGGAAGCCGAGAAGCGTGGCTTGCCGAACCTGAAGAGCACGACCGACGCGATCCCGGTCCTGATTCGCAAGGACACGATCGACCTGTTCGGCAAGTACAAGGTGTTCACCGAGCGAGAACTCCAAGCTCGCTACGCTATCTTCAGCGAGAAGTACGTCAAGGAAGTGATGATCGAGGCCAACATGATGGTCACGATGGCCAAGACCATGATTCTGCCTGCAGCGCTGCGATATCAGGGTGAGGTGGCCACGTCCGTAAACGCCTCCAAGGCCGCCGGCGTGGATGTCGCTGCACAACTCGAACTGCTGCGGGAACTGACCGATCTGATGTCGAAGTTCCAGGCGGCCTCGGCAGCGCTGTGCTCGGCGTCGCACCATCATCCGGATGGCGACTTCTACGCTCACGCGAAGTACATGAAGGATGCCGTGATTCCGAAGATGGTCGAACTGCGGACGCTTGGAGACAAGCTCGAGACGATGGTCGCCGACGACCTCTGGCCACTCCCGACCTACCGCGAAATGCTGTTCATCAAGTGACATCACAATGTCACTGACAAGAAGCCCACGGAGTTTATCCGTGGGCTTTGTCGTTTAACTCATTCGAACACAATCACCCGCGTCTTGTCAGGGTAGCCGGGTTCGACAAGCACGACTCGGCCACGGAATCGACCTGCGAGCCATTTGCGAAGATGGGTTTCTCGGAACTCGTCGGGCGACAATACGACCTGAAGGAACGCCTCGTTTGGCACCCGCCCCGAGTAGCCGTTGACGACCGGGACGTTCGCACGCAACCCGGCCCACATTCCCAGCACTTCGGCGTATACCGTTTCAAGCTGATCACCACTTGTGTCCGTATACCGCGGAACGATGTAACCTGTGTGGCCCTTCTTCAGTTCCTCTGCCGCTCGATCCGCGATTGGATAGAAGTCCCGCTTCTCGAAACTTGGCATGTCATAGCCATATTGCTCGACAATGCACACTACCGCGATCAGTCCCAACACAACGCAACGTATGGATGGTCGCAGGGACTCCGTGACTCCACCGAGCCACACCAGAGCCGCCAGCACACCAAACAGGTACACGATGACGTACACACGCGAGACACACCGGATCGCCGTACCACCAGGAACATGTCGGATGTACTTCCAGAGCGACTGTTCATCGCCGATTTTCATTGTGATGACGATCCAGACGACACTGGTCAGTAACGCTGCGAGCAGCACGCCGAGTTCGGGACGACGACCTTCCGTTTTCATGGCGAGCAACAGAGCAACCGCACAGACCGCCATCAAGCCGTAGATCGTGAAACCGCAGAACAGCCAGCATTCGTTCAGAAGTGCGGCACGACAAGATCCAAGGACCGGTTCCCAGACCGTTCCAGGAAGTGGTGCGAACCACGCATACGCCGTGGGCATCAGGTCGACGCATTCGATGTACAGTCGCTCCTGACCCCAGTTCACAACGAAGTAAGGGATGTATGCGATCAGCAGCGCGCCGGCCCACCCGCCGAGTATGAACATCACCCGCCACGAGTGGTTCCACAGGTAGCACAGCAGATACCACCAACCGGCACGCCGGAGGAGAACTGCCAGCGGAATGAACGTGGCCAGTCCTGCGACCAAAAACCAGCCCGTGTTCACGCAGGTGACCCCCTGGAGGAACACGGCCGCCATCATGCGGTTCAGGTGCCGTGCGGGGTTGGCGGCGGTCGATCCGAGAGCCATAACGAATTGCCAGGCGTGGTACGCGGCCAGGACCATCGCGAACCGCGGAATCATCTGTTGGTGTTTCAACTGGTCGAGGTTGATGAGCGAGAACGCCCACATGTAGCCGCCGAGCATTGCCAGGATGTGTGGAGTTCGGAGCCAGCGAAGAACCAACGCGAACGACACGAAATTCATCACGTTGAGGATGATCTGCCACCACTGATACGCGAAGTCGTAGGGCATCACGACTCGCAGCCCCCAGTAGATCGGGGCGACCCCAAGGAGGTGTTCCGAATACCAGAGTGTCGCTCGTGTGGGGTAGAAACAGGGTGGGCTGAACAGCGACCCGCAGTAGTCGGGGTTGGTGATCGACTGCCAGGAGTGTTCGAGGATGTAGTGGTTCAGCATCCCGTCGCCACGTTCGGTTTGCATCCGAGCGAACCCGGACGTGAACGTGGGGCCGAAGCTCTGGAAGAGGCCGAAACCCAGGACGACAGCGTACGCAAGCAAAACGGGAGCAATTCGCATGAGATAACAGTTACGAATCGGCTCCCCGGTTGGCACGCTCTCACTTCGCAACCCGACCCGCACGCCGCATTCGGCGAATGAACCAAATCCCACCAAGTAATACTGCCATGGTGACCGCTACCGCCACACAGCGAAACGCGATTAGCCACTGAGTCGATGGATCTCGACCGACTTGAACGATCTCCAACCCCACTTCGGATTCGGAACGCTGAACGCGGTAAATGAGCGTCCTCTGTTTGTCTCCGCTCCACGAGGGAACCATCGTGCGGTAATCGAACCAGTTGAGAAATTGAGTCTCCAGTTTGAGCACTTCATGTGGAGACATGCCGGGCTTGATGTCACTCCGTTTGATCACTCGGAGGGTTGCATCCTCCCTGTTCTGGGTGTCAACCCCAGGGACAGGTCCATCGAGACGGATGTTGAGCGGCTTGTCGGGCGTGAGTGTCACGAATTCGGGGTACACTGCGCGGTCTCGCCAGTTAAACCGAACAAGCAAAAACACAAACTCGGGAAATTCTTGCTCGGTCTCGATGCAATGCACCGCATAAACCGTTTTCATGCCAGGAAGGGGGCCAACATCCGCACCAGCTTCCGCTGCGGCAATCAATCCCACAATCATCGCCATGAGCCACTTCATCGGTCGATCTCGCCCATCACAACGTCGATGCTGCCGACAATGGCTGACACGTCCGCGATCAGGCACCCTTTGCACAGTTCCTTCGTCACGCTCAGGTTGCAGAAGCAACTCGACCGTGCCCGCACCCGCAGTGGCACGTTCTCCTTGCTCGGTCGTCCGACCACATGGAACCCCATCTGTCCACGCGGGCACTCCGTTTCGACGTAGCATTCGCCGGCCGGTAGTGTTCGTGGTGGTTCCACGCGGTGCGAGTACTTCGTCTTCATCAGTTCCGCGAGCTTGGTTGCTGCGGCACCCTTCGGTTCCTTGGCGATATCGGCTGCGAGTTCAGCCTTCACCTTCTCACCTTCGGTATTCAAAGCGTCGTACCGTTCCATCGCCTGTTCCACGATGCGGATGCTCTGTACCACTTCCAACATGCGAACGTAGAAGCGGTGCCAGCAGTCGCCGATCACGGCATCGCGGGGAGCAGTATCGAATGGCGGCGTCGGCACGTCGAAGGTGTACTGCTCGTAGCCGGAGTACGGCTCGGTCTTGCGGAGATCCCACGCAGGATCGCCCTTCGAGCGATCGAGCGATGCGCGAAGCATCGGACCGGTGCAACCGTAGCTGAGTGCCATCTCTTTCGAGAGAACGCCGATGTTCGCTGTGCGTTTCACGAAGATGTGGTTGTTCGTGAGCAGCGCGTGGTACTCGGGGATGCGTGGCTTGAAGTACGCGAGGAACTTCCGGCAGCGTTCGGTCCATCCAACGGGCAGGTCGTCGTGTGCGCCGCCGATGGTGAGGTAGCTGTAGGTGAGGCGTGCCCCGCAGACGTCCTCGAACAGATCGAGGATGTGTTCGCGCTCGCGGAAGGCGTACAGGAACGGCGAGATGGTGCCGAGGTCGAGGCCGTAGGCACCCATGCCGACGAGGTGCGAGGCGATGCGGTTCATCTCGCAGATCAGCACGCGAATGATCTGCGCTTTCTCGGGAACCTTCAGGCCCGCGAGTTTCTCGATGGCGAGCGAGTACCCGAGGTTCATGTTCATCGCGGCGAGGTAGTCCATCCGGTCCGTGTACGGGATGAACTGAATCGGCGTGACGTTCTCGCCAATCTTCTCGGCGCAACGGTGGAGGTAGCCAAGGTGCGGGGTGACCTCGGAAATCATCTCGCCGTCGGTGCGAAGCACGAGACGCAACACGCCGTGCGTGCTGGGGTGCTGCGGACCCATGTTGACGAGCATCTCGTCGGTCCGGACATCGAACTCGACGATGGTGGGGTCGTTACGTTCTTCGGGGGGCATATGGTTGCGCTTTGTCGTTTAGCCGCGACCGGAGGGAGCACGCGAAACTTATGCGCGCTCCCTTCGGTCGCGGCTAAACGGCAGATGGGTTGTATGGGGTTACGAACGACCACCGTTGTGGCGGACGTCCATCTTTCACGGGGTTATTCTCGACATATTGGATTGCAGACGCAATGTGCTCGGCGTCGAAGATGAACACTTTCCATTCCCCGCGTGCCCAACACTTCGGCGGTAACTCACCCGGATTCGCGAGATTTGCGAAGGGGTGCAGGTTCTCGGCAATTAGTGCATGCGTCGCGGCACCCTTCAATCGCTGGACAACCCGCTCGATGGGAGATGAGGACCGCTCCACCACGAGGTGAACGTGATCGGGCATGATCGCGCACGCCCAGACCCGCAATCCCGTGCGGGCGACGTAATCGCGAAAGCCGTGAACGACGGCTCGTGCCTGGATACCGGTGAACTTCACCGGCGGTCGAGCGAGTTCGCGTTTCACAGCAAGGCGTTTCGAGCGGTCGTGGGGATCGTATGCCAGCGATCGAGATTCTGTCGTCTTGGTAGCCTGGCCACCTGCAACGAACAGTTCCCAGGCACCGACGAACTCGGACCACGAGCCACGCGGGTCATTCGGCAACCAGAACCCATAGGTGCTGAAAATGACGTGGTAGCCGAGAACCATGAGAAGGCACCCGTTTAGCCGCGAGCGAAGACCGAAGGGAGCGAGCGAAACTTGTACGCGCTCCCTTCGGTCGCGGCTAAACTAACATACCCATACGTTCTTCGCTACGGAGTCGCCCGATGTTCACTCTCCTTCTTTGTGTTGCGTTTCAGCCACCGGAAGTCGCGCCGCAACCACAACCGGCGACCCTGTTCGCCAAGTGGGAGAAGAACATTGTCGCAATCGAAAAACGACTGACCGCCAACCCACCCAAACCCGGTGGCGTCTTCTTCGCGGGCAGTTCCAGCATCGTGCTCTGGGATCTCAAGAAGTCGTTCCCCGACGCCAACTACGTGAACGTCGGGTTCGGTGGCTCCGTGATCGCGGATAGTACGCACTTCGCACCGCGAATCATCACGCCGTTCAAACCGGCGACGGTCGTGTTTTACGCGGGGGACAACGACATCGGCGGCGGGCGAAAGCCCGAGCAGGTTGCCGACGACTTCAAGGCGTTCGTCGCGGCCGTGCGGGCCGATAACCCCTCGTGCAAGGTGCTGTTCATCGCGGTGAAGCCGAGCATCGCACGGTGGAAGAAGTTCGAGACGCAACAGCAAGCAAATGCTCTGGTGAAGGCGTTCTGCGAGAAGGGGAAGGATCTGATGTTTGTGGACGTGGTGCCGGTGATGCTGGGATCGGACGGAAACCCGATCCCAGAACTGTTTCAGAAGGACGGGCTCCACATGACGCCGAAGGGCTACGAACTGTGGGCCGCCGCGATTGGCAAGGCTCTCAAGTGAGCCCCCGACTCAGTCACGCCGCCATTCCCGTGCCTCGGCCCGCTCACGGTTCCGACGGGTCAGGCTCGGGAAATACGTCGAGTTTTGCGGTGCCATCTGCACCGGCGGCTTGCTCAACCCGAAGATCACCTTGAGTTGGCTCCACATCGACTGATCGCCCATCCCCGCGATCGGGGCTCTCACCTGATCGCGGCTCAGGTTCGTCCCCTTCAGAGCGTCGTACGGCCGGTTCGGATCGTAGCGCCGCATCATCGCCGAGTCGGCCGGCAAACCGATGGGTTGCCCGGCAGGTGGAGCCGCCTTCGGTAAAGGCTGGCCTACACTTTGCGTGCTGTACCCGGAACCGACGACCTGGCCGGGCATGGTGTTCACCTGCGCACCCGCGAAATCGGTGAGCGCCGCCACCGCGCACACGACCCCCGCCGTCAACATCAGTCGACGCATGACCGCCCCCCCGTTCGTTACAGATTCCTCTGCGTGCGCCTATGCCGCATCGGCTGAGTGACGTCAAGCCGTTTTCGATTTGCGTGAGTGGGGGGCCGTTCCGTGTTTCGCGGCCGCTCTGGGTCAAGAAGTATCCTGCCTGGCATTCGTTTCCGAAAGTTGTCGGGTGATTTCGCACGTGGCCGCGTGTATGGTGGCAGATGAATTCGGCCGTAACTGCAAGTCTAGATTAGATCTTAGAACACGATATTATATATGTCATTCCGGACGAATAATGTCGTTCTGGCTCCAAACAACGGTTCCGGCTGTGGTGTCCCCATTTACGCCCGGAATGACGTGCCAGGAACTTTCACGACGCAATGTGAAAAACGGAACGGCCATCGCGTCGCGACTCGACGACTCGACTTGACACCAATTTACAAGCCGGTATCAGTTCGCGTCCACAGTCGGTGTTGCGTTGCCGGGGGAACAAGGTCGGCGCAACAAACGTCGTGGTCAGTTTGGCAGTCGGGGGAACGCCTGCCGGGCAAGTCATGCCTTCGGGTGGGTGAAGGGGGACACATGGTATCCGTCAACACCGCAACCAGACTCGCGAACCGGGGCCGAACGCCTTGGCGGCGGGGTCGTTTCGTCGCGGCCGTTTCGGGCCTGTGTATCATCCTGGGTGTCGTCCGTGGGGCGCCGCCTTCCAGCCCAGCACAACCCTTGCCGCTGCCGAACGTCTCCGTTCCTCCGCAAGCACCGCTCACGCCACAGAAACCGCCAGTGATCGAGCGGAGTGGTGGGATCTCGGTTTATCGAGACGGTCCGCCAACGCCACCGACAGCACAGCCCATCACGCAGGTCGGGGGCACGACTCCCAAGCCACTCACGCCAGTCGCGGCACAGTCCGTTCCACTGCCGGCACCGGCACAGCCGATTCCGTTGCCGGGCGTGCCTCAGAACATCACTCAACCCGCGACGCTGCCACTGCCGGGCGCGTTGAACAACCAGCCGCAGTCGAACCCGCCCGTTGGCTCGACGCCGAAGCCGAGCGCCGCCACGCGGGAGAAGATGGCGAAGTACGTCTCGAAGTTGATCGACCCCGAGACGACGCTCGATCTGGTCGCCGGGCAGACGCGGGTGCTGGTCTTCAAGGACACGCCATTCCGCATCCAGACTGGGAACGAACAGATTCTCGCGTTCAACCCGGCCACGCCCCGCGAACTGCTCCTCCAGGGGAAGACAGTCGGGGCCACGGTCCTCACGCTGTGGTTCGGCGACCGGAACGACCCGGCCAAACAAGAGACGCTCAGCTACCTCGTGCGGGTCTTCCCCGATCCCGAGGCCAAGGAGCGGATGGAGAAGTCGTACAAGACGCTGGAAGACGACATCAACAAGCACTTCCGCGACACCTCGGTTCGGCTGAAAGTCCTCGGCGACAAGCTCGTGGTCTCAGGGCGGGTGCGGGATTTCGTGCAGGGAGGCCAGATCCTCCAGATCATTCGCGCGAACCCCATTGCGAACCCGATCGCGAGCACGCCGGTGGTGATCCCCGCGGGAGGGGTTATTGAGGACGCCGGCAAGATTCCGATCATCCCCGCAGGTGGCTTCCCCGATCCGATGAACCCCGCGAACCCCGCAAACCCGGTCAACGCGCCTCCGGCACCGATGACCCAGGAAGCGTTCCAGAACGCGGGCGGGCCGAACGTCATCAACCTGCTCGAAGTTGCGGGCGAGCAGCAGGTGATGCTGCGAGTGATCGTCGCCGAGGTGAACCGCGCCGCGGCTCGCAGCGTTGGGATGAACTTCAGCGTGCAGAACAACCAGGGACTGACCGTCTTTGCGAACGCCACCGGGCTGGCAGCCAACCTCACGGGGATCGGCGGAGTCACGAACCTTCTCGGTGCGGGGCCATCGAACGTGTTCGCACGCTTCGACGCCGGGCGGATTCCGGTCGCGATCCACGCCCTGAAGACGCTTCAGTACGCGAAGTCGCTGGCCGAGCCAACGCTCGTGACCATGAACGGCCAGACGGCCGATTTCCGCGCAGGTGGCCAGTTCCCCGTTCCGGTGATCGGCGGCTTCAACGGTCTCGCGGGCGGGCTTCAAGGTGTGTCGTACATCCCGTTCGGTGTGCAACTCAGCTTCACGCCGTTCCTGACCGACCGCGACAAGGTTCGCCTCGTGCTGTCGGCGAACGTCAGCAACCGCGACACAACGACCGGCACTACCATTGGCGGGGCCGCGGTGCCAGGGATGAACACGCGAAACGTGAACACGACGGTGGAACTGCGGCAGGGTGAAACGCTCGCCGTGGCGGGGCTAATCGAGACCAGCCAGAGCGGCGACCGAAACAGCCTCCCGTTCATCGGGGACATTCCCGGCTTGAACATCCTCACGGGTCAGCAGCGCGTGCAGGCCACCGAACGGGAACTGGTGATCTTCATCACGCCGGAACTGGCTCGCCCGATCGACCCAGGTCAGGCACTGCCGCTACCCGGCCAAGAGATCCTGGACCCGAACGACCTCGAACTTTACCTGATGGGCCGCATCGAGGGGCACTGCAAGGACTACCGCAGCCCAATCCGCACCGACCTGAGCCGCATCCGCATGTACTCGCGAACCGAGGGTGCCAACGTCTACGGCCCGACGGGCTATACCCCACTGCCGTGAGCGTCAGCGAGTTGGGGACGTGAGTCCCCTATTGGTTGCAGAGTAAAACAGGGGACTCACGTCCCCCGCTCGCCAAGACCAACCAAATGGGAAGTCTGTTCATGCGACTTACGGTGCTCATCCTGGTGATCGTGGCGACCAGCACTGGTTGCACGCACAACCGCGCCGCGAACATGACCGGGCTTCTGGGTGGCGGCGAGTCGCTCAACGGCCCCACGAGCAGCACGCCGACCCCAACTTCCGAGAGCGCTTCGAGCGAGCTCCCGAACAAGCAGTCTGCGAACCTCTGTCTCGTCATGGCCGAATCGCTCGAACGAGCCGACAAGGAAGTCGAAGCGGTCGCATACTACGAGCGTGGGCGTGAGCTCGACCCGACCTCTGCCGAGCGCGTCGGACGCCGGCTCGCCGTGCTCTACGACCGGATCGACCAGCAAGCCAAGGCGATGAACGAGTACCAGGAGTTGCTGAAGAAGCGGCCGAAGGATTCGGCGTTGCTGAACGACATGGGCTACAGCCTGTACAATCGCGGGCAGTGGGTAGAAGCAGAAACGTACCTGCTCCGTTCCGTGGCAGCCGAGAAAACCAACAAGCGAGCCTGGGTGAACCTCGGCATGGCACAGGCCCAGCAAGGCAAAACCGCTCAGGCGATCACCTCATTCGAGAAAGCAGTGTCCCCGGCCGAGGCACAGGCCAACCTCGGCTTCGTGCTCCTGACGCAAAACAAACGCGACGAGGCACTGGCGGCCTACCGCCGAGCTCTTGCCCTGGAGCCGACGCTTCCCATCGCGCAGGCCGCAATCGCTAAACTCGAGCGTGGCGAAGCACTCGCGACCCAACCCGTCGGCCCGTGATCGGTCAAGTTTGCAGCCTCCGCTCGATCCAGCGAGGCAGCCTACAAATCCCCTCCATTCAGCCCCAACTGTCCAGTCCGAACAAATTCCCGCATCTTCTCCGTTAACCTTTGGCAGCAATATTCTCGAATTTCTCGTGGTTTCCCCGCTCTGTTCGTCAAGTCATGACATTCATGACATCTTCACGTTAATTTTGTTCTGGCAAACTGCCGAAGGTGTTGCGATAATCTCCACTCTGAGTTAAGTTTGGTAAGCTGCTGGGTTCCAGGTAAGTTCGATACGCACCCGCAGTCCATAAGATGCGGTTGTGTGGCTCGCTGTGGCTCCGACTAACCTACACCATTGATTCACCCCAACGCCCCCACGAGCGATTCTCGATGCCCAACCTCATTCGCCGAGTGCTTTTGAACGCTTTCCAGAGCCCGACTGGCACCATTCGCAACCACAAGAAACAAAGCCCACTCAGCCAACAACTCGAATTGCTCGAAGACCGCGTCGTGCCCGCGACTTTCGTGGTGAACTCGATCTCAACGAAACTTAATGCCGGGGCACCGACAGGCGTTCAAACCGCCACGTTGAACGATTACACGCTCCTGAACAACGTCTTCGACCTGGTCACGAATGGCGACACGATCGTTCTGAACGGTACGTTCGACTGGACTAACGCTTTCGCGAGGGCAAGTTGGGCCAAGGGCAGCGACGGCACATCAGGAACCGTGCTCAACGACACCAACGACGACTACTCCATTTACGTTCCACCGAATCTGAACAACATCACGCTCACAGCGGCCCCCCCGGTTGCAGGGAAGTACAACGCAACAATCAAGGTGGCGGGCGACTCAGGGGCTGTTGCTACGGAATGGTTCCTTTACTTCGACCAGAGCGGGACGAATCAGGACTGGACGATCTCGAATCTGAGCATCGAGAACTTCGACGTCGCCATCGCGATGTTTAACACGGGCGGGCCTACTAACGCTTACAGTGGCACTACGATCACGAACAACAGAATTGTCGTGCCGAAGGACGTCATCACGGGCACGGCGGGTGAGGATGTCGAAAGCAACGTCGGCATCCTGATCGGCAACGGGATCGATCAAACGATCTCGAACAACTCGATCTTCATCGCCGGGAATGGCGTGAGTGCAAACGTTAACAATCCGAGTCTTGCCGTATTCGCCACAAGCATCGGGATTGAGGTTCAGACCAGTAGCGGTGCCCTCTACGACGGGCTGCAAATTACCGGGAACACCATCACCGTAACGGGCGTCCCCAACGCGACCAACCCGGAAATCGTGATCGGTGTGAGCGAGAACTCTTTTGCCACGGGCAGCAATATCACGATCTCGGGTAACTCGTTCACACGACAGGGTGCGGCATCGCAAGCCAAGAACTTCGACAGTGCATTCGTGATCTCCGCACACAGCCTCACGGGGACGAGCACGGTCACGTACGCGAACAACACCATCTTCGGCGCGAACCGGGGGTTCGAGTGGGCCTCGGACGGCCTCGACACGATCGATTTCGCGGGGTTGGATCCCGTGGAGTTGATCGGAAACAACATCTCCAACACGTTCACCGGGGTGCTCGTTCGCTCGAACGGTGCGGGTTATCTATTCCAGAACACGATCGCGTCGGGAGGCACGAACAGTGTCGGGGTGCTGGTCCAGGAGGGCGGGCGGCTGGAACGCCAAACCACGGGTCCGGCGGTCGAGCAGAACATCATCACCGGTGCCAAGTACGGCATTCAGATTGACAACGACGCCGGAACGATTGGCACGATCAACTTCAACGGACTGTTCGGCAACACCACTAGCAACGTCTTGACAAATCTCGGCAGTCCGATTGAAGTGAATAACAACTGGTGGGGCACGCTGATGGAACCCACCATCGCAGCCAAGATCACTGGCACAGTGACGAGGACCACGAACCTCTCGACTGCAACCGACATCCTCGTTATCGACGAGTTCGATTTCCAGGCAGTGACGGGGAACCGCCTCCAGAACTCGTCGATCTCGGTACTGCCAAACACCACCTACACCGCCGATCGCAGCTTCGGCTGGACGACAACCACAGGTCTGGCAGGCTTCCAAAACTCGGCACTCGCGGCGCTGGCTGGCAACCCGTGGTCGGGTGAGTTCCAGGACGGCATCTTCAGAGCTACCGCCTCGGCAAACGTCTTCCGGATCGACTTCGCGACCGCGTCTCCAGTCGTGCTCACCGCGGTCCTCGGCAACGGCGTCAGAGCCTACAGCGGTCTCAAGGTCGAGTTCAGCACCGACGGAGTGACTTTCGGCTCCGCAATCTCGGGCATAGCGGTGGCGGCCAAATCGTACACCACAGTTACGTCCGGAGCACTCACCCCTGGAACTTTCGTCGGTAAGTTCTCGGTCTTTGTGCGGTTCTCGGGCGGCACCGCGGCCCTTCCTGGTTGGGCTGTCGCCGGCCTCAAGGTACTTCCTTCAGGAAGCGTCGGTCCTCTCGTGGTGTCTGCGCCATCCGCAAGCCCGCTCCAGGCCAACGGACTCAGCGTCGATACGTTCACGGTGACAGGTGCGACACCGGGTGGGCTCCTGACAGTCTCAACCAACCTGGGAACTCTCCTCGCACCGGATGCCAGCAATGTGACGGCAGGCATCCAGGTCGTCGCAGATTCGGATGGTAACGCCTCCATCCAATTGCGTCGTCCGGTCGTACCTGGAACGGCGATCCTGACTGTGATCGACGTTTCATCAGGTACAGTCACCGACACGAACCCCCTCACCGCCCCCGACTCGGAGCCCCAAGTTTACGAGCAGGCAGCAGAGAATACGGTCATCAAGTTCGACACGACTTCCTCGGGTGTAGCAAACGGGGCAAGTCTGCCGGACCCGAGCTGGATTGGCGTGCAGAACAACACGCTCTACTCGGCCGCGACAGGTTACGGGTGGAACAGAGTCATGACCGGGGCGGATAACCCAATCAACCTCGCCCCAGGTGTGACCGACTTCGACGACCAGAGCATGTTCCGCGACTACAACTACAGCACGAGCACGGCTCTCTCGACGTTCACCATCTTTGTCGGTAAGGGGAACACGGCAAGCGTGAAGCTCTACACGTACTCCTCGAACCCGGCGCACAACCCGCTCGGGATGACTGTCTACGCATCGGGTGATAACGGGACCCAGAAGACCCTGACTGCGGGTAGCAGTTCCCTGACCGTGACCGGGACGGGAGACGAGTTCTCCGGCCTGCTCACGATCATGATCACCAAGGGGTCGCTGGTCACCACCGGCAACACCGCCTGGGTGGTCAACGGTATCGAGGTCACGTTGACCAACGTGATCTGATCCGCGAGCGTAACGCGACGGGGCGAGTGGCACCGGCCACTCGCCCCGTCGCGTTTCGAGTTCTCACCTGATACTCAGCGATACAGGGCGAACGGGCCGAAGGTCGTGAACGATCCGAAACTTGCGCCCTGCCCGCCCACGCCATAGCCACCGTAGCTATAACGTGCGAACGCCGGTTCGATGTCTGTTGCTGGCATCCCTTCCCCTCGCGTCGTTCCACCCTGAACGCGGTTCGCCGCCACTTCCACAGGAATCCCCGCCTTCACCAGCGCGGAGACGACAGCCGCCGTCCGCCGCTGATCGAGTGCCGCATTGCCGGTCGGTTCGACCTTTACTGGTGAACGAGTCTGCTCGAACCGTCGGGCGATGCCGCCGATGTGTCGCTCACCGGTCGGGTTCAACGTGGCCGTGTCGTGGTCGAAGTCCTCGCGATACACGACGCACGATTCCTCGATCGCGTTGACCCGCTGCGTGCCGAACGCCGCCCGAACCGACGAGCCAACTGGCGGCGGAACCGTCGCAGGGGCACAGAAGCAGTGGCAGTGAGCCCGACTCCGCAGGCACTTCGAGCATCCCGCGGCATCGTTGCGTGGACAATCGACGACGGCCGATTCAGTTACTGAAGTCGCTGGCGTTGGTGGCACAATCACGACCGGGTTCGGCGTCACCACACTCGGAGTGCGTGGCGTGGGGTTGGCTTGTGCCACGGGCGCTGGAGTCGTGGGGATCCGGGGAACGCCGGGCAAGGCTGGTGTGGATGGAGCCAGCACGGGGGCGAGCAGAACGGGCGTCGATGGTGCTTGCGGGATCGTGACGGCTGGTGTTTCGGGAACCACGTGGGCGACTGCCGATTCCATGACGACCGTCGGCTTACGAACCGCCGGCGCGGCAGGAATCACCACCAAGGGCGGCATGGGTGCGGGCGGTACGATTGCCACAGCTTTCGGGGCCACCGGGGCCAAAGGTGGCGCAGGCGCCTCTGGTACAACGAGGCCAACAGTTGCCACGGGTAGCGTCTGCGTCGGTGCGATCGGCGCAAGCGGCATCGCATCGCGAACGACGGCATCGGGAGGCGGAGGCATCGCAGGCGCAAGAGGCGTCGCGGGCGGGGCCGGCATCACGGATACGACTGGCTTCGTGGGTGGAGCTGGCATCGCGTTCTGCGTCACGTTCGTCTCGGGAGGCGCAGTAGGCACTCC
This sequence comes from Planctomycetaceae bacterium, assembly GCA_013823135.1. Taxonomy (GTDB): domain Bacteria; phylum Planctomycetota; class Planctomycetia; order Gemmatales; family Gemmataceae; genus Gemmata. The sequence continues at coordinate 40,271 of PNLP01000041.1, forward strand.
CGGCAACACGCTTGGCTTCGCAGTTGGTCGTGCAGGCGCGAGTGGCGGAGCCTCGCGTACCACGGCGCTCTCGACCGGTGGCAGCGGAACGCCGGGCATCAATTCGGGCTTTGCCGCCACGGGAGCGATCGGCTTCGGCTCACGTGTCACCGCCGTGTCATCCGGTTGCATCGGAACCCCGGGCATGACTGACGGAGGCAGCATCCGGCCCGGCGTCGGCCCACTGACCGTGTACACCCCAGGCGTGCCCGTGGATTGAATCATCAGCGGCTTCGGTTGCTGAGCGGTGGCGTAAACGCCAAGCCCGCCCAGTCCGATCAGCGCGGCGAGGGCTCGGCGAACGGTCCGCCCGGTTCGGTTCGTCATCGCAGTTCCCTCTGGCAGATAAAGTTCCAAGTTCCAGGTTTCAGGTTCCAGGTTGGACCAGGCCAAAGATCTCGCCCCAACCTGAAACCTGGAACCTGGAACTCTGCAATGTTCAGGCTGCGGCGGCCATCGGCACGGGCTTCGCCGCCGGTGCCGTGACTTTCGGCTTCGTTGAAAGCGCCGTCCAACCGGCGGCGGGCATGTTCATCGCGAGCTTGAGTGCCCCGACGGCTCCGGCGTAGGTCGCATCGGTCACGCGGGTGACACGACCACCGCCGTACTCGCTCAGAGCGATCTCAATCACGCGGTCAAGACCCTTGAGTTGGCTACCGCCGCCACCGAGGATGATGTTCTGGCGGAGCCGTTGCTGGAACTCCGGGTCGAACTTAGTTACCAGCTTGCGAACGGCTTCGACCACCGGCTCAACCAGTGCCATACACGCGGCCTTCAGCGGTTCGGTCACATCAACCGGAGTTGGCTTCCCATCGACGGGGAGCGTGACCACGGCATGCTCGCCCACGTCGCTCACGAACCCGTACTTCTCCTTGATCTCGCGGATCATGTTCCGCGACACCTGCACCCGTGGGTGCTTGGCTTTCAGGAGTTTCTCGAACTCCTCATCCACCGCGTCGCCGCCGATGGGGAGCGTGATCTGCTCATCATCCGACGGGTAAACGCCGTAGATCGGGCAGATGTCGATGGTGCCGGCACCGATGTCGATCACCAGCGTGTCGGTCAGGCGGTTCATGCCGTAGGCGATGGTGAACGGCTCGGAGACGATCGCAACGGCGTCGAACACGCCAGCGGCCGCGTCCATCACGAACTGCTTGTTCTTCAGCCCGGCCTGAGCGGGAACGCCGATCACGCCGTACACCGGGCAACTCGCATCGTTACGGCTGGGGTTCACCATGCCGACGGCGTACTCAATTACGAGCCGGGTCGCGAGGGCGTGCTTCTCGATCTGCTGGGCGCTCAGCCCGGAAGTCGCGGCGTCGCCGTACTTCAACACGCCTTTCTCGAACGGGCGCACGAGATCCAGCGCGAGCCGGTGTTCGACGAGATCCTTGCCGAAGACCACGTCGCGGCCAAGAACCGTGCGGGCGATGTGATCCTTCGGCCAGCCAACGGCCGTGGGGATAGCGTCGCGGTAGCCGGCCGAGCTGGCGACCGATGTTTTGAACGTGCCGAGATCCATTCCAACGTACACCGGGTTCGCCATCGTCGCATCCTCCGAAAGAAACGTGTGGTCGGGTTGGTCAATCGGCGGCCGGCATTGGGCCGGCAGGGGCCACTTCAGCGGTCGGGCCTGCAAACGCAGCCTTCAAGGCGAGGTTCTGAGAGAGAATGAATTCGAGGACAGCGTTCTGGTTCTCGGATTCCAGGCGTTTCTTCTCGACCTGCTCTTGTTCGTAGCTCGGGCCGAGATCGAACGGTTCCGCCAAATCGGGGCGGGGACCGGCGTACAGGCCGCCTTCCAAAATCACCCCATCGAGTGGAGACGCTGCCGGTGACGCGGATGGGAAGGTTGTGGCCGCAGTAGTGTGCGGAGATTGCGTCGCACGTTTCTGGCGACCCGACCGAAGCCAACTCGCCAGCCCAATCCCCAGGCCAAAGATGCCGAACACGATCCCGATGTACGATTCTGGTGCCGAAGCAACGCCGCGTGCGGGTTCCACAACGGACGGCGGCAGTGGTGCCGGCGCGTAGACAACCGGAGCCGCAGCGGGAGGCGCGATCGGTGCCGGGTTCGGCTCGCGGATCACGATGATCGTTGGCTGCTGCCCAGCGGGCTGTTGGACCGATGCCGACGCCTGAGTGATCGGGGTCGATGGCATCGCCGGCAGCATCGCGGGTGCGGGCATCAGCCATGGCGGCACGGGCGGATAGTACGCGGGCTGTGGGATCGGAGCCGGAGCCGGATACGAGAAGGTGATCGGGAACACGGCTCGCGCTTCGGGAGCCGGTGCCTTCAGCCAGCCGCCAACCTGGCCGAGGAGCACGGCCGCTGCGGTAGACACCCTGCGGGTGTCGTCGCGAACCGTATGGAGTGTATCCACGACGGCATCAGACACGCGAGTATCCGGGACGACGGGTACCGCAACAGTGCGGGCTTCAACCTGAACGACCGGTTCGGGTGGCGGCACCATTATCACGACCGGCGGCCGAAGTGCGGGCGCTTGCGGCGAGATGGGGCCAACCTTCTTTGTGCCGTGGTAGCGTTCAATCTCGGGTTCGGGTGCGGGCGGCTCAGGGTATTCCGCTTGAACGACCGGGGTCGGTGGTTCCGCAGAGACTGCGTTGTGGGCAGCCAGCACAGCGAGACCGATCGCGAACGTCCCCCCCAGGCGGGGCCAAAATGGCGGGTTCATCCGTGAACCTCCGGCGTGGCGCGGCGACAACGAGGACGATCCGGTTGGTGTCGTGGGACTGGTATCGGCCGACAGAACCGAAAGAATCCACAGAATCCGGTCAACCGTTTCAACACATAAAGTCTGCGTGGTTTGCCGGGCTTATCACTTCGAAGGTCTGCGGAAGAAGGTTGAGTTGGGTAAGGCCTTCCGTCGCGGATACCCCGTTCGGGTTACGCCTGACTGACCGGGTAGCGGTGTTGCGCTTCCGCGACCGCGATTTGTTGAGTGATCTATCCCTCGATTCCCCTGGCGTGAAGGGCGTTCAGGGGGAACTCTTGTGCGTTGTCGGAATCACGGATGAGGATAGTCCTTGCCCTGACCCGGCAATAACCCGCATGGATTCGCGCCAATGAGAAACACCTCGACTGCGGCACTGTTCGCCGCTCCATTGCTACTCGCCATACCATCACTGAGCTTCGCCAACCCGCCCGGTCCGTGCTTCGGCCACTTTGGCTGCGGAGGGACGTGCGTCAGTTGGTTCTCGAAACTGCACCAGCACGGTCCACTGTTCAACTACGGCCCGTACTACGGCTACCCGCCGTTCGAGCCGTACGGACCGTGGAACGCGTACTTGCAGTACAACCCGTACTACTACGGGCAGGGTGGAAGTGGTCGAAGCCACGGCCACTGCTGGAGTCTCGGTGGGAAAAACTGTGGCGTGGGCGGTTGCGGGATCCACGCAGGATGGAAGGCTGGCGGTTGGTTCAAGGGAAGCGGAAGCCTGACCTGCGGCCACCACAAGTGGTTCCACGGGCACGGCAAATCCGACTCGTGCTCGACACCGGCGAGTGCGGACTGCTCAACGTGCAAGACGGTCGCCTACGAGACTTCGGCACCTGACGTAACGAGCCGTTACGCCGGAGCCGGAGCACCGGAATCGACGGCAGTATTTTACGCAGGGCTTCCTTCACTTGATCCGACGCTGCAGAGCTCGATTGTCCCTGCTGGTCGCTGATTGGAAGCTCGCTATCGGCGATCAGACAAAATGTGTCTGATCGCCGACCCCTCGGTGCGCTCGAAGGAGTAGAGCATCGAGACCCCCAAGGAAAGGAGAACGCCGAGATGACGAAGATCCGCCTGTTCGCGATCACCCTGGCTGCGGTTGGGGCACTCGCTGCCACCGCGGGTAACGCGGCCGCATTCGGTGGTGGGTGCAAGGGTCCGTACTGCAACCAGAGTCACTACCCCAAGAACTACTCGCTCTTCGGTAGCCATCACCAGCCCCAGCCGACGTACCAGGCTGCCCCGTGGTACCTCTACTGGCCATACGACGGTCACTTCCAGACCCCTGCACCAGTTCAGGGGGCGTTCTACGGTCCTCCGACCGCTGGGAACTTCCCGGTGAACCCCTACTACCCGGCTGGCCCGGCTTACGGCTACGGTCCAGGTGGTCCGAACCCACGCCCGTGAGTTGATGTGTTCTGACGCGAAATTCGGAATGTGGAGTGAATCCCCAGTCAGGGTGTTCACCCCAGATTCCGAATTTCGCGTTGTGGAATCGAATTTCTCTGTCCGGTTTCTGGCGGCGGTTCGTTTATACTGGCAGTGAGGGTCAGAAAAATACGCTCACACTGGAACTCCTCCCACCAGACATCCATCAAACTGGTTGGTAGGCGCAATCATCAGTCACATTTTTCGGCGGGGACATCTGAGATGACAGACTCGCATTATGGCGAACTTGTTCCCGTGGGTGGTGGAGATGCAATTCCCCTCGTGAACGAGGTCATGACGATCGGTCGCCGGGAATCTTGCGACATCTGCCTCAAGTTTCAGAACATCTCTGGTGCCCACTGCGAGCTGGCACTCAAGGATGGTGTCTGGCACCTCCGCGACTTGGGCAGCACCAACGGCGTGAAGGTTAACGGAGATCGCACGTTGCGCCGGCCGCTCCGCCCTGGGGACGAGGTGAGCATCGCAGACCACCGCTTCACGATTCAGTATCAACTCCCCACCGGCAGCACGATCGAGGACGTTTTCGCCGAGGAGGAAGACGTGTTTGGTCAATCTCTGCTGGAGAAGGCCGGGTTGGCCCGACCCGCCAAGAAACCCCGCGACCGCCGCTAAGCAATCATGCTGAACAAACGCCTCCTTCAAATCGCTGGGGGCGTTTTCGTTGTCGCACAGCCCAATATTCCGTAAACGTCACCAGTGCATGACGTAGCCGCCGTCCACGTTGATGGTCTGGCCGGTCACGTTCGCGGCTCGATCGCTTGCCAGGAATACCGCCATCGCCGCGATGTCGTCGGGGGTTTGCCATCGACCCAGGGGCACGATCTTCGACACCTTCTCTCCGGCCCACGTTTCGTAATCCTTCCAGGTCTCGGGCGGTTGCGTATCGGCCCACGATTGCCACACGGAACGGTTCAACGGCGTCTGTACCATGCCGGGGTTCAGGCTGTTCACACGCACGCCGAACGGTGCCAGATCCTTCGCGGCACACTGTGCGAAGTTGATCAGCCCAGCTTTCGACGCGCTGTAGGGTGGATCGGTCTGGCTGCCGATTTGCCCGGCGACCGACGCGAGGAACAGCATCGTGCCGCGTTTCTGTTCGGCGAACCCCGGCGCGAAGGCATGGGCCACGTTCACGGCACCGATCAGGTTCACACGCAGCACGCGATCCCAGTCAGAGGGGTCGAGGTTCCAGAACGGGAAGCCGAACTTCCCGGAACCGATCCCGGCCGCGAACACGATGTGATCGACTCGCCCGAACTGCTCGCGAATCTCGGCCGCGGCCCGCTTGATGGCAGTGTAATCGGTCACGTCCGCGACGAATTGCCCGCTCCCTTGCTCTACGAATCGGATGTCGATGACCGCTGGTTTCGCGCCCTCGGCGACGAATCCCTTGGCGATGGCACGCCCGATTCCACTGGCTCCTCCGACCACCACCGTCACGCTATCGCGTAATCCGAGGTCCACGGCAACACCTCATCCGGGTAAATTGGGTTCACTCCGATTGAGGATATCCGATGGCTACTGGATCGCCCCGCCCCGAGTTGCTCGCACTGCTCGCTGCCGTGAAGGCCGACCCCGGCGACGACACGGTGAAACTCGTGCTCGCCGACTGGCTACAGGAACAAGATGACGAGGCCGACCGCGCCCGCGGCGAGTTCGTGCGAGAGGCAGCGAAATACGATCGTCTGGGTATCTATCACCCTGATCGGAGCGCCTCGGCTCGAAGACGAGAAGCATTGTGGGAGAAGTACCACGGGGTCTGGCTTGGACCTTTGCTGAAAGCAGGCTTCGAGATTGATAACTGGAGCGACCATCAAATCCATGTGTCTGCTTCGATCTCTGGAATCAAGGTCGTCGGGAAGAAGGCTCTCGCAACCACGACGTCTGAGGCCTATGCGTGGGTTGATTCGTTGAGCCTCGATGAAATCAATTCTGCTCAGCTCACCAAGTTCGCGAATTCGCCGTTCCTCGATTCCCTGACTGATTTCATACTTCTCGGCGAACGTGTTTCTGAGGACTCGGTTGCGGCAGTCGTAACTAGTCCACGCGCTGCTGGATTGCAACATCTCCTTCTCCAGAAAATGACAGTACCGGTGGAGGCGATTGCGAATTCACCGTCGATGGCGAGACTTCGCAGTCTTGATCTCCAGCAGACACGCCTCACTGATGCAGGCTTCAAAGCGCTATGTGATTCGCCTCACTTGAACTCGCTGTGGAGGTTGGAGGCTATCCAAAACCGGCTCACGATTCACGCGGCGCGGGCTTTCGCGGAGGCCAAGGGTCTCGCGGCGCTCACGAGACTCAATCTCGGAAGAAATCGCATTGGCCCAAAGGGAACGGAAATCTTGGTCTCAGGCCCGAACGCAGGACGGCTCAGTGAATTGATCCTGTGGTCGAACGGTGTCACCGACCAAGGTGTCGAAGCGATTTGCAAACAGAAGCACCTGTGCAATCTCACTCATCTCAGCCTCAATGGCAACTTGCTTACCAATCGTTCGGCGGTTGCGATCGCGGCTGCCAAAAACCTGAGAGGGCTGTGGTACCTTGACTTGGAATCGAATGGCATCAGTAGCGTCGGGGCATTCGCCCTGGCGAACTCCCCGTATCTTGCGAACATCACAAGACTCGAGTTGGAGCGGAACCGAATCGGAAGGAAGGCATGGGCTGCGTTGGACGCACGCTTCGGCGATGCCATGCTGAGTAACTGAACCCGCGACGCGGGTTCACGTCGTCGCTACAACAACCGACGCGGGTGGAACCCCAGGAATCACGCTTGACGGAGCCTCTCCCATGTCGTCAGACGCAACCCCAACTCCAGCAGCAAACCCAGCACCGGCACCTGCCGCAGCCCCCACGCCTGCACCGACCTGGGAGCCGCTGCTGCCACTGGAACGCCGCATCCTCGGGGCGCTCGTCGAGAAGCAGAAGACCTCCAAATCGGCCGACACCTACCCGCTGTCGCTCAACTCGCTCTGGACCGCGTGCAATCAGAAGTCGAACCGCGATCCGGTGCTCGATCTGAGCGACGACGACGTCGAACAGGCGTTGCCACCGCTTCAAAAGAATGGGCTCGTCATTCGCATCACGGGCGGGCGTGTCGAGCGTTTCCGCCATAACCTTTACGACATCTGGACGCGCAACGGCGCGGAGATGGCCGTGCTCGCCGAGTTGCTACTTCGCGGCCCGCAGACCAAGGGCGATCTACGCACCCGTGCCACGCGCATGGACCCCATCGAGACACTCGACGCTCTGGAAGTGCTCCTCAAATCGCTGACGGCGCGACGGCTTGTAGTGTATCTCACCGATCCGGACCGCCGAGGGGCGGTTGTCACTCACGGGTTCCACACGCCGGAAGAATTGACGCGACTGAAGGCCCATTTCGCTCACGCACCGGCGTCGGCTTCCCTCGCGGATACAGACCCTGTCGCGCCATCACGGTCAGGACCGTCTGCTGATGCCGTTGCGGCTTTGGAGGCAAAGCTGACGGGAGCGATCGCCGAAATCGACACCCTGAAAGCGAAGGTCGCGACACTCGAATCGGCACTCGCGGACGTCCGGAAGCAACTCGGGATCACTCAGCCAACGCCATAAAATCACCGCGACAGTAGCAGCTACAATCCGACAATCGTCCGGATAGCCAGCTTTGAGGGTTGCGCCACCAGCGGTAATTTCGTCCTGGGCTACAATTTCTGACGCCATTCTCATTTTTCACGCGCTCGAATCCAAAATCGTCCGGATAATTCGGGGATGTTCGGGAAAGGAAATGCGACTCAGGAGAAGTGATCTTCGCCAAGAGTCGACGGATTCACTCCAACCTCACCCCTATTCCAAATACAGACCCCATGACCCCCCGAGAATGGAACAAATCGAGCAAGCCGCTTGCGATGCTTGACGTGATCTACCCCATTCGCGGGTTGGATAGCGTCGAGCCTCAAACGCGGCCTTCGCGGTTATATCTACTGGCCTGCGGTCGGAGAGTCTGGGATCGCCTCCCGCGAGTTTGCCAGGTTCTGCTTGCCCTCGCAGAAGACATCTTTGGCGATCCGCGAACGAACAAAGAATTGCGGAATCAGATCTACCCCTTCGCCGAGGCACTGGTTCTTTGCCGGGGCGAAGCGGAAGACATCAACACTATCGGCCGCGCTTTGGAATCCCTTGGCCGTGCCCGCTTCGCTGATATTCGGGTCGAGGAGAACATCGACCCACAGGTTTGGAGTGGGTTCGCACACCTCGTGTACGGGCCATTCGACAAAAAGACTCCGAACTTCCTTCGCATCCCTCCCGAATTGCACTCTGCGCATCTGATACGCGAGGTCTTTGGAAACCCTTTGAATCGGATGCCAGCATTTGATCCTCAGTGGCGAACTGACACCGTCGTCCAGTTGGCACGACACGCGAACAAAACCACAGAGTTCGAGATGCTCCCGATCCTGGCGGACGCACTCCAGGACGTTGGCTGCGACCGAGAAGACGTTCTGGATCACCTCCGGCACGGCGACCCACACAGCCGTGGTTGCTGGGTACTCGAAACGATTCTGACCAACCAGTGAGCGTCAAGAAACAGAGGCAGGCTTAACCATGGTTAAGCCTGCCTCTGTTTCTTGACGCTCACTGGTTGGTTTTCTTCTGCTACTTCAGGTCGAACAACAGCACATCGCCCAGTTCATCGCCCGTGACCATGATCCTGGCCTCGTCTTCGATCGCGATGGCATCGCCAGCGATCAGTTTCGATCCGTTGACCGTCGCGGCTCCGGTGGCCACATGCACGAACGCTGCACGGCCAGGCTTCAATTCGTGCGTCACCGTTTGCCCAGGTGTGAGTTTCGTCTGATAGACGCGGGCATCCTGGTGAATCGGCAGCGATCCAGCCTCGGCTCCGGGTGACGCGACCAGCCGCCACTTCCCGACCTTCTCCACATCCAGGAAGAGCCTTTGTCCGTAACCGGGCGTGTGCCCACGGCGATCCGGAAAGAGCCAGATTTGCAGAAGGTGAACCGGTTCAGTGTCGGACGGGTTGAACTCGCTGTGCGTGATGCCGGTGCCGGCCGTCATCACCTGCCATTCGCCAGCGTGGATCACCTCGCCGTTCCCCATGCTGTCGCGGTGTTCGAGTTGCCCGCTCAGCACGCAGGTGAGGATCTCCATGTCCCGGTGTGGGTGCGTGGGGAAGCCGCCACCCGGCGCAACGCGGTCGTCGTTGATGACCCGCAGCGTGCGGAACTGATGCCTTTTTGGGTCGAAGTAATCGCCGAACGAGAACGTGTGTTTGCTGTCGAGCCAGCCGATGTCGGTCGTGCCGCGATCGGCTCCCTTGTAGAGCGTGAGCATTGGTAATTCCAGTGGTGTCGCCCAGGTCAATTGGCGACACCACTGGATACCGGTCAGCGGGAGACAGCTTTCAGCGAGGTGTGGACGAGAGCATGTCGTGCATTCCCATCCCGAGCGCAGTGGCTGCTGCGATGCTCAAAACGAGGATCAGGAATCCGAATCTGCGGGTCGCCTTGATCTGCCACCACATGAAGATGCCGGAGACACCCCAGAAGACCATCACGAACGCCATCACATCCACGATCACGGCCCAGAACCATTTCGCGTTCTGCTCACCCGGGTAAACGTGAGTCGTGTGCAAGCGAGTCAGGAACCGGCGCGTGGAAAGTTCCTCGGGTGTGGCGATGTCGTCAGTGAGTTTGCCGCTGATGGTTCCTGTCTGGGCGTTGTACGTCACAACCCAGGTCTTCTCGCCGTCTGCCATGAGGAAGCTGAGATCAGGCACGCTCGTGACCGTGACCTCGCCCACAGGATAACTGGTTCGTTCGAGAACCGTCGGTACGGTTGCTTTCACTCGTTCGTGCAATGGTGATTCGAGCGGGAGTGGGTCGGCGGCCTGGCTTGGCCGCGGCCCTTTCTCACCTCGACCGCCCTTGGCTCCCGCTGGCGCCCCGGCTGTTCGCACGGACCCAATTGCGAATGGCGCTTTTTCTTCCACCTTTGCTGCCGGCAAGGATCGGGCACGGACCGTCCCACCCTTCCCCAAAGCATCAAACAAAATGGAGACTTCTTGTCCATCGGCTTTCACCGTGGCGAAGGCGAACTCGCGTGTGTAGCGGACCTTCTCGGGCTGCACGAGTTGATAATCAACGGGTGGGTTCGCCCGTGTTCGAAGCATGGCAACCACCTGCTCCGCAACCGCAACCGGAGACGGGGGGTTCTCCATCGGAGTGCCCGCAAGTTCCGCACGATCGAACGTCGTCAGCGGCGCATCTGAGAACGCCGTGGGGTGATTAAACAGGAACCCCGTGGCGCCATACAGGATCGCCCACGGAAGGAGGAACAGCCCGAGATACAGATGCCCGCGTCGGACAACGTGCATCAGCCGTTTTCCGAACGGCCGACGCCGTGCGAGGGGATCGGGGTCGCTCGGGCCATCCCCATGAGGTTCAGAACTCACCAAGCACCTCCCCGCCAGCGCGGGTACCCAGCCATAGCCACGTCGATGCGTTCACAGCATTAGTCACGAACCTGACCGAGCCATCCATCAGCACAATGCTGACACCATTCGGGTGATAACTCCGACTCGTGACGGCCGCGTATGTTGGCAGTGTGGTTGTCTTCCCTTCCCGACTGCTGTTGAAATCCACGTCGTACAAAACACCTGCATTGGTGTAAGAAACCTTGGTATTCGGCGGGAACGTGGTTGTCACGCCACTCTGGTGAACGCGTGCATCGACCCATTCGGTGTGGCCGGAATCCGCCTTGAAACTACCACCATAAGCCACGGCGGTCGCGGGATCGGCAGGTCGTGCTGTGCCCAAAACGGCGGGACTACCACCATCTCGAAGGTATGGGGTCCAGGCTTTCACTTCCGCGAACGCAATCGTGTTGCTCATGCCATCAGAGAAGTCACCGACCCGTGTGGCGCGATTCACCACGAACGCACCGTCTCCGGTCCCCTGCCCCGTGGTGGGGTTATACAAGAACCACGTTCCCGCGTTCGCACCGTAGTTCAGCGGGTAGTGCGTGATCGCTCCATCCGGCCGGGGTTGGTCCTTGACCTCGCTTGGACAGACCAAAATCGGAACCCGGAATTGCGTCACGGTGGGCTGGGTTGAGTACGAGATCGAGAAGTCAATCAGCCTTTGCAGGCTCTCCTGCTCCACATAGGGGAGCAACCTTGCGGGAACGCTCCAGCCGTCGCTCGTCGAGGTCGTGGAGTAGCTGCCCAACGCAGGATACGCGCCCTGTGAACTCTCGTAGTTGTGAAGGGCAAGACCCAGTTGCTTGAGATTGTTCCCACACTTCATGCGTGCGGCGGCTTCACGAACCTTCTGGACCGCCGGCAGCAACAAGCCAATCAGTACGGCGATAATCGCGATCACCACCAACAGCTCGATCAGCGTAAAACCTTTCTTGCGAGTCATTCGTCACCCTCGTGTTGGTTTGGTTGAGGATCAGTAATCGTTGCCGAGAACTTCGCCGCCGGCTCGACTGCCAAGTGCCTTGTAAGTCGTCATCGAGACACCATCGCGAATGAACTTCACCGAGCCATCGGAGAAAACAAAATTGCAGCCGCTGTTATGGACGCTGCGGAACGCGTGTAACCCACTCTTCAGGTAGAAGTCGGGGTCAGCAGCCGCATCAACATACGCGTGCGTGTTCATCGGCACGTTTGTGGTCGCTTCGACGTAGCCTCCAGGGTGGCCGTGAACCCATGTCGTGCGACCTGTGTTCGGTTGGCTGGCGGACCCCGGCGGTGTAGTTGAGGTCGCGCTGTAGGTCCACCCGGTCAGGGTGTAGTGCATTTCTCCGGCGAGGAGGGTGTGCGATGTTCCATCCGTGATATCGAGCAACTTCACTCGCCCGAAGTTGGCAGAGATCATGGGGCCATCGTCGGGAGAAAACTCCGTGGCTGTCGGGCCGGTGCGTGTGAAGTTGCCGCGACTCCAACCGTAACTCGCGAATCCCGAGCGAGGCGGGAACGCAGGCGTCGGCATCGATGGGCACAGGAACAGGTTGACCGGGTTGGCGGTGAGCATGGCGTTGGTCACGCCGTCGCCGTTCGTGTCAGTCGTGCTGGTGGGCGACTGGAGCGGTTCGTACACCTTGGCGATGTTGTCCTGCTCGATGTAGGGCAGAATGCTGATCCACGGGCTGTAGACTTTGCTGTAACTGGCATCGACCACTGCAACTCCACCGTGAGTGTGGCCCTTGAGGGCGTTCATGACCCACGGCAACTTCTCCAGCGAAGCGTGGTAGTTGTGAACGGCGAGACCGACCTGTTTGAGATTGTTCGCACACTTCATGCGGGCAGCGGCTTCGCGGACCTTCTGCACTGCGGGTAACAACAGCCCAATCAGGATCGCGATAATCGCCATCACAACCAACAATTCGATCAACGTGAATGCGCTGCGGCGCATGGCATCGCCCCTTCAAGGAGTTTGGAAGGAGAAACGAGCCGCGTTGCGACGGATGGTGAGCGAACCTTATTGGTGAGCCGGGGGGGAACCCCGGAATCCAGGCAGGTAGTCGCGATCCCGAGCGTTGGCGGAGCAGGCTCCCAGTCTGGTCTTGAGACTGGATTCTTGATGAGACAAAATCTCAACAAGTGACTTTACATTACCCGCCAATGCGGTAGTGTCAAGCATGTGAACTGAAAAAAGCTGTGGGTTACTGCGGATTCCGAGCGGCACTTGCTCTGTGGACGCTGTTGACACTGCATCTCACGGTGTTGGGGCGCAAAGGGAACGAAGCATGAGCGAACACGACCCCGATGAACACGATGAAATCCCGGCTAATGAACCGCAGAAAGTGGTTCGTGCCGAGGAATTGTTCGGGGAGAGTCGGGAGATCTGGATCGAGCTCGAAGGCGTGCGTTATCGACTGCGGATCACCCGCCGCGGAAAGTTGATTTTGCAGAAGTGACCTGCGATTCGTTTATCGTTTCTTGGCGGTCACGACACGCGGCAATTTGGCGTCGTCCTTCAGGGTTGGTCCCACTTCCAGTTCCGGCCGTTCCGCAAGAAGTGCCCGCACATCGGCGTCCTGAGTCGACCCGATTTCAAGCAACAACCGCCCGCCCGGCTTGAGGAACGGCCCCACGGTCGCGGCGATACGCCGATAGTACGCCAAGCCATCTGCACCGCCATCGAGAGCAACACCCGGCTCGTGGTCGCGCACATCCGGGGCAAGTGCCGCGAACTCGTGACCAGCAATGTACGGCGGGTTACTCGCGATGAGGTCGAACGTGCTTCCTGTGGGTAGCGGTGCGAACAAATCGCCTTGCAGGAAGGTCATTCGATCCGCGACACCATGCTTCGCTGCATTCCGCTTCGCCACGGCCAAAGCGTCGGGTGAAACATCGACAGCCGTGACGTGCGAGTCCTTCTTCTGGTGCGCGATGCTGATGCTGATGCAACCAGAACCGGTGCCGATGTCGAGAACCGCGGGAGCGGTTCTCGGTTTCAGGAACGCCAGCGCCTCGGCGACGAGCGTTTCCGTTTCGGGTCGCGGGACGAGCACGGCAGGCGACACCTCGAACGAGAGCAGGTAGAAGTCGCGATAGCCGACGAGGTACGCGACAGGCCACCCGGCAACACGGCGTTGGATGAGCTCCTTGAACCGATTGCGGTCCGCTTCCGACGGCTGTTGATCGAAGTTGACGTGCAAATCGACCTTCTTGCAGTCCAGAACATGTGCGAGGAGAATCTGGGCGTCGGCTTTCGGATTCTCGATCCCCTTCTTCGCCAGGTAATCCGTTGTCCAGTTGAGCAGTGCCTTGATCGTCCAGACGGTTGGCATCGTCGGTGCAGCGTCGGCCATGGATCCATTCCATTAGAAGTTTAGCGGTGGTCCCATCGGGACCGCCGACCGGCGTGCAACCCCGTTGGGGTCGACGCTAAACGTGGCGTATTACCCCGTGATTGCCGCGGCCAGTCGTTGCTTCTTCGCCTCGGCACGCATCGGCGTGATCATCTCGTCAAGGTTGCCGTTCATGATCGCGTCGAGGTGGTAGACGCTCAGTTCGATGCGGTGATCGGTGCAGCGGTTCTGAGGGAAGTTGTAGGTCCGGATACGCTCATTGCGGTCGCCGCCGCCGATCTGGTTTTTCCGCAACGCCGAGCGTTCGCGGTGTTGGCGCTCGACCTGTCGTTCGAAGATCCGGGTGCGCAGAACCCGCATCGCCTGCTCGCGGTTCTTGTGCTGGCTCCGCCCGTCCTGGCACTTCACCTCGATCTGGTCCGGCGTGTTCTTCTTGTACCAGATGCGGACGGCCGATTCCGTCTTGTTGACGTGCTGACCACCCGCACCGCCGGCCCGCATGGTTTCCCACTCGATGTCGTTCATGTTGATCGACACCTGAACCTCGTCCGGTTCCGGGAGCACCGCAACGGTCGCCAGCGAAGTGTGAATCCGCCCCTGCGTTTCCGTGGCCGGCACTCGCTGCACTCGGTGCCCGCCCGACTCGTAACGCAGGTACTGATAAACGTCTTCGCCCGTGATGCCGAACGTGATCTCCTTGAAGCCGCCGGCTTCGCCAGGACTCTGCGAAATCTCCTCGATCGTCCAGCCCTTCACGCGGGCATAGCGGGAGTACATTTCGTAGAGGTTGCCCGCGAAGAGAGCAGCCTCGTCGCCGCCCGTGCCAGCACGAATTTCCACAATGAGCTTCGAGAAATCCTCGGTCGGATCGACCAGGAATTGATCTTCGATCTTGGTGTAGAGTGCGTCGCGTTTGGGTCGCAGCGATGCGAGCTCTTCTTCGCCCATCGCCCGCATCTCGGGATCGGGCCCCGCAACGATGGCCTCTGCTTCCTTGATCGCTTCGTCAAGCTTGAGCAGTTCGAGATAAGGTTCGATGAGCTTGGCGAGTGCCCCGCGTTCCTTGCCAATGGCATTGGAGCGTGTCGGATTTGTCGCGACCGCGGGGTCGTAGAGTTGTTGTTCGAGCTCGCGGTAATGCGCGAGTTTCTGTTCCAGAGCAGCGAACATAGCTTTGTGTTTGGTGTTGAGTGTTTCGTGTTTGGGAACGGCGTTCCGGTGACGCCCCGACCAACTGATCGGGGGTCGCTAACGAAACGCTGCTCTTGCACAAACACGTTCCATCTGAACACTCGAAAAACTCAACACCAAACACTCAACTCAACATCAGATCACTTCTTGCTTTCGGGGTCGCCTTCGCGCTTCGTGCCGTACTTGGTGTTCTTGTACTTGTCCTGGAACTTCTGGACGCGGCCAGTCGTGTCGAGGAGCTTCATCTTCCCCGTGAAGAAGGGGTGGCTAGCGCTCGAAATTTCCAGCTTGTACAGCGGGTATTCCTTGCCGTCGGTCCACTTGATTGTCTCGTCGGTCTCGGCGCAAGACCGCGTGAGGAATGAGAAATTCGCGGCTGCGTCCTGGAACACAACCTCGCGGTAGTTGGGGTGAATGCCCTTCTGCATAGCTCTGGCTCCGGTTTTCAGTGATTCGACTAAACTATCATTTTAGAAGTGTTCGGATAACCCGACAACGCCGATTCCCTGCGAGAAATCACTTCTCGGAACTTCAAATTTGGCGTAAACTGATTTTCAGTTGCGGGTTCTGACATCACTTCGATGTCGGTTCTCGATGCCATTCCCAACTCCTTCGAGGTGTAGAATGGGGCGGGTTATTCTGGTGGGGTGGTTTGTCGTGTCAGTGAAGCAGTCAACGGGAAACTGGACTTCCTGCCAGAAATGACTTACGGTTCAGTTATCATTTTCTTGGAACTCATTCCGGGTGGGTCCCGTCCACTCCACCCGGGCAAGGTCGGGTCTCTATGAACTGGCTCCGCGAACCGGACGGCGAACCCCTTCCTGGATATCGCCTGCTGGAACCCATCGGGACTGGTGGGTTCGGTGAGGTTTGGAAGTGTACGGCCCCCGGCGGCATTCTCAAGGCCATCAAGTTCGTCTACGGCAACCTGAACGCCCTCGACGGCGACGACGTGCGTGCCGTTCAGGAAATGAAGGCCCTCGAACGGGTCAAGCAAGTTCGCCACCCGTTCGTTGTCTCGATCGAGCAAATCCAGGACGTCGGCGGCGAGCTCCTCATTGTGATGGAACTGGCCGACAAGAACCTTCACGAATGCCTGGTGGAATATCAGGACGCGGGGCGGCCCGGCATCCCACGCGATATCCTCCTGGGGTTGCTCGACGACGCTGCCATTGGCCTCGATCACCTCATCGAGAAACACAACCTCCAACACCTCGATGTCAAGCCACGCAACCTGTTCATGGTCTCCGACCGCGTGAAGGTCGCGGATTTCGGGCTGGTCAAGACCCTGGAGCGTTCCAGTTCATCCGGGCTCATGGGTGGTGTTACTCCGATTTACGCTGCCCCGGAGACGTTTTCGAACAAGATCAGCAAGCACTCCGACCAGTACAGCCTGGCGATCGTGTACATCGAGTTGCTGACTGGCCTGCGGCCATTCGCGGGAAAGAACATCCGGCAGCTCGCGCTCCAGCACATGACCGAGCCACCCGATCTGACCATGCTCCCGGAGGCCGACCGACCGATTCTGGCGCGGGCACTCGCGAAGGATCCCGACGAACGGTTCCCGACCTGCGTGAGTTTCATTCGTGCCCTGGGGGGCCGATCAGAGAGCACGGGTAGTAGCGGTGGCGGTAGCGGCGGTATTTCGGCATCTGACCCGGCAGCATGGGCCAAGGCCACAAAGACCGCACACGATGTGGACCTGACCCCGCCGGCTCCGAAAACCACCAAGGGCGGGGCGGCCATCGCTGCCAGCAAGATCCGCCTGAAGTCCAAGCCCGAAGTGGACATCAATGAGAGCCATTTGCTCTCGACGACCACTGCACCCAAGCGCGACCTCGGCATTCTCCGGCCGACGGTTCTCATTGGGATCGGCAGCTTCGGCCGCCGGGCATTGCAGGAGATTCGCTGCCGACTCACCGACCGAGTCGGCGACATCACGCAGATGCCGAGTTTCCGATTCCTGTACGTGGATTGCGATCCGGACGCCATGAACAAGGCGATCAGCGCCCCACCCGATGTGGCACTCGATCCGGACGAAGTATTTCAGGTGCCGCTCCAGCCCGTTACGCAGTATCGTCGGAAGCAGCTCGACCTGATCCTCGACTGGCTGCCTCGTGAGAAGTTGTACTCGATCCCACGGAGCCTCCACGCGGGCGGGTCGCGAGCTCTCGGCAGGCTAGCGTTCTGCGACAACTATCTCCGATTCGTGACTCGACTCCGCCGCGATTTCCAGGTTGCCATGCACCCGGAATCGATCAGTGCCTCGTGCGACCAAAGCGGCCTGATGCCTCGCGACAAAATCCCTCAGGTGTATGTCTTCGCCAGCGCAGCAGGCGGCTCGGGCGGGATGCTGATGGACCTGGGCTACGCGGTGAGACGTGTTCTCGGGAGGTTGATGCCAAGCCAGAACCCGTCGGTCACCGCCTTCGTCTTCGCCAGTTCCCCGAAAGATCCAAACACCACGGAGCAGGAACTCGCCAATCTCTACGCGGGGATCACCGAACTCCACCACTACGCCGACCCCGAGGTCACCTTCGCCGCTCAATACGGCGGTCCCGAGGGGCCCAAGGTTGAAGGGAAGGGACTCCCCTTCTCCGCGACGTATCTCTTGCCGATGCCAACCCGCTCCGTGGAGGCGTTCCGCGACTGTGTATCGCACCTCGCTGGGTACGTCGCACACGATATGACGACCCCACTCGGGCAGTCCCTGGAAAAGCTGCGGCAAATGGTGCCGGCCTACGAGCGAACACCATTCCGCACGTTTGGCACCTATGGCGTCTGGTTCCCACGCGGATTGATGCTTCGCTCCTCGGCACATCGGATCGCGCTCACCTTGCTCAAAGCCTGGCGCGAGACAACTCCAACAAGTGAGCCGCCACAGGTCGAGGAAATCTACCAGCGGATCACATCCGACTCGCGTCTGAAGCCGGACATGGTCCAACAACAACTCGACCAGGAGTTCATGCGTGGTCCAGATGGGGCAGCGGGTGAGCAGATCGAACGCTGGCTTACGGGCCTCGAAGGGCAAATCAACCCCACCGCGCGGAGTTCGGAAGCGTCCAAGTGGTCGCGGAGCGTGTGGGATCAAGCTCGCGACCTGATTGGTTCACGCCCGACCAACGAGAACGATAGTACTGTTGCCCGGAGCCGACTCAGTAAGGTGCTCGAGGACGCGATCAAACGAGCAGCCGAGGCGTGGGCCAACGAGTTCTATGCGGCTTGTCGGCCTCTGGAAATCCTCCCAGGAAACCGTCTGGGTGTTGTCGAGTCATCCCTGAAGAGGCTCTCTCGTTGGTGCGTCGATGCAGCGGCAACGATCGAGAAAAAGGCAGAGCCGGTCGGGACGAAAACCCGTCAAGCACGTAACGACGTGCAAGCCGCATTCGATGCCTGTCAGTCGGGAAGTCGGTCGTTCAGCTTCTTCGGCAACCGCCCAACGCGAAGCATGAAACACTTCCTCGAGCAACTTCGGGTATTCGCACGCCTCCGGTTGCAAGAGGACATGAGTGACGCGACCATCCGGTTCTACCGCGCCCTGCGACTCCGCCTGGAAGACAAGCTGAGGGAACTCTCCAGCTGTCGCACGCGGCTGGATCAACTTCTCAAAGTGATGGACGATCCGCTCCGTAACCTCCCCGTGTCCACGGACACACCGTACTCCGCATCCGAGGAAGCGCTGCAAAAGACGATCCACCCGACGGCGACCTTACAAGTGGTGCTCCCCAACGGCGAGACCCACATCGAACGGTCGGCGAAGAGGATAGTGCAGGGTCTCAAACCCGAGGACTTGAAACGACTGGAAACCGCGATTCAAAAGCTCGTTCTGGAGCCTCGAGGCGGGTTAATCTCGCTGTGCGAATTGAACGCAGACATGATGCGGACGCTCGTCAATCCACTCATTGAGCAGACAACCGCGTTCCTGAGTGATTTGCTACCCGTGACGGACGTGACGGACATCGAATCCTCAGCCGCGAAGGCGAAAAAGATCGATCCCGCTGACCGCATCAGGGAGTATCATCGCCTCTCGGCCCCACCGGCGGGAACAAACAAGGCCGACGAGCATACATTCGTGTTGGTCCCGGATAGCAAACAGGGCTCGGCCTATGCTGAGCTGGTCAAGAAGACCTTGACCGGGGCGACGACGCTCGCCGTGAATGGCTCCGCCACCGACTTGATGTTCTGCCGCGAACACGGGGCACTGCGGACATCAGAACTGGTTGACCTTCTCTCGGATTGCCAGTCGGCCTACTACGACGTGGTTTCCGACCCGCAAACCTCGCCGCACTCGCGTTACGACGTGAGCGAGTGGCTTCCCATCTCCGAGTAATCGCGATTCTGGTCGCCCCCGCTGGGGCGACCGCTACATTTCTGAACTGCGCTTCGAGATCCGGCGGTCCCACAACACTGCGAACGCGAATCCCGACAGTCCCCCGAAGGTGGAGCCGATCATCAGGGCGATCGGCACGACGAACTCTTTCGCCACGTCGCCCCAGATTCGGCGCCCGGTGGGTTCACGTTCCCCCGCTTCGAGGTACGCCCACGCCGCACCGCCACAAGCCAGGAAACCCAACAACACCCCGGCTAACAAGACGCCGTAAAAGACAGTGGCCGGCAACCGGGGACGGTCCCCTGTCGCCAGCCACTCGCGTTCACTGCTTTCGTTCTGCATTCCGAACTCCGCGTTCCTCATCACTTAGGTTCCGCCGAACGCGAGCCCTGGCGCTGGCGGTGAATCAGGTGCGGATTCCGTCGCCACGACAGGCGGCGTTTCGACCACTTTCGTCGGCTTCGTCTCCTTGCGCAACTCGGCGACTGGCACCCCGGCCATGAGTTTCTCGACTTCCTCGCGGTCGATCTCCTCGTGAAGCAGGAGCGCTTCCGCGATGCAATCGAGTTTGTCGCGGTGAGTCTTCACGAGTTCGGAGGCACGATGCTCCGCGTCCGTCAGGATTCGTTGAATCTCCTCGTCGATCAACTTCGCTGTACCCTCGCTGAAGGTGCGAGATTCGACGATCTCTTTGCCCAGGAAAACGTGATCCTCGCCCTGCTGGTAGTACACCGGCCCGAGTTTCTCGCTCATCCCCATCTGCGTCACCATCGTGCGGGCGATTCGGGTCGCTTGCTTGAGGTCGCCGACCGCACCCGAAAGCGGTTCGCCGAGCACGAGCCGATCCGCGGCACGACCGCCCATCGTCATTACGAGCATCGCAAGGAGTTCGCTCTGGGCATGATCGACGCGATCTTCGTCCTGCTGGAACATCGTCACGCCGCCCGTACGACCGCGTGGGATGATCGATACGCGGTCGAGTGCATGCGCCGCCGACGGCATCAGGAACGCACACAATGCGTGCCCCGCTTCGTGGTACGCGGTCCGACGTTTCTCCTGCTCGCCGAACGGTTCTTCCCGCATCGCCCCCAGGCGAACGCGGTCGGCCGCACGGTCGAAGTCGATCTGCTCAATGCTACTTCGTCCTGAGCGGGTCGCCTGGAGCGCCGCCTCGTTGCACAGGTTTTGAAGGTCCGCCCCGCTCATGCCGACCATGTTGCGTGCGATCCGTTCGAGATCGACCGTGTCCGCCAGCGGCTTGTTCCGCGTGTGGACCTTCATAATCTCGAGCCGGCCCTTCCACGTCGGGCGATCCACCGTGATGTGGCGATCGAACCGACCCGGACGCAGCAGAGCCGAGTCCAGCACGTCCGGCCGGTTGGTCGCGGCGATCACGATGACCGTTTCGCTCGGCTGGAAGCCATCCATCTCGCTGAGAATCTGATTGAGAGTCTGCTCGCGTTCGTCGGAACCACCACCGTAGCCCGCGCCCCGCATACGGCCCACAGCGTCAATCTCGTCGATGAACACGACGCACGGCGAGTGCTCCTTCGCGGTGCGGAACATATCGCGAACGCGGCTCGCACCCACACCGACGAACATCTGGATGAACTCGCTGCCGCTGATCGCGAAGAACGGGACGTTCGCTTCGCCCGCGACAGCTTTCGCCATCAGCGTCTTCCCGGTACCCGGCGGGCCGAAGAGGAGCACGCCCTTGGGAACGCGGGCACCGAGTTTGGTGAATTTGGCCGCATCGGTGAGGTAGTCCACGATCTCTTCGAGTTCGCGCTTGGCGTTGTCCATGCCCGCGACGTCGGCGAACGTGATGCGGCCCTTCCCCTTCTCGTATCGCTTCGCGGGGCTGCGGGTGTAGTTGTTCATGAACCCGCCGCCCATTGGGTCACGCATCTTGGGCAGGAACACGAACACCAGGATCGCGATGAGGATTCCGATGACGATCAGGTTCAGGATGAACGGGCCGACCCACGCCGGGTCTTCCCGCTTGCTGATGCTGATCTTGTCGGGGATGGGTTCTGTCGGCTTCTCTTTCTTGACGGCGTCGCGGTATTGCTGATCCTTCGCTTCCCACTCCCGGATCAGCGTGGGCTGATCGTTGGTGTGAAGCATGTTGACGACGAACTTGCCACCGGTCAGTTTCAGCTTTTGGGCGATCTCGGAGTTCGGATCGCGCACGTCCCCTTCGACGCGATCGTTCCCCACGAACACGGCTTTCTTCACCTGCCCCGTTTCAATGAGTTGGGTGAATTCCGAGTAAGTGATTTCGCGTGCCTGCCCGGACACGAAATAGAGAACCGCAAGTACGGTGAGAACAACGAGAGCAATCCACCCACCGGGCAACAGCGGGCTGGCTTTCTTCGTATTAACGCTCGGCCCCGGTTGCGGAGCAGGAGGCGGTGTGCTTTCTGACATCAAAGTCTCCTTCGAGACACGATCAACAATAACCGGCCGCTGGTGCGTACCCCGGCACTCGCACTTCTTATGGGTATTCTACCCAAACGGGAGATAGGGGGCGTCAGAGACGGGGCTTGTGTGAGGGTTTTGGCTTAAGTGCATTGCAGGAAGTCGACAAAAAAGCCCACGGAATGTGTCCGTGGGCTTTGAGGAAATCCCTCGTTACTTCTTGTCGGCGTGGAGGATATCGTTGATCTCGGCCTGGAGGTCTTCCAGGTGGCCGATGGTTGCGACATCCTTCGCCTTGGCCTTCGCAGCCGTGATCTCCTTTTCCAACTTCGCGAGCGCAACTCGTGCCACCGCTCGCAGTTCGCTCGTTCGGCTACCCGTATCACCGAATCCTCGCGGAGCGGGGAAAGTCGGTGCGGGGGCTGCACCACCTGACGTGAACTCGTTCTTCAGAATGTCCACGTAGCTGCGTTGCAGTTGCCGGCGAATCGGGTCGATCTTCGGCTCGGCCAGTTTCAACTCGGAGAAGAGGCCAGCTTGCAGGTCGTCCACAAGTTCTACTGGCGTATAAGCCTTGTCGCCGAGAAGAACTTCCCCGTCGAAGAGACGGGCCATCCGGCTGGAGCTGAGCAGCGTCGCGAGGATGTTGCGCTGCTGCGAGGTTACGGCCGAGGTCGCGCCGGTGAACTTGAACAGGTTCACGATGCCGGGGTTCAGCAACTTGGTCGGCGTCGTGAAGGCGTTATCGAGAAGGAATTTGACGGCTTCCTTCTGTTTATCCTTGCTGACGCGGACGAACGATTCCCCGCCGCGGCCGCCGAGAGTGCGATACTCGATCACGCCGCCTACTTGCTTGGCGACGGCCCCGAACCAGCGTGTCCGGTGGCTCATGATCTCGCCGTAGACTTCTTCCAGCAGGCTGTAGTCCTCGCCCTTCTCGGTCGTAGCTGCGACAAGGAATTCCAGCGTGCGGTCGATGTTCTTGAGACCCAGCGCGGTTGCCTGAACGGGGTCGCTGCCGATGTTCTCCGTCAACACGGTTGGGTCAACGCTGCTCGGTCCGTCCTCGCCGCCGAAGCGGAGGAATGGGTTCTCGATCTGCTTGCTGGCCCATTCATCAAGCGTCTTCTTTTCGTCTTCCGCGGTCTTCATCCCCGGGATTTGCTTGTAACCCCACTCGATGGCAAAGAAGTCATACGGTGCCAGCTTCGGAATCAGGTTCTTGACCTCGATCTTGTCTTCGGGCTGGGCGACGTAGTTGTAGCGGCCATACGACATTATCGAGCCGACGCTGCCGTTCTCGTTGGCGAACTTCGGGTCGCGCAGTTGACTGATCGAATATGCCTGGCTGGCCCGGTGGTTGTGCCGGAGGCCGAGCGTGTGCCCGACTTCGTGAGCACAGATGTACCGCAGCAGCTCGCCGGTCAGTTCGTCGGGCATCGGCAGTTTGCGAGCACGGGGGTCGGTCGCCGAGCACTGCACGAAGTACCACATCTGGGCGAGCTTCACCACGTCGTGCCAGAAGATGATGTGCGCTGAGATGATCTCACCCGAGCGCGGATCGTGGACGTGCGGCCCCATCGCGTTGGCGACGGGTTCGGCAACCCAGCGAATCACGCTGTAGCGGGCGTCTTCCGGATCCCAGTTGGGGTCTTCGGCACGGGTCGGGGCGTCCTTGCACACGATGGCGTTCTTGAACCCGGCCTTCTCGAATGCGGGTTTCCAGTCTTCGACTCCCTTCTTGAAGTAGGGCCGCCATTTCTCGGGGATTTCCTTCGAGAGGTAGAACGTGATCGGCTTCACAGGCTCGCTAACCGCCGCTGCGATGTCCTTCTTTTCCAGGCGGTATCGGGTGATGTACTCCTTGCTGACGGACCACTGCTTCGGGTGTGCGTAATCAGTGAACTCTTCCGTGAAGTAGCCGACACGAGGATCGAACAGCCGCCCAGTCATGGGGGCTTCCGGCAGGATCGCGAGGCTCTGGTGAACGAGAGCCGTCACGCTGCGGCTACCGCCACCAGCCAGGCCGCCCGGGCCACCCGGTCCGCCGAACCCACCACCGCCGCCGCCACGGAAGGTGAGCAGCGACCGTGCCTCGATGTTCACGGGGAACGCCTTCAACTCGGACAAATACGACCGGCTTGCATCAACGCTGCCGCTTCCGCCGGAGGCCCGTGCGATGGGCAGATCCTGCAAACCGTTGATGAACAGGTCGGACACGTTGATGACGGCCGAGCGGTCCTTGCCTTCGCACTCGACGGTGAACACGGCGATGATGGCATCGGTCGAGGCCGCTTCCACCGCGTGCTGAACGGCCTTGCCATCAGACCGCTTCGAGAAGCCGACCTTCCAAACGTAGAGCTTGTTGCCGCGACGCTCGAACTTCAGCACGGCGTTCCCCAGCGAAGCACCGCCCCAACTGCCGCCGCCCGGCCCCTTGGCGACTTCGGCCTGCCACAAGAACAGGCGGCCCAGTTTCTCCTGCGGAATCTCGAAGTACACTTTCTCGTCGTGACGGTGGACAGCAAACAGCCCCGTTTGCGTCGTGAAGTCCTTGGTGATGACGTCGTCATACTTCTTCAGGTCGCCGGCTTTCGCCGGGGCAGGCCCCTTCCCTTTTGGGAACGAGCCTTCCTGCGATTGACCGGATGGCGAGAACGCCAGTAATGCGGCAATTGCTGCCGCGCAAAGCACGAGGCGGGTTCGCATCTCTACACCGTGGCGAGGTGGAAAATCAAGTTAGAGCAACTGGGGGTATTGTACCGTCTGCGAAAGCTGAGTGGGGAACAACGGCGGGAACTTCCCTCCCCACCGCCCGAATAACCGGAAAGTCCGGACTGACCTGACCTTGCGCTGGGAAGTTCGTGGCTCGCGGTCCAATCCGACACCCGCTGGGAGTCCGATATGGAGAAGACGAGCCCCTGTGCCCAGCCAGCTTCGGAGTCCGTGGCATGATGTCGCTGTGCCTTGTATCGATGATGGTTGGTGCAGAGCCGTATCCATATCCAGACACTCCGCCGCTCACGCCTCCCTATGTGGCCGAAAAACGTCTCCCGTCGATCTTTACCCCCAAGCAACGGATGATCGCGAAGGTCGCCGACCTGGCGTTGCCAGGCGCGGGAAAGCCAGCCCCGACCGAGTCGTACCTGTGGCAGCCGAGTTACTCCGAGGACTTCTGCCTTCGCGGCCCAGCACGGGCATACGTTCCGCAGCCCGGCGACATTGTCCTTTCCGCCGACGGCTCGAAATTCTGGAAGCTGATGCACAACCTGGCCGGGACGAGCCACCCCACGCACTCGATGATCGTCTTCGCCTTTCCCGATGGTTCGCTGGGGATTCTCGAAGCTGGTCCGCACGACACGCTGAAGTGCCGCACACTGGAAGCGCTGGCGCACATGCACAGCTATGAGGAAGAAGGCCGCGTGTGGGTGCGTCGCCGTGCCGTGCCGCTGACCGCTGAAGAGTCGGCTCGTCTGACGGAGTTCGCACTCACCGCCAACATGCGAAAATTCGCGATCGGCAGGCTTGCGAGGCAACTGACCGTGTTCCGTTCGCGTGGCCCGATTCGCACGGCGTTCGTCGGCAATCCGCATGGCCTCGACCGCGAGAGCTACTTCTGTAGCGAACTGATCTGCGAAGCGTGCGTGTACGCGGGACTGCTAGACGCAAGCACCACCCGACCCTCGGCGACCTACCCGCGCGACCTGTTCATGGATCACTCGCCGAACCCGTACCTGAACAAGCACCTGAAGTTGGCCCCGTGCTGGGATCCGCCCGCCCGCTGGACGAGCACACCTTGCCCGCCGCCTGTTGAACGCAAACGCTGAATGTGGACAATGGCGTTCGTGAAGCCGCCGCCTTGCTGGGGCGGCCGCTAAAACCACGAGCCCGCCATGATCCGCACGTTCTCCGCGTTCGCCCTCGTCGTGCTGCCGCTAGCCGCATCCGCTGCGCCGCCCGACTTCGATAAGGAAGTCGCACCGATCCTTGCGGCGCGATGCCTCGATTGCCACTCCGGAGCAAAGCCGAAGGGGAAGTACGACATTTCGCACAAGGCGAACGTCGATGCCGCCGAGTTGTGGAAGCGAGTCTCGGCGAACGAGATGCCGCCGAAGAAGCCGCTTCCCGAGGCCGAGGCGAAGATTCTCAAGGCGTGGATCGAGAGCGGCGCGAAGTGGGGAACCGACCCGATCGACCCGTTCCGGCTCACCACCGCGAACCGCGCCGGCTACGACTGGTGGTCACTTCAACCGGTCAATAAACCCGATCCTCCGCGTAGCCGCGACCCGCAGGGGAGCGCGCATCCCATCGACCGGTTCATTCACGCGAAGCTGAGTGACAAGGGGTTGTCACCGTCAGCGCCCGTGGATCGTCGCACTCTCATTCGCCGCGTGTATGCCGACCTCATCGGGTTGCCGCCAACCCCGGAAGAAGTCGAAACGTTCGAGAAAGACACCGCCGCCAACGCTTACGAAAAGGTGGTGGATAAGTTGCTCGCCTCGCCGCACTACGGTGAGCGCTGGGCACGTCACTGGCTCGACATCGTGCGTTATGGCGAGACGGATGGCTTCGAGCGGAACAAGCCCCGGCCCGACGCCTGGCACTATCGCGACTGGGTGATCCGCGCACTCAACGCCGACATGCCTTACGACGAGTTCGTGAGGCTGCAACTTGCCGGCGATGTGCTGAAGCCGAACGAACCGGACGCGGTGATGGCTACTGGCTTCCTCGTGGCCGGTGTTCACAACACGGTTCTCGGCAACGAGCAGATGCGGCTCATCGCCCGCCAGGACGAACTCGAAGACATCGTCGGTGCCGTCGGCCAGACGTTCCTCGGGCTGACGATCAACTGTGCCCGCTGCCACGATCACAAGTTCGACCCCATCTCGCAGATGGACTTTTACCGCCTTGCGGCGGGGATGGCGGGCGTCGGCTTCGGCGAGCGCCCGATCCCCGATGCGAAGGCAAGCGGCGAGGTGGCACGAGTTGCGAAGCAACTCGAAGGTGTGCTGAAGGAGTTGAAAGCACTTGAAGAACCGATCCGTGCCGCGCTCCTCAAAGAGAAGGGGATGGGCAAGGCGGGTGCGGTCGCGGTGCCGGCTCCGGTTGTGGCGTGGGACTTCCGCAAGAGTGGCGACGATCTCATCGGCAAGCTGCACGCGAAGGCCGAGGGCGGCGCACGCTTCACACTTGATGGTGCTGTTCTCGACGGCAAGAAGGGATTGCTTCGCACGCCGCCGCTGCCCTTCGACCTGAAGACGAAGACGCTCGAAGCCTGGGTAAAGCTCGATAACCTCACGCAGCGCGGCGGCGGCGTCATCTCGATTCAGACGCCCGACGGCGTGGTGTTCGACGCGATCGTGTTCGGCGAGCGCGAGCCCGGTCAGTGGATGGCCGGCAGCGACGGCTTCGTTCGCACCAACTCGTTCAGCGGCACGCAGGAGAAAGACGCGCTCACGGAGCCGGTTCACTTCGCGATCACATACACCGCCGACGGCACCATCACGGGTTACCGCAACGGCAAGCTCTACGGCAAGGGTTACGCGTCGAAGGGGCTGATGTCGTATCCCACGGGGAAGGCGGTGTTCCTGTTCGGGTGCCGTCACGAACCGCTGGGCGGGAACAAGATGCTCGCGGGGACGGTGAGCGTAGCGCGGGTTTATGACACTGCGTTGTCACAGGAGCAAGTCGAAGCGTCTTTCGCGGCGGGTGCGGGTTTCGTGACCGATGCCGAGATCGACGCCAAACTGACCGCCGAGCAGAAGGCCGCACGAGCCACGCTTCGAAAGCAACGCGAGCAGATCACGGCGGAACTCGACCAACTCAAGCAGCGTACCGCGACTGGTAAGGCCTATCAGCCCGTTG
>PNLP01000042.1 GCA_013823135.1 Planctomycetaceae bacterium
TGAAGCGCGGAAAGAGGTCACCGGCCACGAACCTCCACTCGTTGGTGAACTCGTGATTGCAGCCAGTTCCGTCCCCGGCGAACATCTCCTTCGAGCCTTCCTCGCCGTGTTCGGCCAAAAGTATCCCAAAGTCCGAGTTCGTGCCGCTGTCAGCGACAGCGTGGCGGTGATCGGGCAGGTGGAGCGGGGTGAAATCAGCTTTGGGTTGGTCGGGAAGAGAACCGACAACCCGAGTTTGGAGTTCCGCTTCCTCGCGAGTGATCGGATAGTGCTGGTGGCACCGACCGGCCACGCACTCAGCAAATAGCGGAAAATCACGGTCGATCAACTTGCCACGCACTCCCTGATCTTGCGTGAAGCAGGGTCCGGGCTGCGGCACGGCTTCGAGAAATCGTTAGAGCGAGCGGGGAGATCGCTGTCCGAACTCCGAATCGCCCTCGAACTCGGCAGCAACGAGGCGATCAAAGAGGCCGTGCAGCGTGGCGTCGGAGTGGCCGTGCTTTCCGTCCTCGCCATACAGAAGGAACTCAAGGCGGGGAGCTTGCACGCCCTCGAAGTCAAGGACATCCACTGCAACCGGGACATGTTCGTGGTACAGGATCGAAGGCGAGTAGCACCGCTCCCCGCCCGTCTGTTCCTGGCCTTCCTCGACAGCAACCCTGTCACCGCTTCATAAGTACGGCTTATGGCCGTGCCCTCGGGTATCACCCAACACGTTTGGCGATCACGACATTCCCCTTGCGTGGCGACGACCTCAATGCCGATCCAAGTCCTTCGACGACTCGGCAATTTCTTTGTCTTCGCCTTGGTTGGCTTTGGCGAACACGCGATCAAGCACAGCCAGAATCCGCCGCTGCGTATCGGCCTGCATGAGCGTTTCCAAGACAGATAGCGACAACGGCGTGCCCGGTGGCACGCCGTCGAAAATACTTGGCAGCCGGCGACCCGGCTTTGATCGTGCGTTGTGAGGCTCGGTCATGCGGCACCTTCATTAGCCGTGCCGTGGTTCATCGCAGATGACTCCGTGGCAAGATCAAGAATAAACCACAGAGCGGCGGCCTGAATCCCCATCCGTTCGGCGACCCCCAGCAAGTCTTCCTCACGACGGCTCGGACGGGGCGAGCGGCAGACGCTCAGAAACACCAATGTAGATTCGGAGACGCCGAGTGCAACCGCCTGATGAGCCAGCGACCACCCGCGACTTGCTCGCACTTTAGCCAAGACGAATCCCCACGTTCCCGGCCGATTCGCCGTGACTCGAATGACGCTTTCACGGAGAGCCGCGTCCACTGTCGGAACGCGGCTCGCCCAGCCGTTCGACTTCGGATGGCTACTCCTCATCGTGCCCCTCCTTCGTGTCGGCGTTGCCATTCCGATTACGCTTGGTACCAGGGGCCACGCGGAGGAAACGCCTCCCGTCGCGCCTGTGTGTCGGACTCGTGATTGGTTCAGACACTGGTTCGGCGGGAACTTCGACTGCTCGCCCCGGCATTACCGGGGCGAAGTGGTTTGCTCTCCGCAGGGGGCGTTGGCGTCGTCGCCAGGGCGAGTATCGGTACCACGAAGCCATCGGGCGGGTTGTGTGCCGCGACGATTCGGTGGTCCGTAACCATCGACGCCGTCACTTTTTCTTGGGCGTCTTCTTCTTTTTCTTGGGCAGGGCGGGCGGGCCGGCCTCGGGGTCCACCAGGCTGCCGTCGTCGTTGAGCGCGGGCGGCTTTACGGCCGGGTACAGGCACGGGATGAACTGGCTGTCCGCCTTCCGGACTGCGTCACCGGCCGCGCCGCCGTCAGACGCCGCCTGAGCCAGGCCCGCAATCATCATGTCGGCGATGCCCGCGACCAGGGGGTCAAGCGGCTTGCGGCGCGACCCAAATGCGGCGACCGATGGTGCCACCCCGGCGAGTGGCCGGCGTGGGGTCGGCTGCCCCGGCGAGGTAATTCGAGGATCGGGCATGGGGTTTCTCCGGGGTCGAACGCTTCGAGACCAAGCAAGCGGCACTCAAACCGCGAGGGTTGTCAATCCACACGCCGCGTCCAGAAGCCCGTGCAGGGCTTGAGTTCGACGCGGAAGAAGTTGGAGATCACACCCCTTTGAAGCCTCTGTCACCGCGTTGAAAAACCTCCAGTAGGTTTTCCCTTCGCAAAACTCGGGGTGCCGTGGGTGACGCCACTCTTCGAGGGCGAGTGGGATTTTCGTGACGGGTAGGACCCGTGCATCAAGGACTTGCACGAGCAAGTCGTGCGCGGCCATGTCGGTGAGTTCACGCACCTTGTACTTTGCGAATCGTTCGTCTTGCGAGCGGCGAAGATCGCCGAGCCGACCGACTGCTGCGTCGATGAGTTGCGGCAGGTCGCGAGCGATATGGACCGTGTGTTTGCGAGCGAGTTTCACTTCGCCCGAGAAGGACAGGTTATCGCAGACGAAGACGGTCGCCCCCACAACGAGTCCTGCTGGGAAGCTCTTGTCGTGCGAGTTCCGCACGCCCACGGTCAACCCAAAGTCGCCACCTTCACGGCCATCGGAAACCCGGAGCAAACCGAAGTACCGGCAGCCGTCACGGCCGAGGGCGTGTGACTCGCTCGTCACCGCAAGGCCCGCTCGTTCGAGAGCGAATTGAACGCCCGTCAGCAGGCTGTCGTGCGGAATCGGCTGCCAAGTCCTGGTGCCATCCGGAGTGTTGGCGAAAGCCAGTTCTTCGCGGCTGACATGCTTGGCTCCGCAGTGCACCATCACCGGCATGACGGCGGTCTTGCATGGGATACGGTCGTTTTCATTCGCCATCTGAATCCCTCCTTTTGTGTGACCAGCGGGACCAGCACACCCCCTACACTTCTATTATAGCGTCGATAGGCGCAATTGTCTATCGACGCAGTTACACTTGCTTCTGACCATACATAGTGGCTACACTCGCAATGAATTCAGCGTGAGGTGCGAAATGAGCAAGAAGAACGGGAAAGAAACCCTGGGCCAACGACTCCAACGGTTGCGACAGGCCGCGAACCTAACGCAAGGGCAACTCGCAGAGCGGTCCTGCCAATCGTTCGGGAACTTGAAAAACTGGGAGCGGGATTATCGAACACCTGGTCTCTGGGCCGCGCTGAAGTTGGCGAAGGCATTGGGTGTCGGGTTAGAAGAATTGGCCGAGTGTGCAGAACCCGACCCCAAGGCGGCATCGACGAAAAGGAACAAGCGAACAAGGCAGGAAGGCGGGAGGATGGTGGGGCGACCAAAGGCGAGCGGAGCGTCCGGCAAACTGGAACCGAATCCGGTTGCCGGGTCAGGAACTGGGGGCGGAAAGGGAAGCGGAGGTGCCGCACGGAAACAGGGTCAGAAATGAGTATCGCTTCCGGATCGGCTTCATCGAAGCTTGTAAGCGTGATCGGTTGAGGTACCAAAGTGCGTTCACTGCTTGATGCCGCAGTGGTGGAGAGGTTGCGGCTCGTGGCTGTTGGGAAGAGGTTGACGAGTAGCGAATCGAGTGAACCAACATGGGCGGAGATTGGTCCAGAAATGGTTCGGCGATTACTCACCCAACCGTGTGATTCTTTTCCCGGCGTTCGCTGGCTTGTTGTTGCTGCGTGTTGGGATCGCGGTTGGGCTGGTGAACTTTAGGTTCTGTCGAGGACATCGCGGTGGGCAGCGTCAACCGAAAAGCGACGGGCGACGAGATGGCCCACGCTAACCAGATCATCCAACAGGCGTTCCCGGAGTACGAAGTCGTGTGGGGCAGCCACGGGGGCTACGGCGGCGGTCGCGCCCCCCGCGACCACACGCTTTCGTTCCGGCTCCGTGATCCGTGGGGCAAGTACCACTCGAACGTGATCTGGGTGAACCCGGCCGGGCTGTGCGGCATCACCGTCGAGTGGGTCCGCAAGGTGGTGAAGCGGGGCACCAGCCACAAGCCCCGGTCGCGGCGGCGATAGTCGCGGTCGTTCGACGGCGATAGTCGCGGTCGTTCGACGGTCGAGGCTTTGGGGAGCGACGATGCGACAACGGAACAGCAAAGGGCGGTCGTCCCCCGCGTCTCGAACGCAGGATATACTGGGGTGCTTTGACGCCAACCTGAACATTCGTCGCCGGCCGTTTGATGACGCGGTCTCGGTCTGCGACCGAGCCGCGGACGGGCCGCCCATTGTTCCGGCCGGTCGCACCGCAGTGCTGCGATTCGGCGAACACGCCGTCGATCTGTCAGGGGTACTCGACTGGATCGCCCCGCTCGCGGAGCGCGGAGGCTGGACGTACTACCTCCACCACCACGACAATATCGTGGTCGAACTCGCCCGGATCGAACCGTTTGAGAGGTTGGCGTTCCACCGCTCCCTTTGTCTGTTCCGCGACCGCCCGGCGGACGAAGGCGGGGCGAACTTGCTGGGTGTGGTCGGCGCGAGACGGGCGTGGGTGTTGGTGATCGAAAACGACAACCAAGGCGGTTTCCGCACCGACTTCTTCGGTCCGGCAGACGCCTGCCGTGACTTGCGGTCGTGCTTGGCTCAGTAAAGGCACGACGAACCACCTGGTGCGTCTGCCGGGGGCCGCATGTAGGCTTTCGACATTCACGATGCCTGAAGACACTCCGGCCCTTCGCTCTTCGACGAGTTGACCTTCGGACCGACCTGCTTCGCTTGCATCAACTCAGCGGGGTACGGCTTCAGAAGTGCCAGCAACCGCTTTCCCGATGTCATCGGGTCAAACCACTCCGCATAACTCTCTCGCGGAAGGATGACCGGCATTCGGTCATGAAACGGCTTCACGAGTTCGTTCGGCGTCGTGGTCACCATGCACGCACCGACGATCTTCACATCCTCATCCGCCCACACGTCCCATATGCCCGCGAACGCGAACACGCTTCCATCAGTCCGCGAGAAGTGGTAAGCGTGCTTCTTCTTGCCCACCGCCTTCCATTCGTAAAACCCATCTGCCGGAATCAAACAGCGACGTTCACGGAAACATTCGCCGAATTTGTACGCCACGGACTCGGCGCGGGCATTGAATAGTCGCGGGGCGGCACTCGGATCGTCCGCCCATGCCGGCACCATTCCCCACGGCACCCGAACAATGCCTCGGTGTTCGCCGTCTGGTTTTAACGCGACGGCGACAATCAATTGCGTGGGTGCGATGTTGTAGCGTGCTTGCAAGGCCGGCGGGTCAGGAATGCCGAACTCGTCGGCGAGGCGTTCGGTAGGGGCTGAGAGCGTGAAGTGGGCGCACATGCGAAAAAGGGTACACCGCAGCGATGGCCGGCATCGGAACAGATCATTTGGACGGAGCGGGAGCGACGACGCCGAAGCGGTGCAGTCAATACACTCGGCAGCCTCGACGTTTCGCCGCACTCTCAGGAGGGGGTGGAACTTCTCGGCTGCGCGACCCACTGGAGCCGTTTTGGACTGCGGCCGGGGCACAGGCACAAAGTCGTGATGAGTCTGAAAACCCGTTCCAACGTCGGTGGAACACGGCCGGGATATCTGCTGCACAAAGACTCGACAGCCACCCTTCTCGCAACTCAATAACTCGCTTGAACGCCGCCATACTGTTGCTGCTTCTCACACACCGCAGGGCTTTGGTGTCTGAGATGCGGAGTAGTGTTTCTCTCACCCGATCTCACTCGCGACCTTCACTGCAAGACGGAGGTTCCGCTCGGCGTACACCTGGGTCACATCAGCCTTCGAGTGTCCCAGAACAACCTGCGCGGCTTCAAGGCCGTAGAGGTGTCTCACATTGGTGCCGAGCGAATGTCGCAGTTGGTTCGGGTGCCAAGCGGGGATGTGGTACTCGACATCCACAGCCGCTTCGATGAATGGAAGGTTCGCCCGTTCCACCGCGCGAGCAATTGCCTTTTCGTAACTTGTGACCTTATACTTCTGCCCGGGCTTCCGCTTGCTCGAAGTTGCCCGGTTCGCCGCGTTCCGCGCCTCCTGTTTCGGGTATCGTTTTGTCTTCCGTGTCGCCGCTCTCGCAGCGTGAAATGCCTGCACCACCCTCTCGGGACTGAAGAAGTATTCGGACGGGTCCGATGGAGTGAAGTTGGCTAACAGCGCCTGTGCCCTTGGTCCCATTGCCACGACCCGCTTTTTGCCCTGCCAGCCGGTCTTGTGTTGGCGTGGGCGGAACAACCAGACCGAGTCTTCCTTCTCAATCAATGCCGGACAGAGACGACAGACCTCGCCGGGGCGCATCCCGGTCAAGAGTTGCACAGCCACCATCGCCCGAACTGCTGGTTGGAGGAATGGCAGGGTGGCCAGAACGTGTTTGTCCGCGACTGGAGCAATCGGCTCCAAATCCCGTGCTTTTGTCCGGCCTTGTTGAAGCCCGGTCACGGTCTGAAGCGCCTGGAACACCTCGACAGGGACGAGTTGTTCGGAAACGGCCCACTTGAAAACTCGCTTCACCCGCCCGATTCGCTGGTTAATGAGCTTCCGGCTCCACCCCGCACCGATCATCTCTTGACGGAGCGATTTGAGGGCGAGCGGTCCGAATTCTTTTGCCAAAGTGTGACCGTAAAGTCGCTTCACTAAAGAGAACGTCTGGCTGAACTGAGGCAACTCGTTGGTGGGGTTTCCTTCAGGGTCGCGGTAGTGCTTTTCCGCATGCCGCCAGAAAGCGAGAAGAATCTCGTTCATAGTCTGGTCGGGGTTCACCAACGAAATCACGGATGACGGAATGGGTGCGACGGCGAGTTCGCCGACAATGCGTGCGAATTCGGCACGACTTTCGGGGGAGTTGTATCTGCCAAGTGTGACCCAGCGACCTGCAACCCAGCAGCGGGCGGTGTTTGATGATTTGTGCTGTCGATAGGTGGGGACGGTGTTCTTGGGACGAGCCATTGTGGAGGTACTCCGGAAGGAGTTTACGGGAAGATTCCCGTAAACCATAGCTTCCGGCCGCACCTCCGACCGTCGGAGGGTAAGCGTAACTGCTTCAGCCGATGCAGGTTATGAAGTGGGCAGTCCCGGGGTTGAACCGGGGACCTAGCGATTTTCAGGCACCCAAAAAACACCCTGGAAAACGCTCCAAACGACTACGTTTTCCAGGCGAATCATAGCACACGACCCGTCGTGCGTGAAGTGAAATCCTTTGCGTGGAAATGCTTGTGCATGTGGAATTTCCACACTCAACTGTGGAATAACTGTGGAATGGGCTCGGCGGCAATCTGCCACTTGGTGGAGAAGCCCGCTTGGGTCATCGTGACCGGTGAAGCATCGCCACTTGCGACAAGGAATTCTTGATTTCCGCTTTTAACGCCACGCCTGTCCGTGTGGCGTCATACTCGACGCTCGCGGCGAGACAATTCAGTCTGCCTCTCCCGCGAAGCGATTGATGCTTTCGAGGAATGTGATTCGCGTGGCCAATGTCGTCGACATTGTTGCGTTCTTGTGACCAGCAGTTGCGCGGCTGGAGTTCAGTTCTTCTTCACGAC
Source organism: Planctomycetaceae bacterium (assembly GCA_013823135.1). Lineage (GTDB taxonomy): Bacteria > Planctomycetota > Planctomycetia > Gemmatales > Gemmataceae > Gemmata. The sequence goes on from PNLP01000042.1 coordinate 7,419, forward strand.
CGGCTGACGAAATCCTCTCTCCACAGTATCCCTCGGATCAGTCGAGACCGGGCCGTCCCACCATAACCACCGCATCATCTCCGGCATGATGGCCCCGCCGAACTTCTGGCCGTGGTTGTTCATCCCCCAGGAGTAGTTCACGTCGTACCCCTTCTGGGTCAGCGCCTTCAGTAACCGCACGTTCTGGTGGAACCAGTCCATCTTCTCGTCGTACTTGTCGCCGTTAAGCCAGCGGTTGTCGTTCCGGCCGTCGCACAGGTAGACTCGGAGCGGTTTCTTTTCACTCGCCATCACCTTCTCCGGGTAGACGTGTCCACCTCGCGGGTTGACGAAACTGCCGGCGTTGCTCAGTACCTTGCGAAAGTGGTCCGGCCGCTCCCAAGCGACTGTGAACGCCGCGATCGCACCCGAACTCGACCCTCCGACACCGTGCATCTCAGGCTCTTTGGCGATGGAGTAATCCTTGGTGAGTGCCGGCATCAGTTCTTCCGTGATAACCTGAGCATCTTCGCGTCAAGGGAATGACCATCGCCGGGATCAGCGTCCGGGCGAGGCGAGTCGGGAAGGAAGGTGCGTGACGTCCCGTCGCGTGGTAAAATTCTCTGAACCTGGGAGGTCAGCAGAGATGGCAAAAGACAGCACAACGCAACCCGACGAACCGGACGACGAACTGGTTGATGATGAATCGATAGTCACAGGCGGTCCCAAGGCAGGTGATCCCGTTTCCGATTGGCGGGTAATCAACAAGAAAGCCGATAGCGATAATAAGCAGTGGGAAGACGCGATGCGCGATCGGAAGGCTAAAGGACTCCCCGAAATGCCGCTCAATGACTGGCTTAAACTCCAACACCCTCTGAAGCGGGATCAGTACGACGGATCTTGAGTTGCCCCCCAACGCCGAAACTATGTCGGCTACAACCCAGAAGTAACTCGCCGGCCGCTTCGTAATGATCTGACGGCGTTGATCTAGGAGTTGGTGGAAATGAATCCGCGATCGGCCGAGGAACCAAACGCCGTACCGCAAACCGAACCACAGGTTCCGTCTCTAGTCCTCAACCTCGCTGAGCAGTTGACACTCCAACAACTACGTCAACGAGAGTTTTGGGCGCGTTCAGTTAGGGGCCAGCCGGGCGCAACCGGCTTAACAATCGCACCGGCGATCCCGCGTCCTGAACGGTGGGAACTTACCTCCGGGATCACACTTCATGACTGGCAGCAAGAGTGCGTCACTGCTTGGTTCAATAACGGACGCCGCGGAGTACTGAAGGTTGTCACGGGTGCGGGAAAGACGATTTTGGCGCTGGCGATCGCCGAGCGGCTGCAGTCCACAGTACCCGACCTTCGCGTCGCGATCGTCGTTCCCACAGTTGTGCTGCTCGACCAGTGGTATGACGAATTAACGCGGCGGGGAAACCTTCCGACCACGATGATTGGGCGTCTCGGAGGAGGTCATGATGCTAAGTTCTCAGACGAAGTACGTGTGGTTGTCGCTACGCTTACAACGGCTGCAAAGAAGTTGCCCGGCCTCGTGAGCGATGCGGGGGTGACGGGGCAGTTACTCTTGATTGTCGATGAGTGCCACCGAGCGGGCTCGGCCGAGATGCGGAACGTCTTTCGGGTCGGTCGCCTCGCATCCCTCGGCCTATCGGCAACACCCGAACGGGACGATTCCTCAGCCGAGGATGTAGACTCAGATGCAGAAGCTGAAAACCGAGAAGGTCCGACGGACTTCAAGGACACGGTTCTTGGCACCGAACTGGGCAGCGTGGTGTACGAGTTGGACTACGCGGAAGCGATCCGCCGTGGCATCCTGCCGCCGTTCCGAGTTGTCCATCACGGTCTCCCGCTCGAAGGCCCCGAAGTCGTCCGTTACGAGCGGATCAGCCGAGAGATCCGGGAATTGCGAACCGAACTTCAGAGCGGCCGACGAAGGGGGGTCGAACTGCTCAAGTGGTGCCGGTCGAAAGCGGCTGCGTCGAACCCGAAAGCGGCACGCCTCGTCGGTCTCACCTCCGAGCGGAAACAACTCGTTTATCGCATAAGAGGACGCTCGAAGGCTGTCATCCGCCTTTTGGAAGAAGAGTTTCGGCTGAATCCAGAGGCGAGGGCAATCTTGTTCCACGAGAGCATCGATGAGGTCATGCGACTGTTCGCTCTCCTCCTCGCTGCCGGATACCCGGTAGTTGCTGAACACAGTGGTTTCGCCGATGAAATGCGTGCCGAGTCCCTGCGACTGTTCCGAGAGGGGACAGCGAAGGTAATCGTGTCAGCCCGGTCACTAATCGAGGGGTTCAACGTTCCACTGGCGGATGTAGGCATTATCGTCGCCGCGTCATCCTCCGTTCGGCAACGGGTGCAAACCCTCGGTCGCTTGCTTCGAAAAGGCCGGCGGGACGACGGCGGGGAAAAGCAGGCGGCGATGCACGTTTTGTACGCTGCGAGTACTGTTGACGAGATGGTGTACGAGAAGGCCGACTGGGATACGTTCGTGGGTGCCGAGCGAAACGAGTATTTCCGGTGGGACCAAGAAGAGGTCAGGGTGCGTGCCCCGGGCCCGCCTCGCCGACCGTCCCCCGAAGAGGAATCAATCCTTCCGGAGACTTTGACCGTCGGTGGCCCGTACCCCGGCCGCTCTGACGACGGCGAACAACTTTCCGTCGATACACAGGGCACGGTGCGGGATGAAGGCGGACGATTGGCCCGCCCGCATCCGGGGTTGGCTGCGATCTTGGCTGCATCGCTCCCAGCCGGAGGTCGGTTCCGGGTTACGCCAGTTCAGAGGTACGTAACGCGACTGAAAAAAAGCGGCGAAGCTTGGGGCTGCGTTTATCTCGGCCGCCTCATAGAACCTCTTGACCGTGTTCCCGAAACGCCAGAGTCGTCAAAGCCACTCACCGATCTCAATCTGATGCCCGGAGACCCTTTCCCGCTCGAGCGTGTTAAGGGCAACAGCTTCTCCGTCCTTCAAAGGGACCGACGGCTGATTGCACTAAAGTCGGCAACGGGAGTACGCTTCGTCAAGTCTGCAGAGCAACTTGGCAACGAGAGCAAGGCTGCTGTCTTGCGAGGGGTGCAAGGGCATTTAGCGAAAGCCTACGCACAGGGACGGAGGATGAACAAGATCACGGTCACACGCGAAGGAGACGTGGTCTACGTGATTGGAAATGAAGCATTCTTCGCAGGGAAAGCACCGGAGGGGGCGGAAGGATTCGTGTTCGAGTAACGAAATCCTGACACGAGAAACAGCCATGACGCCCATGTTCAGCGGCCGCGTAATTCCGCACCGTCTTCCGAGCTGCCCAGGCCGAGATTCGCGGTACACTTTACGGAACAATACCAATCAGGATGGCACCCCGTGGTGGGTCTACTACGAGTCTCCATCCGGAGAGCGGATACCGGCTGATAGCGCGCACTCGCCACTATGCGCCTTGGTAAACTCGATCAAGCAAACCCACGGCGGACAGCCCGGAGGTGGGTTCAGCATCAACGAGCACAGCCAAGTGATCGCTCGAACCAACGATCCAGAGGGCACGGGTAACGCGATTCACCTCGTGGGCCTCGATGCTGGACTCGTGGTCGCATATCACCACACCCTTACCTTCCGCGCAGGAGTGCTTGATCCTTCTGTTGTGGTACCAGTAGGACAGGCGTGGACCGGTCCCCTCTGCGGCATGACCTATTCCTTCGCGGCACCTGGCAACAAGAAAGCGCCATCCCGCTGTCTGGACGAGATTTTCGTCGAGGCCGAAGGCCGAACGTTGCAGTTGTCGCATGAGGCTGGAATTACCCCCTACCCGCCCGTGGCAGGCGCGCTTCATGTGTTTCTTGCCTCGCTCCGACACATATTCCCGCAGGGTGGTCGCTTCCGGGTGAATGAGCACGGACGGGCCTTCACGTCTAATACCAATGTTTACATTGGTACGATCCCTCACGCCACGTGGTTCCCGGCGCTGACAGCTCGCTCATAAGTTGGCTGTTTTACAACGGAGAAAGCGATCCGCCGCTGGAAAGAGCGCAGAGCCGGGAGCATCGAACCCAAGCCGGCACTCGAACACCAAGCCGTTTTCGACTACGAAGTCCGAATCTTGGTCGCGGTCACCGCTGACGCCTTTCCCGATGCCAGCAGGTCGGTCCCCGGTTCGGAGCAGGAACCGCCGCTCCGCGAGGAGGTCGATGAAAGGCCGGTGGGCGGTGTACGCGTACCGGAGGAGGCAGCTCGACCCGCGGTACATGCCCCATTTCGCGAGGTAGAAGTCGAGTTCTTGAGCCCGGATCGCTACGACAGAAAGACCGGTCGGTATCGCATCTCGTCTATACCTGCCGAGGTCGGTGCCAGAACGGTCATTATCGACGAAGCCTAGATGCTGACCGAAGAGATGCTTGCGGCCCTCATCCAGTCTCTGAAAGGTGTTCACCGCCTCATCATGATCGGCGACCCTTGGCAACTCCCACCGATCGGCGCGGGTCGGCCGTTCGTTGACATTGTGCGGCACCTGGCACCCGAGGGTGTGACGGAACTGTTTCCGCGAGTCCGACCCGGCGACGCAGAATTGACCATCCTCCGGCGACACGCAGGCGAGGAACGCGAAGACCTGCAACTCGCCGAGTGGTTCAGCGGCTCGCCCATCGCGCCGGGCGAGGACGACGTGTTCGACAAGGTCGTGAAGACCGGCGAGAGTAAGCACGTTCGGTTCGTCGAATGGCAGTCCGCTGCGGACCTCCACACGCGCCTTCTCGAGTCATGGTCCAGGAACTCGGGCTCAAGGACGCGAACGACATCGCCGGCTTCGACGCGACTCTCGGCTCTCGGCGGTACCGACTGGAATGACATTCGGTTCTTCAACTTCGGGGCCGCCGAGAAGTCCGAGGGGTGGCAGATTATCTCACCCGTCTGGACCGGACCGTATGGCGTCCCAGACATCAATCGCCTCATCCACAAGCATTTCCGCCAGGAGATGATCGACGCGTGCGGTTGGCGGGATGAAGACTCCGTCAGTGTTGGCTCAGTCTCCCAGACTCACACCGAACCGTGCTCGGATAGCCAATCCACAACGGACGCAATTTTCAGAATATCATCTGCTAAAGTGCATCTCTGGTGTACAACACGGTTTCGTGCGATACGGCACGAGTTCAGTAATTTGGACACGTTGGTGTGAGCACTGTTCCCGGACTTCGATCCGACAAACTCAACCAAATCGCCGAAATCCGCTGAGTCGATCGCTTCGACACCCCCGACGATGTCGAGTTCCGCCCACCGCGAGCTGACCCTAGAATCGCCTCGATTTCGCGGTGGGCGACCCTTCAGGAATTCGCGAAACTTCGTGCTCCCCATAGCCAGCGTGGCGATTCGGAGAGATTCCTCTATGGATGTCGCCCACGCAGAAAGCCAGCGGGCCAACGGGATGTTCTCCAACCGCCGTCGCCGGAGCGCTTCTCTCGTATCTTCGTGCTGAATCGACTGCACCCAACTCCTCGCGCGGAGCGGGGTCACGTCGAACTGCCCATTCTGATACATTGCGGCCCCAACCTGCCAAAAGTGATCGTCCAAAACCGAGACCGGGCCGAACGCCAACCGATCCGGGAGTTGCCGATCCGAGATTTCTGGGTGCTGGGCTACGAATTTGTTCAATTGCCCTTGGAGCCAGTTATCGAACCCAGCGTCCCGAAGGGACTTTGTCCTTTCGAGTTGGAGTTGGTCCCAAAGCTCGTCAGCCAACCACGGGGTTGCGCCTGCTTCCCAGGTCACAGTGATAGCGAGAACCAAGTTCGTCCAGAAGACAACATCTCGCCCTGGGGGGGGCGCGATCCGGTGCAGGTCGCCGACCAGTTCCGGCAACCCGAAGCGGTGAATCTCGCCCGACCAGTCTGTCGGCACCGTGCGGCAAAGGAGCAGTGGGCGTGTCAACGGGAATCCGAGCGAGCGCTGGGCACCAACCAACTCTTGAAGCCCGGTCGCGCATGCGTCGTCAGGGTCGATCACCAGGAGCGGGAGCGGATCGCACTGCGACATCTGCCGTCGCGTGTCAGCCAGGAACCGTCGCGCCCAGTCCACCATTCGACCGCACTGAAACGGTTCCCCAACCTGGTAACAGTCGGCCAATGTCTGCGTCACATCCCGGAAGCCGCCTAAAGCGACTTGGCAACCGGTCGGGCTCTCGGGACTGATTTGCGACGCGAGCCAGTCTGCCCAGCCCTCGAGTGCCCCTGCCGCGGTCGGGAAGAGGACACACGCCAACTCTGCTCGCCCGGCAGCTTGGCGAACGGCTTCCGCCCAGGGATAACGAACGCCGAACGACGACCCAATCGCGTCGGTCAGCCAGCGCCACGGGTACTCGATCGCGGTCATGTCGATGCAAACCGTGGGTGGCGTATGAGTAGTCCAAGGATCGACCCGTGAGGAATGGCGACCTGACCGGGAACCGCACTGTCCGGCAAGAGAGAAAGCCACCCGGCGGCGTCCAGCAACCGGGCGACTCCGTCCTCACCGAGGCCGTCGAGATGCGGGCACACCGTTGTCAACTCGGCACGGGGGACGACTTCCGCCCCCCATTCCCGCACATCGGCGAAGAGGTGTTGTAGCGCGGTCCGCAGTTCGCCCGGGATCCCCTCAGCCAAGCGCTCGGCTGCCTTTGCAGTGGCATTCGGGGTACGATCCAGATGATTGTGGAAGCGCTCGGCTTCGACGCCCGGGATAGCGTCCGGGAAATGACCGTGAGTCTTCATCAGCCACCGACGGAACATCTCAAGCACCGGCAAAAGCCCGCCGGTTGATTCCAGTAACTTCACCCGGTCCGACTCCGTGATGTTGGCTGCGGACGGTGGGCCGGATCCGCCCAGCTCACGAGCCGTCCACGGCTCCAGTTCGGACGCCGTGAGTGGCCCCAACCCGAACGGGCCGTCGATCAACACCGCCGTATCGAGGTTACCTGCGAGGTTCCAGGCCAATTGCGGACCGCCCACCCAGCGGAGGGGAAGCCCAACCTCCTGGGCCCGCTGGAACACCTCGGCCACCGTTTCCCACGGGATCTGATCGGCGGGATCGGAAACGATCACAGGGTGTCGCGGTGGGGATGCCAGGAATGCGTCGAGCCGGGACATCATGTCGGCCTGCTCGCGCGTCAGCAGCGCCGGTGGGCCGTAATCCGCTCGTGGTGCCGCGAGAACTTCCGCCAAGTAGGTCCGCCCGGTGCCCGGTAGACCGACCACGACCGCCGGTCTCGGGGTCGGGTCGCGGAGCATTCGCAGCGTGCTGTCCGGCAGCGTCCAGACGTACCGTGGTTCAACCGGAATCGACTTTCGTCCAGTGCGTTGCCATTCTTCGACCGCCTGCTGGAGCTGGGATCGAAACCCGTTGTTCGTCCGGAGGACGTTGACGTAGTGTCGGGCACGGAACCGGAACGACCTGCCGGCTGTTTCGGACACGTCCTCCAGGAGCCCGAGTTGGGCGAGCAGGTCGAGCGAATCGAGCACCAGCGTTGGTGTGAGATCGAGCAGCGACTCGGTCCCGACAGGACGCACCTGTTCGAGGGTGTCGTCAACGGTAAAGGGGTCGGACCCGAGGATACGCCCCGCGCCTCGCCCGTTGGGGGAAACGAGGGCCAAGAAGAGAAGTTTGAGCGGATATGCCCTCGCAATGTCCAGGTTCAGCCCAAGGGTCTGCTCAAGCAGTTGCCGATAACTCTGATCGCCGGCCCCGCGCTGGTCGTCGGCCACTGCCTGAACGTCTTCAAACTCGACCGCCACATCATTCAATGGCCAGAGCGTCTGCGGTTTCTCACGGATTCGTTCGGCGAGTTTCCGGCAGAACGCTTGGATGAGGCTGGCGTGCCCGCTGGTGTAGTCCAGTATCCTCTCCGCCAGGTCGTCGCCGACGAGCATGCCGAGAGCAGTGAGCGGGTTCAACACCAACGAGCGGGCGGCTGACTCGTCAAGCGGGCCGAGTTTGAGTGGGCCGCCCGCACCCCAATTACCGAACGCAGAGTGCCCCAGTCCGGGATCCCGGAACACTCGCCCGATCTGATCGTACCCTGCGAAGATGAACCGAAGCCTGCCGGAGTATGCCCCGGTCTGGAGGTCGCGGAGGAACCACGACACGGCGGAACGAGGCTCCCGACCCCCACTCGTCTCCTCCATCTCGGCTCTGATGAAATTGTCCGCCTCGTCCAGCAGCACATAGAGCCGCTGCACTTTCCCGGCGAGTTGTTGCATGACCTCGTCAAGGGTTCCACGGAATCGGTCCTTGGCTGCGTCGAGCGCGGCGGAGAAGTTCTCGACCGGACCGTATCGTGAAAGCGGTGGGAGGGCTTGTTTGCCAAAGGATTCCCGAGTCAGCAGCGCGGCCAACTCTCGTTCGATCTCGGGCAATAACATCCACGATCGCCCGGTGGCAATTCCGGAACAGCCGACGAGAATTGCTCGCTGGTCGGTGTCGGGTCCGCATTGAGCCCGCAGACGGTGCAGCAGCGATGACTTGCCCATCTTCCGGCCACTGAACACCACTGTCGAACCGTTGGTGAGAACGGCGAGTTCGTTGCTCCGGCCGAAGAACATCCGCGGGCGAACCGCGTCTGATTCCTGGTAGGTCTGACTGAGAGCGTCCGGGAATCGTGGGAGGGCGAGTTCCAGCAAGGCTCGGAGCCGGTCATCCGCGTGCTGCGGGAGGAGACGTAGCAGATCGAGGTCGTCGATGTACGCGACCCGCCCGCTCCATCGGGCCTGCTTCTCGAGTTGCACCTGGAGTCGAAACTGATCGTACTTCTTGCCCGAGAGCGTTTCCCCAGGGAGCAGGACGATGACGAGCCCATCCTGGCGAAACCGACGCTCATCGTCCGTCTCTGCTGACTGGACGTTGAGCAACTGCCCGAGTGTCTGGCTGACCAGTTTGAGGATCATCTGGGGGCGATTCCGCTCCGCGTCGGTAACCGCCGGCCGGACGATGGCGATTATCCGCGGCCGGCCGGAGATGTCCTCGTAGAACGGCGCTCCCTGCCAGGGCTCCACTGTCAGGAACAACCACCGACCCGGCATGCTGGCCCCTCTCGCGTCCAGGTTCGGCGTGTCGAGCCGCTGGAGCCGCCGCCGGCGAGTCGTCCGGGTTTCGCTCAGTCCCAGCCAGTCGCGGAGGGCGGAGAAGTATGCGGCCCAGTCGAATCGCCGGGTCGCGTGGCGGACCAAGAACCCAGTCGAATCCACCGCTTCGTCGATCGCATCCTTATCCCTGAAGTACACGCCCAAACCCCGGCGGTTGATCTGGGCAGCGCCCTGCCGAAGCACCGCGAGCAGATTCTCGAAGTGAAACCCGTCGCGGCCAAGCGGATTGCGGCGAGTGGGAAGCGGGAGACGCTGACCGCCCGGTTCGATCGCCTGAACCACCCGCCCGCTCAACAAGGACTCCATCGCCGCCAGTTTCCGCAACGCGATGACGAGGTCATCGCTTTCGATTAACTTCTGGGCGGAGTCGGCGTATTCCTGGACTCGGCGGACGATTTCCTCCTCAAGAATCTCCCGGTTGCGCTCAAGTTCCTCGCGTTGAGTTGCGAGTCTGTCCTTCAATCGTTGCTTCTCGCCTTCCAGCGAGGCGTCCATCTCGGCCCGGCAACTGGCGATAAGCGCCTTCTGGGACACAGGGCTTTCTGCGTATGGACCGGACACACCTTCTCGGAGTCGCTGTACTCGCTTCCCCCAGGTCAACTCGCTCGGGCAGCAGATTCCCTCCCTGTCGCACAGCACAGCCTGCGCTTCGACTTGTCCGAGTCGCTGATCCACATCTCGTTGCAGTTCACTCGCCGCGCGGGCCACAAGTTCCGGGTCCGCAACCATCCGAAGGGCAGAGAGTTCTCCCCGTTCCATGTACATCTGAGCGGCGACGGTCTGGTCCGCCGGGCCTTGTCGCCCGGCCGCGGTCAGCAACCCCGCGGCAACGCTGCGGGGGGTGCGATGGTCCGCGAGGTAACGCAGATGGCGGTCGGAGAGGCAGGGGAACACATCCGGGTAGCGATCGATTCCCGGCGCCGCCAGGAGGAGTTGGACGATCTCCTCGCGGCGATCACTGTTGGTGAGTTCAGGGCGGGTCATGCCAACAACCCTCCGATGAGACGGCGTAATAACGGCAACCACGGTCGGCCTGTGAACCGATCCAGCGCGGTTCGGCCCGACTCCGTCAACAGCTTCCGCTTGCGGTCGAGGTCGCCACTCTGCTGCGGACGCTGGAGGACGACGGCTGCCGCTTTCCAGGCCCGGTTCGCGATTTCCAGGAACTCCGCCGCCCGGTCGATCAGATCGGTCCGTTGGTTGCCCCGCAACCTGACCCCACCACCCACGGCCCGCTCGGTGCTGGCCCGCCACTCGTCGGTAACCGCCTCCGGCTTCAGATCGAGAAACGTCTCGATCTGAAGCCGCAAATCGGGTCGGGGTTGAGCCGGAACTTCTGGCTTGAGGTGATCGAAAAGGGCCTTGGCAGCGGGCTTGCGGCTGAGGAAATGATCCTGACGGTGGATGTACGCAACGTTGATATTGCGATACTGCAACCCGTTCTCGTAGAGAGTCGCGAACGCTCTTCGCCGTTCCTGATATTCCACCAACGGACCCGGTCCGGTATGCCGACAGATCTGTTCCCAGAGACCAGGCACCGCCACGGCCTCGAGGTATGCCGTGAGCCAACTTCGAACTTCCGGCAGCTCGTTGAACACGGCCACGAAACGGTCGACCACCGGCTTCGGGAGGGGATCGCTCGCGCCGTCTGCCGATGCGTGGCAACGGGCAGCCAGGAAGACCAGTCGGGCGGATTCGGGTGCGGTCCGGCAAATCTCTTCGACGGCGGTTGCGTCCGAACACCAGTTCGGCCAGGGGACAGTTCGACTATCCCGCGTGACATGGTGAGCGACCAAGAGGGCATCAAGTCGCGGGTCGCGTTCGGCTTCGCCTGCGAAGAGCCGACCCGCTGATAGCAGGGCCGACCGTAGGTAGTCACCGGCGCCACAACAGCTTCCGATCTCTGCGTCGTCGGCCAACCGCAGGACAGGTTCTGCGGGTTCATGGCTCGGCGTTTTGGGGGTCGGCTTCTGCGATCGCTCCGCAGGTTCTGCTCGCTTGATTGCGGGGACGGCGGTCGGGGCTCGTAACGTACGGTCGGTCGGCGTTTGTAAGGCGGGTGAAGTTTCAAGCGGAGGTTGCGCTGGTGGCACCACGGTGATCGGGGCTGGTTCAGGAGTTGTTGGCACCTGCGACTCCGCGACCATCGGAGTCGGCTCACTCGGTTCGGTTGGCTGAACCCTTAACTCCGGGATTGGTGGCTCCACCGAAACGGGAGGAATCGCTTCCACGAGCGACGGTGCTTCAAGTACGGGGGACTTGGCGGATTCCCCGATGCGTGTGCTGGGTTGAAGCCCGGTGCCCTCACGGGATTCCCGCCCTCGTGTTTGGGCCGCACGAAACAGCGGTTGCAGGAGGAGTGACTTCGTCTGACGGTTTTGAATCCCGCCTCGCGGTGATGGCGGCGGGGACGCAGCGGGTGGGCGTGGCTCGGGCGTACGGACTGCAGCACCCTCTCCCCGGAGGGAGGTGGGTTGAGCTCCGTTGCGAGTGTTCGGCTCCGGTTCGGACTGCGGGGCTGCGAGTTCTGGCGGTGCGGACGGGACAACGGCGGGGACTGTCACCGTCGGTGTCAATCGGCCCGGCTCCCACTGCGATTTGTCGGTTTCGAGTACCAGTTGAACCAGGTTCGGAGCCCACGTCCGGACACCTTCCAGTTGTGATTCGGCGATGGTCGGATCGGCCCAGACCCAGTCGAACCACTCATTCGCACCCAGGGGGCCAGGGATCTCTGTCAGGTTCTCCACGGCAACTCTGTCCAGTTCGTCTACCGCTGCGAGTCGGATCGGCTCGAACGTATTCAGCGGCTTCCGCGATTTTGGATTGACGAACCGACCGCCGCGTAACAACTCGGCGATGGTGGAGAGTCGACGGCGTTGGTCGTGTCGGTCGAGTTCAAGAAGCCCTTCCTCCAGGCGACCCACCACGACGGCTAGTTCGCCGGGTGAAGACCAGTCTGGCACGGGTTGCCCGAGTCGCGCTGATGCACTTGCGATGCGGTGGCGGACGCCGTCGGCCAGCGTCGCTGCCTCTTCGAGTCGAGCCTGTGTCCCGGGTAGATCGAATGGCCTCGCGGCCCGGATCGCGTCAAGGACAGCGGCGATTTCCCGCACGATCGATTCGATCGAGCCGAGAGAGATTCGGTCAACGGAGCCAATCTGGGCGAGATCCATTTGAGTCGGTCGCAGCAGGAGAGGGTGGCGCGGTGTCTGTGAAAAATCGAGCCGGGTCCGTCCCTGCGTCCGACGTGATAATTTGAAAGCCGCGCAGGCCAACTTCAGATATAGGCATCGTGCCGGTGATTCGCACGCAGTATCGCAGAGAAATACGAGTTTCGCAAGTTCGTTGCTGCAAGTATGTCAGGCCAGAAGAACACGAAACCGTTGAACAACCGGATGCACTCCTCGTAGCTCCCTGAAGTTTGGCGAAGGCGTTTCGGTCGAGCAGTGGAAACCGGTCGTTCAATATGACGGTCTCCTGCGGTGCCAGGCCAATAACGACGGTCTCTGGCGGTGCTGGGCCGAGAACGAGGGGGAAGGGTCCGGACCGCGATTGCTCAAGGAACGCGTCCACGTCCGGAATCTGCATCCGAAATGCATTGGCACGTGCCACCAAGGCGGTCGTGCTGTACATGGCCCGGTCGGCCCGAAGGAGTACCTCGTTCTGCGGCGAAGTGTCGTGGAAGAGGTACGGTCGATTGTCGACGCAACGGGCTCGCGTGTAAGGCATGATTTCCTCGATGGATAACTGGTCTGTGACGAGTTCCTATTCTCCGCGTGCCTAGCGTTTAAGAGAGCGTCAGTCCGCCTCCCCATCCACGTTCTGGCAATGTCGGTGGCTTCGCACCCGCCGCGATTCAGTTCGTGCAAGGTCGAGCTGTAGATCTGGATCGCGAACATGATTGCCCAGAAGGGCATCAAAACGGGAAGTTCTGGTTCGCCGATTCGGTACGATGCAATTGCTGCTTGTCTGGAGAAGATCGTGGCAAAGGCGGTATGATTTCGGATGACTTTCACACGATGGCGCAAGCGTCTGCGTCGAATCTCCACTCGCCAAGGTGTGGCGGGATAATTCATGCCCTGAAAACCGATCAGTCCGACGATTTCGCTCCGCCGTATGCAATTCACCGACTCTGGTCACGCGGGATGCATGAAGAGCGGTTCTTTCTCGACCTCGGCCTGGGGTGGTTGGTGCGAAGAAGTTGGAGAGAGTCACTCCCAACGATTCTCCAACGCCACTTCCAGCCGTCGCAGCGCCTCGCGGCGGTCGAAGCCGAAGCGGGAGTAGGCGTTCTGCGTATCGAACGACAATAGGCACTCCAGGCAAGCCGTATCGCAGCGGCGGTGGTGCGTCTCCGATACGAACAGCACCTCCCTTGAGTTGGTGAGCCACTCCTCAGGGCATTCCAGCAGTTGCCGAACGTGCCCTGCTCCTCCTGGCACGTTGTCGTACAGGACAACACCCCACTCGCTGCCGTCGTTTCCGGCCGGCACAGCCAAGAGACCCATCTCGCGAGAATCGAGCCCCAGAACCCGACAACCACCGCGTAACAGCGCATAGCCGAGAGACTGCACTAGGGTGGCGTTCGTCGCGTCCGGGCCGAGGAAGCCGAACTGCGCCAGCAGGGCGTCGGTCACCTGCCGCGCCCCCAGCACTTGGAAGCGGTGTACTGGCGGGCACGGCTCTCCCTTCTTGCGACAGGTGTGTCGGGGATCGTCGTCGCGCAGCGGGGTGTGCGAGTCGAAACCACCCGGCAGCGTCTCGAGCCCCGCGACTCGACGCTTATTCCACTCGCTGTCGGCGTACCCGCAGCGCAGACAGACGGCGAAACCGCGGTCGTATTCACCTCGATTGACGACGAGTAACTCGCCGTCCGGTCGATACGTGAGGTCGAAGTTACGGATCCCGTGAAAGTTTGATCGCGTGAGCAGGCCCGATCCGCCGTCGCCGCGAAAGGCGAGCGACATGGGTTCGGCGGAGTAGATGCGATCGACCTCAGTGCCACGTACCGGAGGCTCCCAAGCCGCGGTGCTGAAACCGTGTTTCACCAGCAGCAACGTCTCGTCCGGTTGATTCCGGCCTGCCTCACTGCAAACCGGGCACGCCAGCGGAGCACCGGCGAGACCGTAGAAGCGGTGATTGTTGGTGCAAACACACAACCGGCCCGTCTGACCGGGCGAGTCTTCGCCTTGCCAACTCTTGATTAGACCGCGTGAAGTGATCACCTTACCGCCCGCCAGAAGCCGCGATCCAGGGACGTATTCGCCGATGGCCAGCACGCCAGATCTCTCCAGGCGATACTGATCCTCCTCACGGACACGGCCGGTCTTTTCGTCCTTATCCAACACTTGGAGGCGATGCACGCCGATCGGGAATCCGTAGCTCGGCAGGAACTGCTGGTCGGACAGGGCTTCGATGACCGTCAGATTCCACAGCAGCCGAATCTGGTAGCCGATCGCGTTCGCCTGACGTCGGGACGCCGCAGTCACTGGCCGCATCGACGCGGCTTCCATCCACGCGTCATAAAGGGCCTGGAAATCGCTGCTCCACTCCGTCAAAGCCGCGTTCAAAGTTCCGATCACCTCGTCGAAAAGACCCTTCCAGTCAGCGATGCGATCGGTCAACGGCGTCCCGACTAGCAGGGCGTCGACGGCAACGTGCTCGTCGTTCTCCGGCTGATCTCGCAATCTCAGTAGGAAGTGAACGAACTCATCGTTCCGCCGTGTTCCCGGTGGCCGAACGGGCGGATCGGCATGGTCCTTGTCCCAATAGCCTACGAACGGGCGGCCGCAGAACTCACCCATTTTGCCGAAGGCGTTCATCGCCCCGGTGCGGTCCTTGTGGGCGAACTCAAGGAAAAAGCCACCGAGCAGCCAGGAGTGCAGGTGTCGCTGACCGATCCTGTCGCGGTCCAACAATACCACCGGGGCCCGCAGGTTCGCGCTGAGGAAAGAACCGAAGTTGCCGAACACGGCGATGTCGTACGGCCGCGACTTGGCGAAGGTCAGCACTGCCGACGACCCGTCGGCACGGCGTCCGGCTCGTCCGGCTCGTTGGAGGTAGTTTGCCTTTCCAGGCGGGACGTTGCCCAGCAGGACAGCCGTCAGACCGCCGATGTCGATGCCGAGTTCGAGCGTCGTAGTGGCACTGAGGACATTTCGGAGCCCGGCCTTGAACAGATCTTGCAGGCGCCGATTCTCCGCCGGGGAGAGTTGTGCGGAGTGTTCCTCCGCCCACAGGGCCATGCGGAATAGTGACGACTCGCGGTACTCGCGCCGCTGGCGGGCGAACCGTGGTCGGTTGTCGAGGTCGCACTGAACGACCGATCGCAGCCCGCCGTCGCAGCCGTCCTCCGGCGCGCAGCCTAGCACGCTCCGCGGCCAGAGGTGCCCCGTTGTCGCGCACTCGAACATGTCGCCAGGCCGACGGATTGCCAATTTATCGAACACCAGTCGGATGCCAGGGACGGGCGACCCGTCGAAGGTCTGCCTGTTCGCGTCGTGTTCGAGCCACGGCAGCAGCGCACCGGCGTTCTCTCTCAATTGGTCGAACACGCCACGAAGCATCACGACCGCGAGCCTGTCAAGGTCGACGGCTGGAACCCCGGCGCAGCGTAGGACGTTGGCGGCAAATTTCCTCCGCCGGTTGTCCTCGCTCTTGCCGAGGATCGACTTCATCCGACGGCCGTCCGAGTCCTGCGACAGCCAGAAGCCCAAGGGCATCTCCGCGACGGTGCCGTCCCAGTCGAGCTGCTCGCCTACCGTGATCAGGCCCTCGATGCGCATCGTGTCCAGCAGCGCTCGCAGGAAGTCGGTCCAACAGCTGCGGAGTTTGTCGGCGACGGCGTCGGGGAGGGCACCCGCCAACAACGGCGGCAGTGCAAGGTCTTCGACTTTCGGGTACATCACCTCCGCGAAGCCGAGTTTCTCCAGCGAAATGGCGGTCACCCCGAGCGTCGCGAACTCGCCAGCGAGCAACCGGTCAACTTCCTTCTTGACTGAGTTGTGGTTCTTATCCCAGTCGGTCTGGTCCCAGGGCCGGGTCGTCTTTTCGGTGCGGTAGACGGCGCGGTGTTTGGCCGCGCCTTCGTAGTCGAGCAGTTGCTCGAGGCCCTTTTGCTCGTTCAACAGGCTGCGCCACCGCGGCACGCCGTCTTCCAACTGGGCGCGGAGTTCATCCACGAGAGCGGATTTCCCGGGTTTCGCGGAGTACTTGGCGATGTCGGCGCGGAGTTCATTCTTGTCCGCCTCGCTCATCGGTTCGCCGAGAGCTTGGAGGATTAGCGTCCGCGCTACCTGCTCCTCATGCTGCTTCGTCAGCCGCGGTCCGAGGCGAGCGGCTTCTTGGCGGCTGTCGCTAAACGCCAGCAATCGCCGCCCTTTTGCCGGGCGATAGACGTTATCCAGGGTCGGGTAGACCGGTGTCTCGGCCAACACTGCCTCGGCGAAGATGCTCAGGGGCAGCGATGAGGCATTGGCGAACGGCTTTATCCTGCTCGCGGTCGCGGTACAACAGGGGCAGCGCGGCACCACGGCGACCGGCATGCCCGGCTCAACCTCGCTGCGCAACACCGCGTCGGAGCCCAGCCGGCGTGGCTGCGCCTCCGATGGTAAGCGTTGCATTGCCTCTTCAACGCGCGGCGTCAGGAGCGTGTACTTTTCCGCGAACGGGGGCGGCACGACGAGGACGGACGAATCCATTGCCTCGACACCCGCGAGTAACCAATCACCGCAGTTGTAGCAGCGGTATAGTGCTAGCACGGCCCGCTCGCAGTGGACGCACTTGGCTGCTCCACCGGCCTGGACGGCCCCAAATGGACGGAGAATGTTATCGGCGGGGCCGGTGCATTCCGGACTCAAGCACACGGTCAGTCCCGAAGGAGCCCGCGCCATCAAGTGCAGTCGGTGTGGCACCAAGGGGTACTCTTGTGGCGTTCGGCGCGCCGCTGCAGCTATCTGCAACAGGTTCACCATCGCCCTCGTCGCGTCTGGGCTGTTCTCACCCCATACTTCCTTCGCCAATTCCGCTAACGGTAGACGCTCGCGGTCGGCGAGGATTGTCTGCGTCTTGTGGATCAGCGGTGCATGCGCCAATGTGTCCGCCAGCAGCGCCGCGGGGCGGACCTCTGCGGACGGCGGGGCGGCGGTGAGCGCCGCCAGCCGCGATCGCAACGCCGCACACACGGCCGCGTCGGTGACGAGCTGAGGCCGGCCGGTGGTGGGGTTGGGTTCCAGCGTCTTGGTGGTGAGCGGTGGCGCGGTCAGGTCTGCCAGCATCGGCGCGAGAATGGGCGGAATGACCTCGCCGAGGGTGGGCTTCGTCTTCTCGCCGCGAATCAATGCGACATCGGCGACTTCGCGGGAAAATATGGTTCCCGCAAATTGACGAAGTTGGTCGTCTGTCCCACCAAGAGTAGCTGAGGTAGCGATCTGCATCACCTCGTTCGGACGCAATCCACAGCGGTCGTATAGCCGGCGCAGGAGCAGCGTGATCTCTGCTGCCAGCGTTCCGGCGTATAAGTGTGCCTCGTCCAGGACGACACAGCGCAACGCGGTACCGAAGAACACCTGGTCCTGCGGTCGGCACAGCATGTACTCAAGCATGGAGTAGTTAGTGACGACGATATCCGGCACTGGTTGCGGTGGGTCGGTGAGTCCACGGGCCGTCTCGCGTGCACGGCAGAATGAGTATTCCTCGCCGGGTTCGAGGATGACGCCCTCGCGATGGGCGTCGGCCTCTGTCTCTGGTGTCTCGCTCGTGAAGTGGAACAGGCGCACCCTGCCCTGACCGCGGAGCCAGCCACGGACACGTTCGACCTGGTCGTTAACCAGCGCGTTCATCGGATAGAGGATCAGACATCGCATCGATTTACCGTCGCCTTTGTGGCGATACAGATCGTCGAGCATGGGCAGTAAGAAGCTCTCGGTCTTGCCTGCGCCAGTGCCGGCAGTGACGACGAACGCGGGACGTCCCCCCGCAGCGGGCGTCCGTCCCGCGGTGACCGCCTCGACTTGGTGCTTGTAGAGCGGCCGCGAGGACGGAACACGGTCTTCATGGTCCAGTTGACTGGCGAGGTCACCGTCGAATTGGCCGGAGGCCGCCAGTGACACCAAGGTGCGCGTCGATGACAGAGACGGGAATGCGCCTTCGACCCACGGCTCGCCAATCAGTCCACCGGCGGCCCCCGGTCCGCTCCAGATGCGCCGAGCGATGTCCGACAGACGTGTGTCGCGTGTGAACAGGTTCTCAGCGGAGAAATCGACCATGCGGCGGCGCAGGGCGGTTTCAAGTTCAAGGGCGTCGAGGTGCGAAGACATTGCAGGGACTCCGTGAATCAGGCCAATCGTTCAAGCAAGCGGCCCAGGATCCTCGCCGCGAGGTACCCCCGGAACGAGGCGACACCGAGTGCAGTACGAAGGTTCTCCTCGTGCTGTTCCACCAACAGAGCACCGGTGAAGAGATGATCCATCACCGGATCGATGAGGCCCTGGCGGACCGCGTACTCGTCCATCGGCTCGCCGTTCTCGCAACAGGTACTCCGGGCACGGTGGAGCATTTCCGCTTCCCGACGGGAGATGTCCTTTGGACCTGCGTTGCCACCAAGCGAGAGTAATTGAAACCTCATCGCAATGAGCAACATTCGTGTCTGTCGGACGTTCTGCGAAACCAGCCGGGGGAGGACGGCCTGGAGGGCTCGATAACCCAACAGGGGGTGATACGCCATCAGGCGGCCGGGGTCGAGCAGGTTGTCGAAGACCGCTGCCATATCCCCGTGCGTTGGCTGGAGGTAGGCTTCGCGGAAGATGACGTTGAACAACTCTCCCCGTGGGCTCTGCCGGTCATCGAACTCCAACCCCTGCCCAGTAGGCAGTCCTTGATCCAGTAGAGCTACGCGTACCATATCCAGCGGATAACCTGACAATCGGCCGATGAGCGGGTACTGCGGCGCGCTGGGGTCGGGTCGCAGAGCCGGCAGACGACACCAACGGATCAGCGCGATTCGCGTGCGAACGTCCAAGCCGTTGGTCACGTTTGGTTCGTAGAACTGCCGTTCCTGCCCACACCACGCCGCCGCAAGACACCGCCCCTCGTAGGCGACAGCCGCCAAGAGCGTGTCGGTTTCCCACGGGGCGATAAAATTCCACCCGCGGCCGCTGTCCTCGGCAGAGATTGCGGACGCGGCGAGGATTGCCGTCCCATGGATTGGCGACCACAGGAAGAGCCGGTGCCGCGTGCCCGGGAGCAGCGAGCAGAACAGGTTCAGGCGAAACTTGTCATCCTTGCGTTCCAGGGACCGGCCGAAGCCAGTGTCCACGACCGACCGAGCCAGCCGAAAACGGTCATTGGTATTGAAGGGGCGGTCGGCGACGATCAACTCCTTGCCCGTGCCCAGAACACGCCTGATGCGGGTGGCCCGACCGGTTGGTAGAGGACCGAAGATTTCGCGTCCCTCAACGAGAAACGTCGGCCCGTCACTCAGCAAACGCACTGGGCGGTTCATGGCTTCGAAGCAGGAGAGCACTTCAGTTCGCGGGATCTCACACCCGTTGTCGGCCCATGTCACGGCGCGAACGGGCAGGTTCAACTCGCGCTGGACGATTGCAGATTCCCCGAGGCGTGTCACTCCCACACGAAGGCGACACTGCCCGCTCATCTCGGCTCTTACCGACACCGGTGAGGTGCGTGTTCGCGTCACGTCGTCGAAATTCAGAGGCTGGCTAGCACAAGCGGCGTGGGCGACCTCCACGCTCGGAGGCGTGCTGATCCGAAAATGAACCTGATCACCCAACCGGAAGGATATCGCCGCTGGCTCAAGGTTGGCTCGAACTCCGTTCGTCCAGGCAGGAGGCGAAGGAGGCGGCTCACCGTTCCACACAATCCCCTGGTCATCGACGTGAACGCCCTCCGTGCCTTCGAGGAGCCACCAGCGCCGTCGGCATTCTCGCAGACCGACGCTGCGCCACGTGGATGGCATGGGCGTGACAACCGCCGTCGCCGAGGTAATGAGTACCTGCTCGCCGGGCAGCAGACGCTCAACCGCTTCCTCGGCCTCCCTGCCCACGGGTCGCACGAGGGCTACAAAGTCAGGATCCCACAGCCGGATGGTCTGAACCTCGACTACCTCGCCGTCGGGCGTCTCAAGGGTGATGATCGCCTCGGGTCCGTCGAGAAAGATTTGCGATTCGCAGCGGTCCGCCTCGATCGCACCGGAGCAATCCCTGTAATAGCGTGCGATGTCACGACCGGCGTGACGCAGCATATAACGCGGCGCGGTCAGCCGGTCCGGCAATGCACACACTCGGCACCACACTTCCGGGCCGTCCTCCCAGGTGACGCGCGGGTCGGACAGCAGGCGGAACTCCGGCTCTTCCTCCTCAACGGCTCGAGGGATCGCGTCGATCAAGGTGATAATCTGGTCTTCCCACGCCGGCAGCACCCACGGGTTCTCGCTCAGGGTACGACGGAATTCCGACTCGGGCAGGTAGTTCTGGCGGTACGACTTCATATCCCGCACGAGCCGGCGGAACGAAGCACTGCGGTAGTACCCCTCAGGCTCCAACAACCGGAGCGAGACCTCGGGCGGCCGATGACCACGGAGCCAGTCGCACAACCGCTGCCGTGCGTGCGGGAGACTGAATCCGTACTGCAGTTGGACGCTCAGGTAATAGGGTAGATCCTCTTCCTGCTTGGCCTCGAAGGCGTGGCGCAGGGAGAACTGATTGCAAGCCCGCCGCAATAAGTCCTTGAAGAAATTCGTCGTCTGGTTCTGCCGCGTGAACAGCTTCCGCTTCGCCTCTTCAACGCCGAAAAGCGGCGGGAGGTTGATAAAAACGCTATCCCCCGGTGAGTTCCGTCGGTTCCACTCGGCCACGAACGCCAACAGCACTAGCCCAGGGCTGCCGCTCTCGTCGTCCAGGCGTTGCGCGGTCACGGTCCGCGCCCATTGGGATAGCCGTTGGTAATCTTCCTTGTCGAGACGCGCCTCGCAGATTGACCAGGGCGCGGGGCCGTGCGCGGCCAGGCGGCGCCACACGCAGTCGGCAGCAACGGATTCGAAGTTCCAAGCGGTCGGTTCAGGGATCGGGAACACGGGCGAACCCTCATCTCTTGCCGCCAACCCAATCGCGGGCTGCTTCAGTGTGAAACACAGCCAGTAAACTTCGAGGTCGGGAGAACGCGACATAAAGCACGGCGTCTCGACCTTTTGGGTCGGTCGGCAGGCGATCGTCCAACTCGGCCACCAAGGCGACCGTGCGCTCCAGCCCCTTGAAGTCAGCGACGTTCGCCCACAGCACCGTGCGGCGTTTGACAGCCGATTCATCAGCTGTCAGCCGAATCCCAGCCGGCAGTGCCAGCGCCGGCAGTGCCGAGTCCTCCGCTGCACGCGGTGTCAACACGACGATATCCTTCGCCAGCAGACCCTCGGTAACCAGCAGGCGGCTCAACACACGGCCTATCACCTGCGAAAAGGTGCCTTCGGCGTAGAGGTGGTGCTCAACGGCACGCCCCACCGACATCCGTGGCCGGATTCCCACCTGGCCGTGGTAATAAGGCTTGAGGGCGGCGCAGATATCTGTCGTATTGCGAACGTTCTCATCAAGGTCGATCGGCGCGAGGTCTTCGGGCAACGACCCCGCGCCGGGGCGCACCACTTGATTGTTGGTATCGTGACAAACGAAGAACACGCTCTTGCGACTCTCGATCAGCAACGCCTCGAACGCGGGCCACCACTCGGATGTGAAGTCTTGCCCTTCGTCCACGAAGATCGCGTGATAAGGGCGCGCTGTCAGTGCCGTCGCCGCGTCGAACAACCCTTCCGCAAGGGCCGCCTCGGTTGCGTCTTGCGGGAGGGCCGGGCAATACTGTCTCGCGAGGTCCTCGGCAGCGTACACCTCGAGGTTAGGTGTGGCCCGGAGCAGAGATTTCAGGAAAGTGGCCAATCGTTTTGAATGACACGTGAACAGAGTTCGGAACCCCTCACTCGCCAACTGGCGGGCGCGGTGCACGGCGACGTAGGTCTTGCCCGCTCCGGCGCCGCCACCGACCGCTACTCGACGGATACGTTGGAACTTGGCGAACGCATCGATCTGGCTGTCCGTGAGTGACTGAATCTCCCGAGCCTCGGCGTCAATCTGGGTCCGCAACGGGTTGGCGAGTGTGACTGTCCGGCAAAGAAGACGATGCAGGGCGGCGACGATCTCGTGGCCATTTCGGAAAGTGTCCGCGCCGTAAGAGTGACGGAGGATCTCCACGACGCGGGCTGGTAGCCGTTGCATGTCCTCCTGCCAAATGATGAGGTTATGATCCGCCTCTGGATGAATGCTGCCCTCCTGGCGGGGACAGTCGGGGAAGGCAACACCGTGGTGCATGCCGACCCATGTATTCGCGAGGTCGGGCTGCTCGCGGAGTTTGCCGATGAGCGTGTGCTTGCTGTCCTTGGCCTGCCCGAAGGGATTCTTGATGTCGTGATCGATGCCGTGCCGGTCGGTCGAGATCCACTGCTGCTGCTGGCCCAGTAAGGTGATGAACCCGCCTTTCAGCTCGATGACCAGGACTCCATGGACAGGGTGAGCGAGGATAAAATCCGATTCGCCGTCGCGCAAAGCACCGTAGCTGTCCCGGTTGAGCCAGCCGACATGATAGAAAACGTGCCACCCCTCCGGCATTTGTCGAACGAGCGAGTCGAAGAACTCGACCTCAGCGCGGTACTTCGGATCTTGTCGGCGGGAAAGATGAATTGCATTGGGGCAGAACGATGCGGCGGGATGCATGGTGTCCACCGGGAGTGCTTGAGCCATAGGTATTCCTCGCTATCCAGCCAGCGATTGGCGTTGTTCGGGCTGCTCGCGAGACGCCGGTGTGTGGCCATGCTGATTTCAGTGGCGTTGCCGTTCGGTGTCCTGGTAGACCGCGTTCCTGTGCTTCTTGAGGTCGCGGGCTCGGTGGGAGTGAGAACCTGCGTGTGACGACAATAGCACAGGCTGCGAAGTACTGCGAACAATCAGCAGCCATTACCCGGACTAACTGGCAGGTCGCTCCGAATACAGGCTTCTGCATGGAATGCATCATTTCGGCGGAGTGAGAATTGGGGCAATGGGTAAGATCGAACGGATGCGCTGTCCACTCGCGTCAGGGAATCTGCGCTTCACGAGCGGGCAGATGTTCGGTGCGTCCAAGTGGCTGTTAGGATTACGGGTCTTTCCTCCATGTCGGCTCAACGGCAGTACGCTCCGACTGCGGCCAGAACCGGCTTCGCCTTGTCGCCAGACGAGCGCAAATAGGTGACCCATGCCCAAGGCAACCAGATCGGCAAAGCACGGGTCTCTCCCATTCGGATCTCTCAAGGACGACGCCTGGGAGAGTGTCCGGATCTTCCCCAACGCGATCGGCCGCACCATCAAGGAGAAGCGGGCCAAGTCGTTGAAAGCTCTCGAGAGGATCGGGCCGGCCAACCTCTGGTATCTCTGTCAGCAGGCGAAACTGACCTTCAAGCCACCTCCCTCGGCAACAAACCTTGCGAAGGTGGTCCGTGACGGTGCCCCTGACGAGACGATGGTCTATCTCTGCGAGTTTGCCCGGACGCACGGGCAGGCGATCCTTGAGCAATACGAGGCGGAAACCCTGCCCGATGATCAAAAACACGTTGAGTCCGAGGTCGAAAACCTTTCTCAACGGCGGGTCGAAGCCCCGCGAGTGCTAACCAAGTTCCTGCTCATTTACCTGCGTGACCCGCAGGTGGTATTCCGGATTCACTACCGGCACCTCTGGCGGCACGCGAGAACCTCGGCCGAGTACGAAACAGACGAACTTCCCGACGACCCCGAGGACAAACTGGAAGCGGCAATGAGCTCGCTCGTGACATCCCTCAAGCTCTTGCCCGATGGGAAGAAGGTGCAGGCGTTCGGCAACTATCGACTGCCCGGTGGCCCTCGGGTGTACGCCCTCCACCGCGGGTACAAAGAGAAGGTTGTGCCGGAGTACCCGAAGGGGTGCGCCGTCACGAATGCGTCGGGTTACTTGGTGTTCGGGCTCCTTGACTCCCCGCCCCGTCTGGAGATCAAGGTCGCCAACCAGAAATTCATCGACACGATTCGGGAGTGGGGCGAGGACGCCTTGGGTGTCCGGTTCCGGCGGCGCGGTCTGACGATGTTCGAGGACTACGACGCCGCCGAATTGGAGAAGAAATTCCTCGGGCAGTACAGCGAGGAACACGGGATCGCGGTCATCGGGATCAAGTTCCGGCGGACCGGCCTCCCCAACCACCCGTCAGTGACCGCCGAGGCCGCCCTCGGGGGCTGTACCATCCGCGACGCGCTGAACTGGTACGTCGAGAAAGGGGCGATTGCACTCCGGTCCCTGTCGGACATCGAGTGGATCCGCGTCTACTTCAAGGGCCACGAGGGTCAGGTGCACGTCAAGGTCGAGGAGGACGGCAGCGTCCGATTTGTCCTCGACAATGCAGGGTGGCCCGATGAGGCGCAGCACCAGTTGGCCGCAGCGTTCTTGAAGACGTTCGGCATTCCGCTCGACCAGCGGATCAACCCCAAGCCGCTCTCGATGGGAGCGGTCGAAATCTACCAGTCGTTGCTGGAGTGGGGCAACGCCGACGAGATCCATCCCCACCAGCGAGAGCTGTTCGAGGATCTGCGGGAGCGGGGTCTCGTGTCGGTGGAGCGCGAGAGCCTGCGGGCCTGTGCCACGGCATTCTGCAAACTGAAGGCAAAGGCCGTCGAGGACGACAAGGTCGAGGACTGCCCGAAGTGCCGTCAGCCGATACGCATACTGGAACTGCGGAGAATCAAGCACAACGACGAGGAGATGCGAAAGTTCGCCGGCAGAATCCTGACCCGGGCGACCGGTTGGGAGTTCGTGAACAAGCCGCGGCACTTCGAAGGCAACGAGTTCTTCCCGCTCCGCAACCCTGCGAGGCCGGAGGAGACCGTCTGTGTCTTCTTCGGC
This sequence comes from Planctomycetaceae bacterium, assembly GCA_013823135.1. GTDB lineage: Bacteria > Planctomycetota > Planctomycetia > Gemmatales > Gemmataceae > Gemmata. The sequence goes on from PNLP01000042.1 coordinate 32,469, forward strand.
AGACGGATCAGCACTTCCAAGATCGAGGTGTTCGACCGCTCAATGTGGCCGATCCTTGTTGTCCACACGTCGGGGGCGTATGAGCACGCTCACTTGGACCTTGTGGGCATCGCCCACCTCGGCTTCGCCTACGCACTGGCGGCTACGAAAGACCGCGCCACTCGAGACACATTCATCGCGGACTGCAAAACGACTCTCGCTGCGCTCACCCGCAACGAGCAGGAGCGGGTGCTCCGTGCCGCGCGGCAGTCCCGTGAAATGCTGGCGAACAAACCAGCCGAATGCACGGGCGGAATGTACGAGTCCGTGGTGTTTGGACTCCTGAGAAGCCTTTACCCGCACAGCATGAAGTGGGGCGGCGCGTTCCGACCAGACGGGTTCTGCAGCCTGCTATACTCGAAGACGAATAAGCTCGCTGATCTGCAGAAGTGGAACTGGAGCTACGACTCGAAGTACAGCGAGCGGCACGGCGGGTACGAATTCGGCGCTCCCGAACACCGCAAGATGCTCGATTACGTTAAGGCACTGTCGGAGCAGAAAGACCTCCAGACGGCAGGGAACGAATTGAACGGCCACGTCATCATCAGCAACTCCCTCTCCCGGGACAAAATGAAGGACGCCGCCCAGTTTCTCCGGTGTACGCACCGGCTCGGCACAGACCTGCCCGGGTTCAAACTCGTGTTTATGATGGAACCGTTCCTCATCACACTGTACGACCGCGTCCGACGCGACGAGAACGAGGTCAGCAAGCGGTGGGGGTACCTGTCACAGCGGACTGCCTGGCACATGGAGCAACAGAACCCGGACGGATACGTCCACCTCGATGCCAAGCAGGCCGACGAACTGGCGGACTGGGTCCTCCGGAAGCCAGCGGTGGAAACTCCCGTCGATATTGACGCACTCCAAGAGAGTCTGGACGAAACGATGAGTGGGAAGTGAGGATGCCCGTGATTGCTGATCCGCTCAGTGAGTGCACCGGCACGTCTGGCCGTTGATCGCGTCCTTACCGGTCGATCAGGGTCTGTCGTTGCTGCTTTTCATCTCACTCCCCGACCCGCTTCGATGGACCCGGTTTGGTCGTTCATCCCCCTGTCGAGGTTGTCATTCACAGTCAATCACACGGCTTCGGGTTCTCGCGCGCGGAGTTGCCCGCCCGCCGTGGCGAGGTGTTCCTTTGCGAGAGCAATGACATCATTCCTCCACCGCTCGTCCGAACTTCCCGTTTCTTCAACGTCGAAATCTTGCACGCCCCCCAGGAGCAGTGAGAAGCTGTCAATCCGCTTCTTCATGACCTGCACAAGTCGGTGGTCCCGGGTCCCCCGAAATGCCGGGTAGGCGTAGAGAATCGGCTGACGGGTCGCCGCGGCCCAACTGTTCACGCGGCGGAGGCGGCCGTTGCGCTGAACGGTGCGAATCGGACTCGGGTCGAGTTCATAGTGGACGAGGTGGCGGCAGTAGCGGTGGAGGTCGATCCCTTCCGAAAGTTTGTCGGTGACGACGAGCACGTCTGGGCCGAAGGGGCTATTGAAGATTGAAATGACGGTGTCGGGTTGTTGATTGTGGATGAACAGCGATTCCTCGCCCAGAATCGGCTCGCAAACGCCGAGCACTCGTGCAGTGCCGTTCGCCCCTGGCAAGACTGTGGGGCCGGCTTCCCCCTCGGCAGCGGTCTTCAGAACTGCCCTGCTCGACTTCGAGTTGAGCAGGGCGTGGTAAAGCCGCTTTGCAGCCGTCGCGATCGACTCGTGATTCGCGGGATCGCGAGCCATCGTCTCTCGCAATGCTCCCGCCAAGTTGTCCGATGAGGTCCCCTCGGGTAACCAGGTCCAAGTCTGTTCGCGAATCAGGTCGGAACAGAGCCACTGGACGAACGTATCGCATAACTGCTGCTCATGATAATCGTGATCCAGTTGCGTGAGTACTTCTCGCCAGGCCGCCTTCCATTCACGAACAGACAAGGGCGGCGTTGTCGCTCCAGGCACCACCGCGGCCAAGTGGGCCGTCAGTTCCTGGGCAGTCGCGTGGTGGTGGCAGAATAGAACTACTTTCTCGCCCTGTTCGATCGTCCGCTTCACCTCGTCACCAACGGCGGCCATCTTCGAGTGACAAGACCCCACTTTGTGACGCAGTACTTTGAGGAAGTTGAGCTGGTTCTCCACCACCGCCCTGGCCGGCTCAGCGGACGGCAACGATTCGGTCGCAAGACGGACGGCCACCGTGTCGAAGTGACGCCAGCCCACATGGAACCGCGGGTCGTTAGTTGCCTTCGATGAGCCGGGACCGTCGTCGTTCGCGACGCGAAGCACGCGGTCCATTCGGATCATGAGTTCCAGCTCTACCTGGCTCGCGGTCGGGACCTTGATCGACCAATCCTCCTGGCCGCCAAAAGACGCTTTCTCGTCGGGAAGATCGTCAATCCCGTGCCGGACGACGAATGAACTGATGGCGTCGACTGCGGCCTTGGCCTTTGTCGAGAGACGTTCTGCCATCACCTTGTGACTTCGGGCGGTGTTCCCGGAATAGAGCGAGTCCAGGGTATTGCTGAAGGCCCGGACCGGGCCGTGATGCACCGCGTCGACGCCGATGAGGGTCAACATAAGGAGCAATTCGTCGAGCCGAATACTGAAAGGCGTCGCCGTCAGAATGAGAACCCGACGCGCATGCTTCTTCTGCCGCTTCAGCGCGGTGCTGAATGCCGTGCCTTCGCCTTTTGCGCGATGTGCTTCGTCGACGATCAAGAGGTCACAGTTGAGGACCTCCCCTGATGCGGCGTACGAGTGCTTGACGACCTGAATCGAACCGGGGTTCAGCCGGCCGACCCTCCCAGCCTTTACGCGTCTATCATCAATATCGAGATGCTTCGCACAGCTTTGGAGCAACTCGACGTGCGATCGTAACTCTTCCACCCACCGCCGCATCATCACTGCGTTTGGCGCGAGGATTCGCACCTTTCGTTTTGCACCGGCGGTCGCCACGACCCAGGCTACAAGGGCGGCTACCGTCGTCTTGCCGAGGCCGACGTCGTCCGCCAGGAGGATCCCTCGCCTTGCTTCCTCACCACCAGTTCCATTGAGGCGGGAAAGAATATCACGCGCCGTCAGGAACTGCCTCCGCGTACTCTCGAGAACAAGCGACCGGTCCGTGCCCTTGCTCGCCTCAACGTACCTATCCGGTGCGGAGAGAAATTGCCACTGCTGGGCTGACAGCCCCAACGATTCGATCGGTGGCATGATTACTCCCAAAAGTGTTTTAGTCGCACGGCGAGTTCTTCTGCGGCGAGCTTGGCACCGATCGCTCCTGCGGGTTCCGTCTTTCCATCCCGAATCGTCTGTCGCTTGAAGGCTTCAAACAACAACTCGCCGTCTCGGCGCAGTATCTGACGCTCATAGACATTGGCACTCCGGGTGCCCGCGAGTTTCACCCGCTCGGCCCAGTTATCGACTACGTTGAGGTGCCAGCGGGCGAGAACGAAGGCCGGGACCGAATAACTCTCGGGGCGTCCGGAATCATCACCATCGTCTTCTTCGTCCAGCAGGACACCGCTGTCGGTTGCAGACACCACCTCAGCCCCCATCGCGACGCGACCGCCGTACTGTTCAAACAACAGTTCGTCTCGCATCGAGCGGGCCACATCCTCGTCCACCTCAGGCGGTAAGGTCTCCTCACGTTCGGTTGGAGGCCGTTCGTCAAAGACCGCAACGATCACGGTCTCCTGCTCGCACGTCAACAGAACCGACACGGGCGGCCGAATTGCCTCCGCCCACGGGACCTCGGCTGACCGGAGTCGGTCAGCGGCATCAACGACCCAGTGATTGATTGGAGTCCACACGCCACCCCCGTTGATCTTACCCTCGAGATCCCTCTTCGCTTCGCACCGGCACTTGACCCTCACCATCCCGTCCTTCCAGACCGCTTGCGCCCAGGTAATGAACGCAGTGTTGCGATCTGGCAACTCGGCCACCGTTGCGGCATCCTGCGCCGAGCGAAACGGTTCGAGATCTTCAAACGGCCAGACGGCCTGCTCGACGCATACCCCGAGTTCGAAGTTTTCGATGTTGAGTTCACCCGATTCGTTCTCTCTACCCCACGCCGCGGGACTGAAATTGGCGGAGGTCACGAGCACGCGTCGCGAGGTTCCCCGTCTGAACGAGTACACTTTTGCGTGGCTCCATCTAGTGTCGGCTCCTCGGTGTTCGTCGTGGAACCGGTCAGTCGCATCCGCGTCGTCGGCATCGTGGCGGAGTTGCAGAAGAGTGACATCCCGATCGATCAATGCTCTCAATGTGGACGCCGGCAGTACCCATCGTTGGGCACGCGCCCACGGGTGATTCTCGTCGATCCAGACCAGCGTGAGACGATCCGGAGCCCCCTCGAAGTGAGCACACCAGCGGGCGAGGTCGTCCATGTTCCATGAGCCGACGAAGGGACTGAGAATCGCCACGCTGACCCGCCCGCGACCGGAAGGCGTAATCTCCCCAAGCCCCGCGGAACCCCAGGGCGTGCGGCGCAGTGCTTGGCGTGAGTGCTTTCCAGGGACACTGGCGACAATCCTGACGCCATCCGGACAGTCTGCACGCGCGAGAAGCTCGACAAACTGATCAAGCCGCGTTTCCTCGCCAGCCGACGTGGCAAGCTCGCGGAGGAAGTCAGGGAGAACACCCCAGCGACTGAGTCGCGGAGTGGACCGCTGCGGTCGAAGTTCTATGCACACCCGCCATACCGCCTGCAACTGCCCGCGGAAGGCAGCTAGGTTTAGGTTCGCTGAGGAAACCACAACCTCGAGGTATTCGAGGTCTTCCTCCCCAACCCAATGGAGCAGCCAAAGTTTCGCGTGCTGGACAGCCTTGCCGCGACTCCCGACTGTGAGGTGGCGGATCGAACGCCAGATCCACGCGTACGTGTCGCCCTCGGGACCTTCGGCATCAGCTGGCTCTTCACGCGAGGTTGACGAGATAATCACGAGGCAGTCGTGTAACTGCTTCAGACGCCGATCAAGCTCAAGGAGGAAATACTGCCGCTCCACACCCTCGGCTGCGGGCTCTCGGCCAAGTTTCAAGAGCAGCGGCAGGAGGTGCTCCGCGACGAGCCGATTGTCGGCACGATCATAAGTGGTGAACAACCCCGCCTTGAGCGAACAGCCAGGCGGTGCATCGGTACCAAGAAGTGCCTCCCAACCAAATCCAGCGTTACTCATCGGCCGCCTCCAACCCCTCGTTCTCGTCTGCCTCGTCTTCGGCAAGGGCCCGCGGCATGGTGCCAAGGACGCCACATTGCGTCGCAAGACGACAGAGCGACCACAGGCGAAAGCGGTAGCGCGACGATCCGCCCCGCCAGGGGGTGCGTGGCTCGACCCAGCCGTTCCGGTGGACGAACCATCTCAGACCGCCGCCGTAAAGTTCATGATGTTCCAGGAGGAAGGCCAGGCAATCCACGGATCGCGAACTCCGAATTCCGTCAGCGAATCGGTGTGCACTTTGGATGTGGGAGAGCACACTCGTAGCATTCGTGGGCCACGCTTTCGCAGCCGCTACCAGTTCCTCGCAAATGGGCTCCGCGGCGCGGAGTAGATCACCGTCAGTTAGCTTGAGACGAACCGTATTTCGGAGCGATTTGGCGATAAGGTCCATGGCGACCATGCCGGCGTCAGCAAGCCGTGAGAACTTTGGGAGCAGTGCAATGGCGCGGTCGCTGGCGAATACGCGCCCCAGCTGCTCGCAGACCCCAAGGTGGCCGGAAGCCGTGGCCGTGGCCACCTCGCACGCGACCTCACGGCGGCGGCTTCCGGACGGGTCTTGACCGAATATCAATGGTTCCAGAAGTGCTGCCTCGGGCAACTTCGAGAAATCGTCTTTGCGGCGCGGCAGCGTGTGCTCCTCAGCGGCAGTGTGACCCTGATCGAACGTCGGCCACTTCTTGCACCACCAACCATGTTCCTCGCCCCGACAGAGTTTGACGCTTCGGGTAGAAAGACTCTCCGTGTCGCCATCCCCAGCGTGGAGTCGCCAGGCAGGGCGGGCGATACCGAGCCTCTCATCGAGCCAGTTCGCCAGCTTGATCGTCGCCGGCCCCGGCGTCCAACCGTCACCCCTGGCGGTCATGCCGGGCCACTTACGGAAGGCGAGCCGATACCCGCCGTACATTCCTGTCTGTCGGTAAGCACGGTACTGGTCGACGGACATCCCGAAACGATCCGTGGACTGTTCGTCGTCAACGTACCAGGTCTTGACGCGGCGTTGCCCGGCAAGCTGTCGGCCCCTCCAATCCCCCTCAGCGAGGGCGATTGTCCGGCCGACCCACATCAGTTCCAGGGGGCGTAACCAGGCGTATCGCTGACGCTCCTGAACACGCGTTGCCACCGAGATACCACCGCCGGCATGGAACACCTCTTGCGATCGTGTCAGACACCAAGCAAGTATCGTCACCCACCGACCGTCGCGAACGCGGTTGCTCAGATCAGGAGCCAGGGCATCAGCAAATTGATCGGCGAGAGCGCGCAAGCCCAACGCATCGCCTCTTCGCACGGCCACCGCATCCCACGGGGCAGTGAACAAGATTCGCGGTCCGGAAGTCAGCATGTGCACATTCCACCACAAGGTGTTCGGCTCGAACACTCGCCACCGGCTTGTGTTGTTTCAAGTGGGGGGCCAATGTACGACGACTCATCCGTGCCTGCAATCGCGAGGCTCTAACGGATCACCGCAACCCTAAACGCTTCAAACCCAACACAATTGGCCTTATGAAGAACCATTTGCCCGGTCATCCAACTTCAGTCCGATCTAGAGGATCGTGTCCCGCGGGAGCAATGAACTTCTGCAGCTACAGGAGTTACTGCCCGGCTTGCGTCATCTCCGTGTATGCCCTCTCGCCCTGAGAAGGAAGATTCCACCTCCTCCTGGTCGCTCCGGTGGAGCAGTCGTCCGCGTAACGGTCGTCTCGCCAGTAACCACACCAGTTCACGGTCCCGATCACCGTCTGAATGCGGTCGCAGTGGTGCCGTTCTCGCCCACCGTCAGCGTGTAGCCGACCGAGAACTGTTCAATGAAATCGGGCTGATGCGATACCAGAATGACACGCTGGAGCGACTTCGCCTGTTGAAGGCGTTTCAACTCCGTGGCCATCGCCTGGAGCCCTTGAGGATCGAGGCTTCCGAACCCTTCGTCGATGATCACCGCTTCCAGTGGCCGAGAGCGACCGCTGGCGAAGCGGCCCACCGCCAGCGCGATCGACACCGCGACCCGGAACCGCTGACTGCCGGACAGGAACGCGACGCCGATTGGCTCTCCACCACCGCGTCTCGCGCGAAGGTCGAAAGTCTTCGTGGAGGCATCCTGGGCCGTGTCTTCTTCGAGCGACAGATCGCCGTCCGAAAGATGCTGAAGCGTCTCATTCGCAAACGCAATGATTTGCTCCTCCGCGTCACGCACCAGTTCAAGTTGCAGTCCCGCGTCGCCAAGGAGTTTGTCGAGTTTCGCGTGAAGACGTTGGCGTTCGGCTGCGTCGCGATGATGCAGAGTCAGTGTCTCACGCTGGAGTTTGCCGTTGCTCAGTTCCGTGTGGCGATTCACTGCGACGGTGTGCGTGTTTTGCTTCTCCTTCGCCGCCTTGTCGGCCTGCGCCTGCTGTTCTTTTGCCTTCACCTCGGGAAGGCGGTCGGCTTCGTCGATGGCTGCGATTTCGGCGTGCACATTGTCACGCCGTTTCTCCCACTCGACGCGACGCGTTTCATCCTGTTCCAACTCCTTGAACTTCTCGGTGACGTTCTCTGCGAGCAAGCGGTCGCGCTCAGCGGCGAATGCTTCCACCTTTACACCGTCGATTTGCGGAAGCCTGTCATTCCACTCCTGCGTGAGTTGTGCGAGCGTCGTCTGCTCCTGACCACTCGCAGTGGCAAGGGCGTTGTCGTGCTTTGTCTTTGCCCCCTCGGCGGCCTTCAACTCCGCGTCCAGTTTCTTGTGTTGAATCTCAATTCGGCTCAGGTCGGCGGTGGCGGTTTTGTGCTGCTGGGTCTCCGCGACTTGCCGCGTTGTCGCTTCGAGTTTTTGTTGCTCTTTCGCCTTGAGTTGCGTGCGAAGCTCGGCAGCGTCTGCGGTTACACCGAGTTTGTTCAGACTACTCTGCCGTGTGTTCCGTTCCGCAATCAACTTCTCTCGCTCGTTCTTTTGTAGCTGGAGTCTGGCCCGAATCATACGGACTGCCATGAGTTGCTCGTTCGCAGAATTCGCCGCGGTGTTCGCCGCGTCTCGCTCACCTTGCAATAACTTGATCGCCTCGGCGAAATCCGCTCGAAACTTCGTGGCGTGCGTCTCGTCGACCGGCTGGCGGCAGTGCGGACACTCCACGCCGACCTTCACGCCCGCGAAACGTGTCTGCTGTTTTGCCGCCTCCGAGAGCAGTGTCTCTGTTCGCGTGGCATCCGCGTTTGCCGTTTGCAGGGCCGTTTCCGCTTCTTCTTCTTGCGAGGTGGCCTGTGAGAGGAGTGCATCGAGGTTCTCGTCACAGGTTTCCAACTTCGCAGCCAAGCCCGCGATCGCATCGGCTTCGGCCAGAAACGCCTCGCCCTGTTTTATTTCGCTCGCAAGTCCTTTCGCGATCGTGGCGTGCTTCTCGCCTTCATCCTTGTGGAGTTGCGTCTTTTCACGGGCCGTCTCGACAGCCTTCTGTGCGGCTTCACGCTCGACGATTTTCGTCTCCACGGTGTCCGTTGCCTTCTTGCTTTCGCGTTTCAACTGAGTGATGGTGTCTCGCAGCTTGAACAACTTTTCCAACACGGGGACCGCAACGGTAAGGCTATCGAGAGCCTGCTTGTCCGCGCGAATCTTCCGTCCCTGTCTCTGCCGTTCATCCGCCGCCGCGATTTTGTCCGTCAACTCTTTGAGTTCGCCTTCCGCCTTCTCCCACTGACGCGCCTGGGTCACTCGTTCGTTCGCTTTGGCCAGCGTGCCCTGAGCAGCGGAAACGGCAGATTGCGTTTCCTGCACCGCAGTTTCCGCACTCTTCAGGTCGTCGTCCGACACGGACGGAATCGCATCGCGTTGCGTGAGGAGGCCGTCCGCATTTCTCGCTCGCTCTTTCGCTGCCACGCCGACGCGATCTGACAGCGCCTCGAATTGCTCGAAACCGATGATGCCTTTGAGCACCTCGATGCGTTCGTCGCGGCTGGCGGTGAACAGCTTGTCCGCCTTGCCTTGTTGAAGCAGCACTGAGTTGGTGAACGCATCGTAGCCCAGGCCGAGCGTGTCGCTGACCCATTCTTTGATGTCTGCGGCATCAACCTGACCGGCGGGATCGTTGCCGCGAATGCACTTCCACTCGCCGTTCGTCTGCTTCAGGAGATGTTGCGTGGTGCGGCCTTTTCGCGGGCGAGTTCGCGAGACGCGATAATCAACTCTGTTGAACTCGAATTCAAATGTTACCTCGAACCCGTTCGCGTTGTGTCGAATGAGTTGTTCGGCCTTGATCTTCCCGCCGCGATGTTCGCCATAGAGCGCATATGTGATCGCGTCGAAGACGGCTGACTTGCCGGTGCCGTTCGCGCCGCACAGCACCCACAGCGGTTCGCCGTCACTGAAAACGAATTCCACCGGTTTGTTGCCGGGCATTTCGCCGAAAGCCAGGAAATTCTTGACCGCGATTCTCTTCGGGATCATTGTGCGGCCTCCGTGGTGAGGAATGTCTCGGCCAGCTTCAGTAATTCTTCGCGGTCGCCGTCGTCCTTCAACTGACGTGTGAGGAATGTCCGGACGGTGTCGCGATAATCCGCCCCCTGTTGGATGCGGGTGGATTGTGTCTGTCCTGTGGCGTCTACTTTTGCCCAGGTAATCTCGGTGTGTCGTGGGAAGGTGCTTCGGATCGCTCGGGTGATTTCGTCACGCGACGGCCCGCCCGGAACGTAGGTGACAGTGACGTGAACGAGAGCTGTCTCGCGATTCGCCACGCGGTCCGCGAGGTTTGGCAGTTCCGCACTCGGATCAGAGATTTCCAACTTGTGCATCGGGGTCGCTTCGAGCGACAACAGTTCTGGTTCGCGGGTGAGTCCGTTCGCGTCGAGTTCGACGAAGACAACACCCGTGTCGTATTCGCGCTCGTCCAGGTGAAGCCGGTCAAGCCCGCCTGAATAGCGGACATGAGGCAGGCCAGGGAGGGCCTGGGCCTTGTGGATGTGGCCGAGTGCGATGTATTGCCACGGCCCGACCAGCGGACCCGTGTCGAAGACAACGTCGTCGTTTTCGCTGATGTGGAACAGCGTGTGCGAAAGACCGGCACCCGCAATATGCAGATGACCCATCAGAACCGTGGGGAGCTTCGGGTCGAGCTTCGTTTTCGCGTCGTTCAACCAGTTCGCGACGCCGTTGTTCAGCGCACGATTTTCGTCCGCCTTGGATTGGAAGCCTTCCGTCGGCAGGCCATAACGAACGGTGGTGGGGTACGGAACGAGAGCGAACTGCGCCTTCTCACCTGCGGTTGTCTCCAGTGTTCCAAGGAACGGCCGGTTCTGGAGGTACATGCGGCCCGGTCGAAAGCGAACGCCGCCTTCGGGAGCCGCGAACCGCATTCCGTGACGGATCGACTCGATTCGCGCTTCGCGGTCGTGATTGCCGGTGATCGCGAGAATTGTCCCCTTGCGATCGAAGAAGGCTGCGAAAGTTTTGAATAAGTGATCGAGCGCGTCGTTCATCACGTCGAGCGTGACGTGCGCACCTTCGGAAAACAGATCGCCCGCGATCAGCAGCACGTCCGCTTGCTTGGCCTCGCAGAGGTCAGCAACACGTTCGACACGGTCACGCAAATCCTGGGTGCGGTCCACGCGACCGAGTCGGTCGCAGAGATGCCAGTCGGCGGTGTGAATCAGGCGCATAAGCCCTCCGGCAAACAAGCCCGCGGACCGCGAGCATGAAGCGAACGTCTGAGCTGGATTGGCATGACAGGCAGGGAGCGTTACGCGAATTCCGCATCGACTGGTGGTTTTCTTGCGGACGGTGTGCCCGAACCCGCAGGGCCGCCGGACGAGTAGGGGAGAGCCGCGTCTTCCTTCTTCAACGCCCACGGTGGGTACGGGATTTTCGCCAGCATTGGCGCACGAAAGCTGGGTTGCACAAGGAGCTTCTCGTCCGCCTGAATTTGCGCGGCCTGGCTGCGACCCGACGACCCCAGGAACTTCCACACTTCGGCAGAAAGTTCCAGCGACCCGCTGCGACCAACGGCACGAATGCTCGCGTTCTCGATCACACGCGGCGAGACAAGACTGGCCTGCTGCTGTGCCCCGAGCAGAATTACGCCTTGAGATCGCATCTCCGCCGCGACTTCTTCGATCTTCCGCGTAATCGGGTCACTCCCGGTCTTCGGCGCAAATTTGTTGAGTTCGTCGAGCGTTACGATGTAGCGCAGTCCATCGACCGACTTCGTGCCAGAGCGGTTCTGGATTAACTGGTGGAACACAGCCGCGACCACGAACCGTTGAAGCGAGGGAGCCAGCCGAATGCCGTACAAGTCGATCACGACTGGGCCTGACACGCCCACTTGAGGCAGCACGAGCGGGTTCCCTTTCGGGTCGTCTTTGCGGAGCACAACGTCGCCTTCGTTCACGATGTACTTGAGGCGACGAAGCAACTTCCCCTTCGTCCCTCCAACTGCGTCGGTGAAAGTGTCACGGCCCGGCCCGCGGAACCAGTCGAGCAACTTCGCGAACGTGGCGGTTTCACCACCGTGCGTGTTCAACTGAGTTTTCCCCGACATCTCGTTCGTCAGGCTCTCTTCGAGTTCGCCGACCAAACCACCGAAGTTCGCGTCGTAGATGTCCTCTTCGGCGAAGAGGAACTTGAACAGCCGCTGCTCGATCACATCCGAGAGCGACCAGCTATACCCCTTCACCTTTCCGTCGGTGCGACCGACGTTCACCGTGCTGCCACTCTTCTCCCGCGGCGCGTAAAACTCCACGTCGCGAAACGGAGTCGGATCTGCGATACCGAGGTAGTCGTTCCACTCCGGCTTCGCCCTGTCCTTCTCGTTCTGCCATCCCTTGCCCCAGTGGTCGATGAAGAACAGATCATAATTCTTGACGTTGAAGATGATTGGTACCACCTGAAGCAAACCTGGGTAACTCACACCCAACTCTGCCTTTTGACGTTCGGCCTCGCGCAACAACATCGCGTTGACGTGAAGCAGGAAACTCGTCTTCGCCCCAAGGCCAGCGATGCCGTTCACATTCAAGTGCCCACCGTTCTCACCGAGAAGATAATCGAGGTCGATGGTCGCGGGACCAGCGAAGGGAGTTCCGCCATTGCGCAGGAGGCCGAGTTTTAGTGGCTTGCTCATTCGGTCGATTCCGTATCCGCGGGCGGCCTCGCGTTCGCCGCCCAGGTACACTGTGCTTTCTTCGGTTGGTGGAGCGTGTGTGACCGGATCCGTCCGGAGGATCGTGACTTTGGCGTAGGTGAACCCCGCGGACTCGAACGGTGGCTTCACCCGCGTGTCGGCGTCGAAGCGGTCCACCTCTTCGCCCATGTCTTGTTGCCGACTCTGACGGTACACTTCTTCGACAAGTCCGACGAACTCGACTGGCTTGTCGCCCTTGCGCAGCACGCTCGATGTTGTCACGATCTGCGTTCGCTCGACGAGCTTGTCACGTTCAACCCAAAAATAGAAGAACTCGCTCGTCGATTCCTTATTCGGCGGAGCCGCCACTTTGCCCAGTGCCAGCATGCCGGGACGTGCGTGCCCCGAAGCGTCGAGAGCGTCTGCTTCTGAAGAGGCATCGCCATCTATGTGGTTCAGTTCAGTCATTATTGGGCGCTCCCGATAAGCCCGGCGTGCCGCAGAAATCGGTTCCGTAGTAAGTTGAAGGGCGTGAACAAACTCTTCAAACTCTCCTCGGCCCGAACAATCGGTTCGAGGGAAATCGGCATCCGGGCGTAACTCCGCTGGCGGCATCGGGCGTCGATCAGCCACCGTGACAACCGGCCCACGAACCCGATCTGCAATTCCTTCGTTGGCCAGCGGTCGATGAACTGTGCCCAGGGCACCTCAACGCGAACGATACCCGCGTTCGGGGCGTCTGTGTCGGAGAGCCTGAGATACCAGGTCGCAACGGAGACACCCGCCCCTTTTCGCTTCACCGGTGGGTCGATCTTGAAGAACGGCGTTCGCTTTGCCGCCGGCAACTCCAACAGAGTGCGCCAGCCCTGGTCGTGCAGGTAGTTCTTGTTGTGCGTCTTGATGACAGCGATCAGCAAGCCGGGTCGGTGCTGAAGAGCCATGATGTCGCGTGACGCAAGTGGGCCGTCTAGCAACGTCGGTGCATCGCGATCCGCGTTGAGCGCGACGCTCTCCCAAGTTGTCATTTCTCGAATGGTTCGCACCTCTGCCTGGGAGCGCATGACCTCATAGTCGAACAGGTTCACGTCGTCCGCGTCAGGCCGGCGTGCCGGTAAGAGTCGAAGGGGAAAGTCGCGGAGATTCGAGAGTGCGGCGGCCAGACTTTCGACCTCGTCCCACGGGAAGGCATCGACCACGAAACTCACGACTCGTTCCAGACCGAAGAAGCGGCGGACGAGGGTTCGTCCTTTCAACTCCATAGCCACGCCACCGACTTCGGCCAGAAACACCGCGACAGGCCAGCCGTGCGTGGGATTCCGCAGCCAGGTTACCGCCTGCCCTGTGTGGCACCCGTCGACGAATCGCGTCGGGATCTCCCCCAGACGAATCGGCTCTTCGGCACAGATCCTGGGTTCCCAGTCGTTCGGGTCCATCTCGCAATCCCACCGGATTCCCGCTCGCTCCTCCAGGTCGTTTTCAAGAATGGATTGGGACGGCATTTCACCGGAGTTTGTGGCACGGTGACGGCGGAAGAATTCACGAACCGGGTTGCTACTCATCACCCACCCCCAATTCGTTGAGCCGGTATCGCATAGCCTCTCGACTCACGAGAAGTTCCGCAGCGAGTTGGTAGGCGAACGGGCCCCGAGGGCAAACACCGTAAGCCTTCTTGAATGCCGCTGCTCGCGCGAGGCAGACGTTTGAGGGCATCAGCAACTCGACTGCGAATCGGTTCGCCTCGCGTTCGTGGCGATCCGATTGTTCGTCGGTTAGTTCGATTTCCGCAGGCGTGTCGGCGATAGACACGCGACCGCCCATTTGTTCTCGGTGCAACACGAAATGACCGAGTTCGTGAGCAGCGGTGAATCGCTGTCGCGGTACGGGGTCAGAAGCGTTCACGAACACAAGTCCGACGCTCGGGGTGACGAAGAGAAAGCCTGCGAGCGGTCCGTCCTCGTCACCCACGTCGGCGGGGGTGATTCCTTCCGATTGAAGGTGATCGAACACTGCTGCCCGGGTGAGGTCAGGTATCGCGACGTGCAACAGGTTGAAGCTGTCCATGAACGGGGCAAGCAGCACCGGCCCACGCCGGTCGAGACCGGGCGTGATGCTGAGCCGCCGCCACACGTTGATAACCGCGACAGTGACCTCGGCGGCGTCGGTGGCGGTCATGGCGTTCCCTCGGTCGGTTTTGGCTTCCCAGGCCGCGCGGCCATCTGGTAGTTCTCGGCCGATTCCACTTGCGCCAGCAATTTGAGGGCAGCAGCACGGAACGCTTTCCAGTAGGACTCCGGTGCCTTCCCGAATCGCCGACCCCACGCGACGACCTGCGGCACACCAAGATCGGTCGGAAGACTCTCCATCATGCCTCGGAGGACGTCGTTCAACCGCAGTTCGTCGACCGTCAGCCCGCGGGGTGGGTTCTTGCGAAGGTATTCGGCGACCGTTGCCACAGTCAGAGGAGTCGGCTCCGGCCGAAGCACTTCGGCGCTCGGCATGTGTTTCTCGATTGCGCCGATGATCTGCTCACCGATAGCATTCTGTTCGTTCCTGTCCTGATCGACTGCGAGTTCCGCATTCAGGGCGTGAAGCATCTCCTGGAGTTCCGGGTCGGAGTCAGCTTTTGTCCAGAACGCTTCGATCGTATCGAAATCGCTAAACTCGGCGGCGGTCAGATACTCCATCGCGAGCCGGTCGAGACGCTTCTGGTTCTCGCGGTTGGTCATGATTGCACCTCCCCGCTTGCGCCGTACTGTTGCCGAAGGCGTTGAATGATTCGGTGACATCGGACGCGAACTGCTGTCTCGGTCGACCCCCGACCTTCAGCGATTTCGGCGAAAGTTTGATCGTCCCGGTACTTCTGCAAAAGCAGTTCTCGTTCGTCCGACGGGAGTTGATCGAGCAACTTCGACATGAATTCCTTGTCGGCCAAGCTATCAGCGACCGGGCGGCCCAGATCAACCGCGAGGTCTTCTAACCCGGGCACGTTCGGGGGCGGGTGGGTCGGCGTGCGTGCGTGTTTTCTCAAGTGGTCGCGGGTCACATTGACCACGAACCCGACGAGCCACGATACGACATCGCGTGATGGGTCGAAGCTGGCACGCCGTTTCAGGGCTTCCATCTGGGTTTTGGAGGTAATCTCTTCTGCTTCTGCTGCCCGCTGGGTTCTCGATAGCGTGGTCGCCCGCCGGCCCAGACATGTGCGTGCGGCGGCGAGTAACCGTCCGTGAACGACCGGGTCGGCCAGTGCGGCGGACACAGGGTCGCTCTCGGCTGCGATTACTCGCACTTCTGCGGTCATCTTGGGCTCCGGGACCGATCCAGTAGGCGTGTCGATGTGGATTGGTGCGGCATAGTCGCGCCGTTACACCAATTCCGACTTTTCTGCCTAAAGATAACCGACGTTGGACCGTCCAGTAGCAGAAATACCATTCCTTTGTCAGCGACATTCTGAGGAACGCTCCTCTTATTTCGTCGGAAATCAGGTGAACCATCGACTTGATGCGGTGAGGGCGAAAGTGATTGATTCCGTTGGCGATGGGCAAGCCGTCGTGTTCCGGGCGACTGCATTGTGGATCGCTCCCCAACCCCGGTGCAGTGCTGGGGTCTCGAACTCGATTTCGCCCTCTCCTCGAAAATGAATTGGGGTTAATTGGAAATCACGATAGACTCGCAACACTGAACAGTAAGTGCCGATCGAGCGTCGAACTGTCTGGAGCTGACGATGTGCAGAATGATCACTTCGTAGTTCCAGACCCCGTTGCAGTGGGCTTCCCCCACCGTGGCCTCACCCATGAAGCCGGAATGGGTCGTACAGTTTTGCCCGAGATGGAAGAATCGCTGGCGCAGTTCGCCCAGTGGACGCAACCACGACAGTAAGCACGGAACAGGATCTGCAAGTGAGCAACCCCTTTTTCGACCACCCGATCCTGAACTCGCCCTACTGTTACCCGACCCGGCACTGGGAACTTGACCCACAGGGCCAGCCGACTCAGCAGACCGTGGAAGAACGTCGGCAGGCCGAGTTCATCACCCCGATCCCAAAACCGAAAAAGCAGAAGTCCGCGTCCAAACAGATGGTGATCACCTTCGACGAGGGCCTGGGGCTATCGACGAAGGACCAGCAGTACGACACCACCTCGATCATCAACGAAGTCCGCAGCCACGTGAACCGCTGGCGGGCGTGGCCGAAGCCGTCCGAGTGGCAGGTGACGCCGGAAACCGCCCGCCTCCTCCAGCACTGGCGGCACCACGCCTTTGCGGGAATCCGCCCGTTCTTCTGCCAGGTGGAGGCGGTCGAGACGGCAATTTGGCTCACCGAGGTCGCCCCTCACGACTCGAAGGCCAAGCACATTCTCACGCACCTTGAAGCCGCCACCGAGAATGCCAACCCCGGACTGCCGCGGCTCGCCCTGAAGCTCGCCACGGGGGCTGGGAAGACGACAGTCATGGCGATGCTTATCGCCTGGCAGACGGTAAACGCCGTCCGCCGCCCCGGCAGCAAGCGGTTCACACGCGGATTCCTCGTTGTCGCCCCCGGCCTGACGATCCGTGACCGCCTCCGAGTCCTCCAGCCGAACGACCCCGATAGCTACTACGCGTCTCGCGAACTCGTCCCGACCGACATGCTTGAGGACATCAACCGGGCGAAGATCGTCATCACCAACTACCATGCGTTCAAACTCCGCGAGCGGGTCGAACTCTCGGCCGGGGGCCGGGCGTTGCTCCAGGGTCGTGGTGACGAGTTGGATACCTGCGAAACGGAAGGGCAGATGCTCCAGCGGGTGATGCCCGACCTGATGGGGATGAAGAACGTCCTGGTCCTCAACGACGAGGCGCACCACTGCTACCGAGAGAAGCCGGAAGTAGCTGACGAGGAATTGAAGGGGGACGAGAAGAAGGAGGCCGAGAAGAACAACGAGGCGGCCCGGCTGTGGATTTCAGGGCTGGAAGCCGTCAACCGCAAGCTCGGGCTCACCCGCGTCTTCGACCTGTCGGCCACGCCGTTCTTCCTCAACGGCTCAGGCTACGCCGAGGGCACGCTGTTCCCGTGGACCGCGAGCGACTTCTCACTCATGGACGCGATCGAGTGCGGCATCGTCAAACTGCCCCGCGTCCCCGTCGCCCAGAACATCGCGGGCGGCGAGATGCCGATGTTCCGCAACCTCTGGGAGAACATCCGCAGCGACATGCCGAAGAAGGGCCGGGGCAAGGGCGGGCAGCTCGACCCGCTCAAACTCCCCGTCCGGCTGCAAACCGCGTTGGAGGCGTTGTACGGGCACTACGAGAAGACGTTCGAGCTTTGGGCTCAGCGGGGGATCGCGGTCCCGCCGTGCTTCATCATCGTCTGCCAGAACACGGCCATCTCGAAGCTGGTGTACGACTTCGTCTCCGGGTTCGTGCAGCCGAACGAGGACGGGAGCGGCACCCACGTCGGTGGTCGGCTCCCCCTGTTCCGCAACCACGACGACAACGGCAACCCGCTCCCACGGCCGAACACGCTGCTCATCGACAGCGAGCAGTTGGAGGCCGGGGACGCGCTGGACGCGGGGTTCCGCGACATGGCGGCCGACGAAATCGAACGGTTCCGCCGCGAGATTACCGAGCGGACCGGGGACCGGGCGACGGCCGAGGGCATCACCGACCAGGAGTTGCTCCGGGAGGTCATGAACACCGTGGGCAAGCCGGGGCAACTCGGCGGCTCGATCCGGTGCGTGGTGTCGGTGTCGATGCTCACCGAGGGGTGGGACGCGAACACCGTTACCCACATCCTCGGCATCCGGGCGTTCGGAACCCAACTCCTGTGCGAGCAGGTGATCGGCCGCGCACTCCGTCGTCAGTCCTACGACCTCAACGAGGAAGGGCTGTTCAACGTCGAGTACGCCGACATCTTCGGCATCCCGTTCAACTTCACCGCCAAGCCGGTCGTCGCCCCGCCGCAGCCGCCGAAGGACACGATCCAGGTCAAGGCCGTCCGGCCCGACCGTGACGCACTGGAAATCCGGTTCCCCCGGGTCGAGGGCTACCGGGTGGAACTGCCCGAGGAGCGTTTGACCGCCGTCTTTGACAAGGATTCCGTTCTGGAGCTGACGCCGGCCATCGTCGGTCCGTCGCGGACGCGGAACGAGGGGATCATCGGCGAGGCCGCCGACCTCGACCTCAAGCACCTGGGGGACATGCGGCCGTCGACCCTGCTGTTCAACGTCACCCAGCGGCTGCTCTACACTAAGTTCCGCGACCCGGGCGAGGAGCCGAAGCTCCACCTCTTCGGCCAGCTCAAGCGGATCACCAAGGAGTGGCTCGACACGTGCCTGGTGTGCAAGGGGGAGACGTACCCCGCCCTCCTCATGTACCAGGAACTCGCCGACATGGCGTGCAACCGGATCACGGCGGGGATCACTCGGGCGTTCGTTGGCGACCGGCCGATCAAGGCCCTGCTCGACCCGTACAACCCGTCCGGCTCCACCTGCCACGTCCGGTTCAACACCTCGAAGCCCGACCGCTGGCAGACCGCCGCGGCCCGTTCCCATGTAAATTGGGTCATCCTCGACAGCGACTGGGAGTCCGAGTTCTGCCGCGTCGCCGAGGCCCACCCGAAGGTCCGGGCGTACGTCAAGAACCAGGGTCTCGGCTTCGAGGTGCCGTACCTGTACGGCTCGGAGATGCGGAAGTACCGGCCCGACTTCATCGTCCTTGTGGACGACGGCCGCGGGAAGGGCGAGGACGGCAAGGACGACCTGCTCCACCTCGTCGTCGAGATCAAGGGCTACCGCGGCGAGGACGCGAAGGAGAAGAAGGCTACCATGGACGTCTACTGGGTGCCGGGTGTGAATCGGTTGAAGACGTACGGACGCTGGGCGTTCGCCGAGTTCACCGACGTCTACCAGATTGAGTCGGACTTCAAGGCCAAGGTCGAAGCCGAGTTCAACAAGATGGTCGATCAAAGCACCACCGGGGGCACCGTCTGATGTCCAAGAGCACCTTCACGACGAACCCGGAGTACCTTGAGGCCCTGCTCCAGAAGTGCGGGGCGGGAAAGGTTCAACTACCCGACTTTCAACGGAGTTGGGTGTGGGCAGAAGATCGGATCATGAGCTTGATCGCCTCGATCTCGCGGGCTTTCCCCATTGGCGCGCTGATGACACTCGCGTCGAAGCCCGGTGGCGTGGAGGTGTTCGCCCGACGGCCGATCGAGGGTGCGCCCGCCGAGGCCAAGGCCACGATGCCGGAGCAGTTGCTGCTCGACGGTCAGCAACGCATGACGTCACTCTACCACGCCTGCCTTCGTCGGACGGTTGTGGAGACAATTACCCCGAAGAAGAAGCTGGTGAAGCGGTGGTTCTACATCGACATTCAGAAGGCGTTGCAAGCCGATGCGGATCGTGACGAGGCGATTGTCGCCCTGCCTGAAGACAGGCGTGTGAAGACGAACTTCGACAAGGACGTGTTGCTCGACGTTTCCACCCCGGCGGCCGAGTATGAAAAGTTGTACTTCCCCTTGAACCAAGTTTTTGATTGGGACACTTGGCAGGAGGAATTTGGAGACTACTGGATCGCGAAGGGAGATTCCGGGAAGAGGGCCGTTTTCAAGCAGTTCAAGGAGCGAGTCCTCCAGAATTTCAAAAGCTACCAAGTTCCCGTGATCGCCCTGGATCACGAGACGACGCGGGAGGCCGTTTGCCTTGTGTTCGAGAAGGTCAACACCGGCGGTAAGCCGCTCGATGCGTTTGAACTCCTAACAGCCATGTACGCGGCACAGGGGCACAAACTCCGGGACGACTGGCTCGGCACGACTGGCACACCCGGCCTCCAGGCACGTCTTGCCGCCTGCGGTCGTGCTGCCGACCAGAAGGTCGGTGTACTAGCAAAGGTGGCGAGCACGGACGTGATCCAGGCCGTGGCACTGTTGCACACCAAGAAGGTTCGGGTGGACCAGGTTAAGGCTGGGTTGAAGGAAAACGACCTGTCCGCGGTGCGAGCGACCCGCCAATCGCTGCTCGATCTGCCCCTGGCGGCCTACCTGGAGTACCGCGAGCGCGTGGAGTTCGGGTTCAAAGCAGTTGCGAAGTTTCTGAGACAACAGAACATTCACCGTGTCATCGACTTGCCGTACCAGACTCAACTTGTCCCCCTCGCTTCGATATTAGCAGAAATCGGGGACAAGGCGGAGCACGCCGCGAACATCGCCAAGATCGCCAGGTGGTACTGGTGCGGCGTATTTGGCGAACTCTACGGGTCGGCTGCCGAGACTCGCTTCGCAAAGGACATTGTCGAGGTGCCGGCGTGGGTGGATGGCGGGCCGGAGCCCTCGACGGTGAAGCAGGGTGTCTTCCGGGCCGACCGTTTGTCGACGATGCGGACCCGCCTGTCGGCCGCGTACAAAGGCATTCACGCCATGCTCATGCGCGAGGGGGCGAAGGATTTCCGCAGCGGACAGGCTTATGACGCAACCGTGTTCTTCGACGAAGGTGTGGACATTCACCACATCTTCCCGGAAGCGTGGTGCAAAGCGAAGAAGCTCGACGAGAAGGTCTACGACTGCGTGATCAACAAGACACCGCTTGGCTACCGCACTAACCGCATCATTGGGGGAGTGGCTCCCTCACTCTACCTACAGAAGCTCGAAGACGGGAAAACGAACGCCAAGAGCCAGGTCGCGGACCCACCGATCCCTCGGGCCACGCTTGACGGGTATGTTGCATCACACTGCATTCCCGTGGCTGAACTTCGGGCCGACGACTTTGACGGCTTCATCAGCAAGCGGAAAAAGGCCCTGCTTCAACTCATCGCGAACGCCACCGGTCACAAGATCAGCGATGAGGTGCCGACCGCCGACGAGGGCGAAGACCTGAGCGACGAACTGGCCCGCGATACCGAGCCCGATGCCCCGACCCTGTGACGACTGGCGAATGAGACTCGATCATGGCAAAGTCACCCAAGACTCCCAAGAAACCCGACCTGAAGTCGGTCGAGACGTTGACCCACACTGACGATACGCGGAAGAACATTCCGACCGCGGAGTATCAGCCGGTCGTCGCCGAGAAGCAGCAGCACCCCGTCCGGGTCGCATACGAGCGGCGGAACCGGGACCTCGACCCCCAACTCGTCTGGCGTGGCAAGGACGAGCAGGACTGGAGCGATCTCGTCGTCCACGCCTCGCCGCTGTTCATCCAGGAGAAGGTTCACCCCAAGGTTCTGATCGACGACCTGCTGCGACAGACGAAGGACGCGAAGGCTCAGGAACGCGGCTACGTGTACGACCTGTTCGCCGACTTCAACGGCATGCCTGAAGGGGCGGACAAGACCGACTTCTACCAGCACGACTCGCACTGGACGAACCGGATGATCCTGGGCGACTCGCTCCAGGTGATGGCAAGCCTCGCCGAGCGTGAGGGGTTGCGAGGAAAGGTGCAGTGCATCTACTTCGACCCGCCCTACGGCATCAAGTTCAACAGCAACTTCCAGTGGAGTACGACGAGCCGGGACGTGAAAGACGGGAACGCCGCTCACATCACCCGCGAGCCGGAGCAGGTGAAGGCGTTCCGCGATACCTGGCGAGACGGCATCCACAGCTATCTGACCTATCTCCGCGACCGGCTCACCGTGGCTCGCGACTTACTTCACGACACAGGAAGTATCTTCGTCCAGATCGGCGACGAAAACGTGCATCGGGTAAGGTCCGTGATGGACGAGGTATTCGGGGATGATAACTTCGTCTCACTACTGCCTTTCAAGAAAACCACTGGTGCTGGAAGCCCTTCAGGAGGAACCGAAACTGTCGCGTCCGTAGTGGACTACATCGTGTGGTATGCCAAGCGTCATCAACATATCAAGTATCGTCAGATATACAGGCCAAAACGAGCAGGTGGAGAAGGTGGAGGGCAGTACACATTTTTAGAGTCAGCCGATGGACTCCGTACTCGTGCAACGAAAGATGAGTTGGTATCTGTGCCAATTGGATCGAGGATTTTTCGGGCTGACCAACTTACATCTCAAAGCTCAGGTGGACCGCAGTTCTTCTCGTTCGTTTTGGATGGAAGGGAGCATCTTGCGAAAAAGAGTGGATGGAAGACCACACAGCACGGAATGAAGAGGCTCATCAGTGCGCGTCGAATAGTCGCAGTCGGGAACACTCCATCATATGTGAGGTACATTGACGACTTCCCCGCAATACCGCTCAACAATTTGTGGGATGATACAGTTACATCAGGCTTTGGGACTGAGAAGTTATACGTAGTTCAGACCAACCCAAAGGTGATCGAGCGATGTCTCTTGATGACGACCGATCCTGGCGACCTCGTCCTTGACCCGACGTGCGGTTCTGGTACCACCGCAACTGTCGCGGAGCAGTGGGGCCGCCGCTGGATCACCATCGACACTTCTCGCGTCGCCCTGGCGTTGGCTCGTGCCCGCATCATGGGTGCCCGCTACCCTTACTATTACCTCGCCGACACCAAGGAAGGGCAAGCCAAGGAAGCCGCAGTCGCACGCACGGCTCCGTCATCGCAGCCGACTCGCGGAAACATCCGACACGGCTTCGTGTATGAGCGTGTGCCACACATCACCCTCAAGGCGATCGCCAACAACGCCGAGATCGACGTTCTCTGGGACAAGTGGCAAGCCAAGTTGGAACCAACCCGGCAGAAGCTAAACGCCGCCCTCAAGCAGAAGTGGGAGGAGTGGGAGATTCCTCGCGAGGTCGAGCCGACGTGGCCCGACGCCTCGAAGAAGCTGCACACCGACTGGTGGAAGGACCGAATCGCCCGGCAGAAGGAGATCGACGCCTCGATCGCGGCCAAGGCCGAATTCGAGTACCTGTACGACAAGCCGTACGAGGACAAGAAGAAAGTCCGCGTCGCCGGTCCGTTCACCGTCGAGAGCCTGTCACCGCACCGCACGCTCGGTGTGGACGAGAACGACAACTTGATCGACCCGCTCCAACAAGCAGAGGGCGACGACCGCGGCTTCGACCAGATGATCCTCGAAACCCTCAAATCCGCCGGCGTGCAGCAGGCCCACAAGGAAGACAAGATCGCGTTCACGTCCCTGAACCCGTGGCCCGGCACCCTTGTCTGTGCCGACGGCCGGTACATGGAGGGGGACGCCGAGAAGCGTGCGGCGATCTTCATCGGCCCCGAGTTCGGAACGGTCCAGCGGGCCGATCTGGTGGCCGCCGCCCGCGAGGCGGGCGACGCCGGGTTCGACGTACTGGTCGCTTGCGCGTTCAACTTCGAGGCCCACACCACGGAGTTCAACAAACTCGGCCGCATTCCCGTGCTCAAGGCACGGATGAACGCCGACCTGCACATGGCTGGGGAGTTGAAGAACACCGGCAAGGGGAACCTGTTCGTCATATTCGGCGAGCCGGACATCGACATTCTGCCAGCGGAAGCTGGGCAAGTGCAGGTGAAGGTGAACGGGGTGGACGTCTTCCACCCCAACACTGGTGAGGTCCGCAGCGACGGCCCGGACGGCATTGCCTGCTGGTTCATCGACACGGATTACAACGAAGAGAGCTTCTTCGTCCGCCACGCCTACTTCCTGGGCCAGAACGACCCGTACAGCGGGTTAAAGACCACCCTCAAGGCGGAGATCAACGCCGAAGCCTGGGAATCTCTAAACAGCGACACGTCACGACCGTTCGACATACCGAAGTCCGGGCGTATCGCGGTGAAAGTCATCAACCACCTCGGCGACGAGGTCATGAAGGTGTTCCGCGTATGAGCCATTTGCACATTGCCACCCGCGGAATCGGGTGCTGGCGGTCACGCCTGACGCACTCCGACGGCCAGTGGGGGAGCGAGGCGTCGGCGTTTGAAGCGGCCGTATCGTGGGAGTGGGCGTCCCAGCAACCGTCGGGGCTGCCGGAGCCGGTCGAGCGAATGTTTCGCGTTGGGGACTTTGGGGACCCCGTCCTGTTGATGGCCGTCGCCGGTCATCAGGTGCCCGTGCTCGGTTTTGGCGGGGGCTCGAAGTGCGACCTGTGGGCCTTACTCCAGACGACAGCCGGAGCGGCGTCACTGACCGTCGAAGTCATTGCCCGCGAGTCGTTTGGATTCGGCACCTTGCGAGAACGGCTGGTGGGGCACACGCCCCGGGCTACCGCGGACCGCGAGCGGCGGTGGGAGTTCATGAGAACGCACTTACCCACCGCCGGCCCCGACGCCTACATGGACGTCGCGTACCCACTCCTCCACCGCTGTGCCGCCGCGGTCGCCGAGGCGAGGCGGTTCCGCCTGAAGCACGCCGCGTTCATCGTCCAGGCGTTCGGGTCGCCGCCCGAACGGTTTGAGGCGTTCGCCCGCTTCTGCTCGGCGATCAACCTCACGATCGAGCGCAACGCCTTGGCATCGGTCCGGGTGGGCGAGATCACCCTGGGCATCGGCTGGGTCGACTGTCCCTTCGCAACAGACTCGCAAGTGGCTTGCACCGCATAAGACCCTCGCCCAGAGCCCCTCATGAAGTTCCTCATCGCCGACACGTTCACCGACAGCCTCAGCCGCCTGACCGGCGACGAGCAAAAGGCGGCAAAGACCACCGCCTTCGACCTACAGGTCAACCCAGCCGGGCAGGGGAAGCGGTTCCACCGCCTGGACGGCATCAAGGACAAGAACTTTTGGTCGGCCCGGGTGAACGACGACATCCGCATCATCGCGCACAAGACGGCCGACAGCCTGCTCCTGTGCTACGTCGACCACCACACGCCCGCATACAACTGGGCCGAGCGACGCAAGTTGGAGACGCACCCGAAGACGGGTGCGGCCCAGATGGTCGAGATACGGGAAACGGTAAAAGAGGTGATCGTCCCGAAGTTCGTCGAGCAGGTGGTCGAGAAGAAAACGACTCCCAAGAAGAAACCGTTCGCCGCACTCACCGACGAGGCGTTGCTCGGCTACGGAGTGCCGGCCGAGTGGCTGGCCGACGTCCGGGCGGCCGACGAAGATTCGATCCTCGGCGTCGCGACCCACCTCCCGGCGGAGGCGGCCGACGCCCTGCTGGTTCTGGCAATCGGAGGGAAGCCGAAGGTGGCCCAGGCCGCGGCCGGGCAGGCGGACCCCTTCGCCCACCCGGACGCGAAGCGACGGTTCCGCGTGATGGAAAGTGCGGAGGAGTTGCAGCGTGCCCTGGACTTCCCGTGGGAGAAGTGGATCGTGTTCCTCCACCCCGACCAGCAAGAGTTGGTCGAGCGAGGGTACGCAGGGCCGGCGAGGGTGACCGGGTCGGCCGGGACCGGGAAGACGATCGTCGCCCTCCACCGGGCCGTGTACCTCGCCCGCAATAACCCGGACGGCCGTGTCCTGCTCACGACCTTCTCCGACCCACTGGCTCACGCACTCCAGGCCCGATTGAAGAGGTTGCTCGCGGGCGAACCCAAGTTGGCCGAGCGGATCGACGTCGCCTCGCTCGACGCGGTCGGACTGCGGCTCTACAAGGCGCAGGTGGGGCCGGTCTCGCTGGCCGACCGGCCGCTCGTGTTGAAACTCCTCGAAGAGGCGTCCGACACGGTCGAGGGGCACAAGTTCAAGATGTCCTTCCTGATCTCCGAGTGGGACCAGGTCGTGGACGCGTGGCAACTGGCGACCTGGGACGAGTACCGCGACGTCGCCCGCCTCGGCCGCAAGACGCGGCTGCCGGAGGCCCAGCGGAAGACGCTGTGGGCGATCTTCGAGCACGCCCGCAAGGAACTCCGGTTGCGCAAGGTGGTTACCCAGGCGACGCTCTTCACGAAACTGGCCGACGCCATCAAGACGGGCAAGAACAAACCGTTCGACTTCGCGGTCGTGGACGAGGCACAGGACGTGGGCGTCGCCCAGTTGCGGTTCTTCGCCGCGGTGGGCGGCGACCGCCCGGACGCCCTCTTCTTCGCCGGCGACATCGCCCAGCGGATCTTCCAGCAGGCGTTCTCGTGGAAGCCCCTGGGCGTCGACGTCCGCGGCCGGTCCCGGACGCTGAAGGTGAACTACCGCACCTCCCACCAGATCCGCGAACAGGCCGACCGGCTACTCGGGCCGGAGGTGGGCGACGCCGACGGCAACGCGCAGGAGCGCAAGGACACGGTGTCGGTGTTCAACGGCCCGCCGCCCGACGTCCGCGTCTTCGCCACCCAGGACGAGGAGATCAAGGGGGTCGGCGAGTGGCTGTTGGGCCTGGCGAAGGCCGGCGTGCTGCCGCACGAGGTCGGGTTGTTCGTCCGCTCCGACGCCCAGTTGGAGCGGGCGAAGAAGGCGGCCAAGCAGGCCAAACTGCCCTTCAAGGTTCTGGACGACCACGTCGAGACGCAGGTGGGGTACATGTCGATCGGCACCATGCACCTGGCGAAGGGACTGGAGTTTCGGGCCGTTGCCGTGATGGCCTGTGACGACGAGGTGATACCGCTACAGGAGCGTATCGAGTCGGTCGGCGACGACGCGGACTTGCAGGAGGTATACGACACCGAACGCTACCTGCTCTACGTCGCATGCACCCGGGCGAGGGATCGCCTCCTGGTGACCAGCACCAAGCCGGCGTCCGAGTTCCTTGAGGACATGGAACCCTGAAGGAAGGGAACCGAAAGCCCGGCCCCGGGAGGCGGACCGTTATCCCCTCCAAGCGTCCCAATAAAGCCCGTCGCACTCCCCGTTCTGCCGGGCGGACAGCCGCTCCGGCTCACGCCCACCGACGTTACCCGGTTCGTCCGGTTGGAGCAGTGCGAGCGGTTCCTGCGGCTCCGCCTCGCCGAGCGGTCTGGGCAGAAGTTCATGGAGCAGTACGGGGTGGGCGTGCAACGGCTCGCCCCGCTGCTCTCCCTCTCCGGCAGCACGTTCGAGCAGGATGTCGAGAAAGACCTCACAGCGAAGGGCCGGTGCGTCAATTACATCGCCATCCACGGCAAGTCGCAAAGCCGCTCTGCGAACAACGCCGAGGTGGCGGCGGAAGCCCGCACACTGAAGCCGGGCGAGACGGTCACCTTGTTGCAGGTGCGGCTCGACACCACGCTAAACAACTGGCAACTCCGCGGCGACGTGGACCTCGTGCGGCTGTCCCGCACCGCTGTGGGGCTTCTCCAGATCCTGATCACGGACATGAAGTCCACCGTCGAGGCGAAGGTCGAACACCGCCTCCAGGTCGCCTTCTACGGGCTCATGCTGGGACAGATCCTGAAGGACGCCGGCGTCGCCCACGAGCCGATCCAGACGGCCGTCCTGTTCCGCCCGCCGCCCGACCAGGCCCCGGAAGACGAAGAAACCATCAAGCCGCTGCGCGAGGCCGCGAAGGCGATCTTCGGCCTCGACGGCTACTTGGTCGAACTGGTCGCTGACCCGGACGCATACGCCCGCTCAGCGCACGATCTCGTGCTCGGCGAAGGCTCGACCGCGCGCCGTGTTGCGGCGACCCCGTTCGAGGACGTGCCGTACGCGCTCGGCTTCAAGTGCGACGACTGCCTGTACAACGAGTTCTGCATGAAGTGGAGTGCGGAGGTCGAAGACCTCTCGCTGCTCCCGTACGCTACCGGCACCGACAAGGACGCACTGCGGCGGGCCGGTGTCACGACGATCCAGTCCCTCGCCACCCTCAAGGACTTCGCCCCGCCCGTCAACGGCGAGCCGTCCAACGAACTCGTCCCCGCCCCCGGCCGCGAGGCGCAGGTGAAGCAGATCGCCGCGGCATGGTCGGTCGGCCAGCGGCTCGACGAACTGATCCACCGGGCGAAGAGCTTCCGCAGTTCAGTTCGCAAGGACGGCACCCGCGCGTTGTCGTACGTCCCCGGCAAGGGGAACAGCACGCTGCCGGTGTCGACGCCCGACCTGAACCCGAACCTCGTGTGGGTGTACCTCGACGCGCAGGTCGACCACCTCGAAGGCCGCGTGTACCTGCTCGGCGCACTGGTCGTCGCCTGCAAGGACGGCAATCCGGTCGCCCGGCATTCGATCGTCAGCATCACCGCCGGCCCGCCCGACACGGCCGCCAGCGAGCGGGAGTTGTTCGTCGGCTGGACCCGCGACCTGGTGAAGGCAGTCACCGACCTCGCCACCTCGGGAGCCGCCGACGGGGAGCCGAAGTCCGCCCCGGTCCACGTCGTCTTCTTCGACCGGCACGAGCAGCGCGTCCTTCTGGAGGGCCTGGCCCGCAACTTCCCGCCGGTCCTGTCGCACACACCCCCGCTGTACGACTTTCTGACGCAGGTCGCCTCGTTCGACTCGCCGATCGCCAGCTACCTCGACGAGGAGATGCGGACGTTCAAGAACTTCCCGATGACGTGTCAGTCGCTCCAGTCGGTGGCGACGTACCTGAAGTTCGACTGGACCGTCCCGCACAAGTTCCGCGAGTTGTTCCGTGCCCGGCTGTTCGACAACGTCGGCAAGCTCGACATCGACGGGGCGTCCGAGTGGTACACGCGACGGGCACGGTT
Organism: Planctomycetaceae bacterium; assembly: GCA_013823135.1. GTDB lineage: Bacteria > Planctomycetota > Planctomycetia > Gemmatales > Gemmataceae > Gemmata. The sequence goes on from PNLP01000042.1 coordinate 61,171, forward strand.
CGGCAGCTCGGTGCCGCTGGAGTACGCCTACGCCGGGTGGGGCGCGCTGCCCAAGCCGACCGGCGGGCACGACGAGTTCGCTGACTACCGCGGCGTCACCCGCGACCTCGTGGTGGCGTTCCAGCAGCGGCGGCTGGAGGCGATCGAGCACGTCGCCACCCGGATTCAGGGCAACCCGTACACGACCAAGACGCCGTACGAGCTGCCCGACTTGGCGAAGTTCGACGACAAGGCCGGGACGCTCGCGCACGCCTTGCACGAGTTCGTGACGATCGAGCGGCTGGTCGAGTTGGCCGACTGGAAGGCCACCCGACACGCCCCGCCCGAACGCCGGGTGCTGATGGGCGACTGCTTGCTGGTGCGGTACTGCGAGGCCGACCAGGAGCCGGGCGTGGCCGAGCAGAACCGCGAGAACGAGCGCAGGCGGCTCAAGCGGGAGGAGTATGCCGCGGCCTTCCGCGAGGCTAACCCCGGCAAGCGGCTGAAGCTCACACCGGACCAAAAGAAAGACTGCGAGTGGTCGGCCGAGGGGCTGCGCCTGAAGCTCCGGGTCGAAACGACGGGGGTGGACTGTGACCTGCACGAGGCCCTTCTCATGTCCACGATCCGCGAGGGCGAGCGGCTGGTGCTGTTCCCGCGGTGGACTGTCGACGAGCGGCTTCCGGCCGCGGACCAGAAGGAGTTCACGCCCACTCCGAAGCAGATGCTCTACGGCCAGCGGTGCGAACTGATCCGGCTCGCCGCCACAGAGAAGGATGCGACGGGCCGAGTAATGAAAGCGGTCGCCGAGGTCGAGCTGAAGGACGGGTTCGGCAACGACTCGATGAAGCCGTACGTGTTCGGTTCGATGACCCGCCCGCTGTTCGACGGGAAGATCTACACCCTCGACCCGTGCCCCAACGACATCTACGGGTACTGGTGCGCGAAGGTGGTCGATGGCCTATGCGACGGCCAGCCGAACACCATCTACCACCGACTGGTGACGCCGCCGGCACCCGGCGACGGGGCGGGGCTTCCCGGCCAGACGAGTTTCCTCGCAGGGCTGGACGCATTCCGGGCCGTCGGGCTGATGCACGACTCCGAGCCGGGCAAGCGGGAGTTCATCGGCGGGCATGGCAACACGCCCATCATCCTCGTGCAGGGGCCGCCGGGCACCGGGAAGAGCTACTCGACGGCGTTCGCGGTGTTCGCCCGGCTCCAAGCGGCGATGCGGGACGACCGCGAGTGTCGTGTGTTCCTGTCGTGCAAGACGCACGCGGCGACCGACGTACTGCTGGAGAATGTCATCGACGTGCGGAACAACCTGCGTGAACTCCGCGACGCGGACCCCAAGCTGTTCGCCGCGCACTTCGACGCCCGGTTGCTCGACGTGCCCCTCTACCGGGTGGCCCCGCGTGACGTGCCGCCGGACGGCGTCACGCCGCTCGGCAAGGACGGGGACAAGGAGTCCGGGGAGGACAAGAACGCCGATATCATTCTGGAGCAGAAGTGGGCCGTGGTCGGGGTCACCCCCGGCGGTGTCTACCAGATGCTCAAGAAACGGTGGCCGAAGTCCGTGTTCGGCCATGGGCTGTGCGACCTGCTTGTGCTCGACGAGGCGAGCCAGATGAACCTGCCGGAGGCGGCGATGGCCGCCCTCACGCTCAAGCCCGACGCGCCGCTGGTCGTGGTCGGCGATCATCGACAGATGCCGCCGATCGTGAAGCACGACTGGGACCGGGAGGCCCGCCGCACGTTCCGTCAGTACGCGGCGTACGAGAGCCTGTTCGACACCCTTCGGGCGCAGAAGCCGCCGATGGTCAAGTTCGCCGAGAGCTTCCGGCTGCACGCGGCGATGGCCGAGTTCCTCCGGCAGGAGGTGTATCGGCACGACGGAATCAACTACCACTCGCACAAGCACGACCTGTTGCCCGCGTACGCGGAGGCCGACCCGTTCGCAGCCGCGGTGCTGCGGCCGGAATACCCGCTCGTGGTTGTCGTGCATGATGAGTGCGCGAGCCAAGTTCGCAATGCCTTTGAGCAGTCGCTCGTTGATCCGGTACTGCGTGCCCTGGCCGACAAGACTCGGTACGCCCTGGGTGCCGAGGAGGGTCTGGGGATCGTGTTCCCGCACCGGGCTCAACGGGCGGCGATGCAGGAGGCGTTCCCGGAGTTGTGCGTGATCGACGCCGCGACCGGACTGCCGGCGAAGTCCGCCATCGACACGGTCGAGCGGTTCCAGGGCGGTGAACGCACGGTGGTGCTGGTGAGCGCGACCGAGAGTGACCGGGCGTACCTGCTGGCGTCGAGCGCGTTCCTGCTCGACCCGCGGCGGCTGACGGTGGCGGTCAGCCGTGCCAAGCGGAAGATGATCCTGGTCGCGGCGTCGAGCATCTTCTCGCTGTTCAGCCCGGACGAGGAAACATTCGCCAACGCGCTCCTTTGGAAGAACCTGCTGCTCCGCACGTGTACAACGCTCTTGTGGGAGGGCGACTGCGACGGTGTGCCGGTTAAGGTGTGGGGCGGTCGAGGCGACACGAAACCATGACTTGGAATCGCCTCCACGGTTGCCCAGTTCACTTGCTCGTCTTGTGATGACGTCGGAAACCGCGCTGGAGGATCTGTCCTATGTACGACCTGATCGGTGACATCCACGGGCATGCCGATGAACTGGTGCGACTGCTAGGACGCCTCGGTTATGAGACCGACCAGGGCTCGTATCGCCATCGCGACCGAAAAATCATCTTTCTCGGCGACTTCATCGACCGTGGTCCGCAGATTCACCGAGTGCTTGAAATCGTTCGCCCAATGGTTGAAGCCGGTCACGCCCTGGCCGTTATGGGGAACCACGAACTCAACGCCTTGGCCTACCACACTGAAGACCCGGATTTACCGAACCAATACTTGCGGCCCCGAACTCCGAAGAACGAACATCAGCACCAAGCAACCCTCGACCAGTTGACCTCGCACGACCTTCGCTCCTATCTAGACTGGTTTCGCACGCTCCCGATGTGGCTCGACCTCGATGGGTTGCGAGTCGTTCACGCGTGTTGGGACGAACAGGCCATCGCACAGATCGCGAAGGTGAACAACAAGCATGCCAGGATCACAGACGAGTTCTTGCACTCCGCCTGTCGCAAGGGTCAACCGCTGTTCGATTCGGTCGAGGTCGTCCTCAAGGGTAAGGAAGGCAAGTTGCCGGAAGGGATGTCCTTCACGGATCCGTACGGCCACGTTCGCACGGAGATTCGGACCCGCTGGTACTTACCCCCTAACGGGCATACTTACCGAACTTATGCGTTCCAGTCCGACGAGTGTGCGTGTGATTTGCGACTCGATGCGTTGGTCGTCGCCACGGCCATACCGTACCCAGCAGATGCCAAACCGGTCTTCGTCGGCCATTACTGGCTCGCGGCACCCCAGCCCGGTGTCCTGGCCAAGAATGTGGCGTGCGTGGATTATAGCGTAGCGAAGGGCGGGTTCTTGTGTGCCTATCGCTGGAACGGCGAGCAGAAATTGAGCAACGAGAACTTCGTGTGGTGACTGCGGGGACATCGGGAACGAGCCGAACGAAAGGATCAGGTATGAAAGAGCCAACCGAACTCAGTCGTCGCGACGTGCTGGAGGCCGCCGTCGTCGGCGGTGCTGTTGTGGCGTGCGGTGTTCCCACAGCAGCACGTGCAGCGGCAGCCACAGCCAACTTGCCGCAAGCGAAGCCCGACGAGATCGGGATCGACCCGAAGCGTCTTCAGATCGCCTATGACCTTATGGAGAAGTGGACGACGGGGCCGAACGCTCCCGTGCCCAGCGGGGCAATCCTCGTTGGTCGCAATGGAAAGGCCGTTGCTCCGAGATTCTTCGGTCGGCAAGGGCCGGAAGCCGATGCCGATCCGATCCGCAAGGATGCGATGTTCTACATGGCCTCGGTCACCAAGCCCATCATCTACACGGCTGCGATGCTTCTCGTGGAACGTGGCCAACTGAATCTCAGCGACAAGGTGACGCGGTATGTCCCGGAATACACCGGCGGGGGCAAAGACGACACGCAGGTACTACACCTGTTCACGCACACATCCGGGTTGCCCGACGAGTTACCGAACAACGCCGAACTGCGGCAACAACACGCCCCGCTGAAGAAGTTCGTCGAAGGCTCGATCAAGGCCGAGTTGCTCTTTCCACCCGGCACCAAGCTCAGCTACCAAAGCTCCGGCACCATCCTGACAGCAGAGATCATCCAGCGGCTTTCTGGGAAGTCGATTCGGGAGTTTGTGCAAAAGGAAATCATCGAGCCACTTGGATTGAAGTCGACCGGCCTGGGTTCGCAGGGCTTCGCCCCGGAACGGCTGGTGCGAACCACCGTGCCGGATTATCAGAAGAACCACAAGGGAGACTGGAACAGCACGTACTGGCGAGAGTTCGGATCGCCGGCCGGCGGCCTCTTCAGCACACCGGAAGATTATGCGGTGATCTGTGCTCTCATGCTGAACGGTGGCAAGTGGGGCGGCGTTCGACTGCTGTCGCCGGCCACCGTTCGCATGATGACCAGCAATCGGTTAGATGACCTGCCGGACCTGCCAGAGCCGGTGCGTCGAACGCAACCGTGGGGTCTCGGCTGGCGGTTGAACAATTTGGGAACCCCCGAGAGCTGGGGCGACTTGCTGGACCGGCGGGTCTTCGGCCACACGGGATCGGCCGGCAATGTCGTCTGGATGGACCCGCAGACACAGGGGTTCTGCATCGTGCTGACAAATTACCTGCGAGCCAAAGCACCCTGGCGACTGGTGCATTTGTCGAACGCGATCGCGGCTGCCTTCGAGTGATGCCGCAACGGGGAAGATTTGCACGACTTTGCGGTGAGCGTTCGCCAACTCCCTCCTGTGGAAGAACCTGCTCCTCCGCACATGCACAACACTCTTGTGGGAAGGCGACCGCAGCGGAGTGCCGGTGAAGGTGTGGGGCGGCAAGTGAGTCGCCCGCGGCCCAACTCTCTCGGAGAAACGCCATGAGCGCGAGTCTCATCTACCATTCCGACCAGACAATGTCAGGCGGCGTGTCTCCGTTCGATGCCGCCATCATGGACATGGTCGCCGGGCAGGAGCTTCTCATCGCCTGCCCCTACCTGGGTCTTGACTACCTGCGTCGCATGACTCTTCCTGCGGCCGGCTGGCAGCTCCTCACGGACGTCGGGGAGTGGCTGGCGTCACACGCCAAGGAACCGCGTCGGCGGATCGTCGAGTTCATCCTCGCCAACCCCGTCCGCATCCGACACCTCGCCGACCTCCACGCCAAAGTTCTTGTGGCCGGGGGAAGAGCACTGGCCGGGTCGGCCAACTTCACCGACAAGGGAATCAGGGGGCGCGTCGAAGTCTCGGTCCAATTCGACGGCGGCGAGCAGGTGGCCGAGTTGCGTGCATGGTTCGAGTCGCTGTGGCAACGGACCAGGCCGGTCCCGGAGGCGGATCTGAGGGCCTACGCGGACGCACTCCCCCCGGAGCCGAAGACCGCGACGAGCCCTCTCTCTCTGCCGTGCGTCTTCCCGAAGGTGGCCTCACTCCTGTCGCCGGCAGGGCCTAACGACGACGCGTCGGTGGCACTC
>PNLP01000043.1 GCA_013823135.1 Planctomycetaceae bacterium
TCAGCCTGAGATCACGCTTGGTTTAGGGCTAGATAGCGGCGATGTTACTTTGCCCGATCTTCGCGTCGGAGTGCCGACCGACTACGTGGCAGCCCTACCGGTTCGCAATTGCACTGCCGAATCGATTGGCGATCTCATAATCGAAACGACCATCGGGGACCAGAAGCCGATCACGTCCGTCGTACCCAATTTGCTGCCCGCGTCGATCCGCAAACTTGCGTTCCGTGTCGTCGGCTCGGCTCCTGATACCGCGGGGCCAGTGCCGCTGCGAATCCGCTTGCTGCGTAAAGGGAATGCTGAACCGATCGACACGATCCAGCTAACACTTCAAGTCGCGAAACCAGAAGCGACTCACCGCCGGACATTCATCAGCGAGATCGACGGTAGCGTGCAGTATTTCTCTGTGGTTCCGGCTAAACCCACGACTGATGGCAAGAAGCCAGGTCTTGTCTTGACGCTTCACGGCGCTGCGGTCGAGGGGACTCGGCAGGCCGAATGCTACGGGGCGAAAGCAGGTCTCCACATCGTCGCGGCGACGAATCGCCGACCTTTTGGCTTCGACTGGGAAGACTGGGGTCGCCTTGATGCGCTCGAAGTTCTTGACCATGCTTCACGCGACCTTGGGACCGATCCGCGACGAACCTATCTCACTGGCCACTCGATGGGTGGTCACGGGACCTGGCACATCGGGGTAACGTATCCGGATCGCTTCGCGGCGATTGCACCGAGTGCGGGTTGGGTCAGCATGTGGTCTTACGCGGGGCTGAAGAAGGATCCGTCCTCCACCGCAGAGCGTGAGTTGGTGCTGCGGGCGTCGGGGCCGAGCGACACGCTTGCCCTGTTACGGAACGTGACAACGAATGGCGTGTACGTGTTGCATGGCGACGAGGACGACAACGTGCCGGTGAGCCAGGCACGCACGATGAGGAGGGAACTCGCGGACTTCCACCCTGACTTCGTTTACCGGGAGAAGCGTGGAGCAGGGCACTGGTGGGGTAACGAGTGCATGGACTGGCCGCCGATCTTCGAGTTCTTTGCGAACCACGAACTCCCCGAGCGTGCTGCAGTGCGGCGGGTTGAGTTCCGCACCGCCAACCCGCGCGTGTCAGCCGACTGCCACTGGCTCCGGCTTGAATCGCAATTGAAAGCGTTGTTGATCAGTAAAGGTGAATTCACCGTCGATCCTGAGAAACGTGTGTTTCGTGGCACGACTGAGAATGTCTCACGATTGTCGCTTGACGTTGGCGTGTTGACACCCGGAAAGCCCTTCAGTGTCCAACTTGACGGCCAGGGTCTCGACGGCATTCCCTGGCCCAAGGACGAATTACGCGCCTGGTTTGCACGCGATGGCGAGAAGTGGGTACTCACCCCCAAGCCTTCGGAAGAGGTGAAGGGGCCACACCGTGCCGGAGCGTTCAAGGATGCTTTCCGCAATCGAGTCCTCTTCGTTTATGCAACCAAGGGCACACCCGCAGAGAACCAATGGGCGATAGCCAAGGCTCGCTATGACGCAGAGGTGTTCTGGTATCGCGGAAACGGTTCGATTGACGTGATCGCGGATACGGCGTTCGACCCGAAAGCACAACCTGATCGCAACGTCGTGCTCTACGGGCACGCGGATATGAATGCGGCGTGGAAGGCTTTGTTAGGCGAATCACCCGTCCAGGCAACTGCCTCCACGCTGAGCGTTGGCGAGCGGCGAAAGAAGGCGGATGGTCTCGGTGTGCTACTTGTTTGGCCCCGCCCTGGTAGCGGCACAGCAATGGTGGCCGCTATCGCAGGGACTGGAACGACAGGGTTGCGGGCGACTGATCGCCTCCCGTACTTCGCTTCAGGCGTTGGCTACCCTGATTGGACTGTGTTCGACACATCTGGCGTCGTTGGTACGGGGTACTTCGGGAATGATTGGAAGATCGCCAGCGGGGAAAGCGGATGGCGTGCGGAGTGACAATCTGTTGTCACTCCTTCACGAGTTTCGAGTCCTGGGAGATTGCCATCCGTTTCGGCTTCGCCCCGTTCTCCGTCGGGAGCGAGACCGACGCCTCGAACGCTGTGCGGCAGGCGTCGAGCGTGAGTTGAGCCGCGATTTTATCCTTCAACCCAAGATCGCTCATTGCAGTCGCATACCTCCCATTCGCTTTTTTGTATGCCCGCTGAGCGTAGTACGTTCGATGCAGTAGATCACGCGTGTCCCACTCAGCGTCTGGGCGGAATTCCGCTTTGCCTGTTTTCCCGGTGCTGAACTGGAGGTAGCCCCATCGCTCGGGCCGGTGCATGTCAATCACTCCTTGCTGCGACCATACCCAGTTGTACTCCGGTTTCTTCGGCACCTTCTGGTACTTCCCATCTACGATGTCGATGTCCCACTCGACCCGTGAGAAGTTGATTCGCCACTGGTCCCCGTCTTTCGGTGGCATCGCGACGGTAGCCAACTCTTTCAAGCCCGCCCACGGCCAGCGGACCTCAATTGACCAGCCCGTGTCCTTGTCCCGCGGATCGTTCAGCGTTCCGTGGACTTTGATGGCTGTCTTCAACCCACTGATTTCCCAGGCGTTAACGGCCTTTGCCAGGTCCTTGTAGGGTTTCGGCAGCAGCAAATCCCAGGTGGTGTTGTGCGCGTTAACTTCCAGTTCTGCGTACAGGTGATTGTCGCCGTCAGGGTCAAGGAACAGTTCGAAATCGTTGTCGTAAAAAATGATCGAGTCGTGCTCCTTCAGCGTTGCCCAGACGTGTGGTTCCTCCAGTTCTGCGGCGACGTAAAGTGCCTCATCGTCCCATAACATTTTGACTCGCGTCTGAAATCGTGGCTTCGGTTGCTTGTCCCCTTCAATATCGACGAACGGGTCTGTCCACGGCACGCTGCCCCACTCCGCGTTGGTTATCGTGCCATCAATCGTGATGGGAGAAATTGTCCTGTGGCAGACGTAACCCTTGGGGTGCGGGAAGGGCACAAGCATATCGGCATCCGTTGGTGGCGCGCCTATGAGGGAGAGTGCCCAGACACCAATAAACGCGACAGCAACCACGGTGTGAAGGAGACGCGAACCAGAGGATTTATGCCGCATAAGTGAACTCGAAGGACGCTGTGAGCAAGACTTGACGAACGATAACCCAGCCTCATGACTTTTACCGTACAAAAATGCTCGTCTGCCTCTCCCGGTTTACCTGCCATATTCCCTCGTTGATGGAATAAACTTGGTCATCCATCCTCGCCTTGACACATTTATGCGCAGGAGTCTTTGCCAATGTCCTTCCGTTCCATGATGGGTTTGTTGCTGTTTGTGAGCGTTGCCGTGGGAACCGCGGGGGTTAGCCCCCCTCTCGCGAGAAGTGATGACAAGAAGCCGGCGGATTTGCTGCAGGAACTTCCAAAGGTGAAACCTCTAGAACCGGCCGAATCGCTCAAAGCCTTCGATATCCAACCGGGCTTCAGCGTTGAACTGGTCGCTTCCGAACCGCTTATCCGATCACCTGTGGCCATGGATTTCGATGAAAACGGTCGGCTCTTTGTCGCCGAGTTCCCGGAGTACAACCAGTACGCCAACCCCGCCGGGTCCAAGGAACGTGGCTGTATCAAGATGCTCGAATCGACAAGGGGCGATGGCAAGTATGACAAGGCGACAGTGTACGTGGACGATCTCGATTCGCCGGTCGCGGTGGCCTGCTGGGATGGCGGTGTGTTCGTCGGTGTGGTGCCCGACTTGTGGTACTTCAAGGACACCAAACGCGACGGTAAGGCTGACGAGAAGCGGAAGATTCTGACCGGTTTCGATCGCGACAAGGCTGGCGAAGGAATGCTCAATTCCTTTCACTGGGGGCCGGATAACAGGTTTCACATTAGTACGAGTCTTGCAGGTGGTAACCTCCGTCGGGCTGATTTGCCTGAGGCGAAGCCCGTTGCTGTCCGTCGCCAGAACATCCTCTTGGACCCTCGGGGTAACACCTTCGTGCCGACTAGCGGGGGTGGCCAGCACGGCATGACGCTCGACGATTGGGGCGACACGTTTGTCTGCGGGAATAGCGATCCGATCCAACACCTTGCCTACGATGCCAGATATGCCAACCGCAATCCATTCGTGGTGGCTCCGTCGCCAATTGTGGATGTGAACGAGGCTGGGCGATACCCGAACCTACACCGCATCAGTCCAGCGGAACCCTGGCGTGAGGCCCGAACGCGGCTCCGAAAGGACAAGCTCGTGCCGGGCTCCGACGAAGGTGGTGTGCCATTCGGTTTCTTCACCGGAGCCACCGGTGTGACGGTATACCGTGGCGACGCCTTTCCCCCTGAATATCGGGGCAACGTCTTCGTGGGTGAGATCGCGAATAACCTCGTATATCGGGCGAAGCTGGAACCCAAGGGACTTGGTTGGTCGGCCGTTCGTGCGAATAAGGATCGAGAGTTCCTCGCGTCCAAGGATATCTGGTTCCGCCCAGTGCAGTTCGCGAATGGACCAGATGGCTGTTTGTATGTCGTGGACATGTATCGCGAACTGATCGAAGGTGCGGCTTTTTTACCGCCACAGTTATTGAAACTCGTCAATGTGGCGGGCGGTATCGATCGGGGGCGCATCTGGCGAATTGTACCCGAGGGCTTCAAGCAGCCGAAACCACCCGAGTTGGGCAAAGCAACCGGGGCAGAACTCGTTGCGCTTCTCGAACACCCGAACGGCTGGCATCGTGACACCGCGGCCCGCTTACTCTATCAGCGTCAGGATAAATCCGTTGTGGGCTTGCTTCGAATGATGGCTGCACACGGGAATGATCCGCGTGCCCGGATGCACGCGCTGTATGCCCTTCGAGGGCTGGATTCACTGGGGACTGGACACTTACTGGTAGCCCTTAGAGACCGCGAACCGCGGGTCCGAGAACACGCCCTGCGACTGAGTGAGGGATTCGATCTGTTCGCCGGGCTTGCCAATCGATTCAAGGAACTGGCCACTGACCCGGACCCAAGAGTTCGATACCAACTCGCGTTCACACTTGGGAGCTTCCGCGATGAGCGAATTGTTGAGTCGCTACGAATCCTTGCCCTCAAGGATAGTGAGAACCCGTGGGTTCGATTGGCTGTGCTGACTGCGGCAGGCGAACGAGGCGGTGATGTGTTCGCGAAGCTACTAGGAGACGCAAACTATCGTGGCACCACAGGCGGGAAGTCCCTTTTGTTCGCGCTCGCAGGCCAGACAGCAGCCACCAACCGAGTTGATGAAATCGCTGTCATTGTGAGTGCTATCGAGCGGTTGCCCGAAGCTGAGCAAGCACTAACCCGCGATTTGGTACAGGGATTCGTGGCGAAATTGCCAGCGGTCTCACGTGCCAAGTTTGCCGGTCTTGACTCAGGTAAGGCCGGACGGATTCTGAACGATCTTCTGGCCGATGCTTTGAAAACTGCTGGCGATGACAAGAGGGAACCAACTGCTCGTGCGACCGCTATCCGCACGCTTGGACTTGCTCAGTTCTCAGATGTGAAATCCCTGCTTACTAGAAGCCTCGGAGTGAGGCAGCCGCAACCTGTACAACTCGCCGCACTGGAAGTGCTCGCGAAGTTTGATTCGCCAGAGGTGCCAACGTTAGTTCTGATTGCTTGGCCCGAGATGAGCCCGCAGATTCGCGCTACCGCCGCCGAGACGCTCCTCGCACGGGCACAGTGGGTGAGTGCATTTCTCGATGCTGTCGAGAAGGGCACGGTCCGGCCAACCGACCTCGATCCGGCCCGAATCCAGTTGCTCCTCAAGTCGCCCGACGAGAAAGTACGCCAACGTGCTACCAAGTTATTTTCGGGCGCAGCGCCATCGAAGCGACAGGATGTTCTCGTGAAATACCAGAAAGCAATTGAATTGAAGGGCGATGCGTCCAAGGGGAAGACGTTGTTCAAGGAAACGTGTGCCTCGTGTCACAAACTCGAAGGCGTTGGGGAATCGATCGGTCCCGACCTCGCCTCCGTCAAGAACCGCGGCACGGAGTCGGTGCTAACGAACATTATTGACCCCAACCGCGAGGTTCTTCCCCAGTATTTCAGTTATGTGCTCATCACGGATGGCGACGTGATCCTGACTGGCATGATTGCAGCCGAAACTGCGAATACCGTGACCATCCGCAAGACCGATGGCATGAGCGAAACGGTTCAACGTGTGAACATTGCCTCATTGCGGAGCACGGGGCTTTCCGCAATGCCTGAAGGGCTGGAAGAGAAACTCGACTTGCAGGCAATGGCCGACCTGATCGCGTATCTCAACTCGATCAAGTAGGTCACTTGCGGGCACGCAACATGCTGACTGACGAACAGCGGGCTGCACTTGGCGACTGGGTGAAGTCAGTCACCCCGCGGGCGCTCGCTTACGCGCGGTCGCTGGTTCGGGCATCTGATCGTGCTGATGACGTTGTGCAGGAATGCTTGTTCCGCCTCCTCCGCCGAGCCAATGAATACGATCTGGCTCGGGACGGGGTGAAACTGCTTTTTACGGCCATATCCAATCTGTGCATCAATCAGGCAACTCGGCAACGCGAACTCATCGGTTTGGGGACATCGGTAGACGACGACCGATTGTTCGATGTCGCTGATCGCTCGGTCCTGCAACCTGATCAGATCGCGGAGCACCGCGAACTTGAGAACCGTGTTCGCGAAGCACTTCAGAAACTACCGCCGATGCAACGGGCAGCTGTCGAGTTGCGGGCACTTGGGATGTCCAAGGAAGACATTGCGGAATCACTGGGAATCTCGCCCACGAACGCGGGCGTGCTCGTCTATCGCGGTCGCAAACTCCTCGCTGTCGAACTGCAGCCGATACTCGGGAAAACAAATTCTGAAGATTCTGCGTAACTCGCAAACAGGTTGAGGGTTGTTCGCGTGTCTCCGCACTCGTAGGGGGCTGGTGATGTCTTCTCCGACTGATTTGTTCCCGCCGCCCGAGCCTGGAATCGACGCGATCGTGCGTGCTCAACTCGATGCCGAGGCTGCCCAGGTTGATCCTGCGAGGATATGGGATCGCGTGCGTGTACAACTCGATGCGGAGGCTGCGAGGCCTATCACGCCGCGCAGCGGCTTCAGGAAGGTGCTGTTCGCGGTGGGTGCTCTTGCAGCTTCGCTCTTGGCCGCTGTGTTCTTGCTCGGTCCGTCACGTGAAGCGATTGCGACTCCCACGCAGGTCGTCGAGTCAGCCCGTGCAGCGAACGGACCCGATGCCGATCGGTGTTACACCCAAACGCTTCAACTACCCCCCAACTCGCCCGCTCCTCTGGCTCTCGTGTTGGATAGTGGGAGGACGGTTACCCTGTGTACGCGCGGTGACCGGTTTGTTGTACAGCCGGGTTTCGGGGGCCGCGGTGCATGTGGCCGAGACGAAAATGGACGTGTCTGGATCGCCCCAACACGCGATGCGGCAGCCCGGTTCGACGAATCGGAACTGCCGCCGTTGGTTCGGGACGCGGTTCGCATTCGTGGGCTTGAACTGGGTACACTACTTGATGAAGTTCTCAAGGATTTTGAACTCTCCTGGACCGAACCACCCGTTCACAACGCCGCTCTGCTGGCTGTCTCCGCCGTACGGCGTGGACAAACCGGTCCAGGACAGATTCGTTCGGCAGACATCGTGGTAGAACACGACACAAAGCGAATCCGGTCGCTAGTCCTTCGGCGACAGTTGATAGTTGGCGACACGGCGACGATCACGTTCAGGCTGGCAGGAATTGCCCAGTTTGGTGCAGTCGCGTACGCGGCTGAGGGGCACGTCGATGCTGGGCGGCCTGTGTATGATGGTGCGAGGCCGCTCCTCCGCCGCAAGGTGTTGCTCCAGAACCTGGGCGATGTATTGGTCAATGGACTGTAACCAATCGTTGGGCTGTGGGTTACTCTGCTAATCGCGACAAACAGTAACCAGGCTGTTGTCGCCGCGAACAGGAGGCTTCTTCCATGATGGCACGACTTTGTTTCCCACTTCTTGTTGCGGTTCTAGGTGCGATTCCATGCGGTGCCGCAAAATCCGAACATTCAAAACCGGTGGCTTTGTTCACGCTGTCCGATGCGGCGGGAAAGAAGTGGGAGTTGGCTGACCAGAAGGCCAAGTTCGTCGTGGTCGCGTTCCTGTCGTTGGAATGCCCGATGTCAAATGGCTATCTTCCCGTGTTGGCAGAGGTGGCAACGAAGTATGCAGACCGTGGCGTCTCGCTCGTGGGTGTGTTCCCTGATCCCGAAACGACCGCGGCTCAGGCCGCAGCACATGCGAAGGAATACAAGATTCCGTTCCCGGTGTATGCGGATCGTGAACAAGTTACAGTCGCGTCGCTTGGCGTGAAAGTGACGCCCGAAGTGGTCGTCCTTGATGAAAAGCACACCCTGCGCTACCGTGGGCGTATCGATGACGGATTCACGGCTCGACTCAAGCCGAAGGCCACGGTCACGAGGCATGACCTCACCACTGCACTCGACGAACTCCTTGCGGGCAAGGCCGTGAGTGAGGCCGAGACGAAGGCGTTTGGTTGCCCAATAAACGTCGCAGCAAAGAAATTGGCCGCGACCGATACCACTGTCACGTTCTACAAGGATGTGCTGCCACTGTTCCAGGCGCATTGCCAGTCGTGTCACCGCCCAGGGCAGGCAGCCCCGTTCTCGCTTCAAAATTACAAGCAGGCGACCAAGTGGGGTGATTTGTGTGTCGAAGAAGTGCAAGCGAAGCGGATGCCCCCATGGAAGCCAGCTCCCAATGCAAGGCTTGCAGGGGAACGCAGTCTACCACCCACCGCAAAGAAGGTGTTGGAGAACTGGGTTGCTCAAGGGATGCCAGAAGGTGATCCCAAGGACGCTCCCCCTGCTGTGAAATTCGACGACGACTGGACCCTTGGCGAACCAGACCTCATACTCGAAGCACCTTCCGACGTGACAATCGCCGCAAAGGGGAGCGATCACTTTCGCGTTTTGGTCTTTCCAACCAACCTCACTGAAGACAAGGACGTTGTTGCTGTCGAAGTACGCCCCGGTAACCCGCGAGTGGTTCACCACACGGTCAACCTCATCGACAGGACAGGAACCGCCCGCAGGCTTCAGGCTGAAGCGGCAGCCGGTGCCAAGCCGGACGAGCCCGACCGTGGACCGGGTTACAGCGTGAAAATGGGCTTCGGATTCCTCCCGGATCGCTCTGGCATTCTCGGTGGGTGGGCACCAGGAATGCTACCCAAGAAGCTCCCCGATGGAGTTGCCATTCGCTTACCAAAGCAGTCGGATATCTGCATCCAGATCCACTACCATCGGACTGGCAAGGAAGAGACTGATCGAACAAAAGTAGGTATTTATTTTGCGAAGAAGCCGGCAACTGAGCGATTCACTTCGCTTCCCGTGGCAGGTCTATTCTGGGCAATTCCGGCTGGAGCGAAGGAGTACGTTGTCGATCGTTCCTGGCGAACGACCAAGGACATGACCGCATACAGGCTGATCCCACACATGCACCTTCTCGGGAAGGATATCGAACTGTTCGCGACGCTCCCTGGTGAGAGGGAACAAAGCCTGATCCGCATCCCTGTGTGGGATTACAACTGGCAAGAGCAATATGACCTCAAGGAGCCATTAAAGTTGCCGATGGGAACCATATTGCGGGTGCGTGCGACTTTTGACAACTCTGCGAGTAATCCCAACAACCCAACCTCGCCGCCGAAGGTGGTGCGACTTGGTGAGCAGACAACGGACGAGATGTGCTTTGTGTTCATCGGTATCTCATCGGTCGGCGGACTCCCGCAAGCATTGATCCCAACCGGGAAGTGGTGAGTTCTCATCGCGTGAGTTCCCGTGTTGTTCGTGATATCCGCTGCGTTGACATTTTGTGTTGTTTGGTGCGGGGCCTGTGATGACCCCGTACCGCCACAGCAAGGCGAAACCCGGCATCATAGATGCCAACTGCAACAACAAGTCATGACTCATTCCGGCAAAGGCTTTCCCTTTGTTTCGGGAGAGAAGTAAATGAGCACGATGCCGAACATATACACTCCCGCGACCACTGCGCATGCTTGAGCGTAGTCGCCGTCGAACGCGCCGAGCAGATTCGTCATCTGGAGTTGCCCAACCGCCGCAAGGATTCGCCCAAAGTTGAACCCGAACCCCTGACCTGTGGCCCGGACGGACGTGCGGAACAACTCCGGCAGATACAGCGGCAGCCATCCGTAGAACGACGCCGAGATCATACCTAGTAATCCGCCGGAGAGTACGAATGCGAGACCGTACTCCGTGTTCAGCCGGTAGAAGCCGACCATCGTGATCAGTGAAAGCACGCACAGCGCGGCGTAAACGGGTCGTCGGCCAAGCCCGCCACCGAGGAGTGCTGCTGCCACACACCCGATCGCCGCACCGATCGAGGAGGAAATTTGCAGCCATGGCCGTGCATCTGGTGAACTGCCGCCGGGTAGTGTGCCCACCCACATGTACATCCACATCAGCCCGGCCCATGTTGCCAACAGGGGAACTCCGCTCAGTCCCGCAGCCAGAAGCATTCGCAATAACGTTTCTCGTTTGGCTTCCGGGCTAAGCGAACAGCGAGACAGGTAGCCACGGGCCGGCATCAGATACCCAATCACCACAACGACGATCGCAACACAAGAGCCCGCGACACGGGTCATGAGATCCAGCTCTCGGACGGACCATAAGGCGATAATTCCGATTGCAGCACAGGCTCCAATCAGAACGCCAAACAGGTCGCGGCTCGACCAGTGGGAGGCTTCGCCAGACTCCTTTTCCTTCGTCCACTTCTCGGATTCGGGCACGAAGAGACGGATGAGTAGCGTCAGCAATGCAGGTACTGCTCCCAGGAGCATGAGCAATCGCCAGTCGCCATGTGAAGTGAGTTTTACAGCCCAATCTTGTGGCAATCCGGCCGAGGTCAACCACAACGGAACGTCTTCCGCAAAGCGGTTCAACCCGAGCTTGATTCCCCCACAGACCGTGTAGCCAAGGTTGCCGAAAGCGCCGATCCAGCCTGCAAGCCAAGCCCGCGATGCGTTTGGCCAGACTTCCATGACCAGAGCGACACCCAACGCCCACTCGCCGCCCATTCCAAGCGCGCCCAGGAATCGCAATGCGGCAAGTTGCTGTGGTGAACCAGACGCGGCCGATAATCCGCTACAGACGGAATAGAGCAGGACACTTACCGTCATAGCTCGCACCCGGCCAATCTTGTCACCTAGCCAACCGAAAACAACCCCACCTGTCGCGGCTCCGACGAGGAAACTCGCCATCACGATTCCGAACCAGCGATCGACGCTTTCCTTGTCGATTTTCGTTGCATCGGAAGGGTCACGCAGCCATTCGCTCAGCGCGTCGCGACCGACGAGGGGGAACAACCCCATCTCCATACCGTCGAACATCCACCCAAGGAGTGCCGCGAGAAGCGTGAGGTTGCGGCCGCTGGCCGAGGTGGGTGTGGTCATGGTGGGAGTGGTTCTGCTTCACGAACAGGTTGCGGTTGAATGGACCTGTTGTAGTCAGAAAGGCACGCCCTCGGCGAGCGTTCCGTTCACTTACGCGAGGAGTTCTTGGATCACATGGCCGTGGACATCAGTCAATCGCCGATCGATACCGTTGTGTCGGATTGTGAGTTTTGTGTGATCGATGCCTAAAAGATGCAGGATCGTGGCGTGCAGGTCATACACTTCGGTTGGGTTATTGCGGTAGGCAGGCTTGTATCCGAATTCGTCGCTCGGGCCGTGGATTGTGCCCGCCTTGATGCCGCCACCCGCAAGCCAGTTCGTGAAGCAATATGGGTTGTGGTCGCGGCCTTTGCCGCCCTGCGAACTGGGCATGCGACCAAATTCCGTTGTCCACAGGATGATCGTGTCTTCGAGTAAGCCCGTTCGCTTCAGGTCAGCAATCAGGGCAGCGGCCCCGCGAGCCATCCCGTAGGCGAGCGGACCGTGATCGCGTTTGATGTCTTCGTGCGAGTCCCAGTTACGACGCGGGAATCCGTTGTCGTTTCCACTCCAAACCTGAATGAAACGCACGCCGCGTTCCAGTAAACGCCGCGCGACAAGACACTTTCTGCCGAAGTAGTCCGTTTCCTCGATCGGGTTGATTTCCTTATCGAACGACTGCTTGCCGTGATCGAGCCCGTAGAGTTTCAACACCTCGGCTGGTTCCTTCGAGATGTCGAGAGCTTCCGGTGCGGCAAGCTGCATCTTCGCGGCCAGTTCGTAGCTCTTGATGCGGGCATCGAGGCGTTCGTCGCCTGGCCGCGTGGTTGCATGCTCGCGATTGAGTTGAGTGAGCAAATCGATCCCGGCCTTGTCGCCCGCGCGAGTGACGTACTTCACTCGCTCGTCCGGGAACAGATCCTCAACGGGGGTCTTGGTCCCAGGGTAAATCGCACTGCCTTGGTGCTGCGCCGGAAGGAAAGCACTGTCCCAGTTCTTGGTGCCATTGGAGGCGAGTCCGCGGTGATCGGGTAGCACGACAAACGTGGGTAGGTTCTCATTGGCGCTGCCAAGACCATAGCTAACCCAGCAACCCATCGCAGGGAAACCCGGGCGGTTGAACCCGGTCGTTTGGAGCAGTGTGCCCTGACTGTGAACACCTGTCTTGCCGATCATGTTGTGGACGAAAGCCATCTCATCAACCACGTCGCCAAGTGGGGACACGGTTTCCGAGAGCATCTTCCCGCTCTTCCCATAGGGCTTGAAATCCCAAACGGGCTTGAGCCATGGCCCAAGGCCATTCTGGAACGCCTCGACGGGTTCACCAAAGTTCGCGGCTCTCCCGTGCTGTTTCACGAGTTCGGGCTTGTAGTCGAAAAGATCGACATGGCTGGCACCCCCGGCCATGAACAGTTGGACCACTCGCTTCGCTTTGGGTTTGTGATGCAAGCCGCCGTCGGTTCTCTTCGGCGAATCCGCGAGGAGCCGCTCCGAACCAAGGAGGGACGCGAGGGCGATGCCTCCCAGACCACCACCGGAGTTGAAGAGAAAGTCGCGACGATTCATGGTCTTCTCCGAAGGTGAGGAACGTATTTTCAGGCTGATTATTCCGCTAATCCTCGTCTTGTTTCAATCGACGAACACGAACTCGTTCAGGTTCAGTATGACGCGGCAGGTGTTCGCCAGACCATGTTCCTTCGTGTAGACGAGGAGCGCATCAAGTTCTTTTCCCGTGGGGTTGCGGCCGAACGCCAGTCGAACCGCAGCGTTCACTCGGCCTGTGTTGTCGGGTGCCAATTTCTCGACACGATCTGCGAAGTGTTTCGCCATCGCGACAGCGAGGTTGTTGTTGAGCAGCGTCAGCGCCTGCTGCGGGGTGAGTGTTTGGTTCCGCTTCTCCACTGCGAGTGATGGGTCAGCACAGTCCAACGCCGCCATGAACGGCTGTTGTTTTGATCGCACCACGAAGCGATACACAGCGCGCCGGTGTGCCTTTGAGTCTTCGGGGTCGTGAAGATGATACTGGTAGTGCGGTGAGTGCTCGGGCTTCTCGACGATGAAGTCCTGAAAACTTGGTCCGCCCATCGTGAGGTTGAGTTTCCCGGCAACTGAGAGGATCGAATCGCGAATCGCCTCGGCCTCCAACTTGCGGCGGTTCTGCCGCCAGATGTAGCGGTTGTCGCCGTCGATCCTCGCGTTCGCCTCGTTCGAGGACGAACCCTGTTTGTATGTGCTGCTCGTCACGATCAGTTTGTGCAGTTTCTTCAACGATTGGTGGTCGCGCAGTTCCGAAGCCAGGAAGTCCAGCAGTTCCGGGTGCGTCGGCAACTGACCCATCTTGCCGAAGTCGTTCGGTGTATCGACGAGCCCCTTACCAAAGTGGTACTGCCAGAGGCGGTTGGCCATCACACGCCAAGTGAGGGGGTTCTCGGGAGCCGTCAGCCACTTGGCGAGTGCAGCGCGACGATCACCCTCATTGTGAGTTGGTGGGAGTGCAAAACGTCCATTGATACCGGGGATTGCAACGACCGCGCCGGGTTGTACTCCCGCGCCCGGTTTCGTGACGTTGCCGCGAGACAGGATGAAGATGGGCCGGGGTTTTCCTCCCATCGACCCGGTGCCGACAAAATTCCCACTCCCGGTATGGACTGACCCGACATATACCGTGCGTCGTGTACCCGCCAGTCTTCCGAGTTCGCTCTCAGCAGTCCGGATCACTCCTTCTGCCTCAGCAAGCTGAGCAGATCCCTTCTCCCCAAGGCTTGACTTGAGCAGGTTGTCGCGGGCTGTCGTCAGGCGTGCCACTTCGGCCGGAGTGGCCGCGGGA
The DNA here is from genome assembly GCA_013823135.1 of Planctomycetaceae bacterium. Classification (GTDB taxonomy): domain Bacteria; phylum Planctomycetota; class Planctomycetia; order Gemmatales; family Gemmataceae; genus Gemmata. The sequence goes on from PNLP01000043.1 coordinate 14,210, forward strand.
CCAGGCGGGAACAGGCCGTCTGTGAGATTGGATTTTCGCCAGCGAATGGGAGCTTCGATGCTGTCAAGTGCGGTGACAAGCTTCCGGGCCGCGCGATTCACGCCCTGCGTGTCAATCGCTTCCAGTTCTGCCAGGGCCAACATAAAGTCATTCACCAGCCGCGGGGCCAGTTTCGTTGCGGTGATACGGACATAACGTCCTGCTTTGGGTTCTCCCTTCGCCGTAATTGCTGTGTAAGCGGCACTACCTGGCTTCGGGTAGTCAGTCGCCGTCTCGTCCACCAGAACGATGCTACTCTTGAATGTGGCATCGTCGGACAACTCGATCTTGAAGCGCAAGGGGAAGCCGAAGCCCGCTCCAATATCGTTGAAATCGTCGTGACACGGTCGCAGGACTACGCGGTCGAGTTTCACGCTCTCGCCCAGGTCAACCTGCACCCACTTCACCTCGTCCTGTTTCGCAGTGAGGTTTGAATGGTAACCATGCTCTGCAGGCTTGGTTACAGATGCTGGCTTGGTTGCCACTGCGATCATTTGTTCCAGCGATGCGAGTTCTGGCCCGGCTGTCTTGCGTGCTTCAGTCCGCAACGCTGCAACGCGATCCGTGGCAGCCTTCTTCTTCGTTTCGAGTTCGGCTCGTTGTGCGGCAACTTTTGGGTCTGCATCGTAGGTTCGATCTGTGCGATCGATCGCTGCGAATACAGCCTGGAGTCGGTAGTAGTCTTCTTGCAGAATCGGGTCGAATTTGTGGTTGTGACACTGGGCGCAGTGGACCGTGAGGCCCATGAATGTTCCCATTGTGTTGGCAACGAAGTCGTCGCGATCGAGGTGCCGGGCAACCTTTCCATCAATCTTCGATTCGGGTAACTCGGCGTGGCCGATGAAGTCCCACGGCCCAGCCGCGAGGAAACCAAGTGCTTCGATTCCATCGACGGTTCCAGGGAACAGCACGTCCCCCGCAACCTGCTCCTGAACGAACCGCCTGTATGGTTTATCGGAGTTCAACGACCGGATGACATAATCTCGATATGGCCATGCGTTCGGTCTCGGTTTGTCCTTGTCATAGCCGTGAGTTTCACCAAAGTGCACGACATCGAGCCAGTATCGTGCCCACCGTTCGCCATACTGCGGCATCGCGAGCAATTTCTCGACAAGCCGTCCGTATGCGTCCGCTGATTGGTCTGTCACGAACGCATCGACTTCCTCAGGTGTTGGGGGCAGGCCGATCAGGTCGAAATACACTCTGCGGATCAGCGTGCGGCGATCCGCTTCCGGAGATGCGTTTAGCTTTTTCTCGCTCAACGTCGCCCGGATGAATCCATCGATGGGGTTCATGCCTGTTGGCACCAATGGCCGCTTTAACGGCTTAAAACTCCACCAGTCAGTTGGATTCACTACGTGGCCGTCGTCCGGCCAATTGGCACCCTGTTCGATCCATGCTTTTAGCGTGGCAATCTCGGTGGAATTCAGCCGTTCACCTTTAGGTGGCATCTTCGTGTCGTCGGCTGCAAGGACGCGATGCATCAGGAGGCTCTCAGTGGCTTTCCCTCCTGTGAAGGCCTTGCCTGTTTCACCACCGCGGATCGCATCGATTCTGCGATCGAGTCTGAGATCACCGCGTTGTTTGTCAGGTCCATGGCACGAGATGCAATGTTTGGCGAAGAGCGGTTTCACATCGCGGTCGAAATCGATGACCTTCTTTTGGTCGTGGGCACCGGCGGCGAGAAAACCCTGCATACCGGGAATCGAAAAGCCGATCGCGACAAGCGTCGTGGTCACAACTGCGACTCGTAGCATTGACGCACCCGCGAGAGAGAAGGGAATGCAGGATGTAAGTAAGGTAAGCAATGAGTTCCGGCCTACCATCACGCGATCACGGGACTGTGACAAACTTACACGAGTTTCTCTCTCAACGCCTTGGCAACAGCCCCAGATCGAGTGTGAACCTGTAACTTTTCGTAGATGTTGCGAATGTGCGAATCGACAGTATGAACGCTCAACGTCAATTCCGAGGCGATTTCCTTTTTGATGAGGCCCATCACCATGAGTTCGAGGACACCCTGTTCACGTTCTGTGAGGCCGTAATCGGTAGGCTTCGGGGCGAGTTTCGCGAACATCTCCAGAACGCGGCGGGCAATGCGAGCGTTCATCGGCGACCCGCCAGCTAGGACCTCGCGAATCGCAGCGGTAATTTCTTCCACTGGCGACATCTTCAGGAGGTAACCAGTCGCACCTGCACAGATCGCTCTGAAAATTTTCTCATCGTCGTCGAACACTGTCAGCACAATGATTCGGATGCCTGGACTTGCCGCGACCAGGCGTGGGATACCGTCGAGTCCACTCATCCCTGGCAGGCCGATATCGAGTAAAACGACTGCTGGCGGTTTGCGTGTCGCGGTGAGTTCGGTGAGTGCGTCCTCACATGTCGCGAATGCTGCGGGGCACGATAGTCCCGCGGCCGCATCTACGACACGCACGATCGCACGGCGATAGGATTCATTGTCCTCGATGGTCCATACCCTTGCCGGTTCCGTTACCGTTGTCATGTCAAAACCTCACGGGGACATCGAGTCGCACGGTCGTTCCGGCTCGCGGTTTGCTGGTCACTTCGAGTTGCCCACCGAGGGTGGTCGCACGGAAAAGCAGTCCTCGAAGACCCGTGCCTGCCGTCACTTTCTCCTGGTCGAATCCTTTGCCATCGTCGTGGACTTCCAGGATGAACCGATTACCCGTACGGTGGCACCTGACGGCCACAGACTTCGCAGCCGCATGCCGGACGACGTTGTGGAGTATCTCCTTGAACGCGAGAAAGAGTTGACGTTTGAACTCCAAAGAGACCCGCCCCGGCAGACAACTCTCCGGGGCGTCGAATGTGAATGCCACGCCGTGTAGTAATCCGGCCGCCGACTCACGTAGCTTCGCTAACAGGTCCGCGCTCGTGTCCGGACCTCGGCCCATCAACCAGACGAGATCGCGAAGGGACTCAGCTGTTCGTTGCGCGATCCGCCCAATCTCGGGAAGGTCGGCCACGCCACCGGCATGTGCCAGGAGTAGGATCCCGCCGAGGTTGCTTCCGACCTCATCGTGCAGGTCACGGGCGATCCGGTCGCGGAGTTGCTCGGTCTCACGCCGACGATGAACCCTCCCACGCCAGATCAGCACGACGACGAATACTAACACACCCACGCCAATCCCGGCTGCAGTCTGCACCATCAGCAGGTCTGCCCTCGCCCTTGCCGCCTCCCAACTCGCTCCCACTGCCCGCCAATTGGCCTCCCACTCAGCCGTTCGCTGCTCATGTTCAACCCACTCGGGCCATTCGATGAGTTGGTTCTGACTGGCGAAACCGTCCACCAAGTATTGTCTGCCCCAACGCCTGTTTTCAATGGAATCGAGTGCGGTTACAGGTACATTGCGAGCCACGTTCTTGCCTTCGCTGTAAACCTGAAGTTCTGCGAGTGCGAAGACGTAATCGCCTGTGCGTTCCCAAAGTCGGGTTGCGGTCACACGCACAAATCTCGCTGGGGTTCCCGGCGTTGGGATCACCACCAGCCCATCCCCGGGGTTCGGGTAGTCTGATAGGCTTGAGTCGAGCAACGTTTGGGGCGTGTGGAAATCGCACTCGGTTGCAGCTTCCACCTTGAATCTCACGGGGAAGCCAAAGCCGCTCCGCTCAGCAAAGTCGTTTGGACGCGCTGGTACGAGCCGAACTTCTTCCAGGTGCTGTAACGATCCCAGATCAACTTGTACCCACTTCATGGAGTTTGGGCTTTCGCTGATATCCGCGTGATACCCGTTGGTCGGGCTGGGTGTAGAGTCGATAGGTGGTCCGATAATTCCTTGCCCATCCACAAGGTTCCGCAGCCCCCAGACAGGGGGGTTCTCGATGGACTCCGACCCGGTGACCGGCCTGCCAGATGCAAGGTTACGGTTGCCCGATAGCACCAAAACTTCTCCCACAACAAAGTAATGGATCGATCCCCGGGCACTCAACTCGGTCGCAGTAATCCGGATGAATCGTGCAGACCTTCCAGTGGTTTGAGCGATGATAAGGCCATCGCTTCCGCTGAGTTTGAACTCAGCGGCGATCACTGCGTCGGTGAGGTCAGCGTGGTCTGACAGTTCAACACGTAGTTTGCGTGGGAAGAAGTAACCTGGGTTCGCCTCGCCCGGTGGGCCGGCGGCAGGGACGACTACCACGGTGTCGATCGGGCAACGTTCGCCGAGATCGACCTGGACCCATCGCACGCTGTTTGGAGAATGGGTCGGTCTGCTGTGGTAACCGAGGGCAGGGCAGTTCGCGAGTGGGGCGCGGGGTAGAACTGGCTTCGCGATGAGTTCACGGCGGCGGTTATCAAGAGACTTGAAGTCGTTGCTAATGAGTCTGGCAAGGTTGTCCGACGCGGATGGCTCAACTGCCTGAGCGTTTAGCCCAGCTGTTGAGCTGATGAAAATCGCGGTGGCGAGGAATCGAGCCATATGCTCAGTATCCGGATCAGCAGACAGGAACGCCACCGCGATTCGGGACAAGGTTACGAGTCGTTTGCCACCACGTTGCCATCGTTCATGGACCCCATGTTTGCCCAGTTCGCGGCGGTGATTCCATTTCGGATGAACTGAACACTTCCATCGCACCGAACTGCGTTCACGCCCCCAGTGTGCCTGCTTCGAGCGGCGTTAGCGCCGCTGGCTCCGGCTGCTGCGCAGGGGAGAAGTGGGTCGGTATTGGCCGTGCATCGACCCGTATCTGGCGAATTGGAATTCGGCGTATTGATTGTCATGAACTGGAACCCCACGTATGCCACATCATCGTTGAGGAAATCACCGCGGGAGTCGGTTCCGTCCGTGTCCGACTTCGCGAAAATGATCTCTGCCATGAGAAGCGTGTTCGAAGTGCCATCTGTGATATCGGAGATCCGTGACTTCCAGGGGTTGTTCGTCGCTCCGTTCGTCCATCCGAAGGGAGCCCGGGATGTCGTCGATGGTCCGTTCGCGACCACGTTGCCCCAGTTCACAACATAATTCGATCGAGCGCGCCAGTACACGTCACCTTTCCACAGTGCTCCGACCCGGTCGCTCGGGCAGTAGTACAGTGGGACTTGTTGGGTGCAGTGACCGGTGGTAGCGCTGGTGTTGATTCGTCCGGCGTCGTAGAAGTTGCCGACATCTGGGTTGCCATAGAGTCCCACGAGTGCGGACTGCTCGATGTGCGCCCACAGATACACGCCCCACGTTCGGCGGGGACCAGTCGAGGCTCCGATGGGAAATGTCGTGCTGACATCATGAAAGCCATGCATTGCAAGTCCCCACTGCTTGAGGTTGTTGCTGCATTTCATCCGAGCTGCCGACTCACGGACTTTCTGGACAGCAGGCAGAAGTAGACCGATGAGGATGGCAATGATCGCGATGACAACTAACAACTCGATGAGCGTAAATCCTGCAAGGCGTTTTCGGCGATCCAACAGTGGTGCGTACTCCCGAAAAAACGAGACTGATGACATGGTGGCCTCGGTGGATAAAGATGTGCGACCATTCCAGAGGAATAACTGACTGTGGCGCACGACCGCACACACACCGTACGTTGCCAACACCTATCGTCGCTCACGCGAACGCGTGAGGAGCATGATTGTGAGGCCGATTTAATAGTTCGAGTGTGACTCATTGTTCGAGACTGGCAGTCGCGAACTCTGAAAATAGAACCAGTGGTGGGTGGATGACGTAGTAACCAAACGGCCTTGTCGTCTGCTGCACAGACGCGGGTTGAGTCAGTATCACCAGGAACTTCACGACCCCCAATAACGCACTTTTCCGACATCTCAGCTCCGAAGCAGCGGCTCTGCGTTCTTCACATGATTGTTCTGGAACCCCCCACGTCATCGTGGTAGGCTCCATTTCCTGCCTGTATGCGTTTGGAGATTTCGTGTCGCGAGAGTTTGCGGTCGAATGCCTTCTGCAACGCAAACCGCTCGACTTGCCTCTGAACGTGTGTTGTCCCATCCCCAATCCCGCCGAGGACTCCTGTCATGCGTCTGCTTGCCATTGTCTGCCTCCTGGCTGCATTCCCAATGCTTTCGAGCGGGGCTGATGTCGCTCCGGTACCGCGAACCAAGGTTGTCGTTGGGAACGATGCGCCGGCTTTCAAGATTAAGGACTCTGCCGGAAAGCTCATCGACCTGGCAGAACTCACCGCGAAGGGGCCGGTCCTGGTACGTCTGACATGTGGATGCTCTGGCTGTGACAAGGAACTCGCTTACTTTCAGCAAATCCATGAAGCCTACAAGGGTCAGGGACTGGTAAGCCTCTACGTTTTCAAAGAGCCTGACGCAAAGATGGCCAAGTATGCCGCGGAGAAAAAGCTGGATGTGCTCTATGCCGTGGACCCGAAAGGGGAGAGTTGGGGGACGTTCCAGACGAAGTCGATGCCAACGAACTTCCTGATCGAGAAGGGCGGAAAGATCGTTTCCATCGCCGCGGGCTGCGACCCCAGCGGATTGCTCGCAAACACCGTTTCTGCGAAGACTGGCAAACTCCTTGGTACCGAAGTGGTCGACGTGAAAAGCAAGGTCGGCGGGAACAAGTAACCCCTTCACTCTTCACCCGCAACGAATTCACTGCGGGTGAAGGGCTCGTCTGAAACGTGAGCCCGTTCGAGTCGTATCATTCTGCTACTTGTGCGTTCAACCAGAATCATTTCCCGCGAAGATGCTTCACCTGTTTTGCGACTTCTCCAACAACCAACTCTTCCACCTTTGATCCCCAGACAGCGGGCAAGCCGTAATACACCATTGAACCGCCACCTTCGTAGCCTCCTTCCTTCAGTACACGCGCGCTCGGGATATACGCCATCACGTCGTTCGCATAACCCATCACCCAAACACCAGCACCCAGTTCTTTCTTCAAACGCAACGAGTAATCAACGACCACCTCGCCACCGAGCGTGACCAGGGTGATGTCTTTGCCGAGTTGCCATGCCTGCACCGGGTAAGGATAACTCTCCGGTAATTTCCCCCCGGTCTCGATCTTCTTGAGGAGCATTTTGGCCCGACCGGCGACATACTTGTCGGCACTCATCGATTCCTTCACGAATGCTTCCCGGCTCGGTACCTCGGAGAGTGGGAGTTCGATCTCCAAATATGTCGCGGCACTCTCTGGAGACACGGTGTTCATTGGCTTCGTTAACACCGTATCGACGGCCGCGGCGAGTTGCTTGCCGTAGTCTTTCGCAAGTTCCACTGAGCGACGGGGCAGAGGGTTTTGATCGGCTCCACACCCGGCCCAAAACAGTGCGACTGCACCAGGGTGTGCTTTCTCCAACTCGATCATCGCGAACCCTGGGTAGTCGCCCGACCACTTCTGGTACGCCATCACTGTGGCATGGCAGGCATAGCCGAAGATGATCCCTTTGAGCCTGCCCTTGGAGTCGTGTGCAGCCAGCACGGGAACGTCGTGATCGACCGGTCCCTTCAGTTCGCCCTTCGCCTTCAGCGCCGGAACATCTGTTTCCTTGTTTGTGCGGCGGTTCACAGCGAAACCGGCTGTGCCGACGCCCAAGGTGAGCTTGATCGGTTCCAAGTGTGTCATCGCTTCATCAACGGCCTTCAGAATCAGGCCGGGCAACTTCGCGGTGTAATCGTCCACCAGTTTCGCTTGGGCGTCGTCGAAAAAGTACATGCTCCGGAGGTTGGTGCCCACGACGGGGCCACAGTGCGTGTGCGAAACTGAGAGAACGATTCCCTCACGCGGCAGCTTGTACTTTGTCATGATCTGTTTGCACGCGGCGATCGATAGATCGCGATCGATGCCAACGAGGTCGAGCGTCACGAGTACGAGGTTGCGGCCATCGGGGGTCTGAAGGGCCATCGCCTTTGCCCACAGATCGGTCTCTTTTCCGTCGGCGGGTGCAGTGCGACCTCCGTAGCCCGACATCCACATGAATTGCGGGGGCGTGATGTTGACAGCTGCAAACCCGCCCTTCCAGGTGGGGTCCGCGGCGAATGCGGGCGAGCAAATGCAAAGTAAAATGACGGTGAGCAGGTAGCAGCGTTTCATGGTCGTGGTGGGGAAGTGAGGAAAGGGGCGAGAGTTCGAATTACGAATCTCAGAACAACCACTGGGGTGGCACCAGCGGTAGCGAAGCAGATGAGTGACAGGATAATCCCACGCGTTCGCCGAGTCTATCAACGGATTCCGAAGAACCAGGGACGAGCACAACCGGAGTATTTCCTGCACCATGAATCCAACGATCAAAGAATGTCAACGATTGGGCGTAGTGAAATTTGATTCCGGCAGATATGCACACCCACGTCCGGAACCATTTGACTTGTCCGGAAGAAAGTTCATCAGAACAATTTCAGATCCCACAGAACCCAATCAAGTGACGCGCCCGCAATCAGTTGTGCAAGTGTGTTGAGTTCTCAATTCGCGATTCATCTCCGACTCCACGTCAGAATCATCCGAGACATGAACAGTTCTGATGTTGTAATCCTCTCGACATGACGCAGATCCCACGCTATTGCCCGGTTGCGTGCGACCTTCGGGGGAAGGGCGGCGCACATCGAAATGGGGGACCGGTTATGGCTCGCATGTTTTTCGGGGTTGTGGCGTTACTCGCAAGCCTATCCGGGTGCGCATCTTCCGCACGGTATGTCGAGCAAGGCACGGAATCTGGAGTCGTCGCAATCCCCACAAACACCGATGCGTGGCCGTCGTACAACCGCACCGAGGCAATCTCGCTAATTCAAAAGCACCTCGGGTCGAACTATGAGATCGTCGAGGAACGCGAGGTTGTCACATCGCGGCACACATATCAGGACCGACACGCCAATACGGAGCATGTTCGGGACCCCAACCGCATCGCGGCGTCGCAACCGATCGATCAGAAACAAGATCGCCCGATCACTCACGATATCACCGAGTGGCGGATCGTTTACCGGAAGGCGGACGCTGGCGAAATTGGTGGGAAGTCAACGACTGGGAACATTCAGCAGACTCAGTATCAATCGGGTTCGGCTCCCACGGGTGTCGTTCACGCCGGTGGCATCGTGCCGTCCGTAGCACCAGGCGGAGGGGTCGTACCCGCAACAGGCTTCAGTAACGACTGCAAGAAATGAAGACTGCGATAACAGGACGCAGTTGCGCCCTACGTTAACATCATGAGCTTTGAATCCGAAATTCGCCGTGACCCGGTCTGTGGTCGCTGGGCGGTCGTTGCCCCCGAACGATCGCTCCGACCGATGACGCTCGAAGGCGCGGAACCTCGCCACCGTCGGAATGGGGAGCGACACCCGTGCCCTTTTTGCCCAGGGCAGGAATACGATACACCGAACGAGGTACTGGCTCACCGCACCCCGGGAAGTCAACCCGACGGTCCTGGCTGGCAACTCCGCGTCGTGCCGAATAAGTTCCCCGCGCTACGCCCCGATGTTGGTGGCGATTCCTGTGCTATTGAGGGAATGGTGTTACTGACGACACCCGGCTTCGGGCATGCTGAGGTTGTCATCGAGTGTCCCGAGCACCTCACCGCCCCAACGGCTCTAACTCACGATCAGTTCGCTGCAATCTTCAGAGCCTATCGCGACCGGCTACAGGCATTATCAGAAGATCCAAGGGTCGCGTACGCTGCGGTTTTCAAGAACGTGGGCGCCGAGGCGGGTGCATCGCTCGGTCACACACATTCGCAAATCATCTCGTTGCCGATCGTTCCCGAATCAATTGAAGCGGAACTTGATGGCAGCAGGGCTTTCTTCGCCCGAACAGGCCGGTGTGTCTTCTGTGACCTGGCGGTACGGGAACTGGCTGCGGGCGATCGCGTGATTGCGCGGTCTGAACACTTCATCGCCGTGATGGCATATGCCCCGCGATACGCCTACGAATTTTGGGTACTGCCGCTGACACACGCCAGCAGGTACGAAAACATAACCAACACCGACACGCTCGAACTCGCAGCATTGATGAATCGAGTTCTGGTCGCGCTCGATCGTGTTCGGGCTGAGCCTGCGTACAACTGGTTCCTCCATACGGCACCGTTGCGATCGCTGGAATTACCTCACTACCACTGGCACATCGAGGTACTTCCGCGAACTGCACGCCCGGCCGGCCTGGAGTGGGGATACGGTTGCTTCATCACAGCAGTCGCACCGGAACAGGCGGCGGCTGAACTTCGGGAGGCGTTGCCAGGATGATACTCAGGAAGAATGGCGACAAAGCAGAGTAAACGGAGGCGAAAAGTTAGTACATCAAGCATGTTCCGTATTTGAGGTCATTCCTGGTTCACTCCCAATGCGCATAGGCATCTTTGGCGGCACGTTCGACCCGATCCACATGGGGCATTTGATCCTTGCGGAACAGTGTCGCACACAGGCAAGTCTCGATCAGGTCTGGTTCATGCCTAGCGCGCATCCGCCTCACAAGGTGGGGCAAGGGGTCACACGCTTCGACCAGCGTTGCGAGATGATTGAACTGGCAATCGCGGGTCATTCGGCGTTCCGGGTCGAGCGGATCGAGAAGGAATTGCCGCCACCAAGTTACACGTCCGAGACGTTGGCTGAACTCCGTCGCCGACATCCGGCGGACGACTTCTTCCTGTTGATGGGTTCGGACGGTCTTCCAGATTTGCCCGGCTGGCATGAACCGCAACGTGTCATCGAACAAGCGGGTCTCGTGGTTGTGCCGCGACCAGGCGTGATGTTGTGGACGGCCGAACGTCTCGCAACCGCGCTCAGTGTCGACGTTTCCGCGGTGCGGTTGCGTTTTGTCGCGTGCCCAATGATCGAGATCGCGAGTCGGGAATTACGGCGAGCGATCGCGGATGGTATGAGCATCCGCTATATGGTGCCGCGAGCCGTGGAAGAATACATCCGCGATCGCAAGTTGTACGGCACGCGCTGATTCAGTGACGATTACACCGGTTTGTTGCGGACGGCGTTGATGAAAGCCTGCCAGCGGTTCCCTCGCTCCTTCTGCAATCCATTCATCCGCTCAATCACCCAGTCGTGCAAAGCGACGGGAGTTGTTGGGGCAACATCACCTGCTTGGTCTGGCTGACTCACCGGGATAGCCATCGGTATTACCTCGCCCGAGCTTGGTGTGGCCATGACGGGGACTTCCGCGGCACGTCGCGTTACTTCTGTCTGGAGTTGACACAGTTCATTGTTAAGTTGGTGAATCCGTGAAAGTTCCCGTTGGATGCCAGGTAACTGGGTCGGTGCGACGGACCCGAACAATTGCACCAAGAGCAACAGCGATTGCTGAGTTTGTGTAAGCATCAAAGAATGCAAATCGGCGAGTTGGCGGGCCACTTGCTCCGGTGTCGCTTCAACAGCTGTCACGCCCGAGAGCAACGATTCCGGGACCGGCCGTGTCCCCGAACCGGGTGTCAGCGTTGTGAAAAGGTCGAGGTTGGGATCAGGTGGAAGCGGGCGAGGAGCCGGACGCGGCTGGGGTGCGCTCTTCATCTGTGGCACGCCGGCCGTGTTCGTCACCTGAATCTGCTGCGACACCGGACCACTTGTGCCGACTGTCGTGACTCGCATCCGGAACGATTCACCAACTTGCGAACTCGAGAATCCGCCGCTCGAATCGACCGTTGGTGCTGCACCGAGAGCGACTTCATCGTCAGCTGCGTTGACGGATTTCCTCGGCAGGACAGTTCCTCGGCTTGAGCCCTGCCCATCGGTGGAACTCAAGGCCAATCCCGAACGAGGGCTTTGGGCTGCGAGAATCCCCGAGCGACCAGGGTTCGGCAAATGCGGATTCCCAGGTGCTTGAACCCCGATGAGAAATCGCCCGACCCACAGTTCAGCGGCGTGTCCCAGTGGTGAGAGCCGCATGCGTTCACCATTTACAACCACGCCACGACCCGAAAGATCGACCACCCACAATCCCGTCGTCGTGAGGACGAGCCCGCAATGGTAGGTTGCGATGTCGTCGGAGGTGAGGTGAATCTTACACTCCGGGGCACGCCCGATGAGTGTGATGAAGCGGTTGACGGCCCAACGGTCCTTGACGCGCTTGCCGTTGCGGAATTCCAGGGCCACTCGTGGGCGGGAGCGGACTCCCGCAGAGTCCGAGTACAGCGGGTTGTATCCGGGCGGGAAAGGGGGCTTGTTTGAAACGGGGGAGCGGAGACGAAGTTGGAATGGGCCAATTTTGACCGGAGTGTTTTCGTCCATCCACCCGGAGCCTGTGGCACCACCTGGCCAGCCAAGACCCGTGCGGCTTCCCAGATCGACAGCAAACACACGCCCGGCGATCACCTGGAGCCAGGCGTGGCGCGGATTGATTTCGGCCTCAGCCAGAGTCACGTCGCAGGCGTCATCGCGGCCGACCAGAACGAATGGCATCGGAATGCTGCCCTCGGCAAGCATCCCACCATCGGCAAGATCGACTCTCAGGTCGAGCGGACCGGCAGCCCCACACGCTTCTGCGAACTGGGTAAAAAATGGGTCGTTCACGATCCGTAAATCCCCGCGGGTGCCGCGGCCAAACCAATTAATTGGGCGAACTCGGGTGCCACCCGCGTTCTCATCACTGCTTCCAGTTTACACTGGATTACACGATCCACGCAGTACTTTCCGACATGCGGAGATATGGTATTGGGTGAATTGAGTGATACCCCACCAATACCCCGTCCCTTCGAGGCATGAGCTCCGATGTCGGAAACCGTGACCAAGGTTCCTCCAAAGCAATCATCGTCTCTCAAGGAATTGGTGAAAGCCTGGGTTCGGTTTCTCGCACTTGTGGCAGTATTGCCAATCCTGATCAGTTTTCGACTGAGTGCGGCTGTTGTTGGTCGGAATCGCGCTCTCGAATCCTCGACACAACTGTTATCGCTGTTTCCGGGAATCACGGGGCAATATCTTCGTCGGGCGTTCCTTCAACGTGCGTTAGCCAAATGTCATCACTCCGCGCTGGTCGAATTTGGAACGCTGTTTTCGCAGGCTGGCGCGATACTCGAAGAAAATGTGTACGTCGGACCGCGGTGTCAGCTTGGCCTTGTCTACCTCGAACGCGATGTGCTTTTGGCGTCGGGAGTCCAGATTCCCTCGGGGGGGAAGACTCACTATTACGACGACCCGGACAAGCCGATTCGGGAGCAGGGTGGGGAACGGCGAGTGGTCACCATTGGGGCCGGTGCATGGATCGGCACCGGGGTGATTGTGCTTGCTGATGTCGGGAAGGGAACAATTGTGGCGGCTGGGGCGGTGGTGACGAAACCTCTGCCCGAAAACGTGATCGCGGCCGGCATCCCCGCGAAAGTGATTCGTAAGCGGTTCGAGAAAAGCCCGGAGTCACCGATGCTCGGGGAAGTAATTCCTTCATCCTCAGCCGAGTAAGCCCCCCGCTTCTTCACGCAAACGAGCCAGCACGCGTGACTTGGCGATGTACACCGCGTTTGGAGACGTACCGCACGTTGTTGCAACCGCTTCCGCCGGGTGGCCATCCAGTACAAATTGGCGAAACAACTCCCACGTTTTTTCCTCGAAATCGGGCTTGATTCGTTCCAGGAGTCGCCGTGTGACATGGACATCGTGCTCGCGATCCCATTCCCGGCTGAGATCGTCTGCGGGGTCCTCGAGACGGGCGATGTAACTCCCGAAGTCGGTGCCTCCGGGCGCTTTCGGTGCAACTTTCTTGGCACGCCACGCATCACGGGCACAGTTTGCGGCAATCGCGCGAAGCCATCCGCGAAAGGCTCCTGGTCGATCCGGGTGAACGAACTCCGGAAAGCGCCGCACCACGACCGTCATCACATCTTGCACGAGATCGTCTGCATCCGAGCCGCGCACGCCCAAACGCAACGCCCACGAGCGGATGAGGGGGCCGTACAGGTCGTTCAACCGACTCCATGCGTCTTCATCACGGGCATCTTTGAGCCGCGCAAGCAGTGTGGCCGATGTAACCGACATGCCGTTACCTCCGGCCACAGTTTCCCGCGCCGATGCGTGCTTGTGACAACCGCCCTCCGGTGGGTATAATCTATTCTAGCCACAACAACTGCGGAGAACTCGTGCCCGAACGACCCCGGTTACTTCTGATCGGCCCGGCCCCGGGGCTACTCAACGGTGCCATGCCTGAAGCCGACGTGCAACCCGTGTCGTCCGACCCGGCAGAGGTCACACGCACGCTTCGGGATGGCGACTTCGTAGCCGTTGTTGCTGCCCCGGAAGTCATGGCCAGTTTCATGGAGCAATTCGGCCGCGACGAACTCATCTTGCAGAACATTGATAAAGGTCTCGCCATCCTTGACCCAAATGGGGTCGTGGTGTGGGCGAATCCTTTCTTTTGCCAGTATGCCGGTCAGGATCCCGTCGGGCATACGCTCCTGGAATCACTTGGCACCGGTGTGATGGCCTCGGATGATCCCGACCCGATCGCTGTGGCTCGCGCCGGTCGTTCAAGCTCGCTCAGACTTCATCGAACTGGCAATCCGGATCAGCCCTTCCTCGAAGCGGATATCCGACCTGCCCTCGATTCCACCGGCGCTGTCACTCAGCTTGTCGCACTCGTGCGGAATGTCACCGCAGAGGTCACCCAGCAACAGAAGTTGGATGCACTCCATCAGGCCGGTCGCGAACTCGCAGGGCTCGATCCTGAGCAACTCGCCGAGATGAATGTCCCCTCGCGGGTCGAACTCCTCAAGATTAATCTGCGGAAGTTCATCCACGATCTTTTGAACTACGACACGATTGAAGTTCGCTTGCTCGACCGCAAGACGGGCGAGTTGAAACCGCTCCTCGAAGACGGAATGCTGCCGGAAGCCGCAAACCGGTCGCTGTACGCACGACCACAGGACAACGGCGTGACCGGTTATGTGGCTTATACGGGCAAGAGCTATCTCTGTGTGGACACGGCAAACGACCCGCACTACATCGCAGGGGCTGCCGGTGCTCGAAGCTCGATGACGGTTCCGCTCCAGTTCCACGATGAGGTTATCGGCACCCTGAACGTCGAGAGTCCCAGGGTCAATGGCTTCGGGCCGAACGATCTTCAGTTCACGGAACTCTTCAGCAAAGAGATCGCGGTCGCGCTTCATACCCTCGATTTGCTCAGTGCCCAGTTGGTCTGTACCGCAGCGCAGTCGATCGAGGCCGTGAACAAGGAAATTGCACTTCCGCTCGATGAAGTCCTGGCAGGGGCGAGCGTCCTTCTCGAAAAGTGGCACCGGACAGATCCCGATGCCACCCAGCGACTTCGCAAGATCCTCGATTCCGCACGGCAAGTTAAAGAGTGCATTTCCCGTGTTGGGCGAAGTCTGACCGAAACCCCGTTGGCCTCATCGGGTGATCTTCCATTACTTGGCAAACGTGTTCTCGTTGTCGAGTCGGATGAGCGATTGCGTCGCTCTGCCCACTTACTCATGGAGCGCCTCGGCGCAACCGCGGAGTCGGCTGCGACAGGCGAAGACGGCATCGCGATGGCGGCCGACGCTGACTACGACGCCATCTTCCAGGAAGTGAAACCGCCCGATCTCGGGGGTTACGAGTGCTACCGGCGCTTGCATGTGGCTCGACCAACAGCGATCATCTCGCTCACGACCGGGTTTGGTTATGACCTGGCGCACTCGATCGTGAAGGCGCGGACGGACGGTATGAAATACGTTCTCTTCAAGCCCTGGCGGCAAGAGCAGGTCGTGCGGGCCGTTCTCGACGGCCCCCCTCCCGCACCCAACGGGGGTTGAGTCTCACGGCGTGGCATCGAGTGAAACGTCCAGTTGTTGCCCGACGTAGAGCGACGAGTCGGCCACGTCGATAGCGTAAATCACCTGAAGCACTCTCGTATCCACCCTCTCCATGTTCCCACCCGTCAGTGATTTCTTCGGTATCACATAAGGCTCCACGCGGACGAACGTGATCGGGAATCGTGTGCTTGGTTCACCGCGAGGCGACGCCGTTCCCTTCATCCCGGGTTTGAACCGTGCGATGTCGTTCTCGTCGATATCGACCCGCACGTGAAGCCGCCCGACGGTGCCGAGCACGATGATCGACTGCCCTGCCGAGGCCCCAACGAACTCCCCCGGTCGCACGTTCACCTGGAGCACCCGAAGCCCCACAAGATCGCTTGCGGGGATTGGCTCTCGCGTGCGGTCGGCTCCGGGGCGACGAATCCGCGGGGCGTTCACCCGGAGACGCTCCAGTTCCGTCTTTGTTTGGTCGCACTGGGCCTGGGCCTGGGCGAGGGTGGCTCGCGCCACTGCGGCGTCGTACTTCCAGGCCCCGGCGCGAGTCAGGTTCAGTTCGGCCTCTACCCGTCGGAGTTGGGCGCGGGCAACATCGACTGCCATGCTCCGAAGGTCGAATGTCTCTCCGGCTCCGACTCCGCTTTCGGCCTCGCGTTTGGCTCGCTCGAACAACTTGAGTTTGTCGTTCAGGTTGGCCTTCGATTCCTCGACTTTTGCCTCCAGTGGCGGCAACTCCTCGCGTCTTGGCATCGCGTCGAGTTTGGCAACCTGAGCGGCGGCATTGTCTCGGGTCGCTTGCCGCACCGCGAGCTCCGCAGCGACATGGCGATCGTCCAGATCGAACAAGGGCGTCCCCGCGGCAATCTTGTCATCAACACGAACGTAGATCGCCTTCACCACCCCGGGAACATGCGAGCCGACGGCGATATTCTCCGTCTCGGGTTCGACGATCCCCGCCCCCGCGACTTGCCGCCCAAACGGCGACTTACCCGGATCGACGGGCGGGGTAACGGGCGGCGGTTGCTGCTGGGCCTTCGTCATCTGAATGATGGCGAATGAAAACGCCACTGCGGCGAGAACGGGCAACAAATATCGAGTGAGCATCGGTAACCTCGTGTCGTGTTACGCCGGGACGGCTTTCGCTTCGATCCGTTCGATGCGGCCATCACCCATGGAAACGATGCGATCGCCGAAGTCGTACACACGGCTGTCGTGGGTCACGACAACGACTGCGCGATCCGGCTGCACGGCGACCTTACGAATTAGGTCCATCACGGTGCGACCGCTGGCAGCGTCGAGCGCCGCGGTCGGTTCGTCGCACACGAGCAGGCGCGGTTCATGGACCAGTGCGCGTGCGATTGCAACCCGCTGTTGTTGACCGCCGGAGAGTTGGTTCGGGTAAGAGTTCAGGCGTTCCTTGAGTCCGACGGCAACGAGCAGTTCCGTGGCCCGAGCGATGGCCTTCGGCCTACTCCACCCCGATATGAGAAGGGGCACGCTCGCGTTCTCGGCAGCAGTCAACGCGGGCAGAAGGTTGTACTGCTGGAACACGAATCCGATGTTGTCGCCGCGGAATCGCACCTTTCGGCTGTTTCCCATTCGTGTCAGATTGTGGCCTAGCACTTCGGCCTCGCCCCGCGTCGCGTCGAGCAGTCCCGCAACAATCGAGATCAGTGTTGTCTTCCCGCAACCAGACGGGCCGACGAGTAAGACCAACTCGCCGTAGGGCAACTCCAGGTTGATGTCTGCCAGTGCTAGGGTTTTGGTGTCACCGGTGCCGAACTCTTTCGTCACTTGATTCAACCGAACCGCGACACCCACTTCAGAGCGTGGGGAGCGAAGTTCAGTGTTGAGCGTTTCCGCAGTCATCATGTGTCCCCTTCTGTCGGGTTTCCGAGTTTCAGTATCCGATCATCGGAAGACGACTGCCGGTTCCAAGAACAGGACGCGACGAAGGCTGACTGCGGCTGACCCCGTGATGATGAGGAACACGGCTACCGCAGTGATCGCCATGATTTGCCAGCAAAAGTAGAAGGCCGGCGGTGCGTTTGTGACGACACGCTCGAAAACGTACCCGAACAATGCAGCACCTCCGACACCCAACCCGTACCCGATGGTGCCGACCACAAGCGCCTGAAGCATGATCATCCCCACCAGTCGCCAGTTACTGACCCCCATCGCCTTGAGTGAGCCGAACTGTTTCAGGTTCTCGATGGTGAACAGGTAGAAGGTCTGTCCCGCGATCGCGCACCCGACGAAGAAGCCGAGGGCCACCGTGATCCCAAAGTTGATCGGGATGCCGGTTCGCTTGAGGTAGTATCCGATCGTCGTCCAGAAGAACTGCTCGTCGGTCAGTGCACGGAGGTCGCCTGTCTGCTGTTCGATTCGCTGGCACAATTCCAGCGGTGTGACGGTATCGTCCGCCTTCGCGAGGATGAAAGTTAGCGTCTTTCGTTCCTGGGGAACGTACTTCACCGCTTGCGTGTATGTGCAGTACAGAATCGGGAACGTCTGGAACGTCGGGTTGCACTTCGCCAGGCCGACGATCACGGCCCGCTTGTCGTTCATCTCGATCGTCTTGCCCGGCTTGAACGGCTCATCGCCGTAGAGGTATCGCCAGCCGAACTCGTCCATCATCACTGCATCCGGGCGACGTAGGTCTTCGAGCTTCCCGTGAAGCAACTTCTCCTGCTCGATCGCGGGTGCGCCAACGAGGGTGGCATCGTCCACGCCGATGAGAATAACTTGCTGGAAGTTGCCGTCGTCGAGTCGGGCACGCCCCATCCCCTTGTACAGCCGCACGGCCCAACGCACACCCTCAACGCCACGCACGCGGTACAGCGCGTTCTCGGAGAGCGGCTTGGTGTCGTCCACGAATTGCACGTTTCGGTCCATCACCCAGAGATCCCCGCCCTGGATGTCGCGAATCTGGCTCGTCGTGTTCCGCATCAGGCCGCAGAAAATCGCACTCTGCTGAGCCATGAGCAAGGCCGCGAAGCTGACGCCGAACACGATGCCAAAGTACTTGGCCCTATCGCCCATCAGCATCTTTAGTGCGACCCAGTTCATTTCTTCCCCCTTGCGGAAGTTTTCCGGCCACTCGTCGCATCGCCAATCGGTACCGCGTGCCCCAGAGCCGCCAACGAGAAGCGAACAACGTGGTCCGCGACTGCGTTGCTGTCGAGCGCATCAATCGCTTCCTTGCCGAAGATGAGTTCGGAGATCGGGCGATTCTGCCGGTAATAAAGACACTGACCGATGATGCAGAAGCCCGTCATGAGCAAGTGCTGTTCATCCAGTTGGGGCAGCAGTTCGCGTAGCATCGCACGAAGCGCGAACGCGGCCGGTTGGATGAACTCGGTCACCACGACGTGTGCCGCCTTCCCCGGGTCGGCCATCTCGCGCAACATCAGCTTCATCGCGGCAGGGCTCGCGGGGGTGTTCATCCGCGTGACCATTTCGCGGATGAAACCACGCAACTTCTCAACGGGTGGCGTGCCCGCCGGCGGAACCGGGAACGTATCCATCCGCCCCGCACACACGTGCGCCCGCTTCACCGCCTCGATGTAGAGCTTCTCCTTATCCCCGAAGTAGTAATTCACGGATGCGATGTTCGCCCCTGCCGTGCGGCAGATGTCTCGCACGGTTGCTCCCTTGAAGCCGTGCTCGGCGAACGCATCCTGCGCAGCCGCCAATAGACGTTCGCGGGCATCTGCTTCGGCCTCCTTGTCGTTGCCGGGGAGGGCAGGGGGATCGGGTGGCATTGTCACGCACGGGAGAGAGTAAAACATCTGTTTCAATCGATCGATTGATATATATCAAACGTTTGTTTTGTGTCAACTGAATCTTCGGGAAATGGCTTGCGACACAATGTGGAGTTGACTGGAGAACCCCGAATACTCCTCTGAAATGGAATCCGCCGTGGCATGCGACCCACATTCCTGTGAGTCGCACGCCACGGCGGATAGTGCTCAGCCCCAATTGGTTATGGCCTTCTCACTTACTTCAGCGTCGAGAGGAACTCGATCACATCGAGGAACTCGACAGGTGACATCGCGGCTGCGAGACCCTCGGGCATACTGCTCTGCTTGAGGATCTTGCGAGATTCAATGTCGCCCACCTTGATCGTGCGTTTCTCCTTCCCGTCGAAGATCACGACTTCCTCTTTCGTCTCGCTTACCAACAGGCCGCTGATCGTCTTTTCGTCCACGGTCACGATCTTTGTTGTGGAATACTTCGAGTCCACGTCAGCGTTCGGGTCGATGATGGACTCGACAAGCTTGAGCCGGGAGAGGCGTTTACCGACCTTCCCCTTGCCATCCGGGTTACCATCCATTTGCGGGCCGTAGTTCGCACCTTCACCGAAGACCTGGTGACAGGCGATGCAGTTTCGACGGAAGACGATCTTGCCGTTCTCCGCGTTGCCAGTCTTCATGTCGGCCAGGCTTTGCATCGCCTTGTTTCGCTCCTCGGCCGACTTCTGGTCCTTGCCGAGCAGGATCTGAAGATAAGGAACTGCCTGCGCACCCTTCTTGTCCTGAGCGATGATTCCATCAAGGAGCGACTTGGAAACCGCGTCGTCTTTCGTGAGTTCGCCCTTGAGGTAAGCCTGCCGCCAACCGGTGATCGTAGCCGCTAGTGCCGCGTCGCCGGTGTACTGCACGAACGTGTCGGCTGGCTTCATCTTCATGGCCGCCAGGACCGCTGCCGCGCCGTCAGCACTTGGGAAGAAGCTCAAGCCGCGAACGGCCTCCGTCCGGACTCGTGGATTCGCATCCACTGCTGCAGCCTTCAGCATCTCCAATGCTGCCGGAATGCGTTCACGCTCGTCGGCCACGGTTCGCATAGCGGCGGCCCGTGCATCTGGGGACTTCGACGCCAACAGCGACTTCAGCAAATCGGCATCGACCGCGTGGTGACCTTGGAGAATCCACAGTGCCTCGCAACGAAGTCGTTCTGTTACAGGGTCGGCGGGGTCGAGCTTCTCGACCCAGGTCTTCACCGCTGCGACGACTTCTGCGGTGGGCCGATCGCGCAGTTCCGCACGAGCACGGTAGCGGGTACGCCACTCGTACTCCTTCAACTGAGCAAGGAGTTCCGGGATCGCCTTACCGAACTGCGTGACGGGCTTAACGAGTGGCTTGTCCTTGTACACAAGCCGATAGATGCGCCCGGCCTGGTGGTCGCGGTTTGGGTCGCGCTGGCTGTACTGCATGTGGCCGATCAGCGGATTGGCCCAGTCGCCGAACCACAAAGCACCGTCTGGCCCAATCAGCGGATCGACCGGGCGGAAGTGCTTGTCAGTTGACTTCAACAGGTCGAATGCGGTCTTCGGATCCTTCGGATCGGTGCGGACTCGCGTCCCCTTGTAGCCGCCGCCATCGTCCGAGAAGGTCCAGCGTGGGATACCGTTCATGTTGATGACGCATGCATAGATGAACTGCCCCTGAACGTCGTCCGGGAAGTGGCGGCTCACGAGGAACTCGCTGCCAACTACGGGCCGCATTCCTTCGGTCGGGAACACGGGGTTGATCCCCTTGCGACCCGTGAACTGCGCTCCAGAGAGCGGCGTATCCCAGTGCTGGCTCGCACCCGTGCCGTCGCCGCAGAACCCCTGGCCCCACTCGTTGAACACGTAGCACCACGGGTTGCCGTACCCCGGCGTGTTGTAGTGCCGAATCTTCAGCGAACGCGGATCGAGGACGTAGCACCCCGAGCTTCCGAAGTTGCGGAACGGCCCCCACGGGGTTTCGACGGCGGTGCTCATGGACACGCCTTCGAGCATGTGCAGCAGCCCACCCGGGCTAAACTCCCAGGCGTTGACCGTGTGGTGAGTGTCTTCTGTGGCCCAGCCATCGAGGAGGTTCACGACGAGATCGGCCTTGCCGTCCCCGTCGGTGTCCTTGAGGAACAGCAATCGTGGCTGATCGACGACGAGCACGCCGCCGTTCCAGAACTCGAACCCGGTCGGGCAGTGCAGCTTGTCGTAAAAGACGATGCTTTTGTCGGCCTTGCCGTCGCCGTTGGTGTCTTCGAGGATGACGAGCTTGTCGGCCGGCCGTGGGTCACCTGGCTTCCACATCGGGTAAGTCGGCATGGTGCTGACCCAGAGCCGCCCCTTGTTGTCGAAGTTGAGCTGGCACGGCTTGGCGAGTTCGGGGAACTGCTTCTCGTCCGCAAACAGCTTGACCTCGAACCCAGGCGGGACTGTACACGTCTTGATGAACTCATCTGGCGGGAGAATCCGCGGGCCATCTGCCGCCTCCGACTTCTGAACTTGCCCGAATCGGGTCGGTGGCGTGAACAGTTCACCGGTCTTGCTGTCGTCTGGCTTTGCGGCGACTTGCTTCCCCTGAGCCATGTCCCAGATGAACCGATCACGAACCGCCGCCATGTTGCGGAGTTTCACGAACTCTCGCGGGAAGGTCTCGGTGTCGTAAGTACGCCGACCACCGTACACGTACCAGCCGTTTACCATCCGGTAGTCTTGCTGGTGAATCCACGACTTGTCATTAACCGCGGCGCGAATCTTCTCGAACTCGGACGTGGCGAGCTTACCGGGGTTCGCTCCCTCGAACAGTGCGATGTCGAGTTGCTGCCCAATGATGGCATCGCCGGCCTCGTTCGCATGGCACCCGTTGATCGTGAATTGCATTCCGGGTGCGGCCGTGAACGCCTTCAGGGTCGGAGCGTAGAGATCGATGAACGCGAGGTTCAGTTTCGCAGCGACCTCCTTTGTCGCGTCTGCGTACAGCTTCAAGTTGGCGTTTTCCTTCGTCCCTTCGGGGAGGAACGGGTCACCGGTTGGCTCGAACGCCATCGGCGAAACGAGAACGAAGCGCGGCTTACTGCCAGCGTCGTCTCGTGGGTACTTCGTGGTGTATTCGTCGAGCAACTTCTCGTAGTCGCTCTTAAATTTCGCAACCCCTTCCGGCCCGGCGAACGATTCGTTGAAGCCGAAGAAGCAGATGATCGTGTCTGGGTTGAACGCGAACATCGGGTCGCCGAGTTTCGTGTAATCGTTCGGTCGCTGGCGAAGAGCTACCTCGTCGGCGGGGCGGGCGAAGTTGCGGACCACCAGTTCCTTGTCCGGGAAGCGAGTGTGCAACAACGCCTCGAAGTGGCCGAACAGGTTGAACCGCTCGGCCGTGGAGCCGCCGACGAAAGCGATTCGCTCACCCTTGGTCACCATCAGCGGGAGCTTGCTTGGCGGGAGTTCTGCTTTCTTCGGGCGTGGGGGCGTCTTCAGAAGTTCTTCAGCCTCACCCTTTGGCTTGGCTTTCTGCTTCGGTTGCGTTTTGGGCTGCGCTTGTAGGGGGGCTGCGATCGCGTAGAGCGCGATCGAGAATACGGCCACAATCAGCAGGCCGGCCCAGGCGGGTCGGGAGAGAGACATAAGGCATACCTCAGAGGGGCAAGGCGTTTCAGGATGCTGGGGACAAATGGTCAGGGATCACGAGGCGGACGACCGTCGGCATGACGGCTCACTTCGTCGTCGGACAGCGGGCGGGAGAACGCAGCGAACTCATCCATCCGGCCACTGAAATGGCGAATCGGAACGCGGTCTGAACGAGTCCCGCTGGTCCAGTTCCCCAACTCGGCCCGTCCGGGCCGCAGTGCCACATCGAACGTGAGCGACTGCCGGTGGAGTGGAACACCGTCGGCGTAGTGCGTGACTCGGCGATTGATGGCGTCGTATACCACTGCGAGGTGAACCCATTGCCCGAGGCGGTTCGGCGTGAACACTTGTGGGCTGTCGTAGTCTGTGTGGTGGGGTTTCGCTGCGATACCGAGTCGCACGCGGCCGTCTGAAAGCACCTGCCAGTGAACCGCGCCAGGATCGAAGGCATCCGACATCAGAAGCGAATTGTATCGCCGGTCCAGACCACCCACGCGAACTCGCGTCAGCAGACTCAATGACTGAAGTTCGCCTGGTACCGCAAGACGCACACGATCACCGACACGCCCGAACTCCAGCGCACCTTTCCCGGGCCAGTGGCCATCGGCACGCTCGCACCCGACCACGGTTCCGCTGCCAACTGGTGACCCGTTACTCGCAGCATTCCGTAACGTGCGGGCTGCGGATGGACCCTCAAAGTCGAACCGAACGAGCAAGGCCGGGTCGGCATTCCAGGCTCTCGCCGAGGTTCCCCACTTCTCGCGCTGCTGGGCGGTCGCGTCATTCTCGCGGCGGTCCAGGTCGGGCCGAGTGACGAAGCCGGTGGGGTCCGCTGGCAACCGCCGATCGACACCGCCGTGTGCCACAGCAACCGCTTGGCCTGTCGTTAGATCATGTTGCCCAGCAGTCCGGTGAAGTTCAACCTTCCCCTGGAATACGTGTACTTCCGCACCGGCGGTCGAGACACTTAACCCAAAGGCCGTGCCACGATCGATGAGTGATCCTTGCGGTGTTCCGATCCGAAAACCGCTCGCGTGCGTGGGAACTTCTGCCGTCAGACGACCAGTTTTGCAGAACGCTTCGTTGGACGAGAGCAGTCGGAATTCCGCCGGCCCTTGGAGAACGACACGTGCCCCGCTAAAGAACTCCACTTCCGCCAAACCCGCCGTTAGCTTGAGCCATCCGGGTTCCAACGCCGCTCCGACTACCAGCACATTCTGAGGTTCTGCCCATTCAGCACCGACTGTTCGTGTCAACACCGCGACCGCGACTGTCGTCGATTCTTCGCCGCTTGGAGTGGGTACGGGCGAGATTGTTGGGCCCGAGATCCGCACCGTGAGGACCACGATTGCAGCAGCAATCGCCAGCGCAGCCACGACCCACGGCAGTTTTCGAGCGGGTCGTATGGTGCTGGCTTTCTCCGTGACTTCTCGCGGCGGGGCTACCTGCAAATCTTGGCCCGCAAGATCTCGCATTTTTGCGTCGAGCGTGAACTGATCGAGTAGTTCGGAGCCAAGATCGGGGTGTGATTCGAGCAACGAAAGCAGTCTAACGGCCTGATCTTGGGAGAGAGTCCCGGTGAGGTAGCAATCTAGCAATTCATCGAAACTCGGTTGAGGCTCAGCCATTGGCATCCCCCCGTTCCAAGGAGCGTGTGATACAATCGCGGAGCTTTTCCCGAACACGGCTAATTGCGCGGCAGATCGTGTCTACCCGGGTACCGAGTTTCGCACCAATGTCAGCTACTGACTGTTCACCAAAATAATACTCGTCGATCAGGGTGCGGCTTTTATCCGGCAGTCGATTGAGACACCGGCGAAGGGCGGCAAGTTCATCGTCGTAAACAGACGGTGAGTCCCGCTCTTCAGCTAGACGACGAACGTGTTCGGCAAGTCGACGAAGAACGTCTGGCATCACTCGCGTCCGCTCGCGCCAGAGGCGTAATGCGACGTGCCGGGTCATGGTTGCAAGCAGTGGGCGAATGTCGCTAGCAAAATCCCACTCGCTGGACTTCGCCAGGAATTCGACCAGCACCTGCTGAACGATGTCGTCTGCAAGACCGGGCAAAGGCGCGTACCGCAAGGCGAGTCCCCTGACGAACCCAGCCTGGGCGAGAAAAATCTGCGCGGCCTTGGTGACATCCGAATTCATCACGTTCCTCTGTTCCTCCTCTGATACCCACACCAACGAGCCGAACCGGACAAGATTTTTTTGAATTTGTGTATTGGGGGGACTCCAGATCGGCGCACAACTACCCGCTGACAACAAGGGCATGTTAGCGACTTGATCCCGTCATTCCTCGATGCGCTTGGTCTTGCCAGTCCGCCGTGATTTGCTAACATCTGTGAATGAGAAGACTTTGATCTTCTCGATAAGTTCTTAGACGTTTCGGGCCGTAGCGCAGCTTGGCTAGCGCGCTTGCTTGGGGTGCAAGAGGTCGTGGGTTCAAATCCCGCCGGCCCGACTGAGAAAAAGGCTTGTTTTCAAGCACGAAACCCGCTTAACCCGGCATCGCTTGGGTTAAGCGGGTTTTCGCATTTTACGCCCATTCACTGCCCTTTGGAACCGAATTCACTGCCCTTTCACTGCCCCAACGTCCTCCAGGTAAATCTCTAATTCTTGTGCGAAAGATTCCCGCCAACGCCCCCCTTCAAAAATCTCATAGGTCACTATCCCGTTTCGCTTCGTGACCCGGAAACCAAACCCCCTGCCTTGACCGACAAAATCCACGACCTCCAGACCGTCAAACAGTTGCGCAATCATGCTGTTGCTCCAGGTAAGGCGTGCCAAATCTGCCACGCTATGAATACGGTATGCTTCGGCTCGCCCAAACCGTGAGGGTCGAAAATGAGAATTTAATGAGAGACACAATAACTTCGTTGACAACACTTTCGTGCGACTCATGTTTGCTATATCGTTCTTTGTATTGTTATTGGTTTGCATTGAAAAAAGCACGAGCAAAACCCGCTGGTGTCATCGCTCTTGCTCGCTTCGATCCCGATGACTTCATTCCCGCAATATCAAGAATGGAACCAAGTGGTTGAACTGGTGACTTGGTTGGGTGGGTGAAACTGCCCCACAGATACGTTTTCTTTGTGTAGGGGTCGCCAAAGTCTGACGGGTCGAACTGGAAGGCGGGTTTGCCAAGGAAGCGAACTAGGCGACCTCTAGGGTTCTCTAGACACCACCAGGACGGGCGATAAATGGCGACGGCCCGCAAGCACGCATCGACCACGGAAAGAGCCAACTTCACTTCATCGTCTGTTCTTTGCACCCAGACACCAGCGAGGGAAAAAACAGTGCAAGGGGGCGCAGCGAGGATGCCGTGAACGGGCTTCCCCATGTGTTCCAGCAAACGCACATCTTGCGGAAGATCGATCTTAACCACATCATAGCCATTGTCAGAGTATGGCTTACTCCAATTGCCACTTCCGCAGCACAAATCAAGTATTGTCTTCACATTGTAAGATAGTTCTGACAATTCAAATCAAATATTTCAACGTCATGACTTTTGCGGACAAGCCCACTGGTGGAGGAGAGGGGGGCAACGCCAGGGCGCATCTCCAGAATGCCGTGGTGCAATGTGAGAATGCTAAACCACGTTTCAAGAATGCCGTGGTGCATCTGGGGAACGTCAGGGCGCAATGCGGGAATGCGGTCATGCAATGCGGGAATGCCTGAACACATCTGGGGTGCGATCAATTTTAAATAATGGTGGCATGGTAAGGGTGCGGAAAACTGCGATCTGGTTATTAAAAATTGATCGCAAAAAGATTCTCAAAAATGTGTGGCAATCTCAAAAGCATCGATCTATATACTTTGTGCCACTAACAATAGGAGAGATGTAATGGAAGAAACTGAACTGCCACGTTGGATGAGTAAACGAGAAGCCGCTGAATATCTTAGAATAAACATCTACACCCTGAACCGATGGGTAAAGAGGGGATGGATTCAACCGACAAAGATGGGAAGGTTCACGAGGTTCTTAGAAAAGAATGTGATTGCGATGATGGAGCGCACCAAGGAGAAAGATGCATGAGTTTGACCTTACACCAGAGTTGATGGGTGAACTACGGCAAGAGGCAGACAGGTTATTGAATAAGAAGCCTGAGAGACTGCCAACAATGCCTTTTGGAAAACATAAGGGAGAGTATCTGTTCTCCATTCCAAAGGGTTATTTGAAGTGGATGGTAGAGAATTGCAGTTTGGGCACACGGCTTGAACAGCAAATTCGACGTTATATTTAAACAGCAAGCCGCACTCCAGTGGAAAAGAATGCGGCTTGCCTTACCATAGAAAACGGAGGAAAGAACCAATGTATAATAGTTCTAATTCAGCAAATTTAAAACCGCAAACTATTTCAGTTTGTGAAGCTGGAATTCCAGACGAATTGAAGGCGATACCAAATTGGGTTTGTTGGCGATGGGAGTTTCGTAAAGACAAATGGAGCAAGCCGCCTCTCACACCAGCAACTTCACCAACAACTTGCACTTTGGCGTCTACAAATGATCCTGAGACGTGGTGTAGTTTCTCAAAAGCAATTGAAGAATACAAATGTTGGCGGGGTTGCACGAATGGGTTTGACGGGATTGGATGCGTCCTTGCCCCTCCCTACTGTGGTGTTGACCTGGATGATTGCCGCAATCCTGAAACTGGTGTGATTGCTTCGTGGGCAATGGAGATTGTAGACCAGATGCGAAGCTACACCGAAGTCTCACCATCTGGAAAAGGCTTGAAAATGTGGTTGAAGGGCAAGCTGTGCGGCAAGGGAACACGCAAAGCCTTTGCAGATGGAGCAATCGAGGTTTACGACGCCTCACGGTATTTCACGGTTACGGGAAGCTGCCTCAATTCAAACTCAATTGCAGAACGACAAACCGAGCTGGACACACTCTATTCATCCTTAGGAGTGCAAGAGGACAAGCCCACAGTGGAGAGGGGTTCAGGTTTTCTGAGTGATGACACTGAATTAAATGAGATCGACAAGGAAGTAATATCAATTGGCAAATGCGACAGAGTTTTTGAATTGTTGTATTTGGGAAAATGGCAAGGGAGTTATCCGTCTCAGAGTGAGGCAGACGCTGCATTGTGTGCAAAACTTGCGTTCTATTGTGGAGGCAACGAAGACGCAATAAACCGAATTTTTCGTTCAAGTAAACTGATGAGGCAGAAGTGGGAGAGGGAAGATTATCGTTATGACACGATTGCCATAGCGACATGGAATATAAACAAATTTTACCATAGGAGACTGTATGATAGATAATGAAATGTTTTTTGCGGAATTGAGTCAGGCGAAACCAGTAATTGGAAAAAAGCCGACTGATGTGAAGTATTTTGAAAAACTCGCTGACCAGTTTTTGGAGTTCTCGAAATACAACATCAGGTCATGGAACAATCGAGACTATGCATATGACGGCACAAGGTGGAGTGAAATTCAGGATTTGCCAAACCGGTTGCGGCTTTGGATGAGGCAGAATAACATTCCACAAAACAACAATATTGTAGGCAACGTCGTTCCAATAATTAAGGCGGTTGCGTCCGTCCAGTGTGAGGGCATGCCGACCTGGATTGGGGAAAGCTGCCCCTTTGGTTCGGACGTGGTCGCCTTCAAGAATGGAATCCTGGACGTGAAGAAATACCTTGCTGGGGATGCTACCTTGTGTCCTCATTCTAGAAATTGGTTCAGTTCGTTTTGCTTACCTTTTGCTTATGATCCGTCTGCCTCATGTCCACAATGGCTACAGTTTTTGGAGCAAGTCTATGAGGGAGATTTGGAGCGGGTTGCACTACTTCAAGAATGGTTTGGCTATTGCTTGCTGCCTGACACCTCGCAGCAAAAAATGCTGATGATGGTAGGCAAGCCACGGTCAGGAAAAGGAACCATCCAGCACATTTTAAAGGCGATGGTAGGGGCAGACAATTCAACTGGATTCTCCCTCACGTCACTTGCGGACACGTTTGGGATTCACTGCCTCTTGAACAAGCTGGTCGCCTTTGTGGGTGAGGTCGATTTACAAAACAATCGCATGCGGGGAATGATCCTGGAGAGGTTGAAATCAATTGTGGGTGAGGACACGCAAAGGGTGGAGGAGAAATACATGAGCAGTGTCAGCGCACTTTTGCCGTCACGGTTTTGTATTGCATGTAACCAGCTACCGTCGTTCTTAGATCCATCTGGAGCATTGGGTAAGCGATTATTGATCCTTGACCATGACGTGAGTTTTTCTGGCAGGGAGGACACTGGACTAAAAGAAAAGTTGTCGAGCGAATTATCAGGAATTGCAAACTGGTCATTAGGAGGGTTGTCGAGATTGCGGGAAAAAGGAAAATTCACCGAACCCAAAACGATGAAAAACTCCGTCCAACAATTCATGCTCCAGAGTTCTCCAGTCTTGTGTTTTATTAGAGATTGTTGTGTGGTTCAAACAGCATATGATCCTGGCGACTTGCAGTGCGAAACCTCTTGTGATGACATTTGGGTGGAGCGGGATAAACTGTTTTTGCAGTATCAACAATGGTGTCTGGACAACGATAGACAAGAGGCGAGCAGCGCTTATTTTGGTCAGGATTTGCAAAACAGTATTCCAAAAATAAGAGACAAGGAAGTGAAAAAAATGGTCAACGGCAAAAGGGTGAGGGTGTATCCAGGGATTGCACTAAAGGCAAACAGTGATGATGCTGACAAGACCACAGTGGAGGGGTTGGAATATTCTGTCCTGCCTTTTGACGGAGAAAAAGTGTTTGTGAAAATTGATATGAGAAAACTTACACCACTTCAAACCGTGTTCATCCCAAGGAAGGAACCATATGGCGACGGAATTATATGTCATCCTCATGATGTGGAAAAGCGGATAGCCGAACTGCAAGGACATGTTGACTCAGTAAAGAACAGTGGAGCATAATCCAGAAAACTGGCAAAGGATTATTTCAAATTGATCGCCTGAACCCATTTGCAGTAAGGTCATGGTGGCTTTGCTGCAAATGCCTGGACGGGGTTTTGGCGTTGAAGGAGTGGCGACGTGGCGGTGAGCAGTAGCGACCCATTGTGAACCGTAGTGGGGAGGGTGTCCAGGCATGTCCAGGCATTTGTATGCCCCAGGTTATGTTTGAAGAAATTATTAAGAAATAGAAAACATAGAGTAGTCCGTGCAAATGCTTGGACATGCCTGGACACTTGGTAGACTCAGTGTTGAAAAGTGTCTCCCCCTCACTGTGGTTTTGTCATCTTTATCACTGCTACGGCGACTGCTCTTGACCTCTTTTGTAAAGAAATGAGACAATGAATATTCATCAGGAGAACTGACTATGTCGAACACATGCAAGAATCCAAAATGCGGTTTACACGTCAATTGGTTAAAGCAGCGACAACAATATGGGAGGCTTATTTCAACCTATGGCTTCACCCCAGAACAAATCAAGGAACTCACTCCCCGTTGTCCGAAATGCATTACTGAGATGGTTGCGGAGATGGGTTATACAAACCAAAACAACTTAATCCTTCAACCAACCATGCCAGACGCAGGGGTTAAACTTATCTCTGGTCTACTAAATACATGGTAAGCCCACCAACCAAGGAACAAAATGGATAACCACGAAGCCGAAGTGAAACGAGCAATTAAAGATGAACTATATGTAGCCAGAGACAAGGCTATAGCAAAATCAAATTCAGTTAAAGCAAAGATTAGAGGCGACGAAACTAAGACAATGTTTTGGCAGGATGTTGCTTCAAAGATTTCCCAAAACAACCACATAAGTAGAGTCATCGACGAAACCAGCGACCGTTACATCAAAAATGGTTTTGCTGAACGTGGTGCAATTTTTGACAAGGGTGGGACGATGCGTTTTTGGTCAGTGTGAGGGAGGGTGGATAGCCGGATAGCCATGAGATGTTTGCTAGGTAGCGCCGTCTCGACTCAGGTGCGTGCTTTCAGATCGACGCCCCAAAATCCTAAGTCAAACAAAAAGGTAAGGACGAACTGCGCCAGGATGCCGTTCTTTCCTCCAAATTCGCTCTACAACCGCAAA
Organism: Planctomycetaceae bacterium; assembly: GCA_013823135.1. GTDB lineage: Bacteria > Planctomycetota > Planctomycetia > Gemmatales > Gemmataceae > Gemmata. The sequence continues at coordinate 45,312 of PNLP01000043.1, forward strand.
ACGGGGTTCAGGCAGGCAAACACCCACCCAAACCCCTGAACCCGTCAAATCACTTCGCTGTTTTCTGAGGGATGAGTGATTGGAGCAGAGTTTCCAGTTCCGTCAACATCGCCTTGAGTTTGACCGTCGCATAGCTCAGCTTCGGGAACTCAGTCTTTAACCACTGTTTGAAGTTGCCATGCGCAACCAGTTTCTTCGCCAGCAAACACGCCTTCCCCAACCGCCAGGACGCCAACGCCGTCTTCGTGATCGCCTCCCCAATATAAACCTTCAACTGGTCAATGCTCCAGTTTGCCGAAGGAACCTCAACACCAACCACCACTGCCGGAATGTTCTTCATGTGCAACCCTTGGTTCCAGGGGTGAACGAAAAGTTGCGACGTTGCAAACTTTCCTCCCCACTGGTGGAACGAATCCTACTCCCACTTTCGCCTGACGCAACCCAAAAATCTGAAATTATTCTATATGTCAGAATTGGGCCAATTCAACTATAGCCATTGGTTAGGGTTGGAAAACGATGACATCAGCTTGAACGACAGGTATAACTTTGTCAGCAACTTGCCGAGCGGCTTGCCTGGAAAACAATAACAACGGCTTGAATGATGTCGAAAGATGGCAGGTGCAATTTTTGAAGCCAAAAACGCAAGAGGGGTTCAAGCAAGGGAAACCCCCACTTGAACCCCGTTCGTCAATTAAAATTGATCCTAGAGCGATTTAACGCACTTTCCCCGCAGCTTCCCGCAGAATGTCCGCTCTTGCTCCAAGGTGCGAGTAGTGTTTGTGTAACATCGTCGTGCTTGAATGACCTAATAAAGCTGCAACCGTGCTTTCGTTCACCCCCCGAATTAGGGCAGTGGTTGCGTAGGCATGACGGTAGCCATAGGCGATGCCTTTCACCCCCGCCTTTTTTGACGCCCTCCGCATCGCCAAACAAATGCCGTCTTTCGTCCACGCCCTTCCTTTTGCGTTCCTCAACAGTGCGCCGCTTGGAATCTTCGCCACTTGAACCTTGAGCAGTGCGACCGCCTTTTCGTTCAAGATGATGAGACGGGGTTTGCCGGTGTGCTGCGCCGTCTTGTGGTCGTTCAGGATCGCAACCGAATTCACGAAGTCGATGTGATGGGCTTCCAGTTTTGAAAGTTCGGAAGGACGACAACCAGTTTCGTGCAAGAGGGAGAGCAGAACACGAAGGGCAGGGGTTGCGGCTTCCATCAATTTTTTGTGGGTGTCTTCGGTGACCACTGCTTTTGCACCACGACTTTCACCAGACGGACGTTTCATATTCTTCAGTGGGTTGGACGGAATCAATCCTTCCACTTCCGCCCACTTGAACGACGACGATAGCACACCCCCAATGTCTGACCTTGTGGAAGCCGAAACCGACAACGAATAAAGCCAGCGCAGAACGTCCCCAGACTTCATTTTGACCGCATCCACTTTGCCGAACTGGTCACGGACGTGGTTCAAAAGGCAATCGTAGACGTAGTGGGTTTGTTTCTTCACCTGTCCTTTTTTGGCCACAAGAAATGCGTCTAGAACGTCCTTCACCCTGATTTCGGTTTTCGGTTCAGGTTCAGGTTTCGGTTCAGCTTTCACCATTGGTTGCGGTTCGTCCAACTTCACCATGAGTTTGTGCCATGCCTTCGTCGCTTCCTTCTCGTTTGCCCCTCCCTTGATTCCAAGTGAAACCATCTTGCCGTTAACCGTCGCATACCAAGTGTTTTTGCTTGCTCGAAACCAAGCGCCTTCAGTGTGCCTTGCCATTGCCAGGAGTATCCCAGCGATGCCGAATTCACTGCCCTAATTCACTGCCCTTGAACCGTTCAAAGTCAGTGGTGAGCTAGAAAATAAGTAGTTTTTTCGCAGTCTGGAACTTGCTTGGGGTGCAAGAGGTCGTGGGTTCAAATCCCGCCGGCCCGACTGAATTTCCCCTTGGTTTTGTAGTGGTTTCCGCGTATCGCTCGTGTCCCGAAGTCGTGAAGTTTGCACGCTTCGTTGCACGGTAAAAAACGACCCCCGCCCGGCGGCAACCGGGCGGGGATCTTCGGGCAAGCCTTCCGGCTCACCAGCTCCCGGAGGTTTGTCGTGCGTGATGCGAAGCCCTGGTTCCGTAAATTCGACGGTTGGTGGTACGTCCAGGTCGCGGGTCAGAAGGTCAAACTTGCCAAGGGCAAGGACAACCGCACCGAGGCCGTCCGCCAGTTCCACCTCCTCATGGCCGGTTCCCGGCCCGCGTCGAAAGAGCCCCTCACCGCCTCGCAGGTCTGTGACCTGTACCTCGTGCACTCCGAGAAAGAGCACGAGAACGGCACGTTCGAGTGGCACAAAACCTACCTTCAGGCGTTCTGCGACCGGCTCGGCACGGTCAAGGTCGCCGACCTGATTCCCTTCCACCTCACCTCCCTGCTCAACGCGCACCCGAAGTGGAAAGGTGCTCGCCGGCACGCCGCGATCATCGTCAAGCGGGCGTTCCATTGGGCGAAGCGACAAGGTCTGATCGCGGCGAATCCCTTCGAGGACTTCAAGGTGGAACCGGGTGGCCGCCGAGGGCGGATCGTCTCGAAGACGGAGCGGGAACAAATTCTCACTGCGATCAAGGACCACCAGTTCCGCGACTTCGTCCTCGCGATGTCGGAGACCGGGTGCCGCCCGTCCGAGGTTTCCCGCGTCACGGCGGCCGACGCCGACCTCGAACTCGGCGTCTGGGTGCTGCACCGCCACAAGACCGGGAAGAAGACGGGCAAGCCCCGCGTCGTGTACCTCACCCCCGTCATGGTCGAGATGACCAAGCGACTGACAGCCGAGTTCCCCGAGGGGCCGCTATTTCGCGGGCCGCGGGGGAAGAAGCCGTTCACCCGCAACGGCGTTCGCTGCCGGTTCCGCCGCCTCCGCGAGAAACTGCCACACCTCAAGGGCGTGGTTGCCGCCGCGTATCGTGCCAGCTTTGCCACCGACGCGCTGGAGAACGGCGTCGGGGTCGCCCAAGTCGCCGAGTTGCTCGGGCACGCGGACACGACGATGGTGATGAAGCACTACTCGATGCTGTCGCAGCGGGTCGGCCACCTCCGCGACATGGCCAAGAAGGCTACTGGGGCTTGATGTGCACGAGGGGCACGGAAGCCCCCCGTCCCGCCTCGTGTCGGTTCGCGTTCATCCAGGCGATGAAGTCGGCCTCACTGATCAGGCACTTCCCCCGCTTCCCCTTCTTCGACGGGATGCGGTAGTGGGGGAGCAACCTGTCGGCGCACGCGCCGTACAAGCTGCTCCGGCTCACGGGGTACTTCTTGGAGAGTTGGGCCGGGGTCTTCAGGTCGGTCGGGGGATTCATGTTGTTCGCCTTGCCGGATTGACTGTCCCAAACGGCTCGTTACCCACCACACGTCTTCCGGTAAGAGCCGTCACCGGGTAAACTGTTGGTCGCCAACAATCGCCCGCGACAAGACAGGGAAAACCGACGGTGGCAGACGAAAGCCATACAGAGCGTTCAACTTGCGCTGGACCGGCCCCCCACGTTGCCGGTCGTTGGGACCAACTGGGTCGCTGCAAGTTCCCGTTAAACCGGAAGATCGAAGGCGACCTCTTCCGCTATTACGCGCCCGCCTTCGCCGGCAACTTCTCGGTGGACTTCGTTGTCCCTCGGAATGAAACGCCCCGGCGGTTCTTCGCGAAGGGCTGGCTGAAGGAACTGAGGCCGGCATGTGCGGGGGGGACGCCTCATCGACCAAAAGACGGCCCGGTGCCGGAGGGATTCGCCGACCGGTTGACCCGACTGGGTATCCCTCTCCTTCATCGCCTCGAACAGGACGCGATCGTAGCCTGCGATCACGGCCCGACCCCTTCTCTGCCAGCGCCGCCGCCGCTTGAGGTTTACAAGTTCCACCACGCGATCTTCACGGCGAGAAACTCGGGTCGCCAAGCCGTTCGTCGAAGCTTCCGTAGCCGGAAGGACTATACCGCTTCGAGACGCTCGGGGGTCGAGCATTACCTCGTCTCCGAAATGCTCGGCGGCAGCAGGCTCATCTCCGCGACGCAAATCATCAGTGCGATCCAGGACAGTTCCTTCAACCCGCCGCCGAGTTCGCAACCGGACGGCGTCCGCGTCGGCCTTCCCCTGGATGCATTCCCCGGGCGGAACGCGGTCGATTACCTGCTCCTCGATGGAGCCGAGACGGTCCACGACCCGGCCGGGTTGCTGCGGGTCTGGAATCAGGCCGCGTCGGCGTTCATCGACGGGTACACGATGATCTCCGACGAACCGACCACGGACGAGGACCGGAGGGCGTACTTGGAGTTCGTCGGGCAGTTGGTGCGAGCGTTCCTCGACAAGAAGGGCGACGTCTTCCAGCGTTGGCTTCGCACCGAGCGCGAGAAAGGCTTCGCTCGGCTCCTCTCAGCCGAGAGCCCACGCGACGACATGGGACGTTACTTTCGTCACCTGATCTGGGTGTCGCAGGTCCAGATGGCGAGGGTGTACGGAGCAGTGATGGCGTCCGCTTGGGCAGCACTCGCGGCGGACGAGCGGGTCGGGCTCAACCCGGTCGAGTCGCAACTGTTCCGCACCATGCATCTCCCTCAGGTCGCCCTAGCCGGGCTACCGGTCGCGTTCGTCAGACGCCCGTTGCTCCGGTGGGTGATGCGCCCTCTTCTCGAATACTTCTGGACCGGCCGCGCCGCGCCCCCTGGCGATGCGTTGAGTTTGACCACGTTGCTCGCGCGGTACGGTCGGTTAAACGAAGATCGGCGACGGGTGGATCGTGAGCGACACGGCCCTATCGCATTCGAGTTCCAGGACGAAGGGCACATTCCTGCCGAAACGACCGCAGCATCATCGACCTACAAGGAGTCCGTCGATCACCTTCCCGTGGCCAGGGATTCGGCCTGTCCGATCTGCGGCGACCACATGAATCCGATCGGAAAACCATCACGCCCCACCGAGAAGGACGTACTCATCGACGCTGAGTGCCCGAAATGCGGGCACAGCCTCACCCTCCGTTTCGTTCTCCGCGAATAATCCCTGGATTGTGCGGTCAGTGGGGAAGATTTCCGACCCCGCCGCAATGTGTTGTGGGGGGCTGCGCGAACGCATCTTTTTACCAATTCTCTACTTCCGCTAATCAATGTCGGATTTCCCTGTCCTGCTGTCGGCCAACAACAGGCCGACGAAAGGAGGGGAACATGATGGGGGGTATTCAACCGCTCATCGGCAGCGGCGGGGTGGCCGAGCGGTTCGGCATGGCCCGCTGGCTGCTCTTGTACCGGATAGAACGCGGCGAACTGCCGGGGCCGTCGATCACGGTTGCGGGGCGTCGGCTTTTCACGGAGGCCGACGTCCAGAGGATCGCCCTCGCCCTGCACGAACGGCCCGAACTTCGGGTCGGTCGTGCAGCCCGTGGCGAAGGAGGTGATCATGCCCAAGCGTAGGTCTCAGCCACCTGACGGCACGGTCGAGTGGCGTCTCGACCGACTGAAGCCGCACGAGTTCCAGAACACCGTGTACGCTCCGCGCCCGCAGTGGCAGATCGAGGAACTGGCCAAGGACATGGCCGCCAACGGCCAGAACGAACCGGTCGAGATCACCTCGGACGGCACGATCATCAGCGGCCACGGGCGGGTCGCTGCCGCCAAGCTTCTCGGCTGGAAGACGATCCGCTGCCGGGTCCGGGCCGACCTCGAAGCCGAAGGCCCTGACGCCGTGAAGCGGCGGTTGTTGGAGGCGAACCTGACCCGCCGCCACTTCGGCATGATCGAGCAGGCCCGCCACTACCAGGAGTTGCTCTTTCTCGCACGTCGGAAGGAGTCCCGCTGTGCCGACCGCCGGGACGTGAAGGGCGACCTCCGCGACCTGGTGGCCGAGCGGTTCGGGGTCAGCGGACGGACCCTCGACCGCTGGCTCCTCCTGCTCACCCTGCCGGTGCCGATCCAGCAGGCCGTCAGCGGGGAGCGGCTCCCCCTGACCCTGGCGCTCAAGTTGTGGGCGCTGGACAAGAAGGTTGTCGCCGGTGTGGCTCAGGCAATCGAAGACGGCGAAGCGCCCGCCGCGGCCGTCAAGGCCGTGCTCGTCACGGCCGACACGAAGGATACACGGGTGACGGCCGACGTCTCCCGCTTGTTGGGGGTCGCGGCCGAAACGGCGACCCGGTTGCACGGCCGGGAGTCCGAACTGCGGCTCCCCTACCTGACCCGGAAACTGGATGACCTGCGGTCCGGCCGGGAGTTGTTCGACCGATTGATCGCCATCGTCACGGGCGACGTCGTCACCGAGGGAGGCACACCGGCCTGACGGCCGGGCCGACCACAGCTTCTCCACTCAGCTTCTCACTCAAGCTTCTTGTTTGAACGCGGACGGCCCGACGCATGGTGCGCCGGGCCGTCGGGATCACTCACGTACGCGACGGGGAGCCTGGCAGGGCTTCCCGCCGCCAAAGGAGCCTTACATGAATTCTAACTCATCGCCGACGCCGGGACAACCGGGCCGGCCCGGATCGGGAGGGCAACGCAAGTACCCGCCCGTGGACGAAACCGACCTGCCGATTGACATCATCCTCGACCGCCTCAGCGTGGTGAGCCAGACGGGGTCAACCTGGTCTGCCCGGTGTCCTCACCACCACGATTCCAACCCGTCCTTGTCGCTCACGGTGACCCCGCGCGAGGTGGTGCTCCTGCACTGCCACCGCGACTGCACGCCCGAAGAGGTACTCGGGGCGATCGACCTTAACCTGCGCGACCTTTACCCGTCGCCGTACGCGCTGCGGCACGGGAAGCGGCGGGGAACGTACACCACCGGCCTGTACACGCCGGACGCGGCCCCGGAACCGCCCATCGACTACACGCGGATGACCGAGTTCCACCAGGCGAGTCTGCCCGGTAAGGGGCTGGCTCCGCTGGCGAAGGAGTGGGGCTTGCCACTGGCTGCGGTCAAGCGGTTGGAGATCGGCACCCACTGCGGCAAGTGGGTGATCCCGGAGCGGAACGGCGGAGGCGGGATCGTCGGAATCGTGTTCCGCAAACCGGACGGCAGCAAGCGGTGCCTGACGGGCAGCCACCGGGGTCTCATCATCCCGACCGACACGATGCCGGTCGAGGGCCAACCGCTGTATCTCGCCGAGGGAGCATCCGACACCGCCGCTCTGGTGTCCGTCGGTGCCACCGTCGTCGGCCGGCCCGCCGCCTCGCTGAGCGAGAAGGCGTTCTGGTGGCTGAGTCACCTGATCTGCATGCGGCGGTTCGATGATCTGGTGGTGCTGGCCGACCGTGACCAGGCCGGTGAGGCCGGGGCCGCCGCGCTCGCGTCGAAGCTGAAGACCAACCACCCGAAGTGGCGGGTGCGGCTGGCGAAACCGCTGTTCATTTACAAGGACGCCCGCAGTCAGGTGGTTGCCGGGCGTTGGCACGCCGGCCTCGTGGAAAAGGAGGTGATGCAATGAGCACCCCCGTCACCCGCGAGGCGTTCAGTAACGTCTCGAACGACCTCCCGCTGTCGATCCAGAAGATGGCCGAGGATCTGCTGTGCATCACCGGTGGTTGGCCGAAAGTGATCGCCCGTGAACTCTGCATCCCCGACGGTGATGGCGTCGTTCCGCTCCCCGACCACCCGTGCCTGTTCGCGTTCATCGACCGATACGCCGAGGTGCGGTGGCGGAAGAGCGGCGTGCCGAAGACGGAGTTCTTCGCCGGCCTGCCCCACTACTGTCAGAAGTTCGAGTGGGCCTCGCCGCACCCGCACTTCCCGGCGCTCCCGCGTGTCTACTACGGGGCGACGCCGCCGAAGGCGTCGAACACAGGGAAACTAGACGAGTTGGTCGCCCGGTTCTCGCCCGCCACGGACATGGACCGGCGGCTCATCAAAGCGATGATCCTGACCTTCTACTGGGGAGGGCCGAAGGGGAAACGCCCGGTGTTCACGATCACCACCGACGGCGCGGACGACAAGAAGGGTCGCGGAGCCGGGAAGTCCACGCTGGCCGAGATTCTGGCCGGGTTGGTCGGTGGTGTCATCGGGTTCCAGGCCCGCGCCAGCCCGGACCGCATTCGCTCCGGGCTCCTGTCCCCGGCCGCCTGGCCGCGACGGGTGGTACTCCTCGACAACCTGAAGACGTTCCGCTTTTCGAGCGACGAGTTCGAGAGCCTGGTCACCTGCGAGGAGGTGACCGGGCACCAGTTGTACCGCGGTTTCGCCACCCGGCCGAACTACCTGACCTACGTGGTGACGGTGAACGGGGCGTCGTTCTCCAAAGACGTCGCCGAGCGCACTGTCCCCATCCACCTGGCCCAGTCCACGAAGTCACCGACCTGGTATGCCGAAACCCGGGCGCTGATCGACCAGCACTGGGACGAGATCGTGGCCGACGTCCGGTGGCACCTGGAGAAGAAGAAGGGGGTGATTGTGACCGCGTTCGACCGGTGGCCGGACTGGTGCCGCGAGGTGCTGGGCAAGACGGACAAGCCGAACGCCGCCCTCAAACTCATTGAGGAGCGGCGGCGGGCCATCGACGCCGACGACCTGGACGAAGAAGAGATCCTCGACTACATCCGGGCGTGCATCGTCGCGGCCGGCGTTGCGAAGGAGTCGCTCAACCGGGTGGTCCGCGTACCGGCGGTGATGATGGCGAAGTGGGTGACGGAATTGCGGCGGGACCTCCACCAGAACCAGGCCAGCCATTTCCTGCGTTCGATGGCAGAGAAGCCCGGCGTGCTCCGGTATCATCGGACAAAGACCGCTCGATATTACGAGTGGCGGGGCAAGGACGCGAAGCCTGATACGCCGCCAGCCGAGATAACCTTCAAAGTAACTCGGGGCGCACACTGAAGCCCCGAGGCCGCTGCGGGCATCGGTCCTCCCACGGTGAGAGGCAGCCGATGCCCGCACTCGGTGACAGAGTGACAGGGCTTTTCCATACTTCTCGTTTTCATTTCTTTGGAACCGTTTTTATCCGATTTCATCTGTCACTCTGTCACCTACCCGTCCGACCCCGCTGTTCGCCCGACAGTGCCGTGGATAATTGTCCAAGACACTGTTGACCCCAATCTCGTGAATCAAGCCAGTGTGTAGGTTCAGCCCCAGGATCAACCGGACACCACGTCCTCCGGCATTCTTCTTCGGCGTCCCGGAACCGCCGGTGTGAAGGCGTCGTGCGATCACGGATCGCCGGCTTGCATCTTCCCGCGGTTACCCGGCGTACGCCGATCGGCAGGATGTTCGTAGCCAGCGATGATCTTCATGACCTCGCAAACGATCCACGCCCCTACAACTTCGAGTCGTCCGGCCTGTTCGTAGGCCGCCCTTCGCCGCCTTGCACTGGCCGCTACATGTCGAGCCGACGACGATACTCGAAGGAAGCGATCCCAGCGCGGGCGGTGGGGTATGCACCGCCGGAGCCGTGGCGAGTGCGGTGGCTCCAGCGTGAACGCCGTTCGTCGTGAGCGGCATCATCAGCAACACGTCGCCGACCGCGAAGCCGTTCCCCCAGATGTCGATCTCGGGGCGATTCTCGCGAAACGCCAGCCGCTACGACGCGGCATACAACCGCGAACCCTCGGCGAGTTCCACTGCCGGCGGTGCTCCGACCCGTTGCACGAGGTCGTTGCGCAGAACCGCGTGCCGGTCCATGACGAAATCGACAATCACGACACTCGCGCCGGCACCGAGGCAGTCCACGTACTTCGCGACGAACGCCTTCTCGCGAGCCTCCGGTCGATCCTTGTTGCTGGGACTCACGAGTTAGATGACACCTACGACCTGCCGGCCTTCCTTGTCGCGGTACGCGCGGACTTCCACGATGTCGGGAACCCGTACCGGCAGGTCTGGTCCGTGTCGATGCTCTCCCGAATCGGCACGCGGCATCATCGTGTCGAGGCTGACGATCCCGAGAGGATCGGGATCACGGTCACCGCGTGGGCCGACGACGTTGCCGAGGTCTCGCTCCGGGTCACGGAGTCGGTTGGCCCGAATACCGAGCGGAGCAAGGGAACGCTGAACCCGAGGGGGTCGAGCAGGCCGCGGGTGTGCGCCCGCCCTTCCCTTCCTGGTGACAGGTGACGCCGGTGACAGACCGTTTCCAATCTTTCTGTGTTCACAATGCTTGAATCGGGTTTTATTGGATTTCGTCTGTCACCTCTGTCACCTGTCACTCGCCTTGTTGAGTTCGAGGGAGGAAGTATGCGGGAGTATGCCCAGACACATGAGACGTTAATTTCGATATCACCGCCAAGTTCAGCTTGGCACAACCGGACATCACGTCCGGGCCTTCATCTTCGTCGTCCGCGAAAAGGGCCGGTCGCGGCCCCGCTCAAATGCCCCGCATCGCCCGACAAGCCGTCGGGCGATTTCCGCGAACCCGTCCGTCGTCGCGGTGTCCTCTACCGCGACGAGTTGCACGCAACTCTCCGCCCCGAAGGCGACCGGAGGTCGCCCGCGACGGGTGCGATTGATCCACGGTCACGGCATCAACATCGTGACAACAAAACCCTGGCCGAGAATGTCCCCGTTCCGCCTCACGAGGCGGTCGGGCGGTGCGGGTCCGGGTTCCTTCACGCGAGACCGCCACCGGCACGTGAGGGAACCGCCCGCGAAGCGAATCGACCGGACGGTGCAGGTCGGGGATACTTCTGTGGGTCGTGGGTTCGAGTCCCACCCGCGCAAGCGGTAGCTCAGATGGGTAGAGCAACAGAACGGCAGTCGCAAGGTTGCCGTTCCCTTCTCCGATCGCTGATTTCTCCGGTCGTCGATTGAATGCGAGCCGCGCCGGGCGGTGCAGGTCCGGGATACTTCATACGAACCGTCTACGTGGGTTCGACTCCCACCCGGCCTTCGGGCCGGTCGTCTAACGGTAGGACGGCGGAGCAAGCCCCGAACCGCCAATTTCCCCGGCGCTTTCGCCTCGCGGCAACAGTCGCGGGGTGCGTTCCTTTCCCTGATCGTCGATTGATTGCGAGTCCTGCCGGGCGGTGCAGGTCCGGGTTACTTCAACCATTACACGGTTTCGCCTTCGGGCGAGATGAAACTCGGGCCGACGATTTCCCCGGCGCTTTTCTTCTGGCGGCAACTGCCGCGAGGTGCGTTCCCATGGCAACGACTGAGACCGACACTCCTGTCGCGCACAAGCACGTTCCCGGTTCCGCGTTCAACATCGCCGACCCGGTGACGAAGCTCGCCCACATGATCGGCGGCGGGTCCTTCAACGAGCCGAAATACTACGACTCGAACCGCCCCGCGGCCGCGGTCTACGCCGAGTTGTTCGCGACGGGCAAGATCGCCTCCGTGATCGTGGACCAGATGGGTCTGTCCGAGCAGGCACGCGAAGTCATCGAGACGGCCGCGGCGGTCGCACAGGGCGACACGCCGGAAGACCTGCTCGTTGTCGCAGCCTGGGCTCGCGACACGAAGGCCGGGCTGAAGCTGCGGACTACCCCGCAGGTGTTGCTGGCGGTCGCCGCCGCGTTCCCGAAGACGCGGGGGTTCGTGCCGAAGTACGCGACCGCGATCATCCAGCGGGCCGACGAGATCCGCGACGTGTTCGGCCTCTACCGGCACCTGTTCATGACCAGTCCGAAGCCGGCCGAGAATGAGAAGCCGGGCCGGGCGCACCGCGGCACGCTGCCGCACGGGCTCCGCAAAGCGCTGTCGCTGTCGTTCGCGTCGCAGTCGGACTACACGCTGTTGAAGTACAACGGCACCGACCGGCCGACGTTCGGCGACGTGCTCAAGATGGTCGGCGGCTCCGCGAAGATCGGGACGTTCCTCCGCAAGGCGACGGGGCAGGCGCGGACGCAGTGGCCGCTGCCGAAGGCGATGTTCGAGTACCTCGTGAACGGCCGGTACGTCGAGGAAGACTTGCCGCCGGTGCTCGCGGCACGCAAGCGGTTCTTCGCCACCAAGGACGTTGCCGCCGTCACCCCGGAGTTGGTCCGCGAGGCCGCGCTGACCTGGGAGAACGTCGTTTCGCACCTCGGCAACGCGGCGGCGGTGTGGGAGCTGTGCGTCCCGATCATGGGCGAGATGGCCCTCACGCGGAACCTGCGGAACTTCGAGCAGGCCGAGATCTCCGAGGCCGCGTGGGACCGCGTCGAGCAGAAGCTCCTCGCGGTCGAGGACTCGGTGCAACTCCCGTTCCGGTACTTCTCGGCGGAGCGCGAGGTGTCGTCGCCGCGGGCCAAGGCGCTCATGGCGAAGCTGCTCGACCGGGCGGTGTCGAAGCTGGCCGACCTGCCGGGCAACACGCTCGTGCTGGTGGACAACAGCGGCAGCGCGGTCGGCTGTGCCGTCAGCAAGCGGTCGGACCTGCGCGTCTCGGACGCCGGGAACACGCTGGCCGCCGTGCTGGCCAAGCGCCTCGGTTCGCGGTGCCGCGTCGGGGTGTTCGGCGACAGCCTGGTGTGGGTGCCGATCGACCCCGAGGCCGGTACGCTCGCCATCAAGAAGCAGATCGACAGCGTGGGCCGTCGCGAGGAGCGCAGCACGCACGGGGCGCTGGGCATCCCGGATTACCGTCACGGGCCGGGCGTCGGGCAGAGCACGGAGACGGGGCTGTGGTTCGCGCTCGACGACGTGACGAAGCGGAAGGAGCGGTTCGATCGGATCGTCTTCCTGTCCGATCTGTGCTGCTACACGCAAGGCGACAACGGCACGGCGACGAACTGCGGCGTGAACATGGAGCAATACTTCGGGAAGGGTGCCACGATGCAGGTGATGGTGGACCGCTTCCGCGAGCAGGTGAACCCGACCTGCCGGGCGTACTCGGTGAACCTCGCCGGGTACGGCCAGAGTCAGTTGCGGCCGGGCGACACCCGCTCGCACCTGATGTCGGGCTGGTCGGACAAGATCGTGGACTTGATCCGTGATCTTGAGTCGGGCGAGCCGGTCTACTCGGTCGGCGACGGCGTCCCGACGATCGCCGAGCCGTTGCCTGTGCTGGTGATCGAGGTGCTCCGCGATCGCTATCGGCGGTAACCCCGCCGGATCGAACAGTTCGGATCAACGCCGGGACGGTGCAGGTGCGGGTTCCTTCAATCCAACTGAAAAGCCCCGCACCGATTATTTCTCCCGGCAACTCACACGGCGGTCCGCAGTCCACGGGGGCATCGGGCCGCCGTGCGGTCGTTGTCGCTTTGGGATCGGCGACTGGTCTCGTGCGACTTCTGAGAATGACGGCATGGCGGTGTGGGGTGGCACGAACGCAGCGAATGGTGTGGCCGATCGCAACACGAAACCGCGATGCCGAAACCTGAATCAATAACTTTCCTCGTGTGGGCGGGACAACCCGGCGGCCAGAAGTGTGCGGGGACCGCCTCTACCTCTTGGCGAACGTCGCCTCCATCAGCACCCACATGTTGGTGTCGAGGGTGACGCCCGTCGGCTCGGCCGGACACGATGTCCCACGCCCTCCCCGGGGTTGTGCCCGGTCTGGCCCTAATCTCACGATTTGTGCCATTTCTGTCCGTGAACGCGGTTCCGGGCCGTCCGTCTTCTTCCGTGGCTAGGCTTGGAGCAGTGGAGAGGTGTAGGTGATCACGCGGCACCCGGCGCTACAGCATCCGGTCCCCGCGGCTGCGGCGTTTCATCGTTCGTCGCGTGGCTGCGGGGAACGTCGGCATGAACTTGCTCTACGAGGTCGCCGACAGCAAGGGACGCGCGGCGTACGCGAACACCGGGAAGTGGTTCGGTTGCTCGAACGATGCCGGCCGGCGAACGCGCACCCGGCACGTCGGCGATGCCTGCTTCTCGAAGACGTGGGGCAACGAAGTCACCATTCGACTGGAGCAGATCCCGTTCGTGATCCGCAAGACCGAAGTCCTCACCGAGCCGTTCAAATAGTGACTCGTCGTCCCCTGCGGGCGGAGGCACGCGGATGACGGAGTCGCCGGAGCCGCGTTCAGCAAGATTGTGTTCCCGTCGAGGCACCCAAGATCGAGGCCATCTGTTCGCAGTTCCAATTCCTCCGCCTTGGACCCGGGGGGAAAGTGCGTTAACCTGGGTGATGTTGGTCACCGCACGGGCCAGGCATGCAATTGACCGTCGTGCGGTGGAACAGAGGCAGGGACGCCGTGGACACCTTCATCTCCCGGTACGACCGCATCGACCCACTGCGACCGGCGGCCTTCCGGTGGGCGCGGGCGCAGCGCCTATTCCTCCTCGGTGATCGGCTCGACCCTCGTTGGGATGACCAACTCACTGCCCTGGTGCTCGACTATCAGCAAACACTCGGGGGCACAGACTGTCCGCTGGTGTGCCCCGCCCCGCGGTTCCGCTTGATCCACCGTGCCCACCGCATCTACGCCGAGAACGGTGAGACTCGCTGGGAACTGGAGGCCCGGCTCCTCGCTGGCCAAAGCGATCAGGAGATCTCACGCCGGGTCGGGCTGCCGCGAGGGTTGGTTGCCGTCTACCACGACAGCTTCTGCACCTGTCGTGACCGCTTGCGCGCATCCGACTGCATCTTGGTCACGTTCATCGGCAGGGGTCCGATGGTCGGGTTCGCACCTGGTGACATCGGTGGTGTCTGGAAGTGGGTAGGCTACTTCACCGGGCCGTACATGCTCGACGTCCTCATCGCCGCGACCTCGAAGCAAACCCGCCGGCACGCCTACACCGAGGACGCCCTGGAGTCGGCCAGGCGGTTCGTGTTGATGGCCCAGATCCCGGTGACCGCCCGGTTCGCGTCCCTGGCCACCATCGTGGGCATGATCGACGAGACGGAGCAGCGGGCTGCCCCACCGGAACCGAGCATCGGTCCGAGCCTGGCTGTGACGTCCGGGGCAGGCGACCGCCCGATCACGCCCGACAGACTGCCGCAACTTCGCCTCGGTCGGGGACTGGGGAAATCGCGTACGTGTGGTGCAATGCCATGGGCTTCGACAGGAAAAAGTGGGGTCGGGCGGACGGTTACTTCTACCGCTCGGTTCGGGTGAACGGCCGGGCGGTGAAGCAGTACGTCGGCACCGGCCCAGTTGCGGAGTTGGCCGCCAAGATCCTCGGCGACCGACGCCGGGAACGGGCCGCTCTGGCAGCCGAGCGCGAGCGGCTTGTGGCGGCCCTCGCGGTGCTCGACGACCTCCACGATTGGCTGGTGGTGCTGCTGACGTCCGAACTACTACTCAGGGGGCACTATGTCCACAAAGGACAATGGAGACCGCGAGGCCGCGACCGACGACGAGGCCCGCCGCCTCCGGCAGCGGCTTGAGAAACTGAACGCCCGGGCGAACGCCGGTGAGCCCGGGGCGATGGGCGAGTTGGAGGCGTTCCTGAAGGACCAGCCGGAGGTGCTGGCGGCGGCCGGAGACCTCGCCCGGCATGCGGAGAAGGCGTGGATCGACCTGCTGGTCGGGGCCGACTCCTTCACCCGGGTGGCCGTCGCCAGCCAGGTCGAGCGGCTGAAGGCCGAACTGGCCGGTCCCGACCCGTCCCCGCTGGAGAAACTCCTGGTCGATCACGTGGTCGTCGCGCACCTCGCCGAGCGGCAGGCCGAGTTGATTGCCACCCAGACCGCCGGGTCGATTCCGCAGGCAGCATTCCGCTTGAAGAAGGCGGAGTCGGCTCAAAGACGATTCTTGCTGGCGACGAAGTCGCTTGCGACGTTGCAAGCGCTCCAGTCGCAGGCCACACGCCCGGTCAAAGGCCCGCGGTTGTACGACCCCGAGGGACGCAAGACGGGATGAGGCTCGCCTCGCTGAACTTGTGCGTGTGGATGTACCCGCCGAAGACTTCCAGGCTCGTCTTCTTGTCGTGCTTCAACAGCGCGTGAAGGTGAAGCCGATGAACACGGCGGTCTTGAGGATCGCCTTCATCGTCTCGTGCAGTTTGCCGCTTTCGGTGGCAAAGTGCCGCATCAAGTATTCGTAAGCGTCGTCGAGGATGTCGTCGGAGCGGTTTTTGGAGAAGTCGAGCGACTTGTCCTCGAAGATGGCGATGAGATTGGTGAGCCGATCGACCATCTCCTTGCCGCTACCGTGCTTCGCTGCATCGTTGGAGCCGAGGTCGCCGAAGTCGATTCGGTTTTCTTTCCCGATGGGGCCGAGGATCTGCGTGTTGATCTTGTCGCCCATGTCGGGCGTACCCTTGAGGGCAACCATGTCTTTGAAATTTGCGTGCTTGGGAATCTTGCTGCCATTGGCGGTTTCAAGCGGTTCGGGGACAATGGCAGCCGATTTGTCAGACCCCACTGAAGCCGACATCCGAGAGGTGCAGCATGACCACTACCGTGAACGAGAAGTCGTACCGCCGGGCGCTCGACACCATCGCTACGAACTGTGGGGCGACGGCAAAAGACCTCCTGACCGCCGGGCACTCCTACCTGACACCCGAGGTTGTGATTTCCATTGCGAAGACGAGCCCGGAACGCCAGCAGGTGGAGATGGAGCGTGTCGGACGAGGCGAGAAGCCCCTGAAACAAAAAGTCGATGTGTTCGATACGACTGGGTACGGCGAGATCGGCAGTCGAATCCCCCGGGCGTATGGGAAGGTCAACAAGCTGTCCCAGGCGGTCGCTCGCTTCGCGAAGCGGTTGACAGATGACGATCGTGTTGCCGACGCCGCAATCAATCGCTTTCTGAGCGCCAGTGGACAACTGTTTAAGGCGGTCCGGCGTCACTATCAGATTCGCCCCGCGAACGAACCCGACCTCGCACCGGCATTCAACTTCAAGCCGTGGCGTGACTGGTCGGGTTCTTCCGACGACGAAGTTCGCGTTCCAAAAGTGGCACGCGGACTGACGTGCGGGATCGCCTTCATGGAGAAGTGCGTCAGGGATCTGCGCCGCCTGCCCGACATGCCCGCGGACCGGCAGTTCTGGCCCTCCCGGCTTCAGGCGCACAGCATTCTCGTGCAAATCTTCGAGATGATCCGCACGCTGCTCCGCACTCAGGAGATGCTCGCCGGTCGTCCCGCAACTCCACGCATCGTTACCCACTCGAAACCGGATGGGGACGCTGTGGCAGCAGCGTGGCTTGCGGAACGGTTCTGGTATGAGGGCCGATCGCCGGAGATCACATTCGTCACCTACGACCACAATTGGGCATTGGGGTCACCGGCAGATTGCGTCATCGACATGGGTGGCCTTTACGCACCTTCACTGGGGCTGTTCGACCACAAGCAACCCGCGTTTGCCGACCGGCACGACTCCTGTGCAACCCGACTCCTCTGGGAGTACCTCATCAAGTCTGGTCGTCCTGTGCGGCACCTCGAATCGCTGGTGAACGTGGTGCACGCTGGGGACTCGGCTGGCGCACGCTCGCGTTTCAAGGACGAGTTCGCCGAGAGCAAGCGGGCCGGGTTCCACATGGCGCTCAAGGACGCGAAAGCCGAGCACACGTCTGACGCGGACGTCTACCGGGCGATGTGTGTGTGGCTCGATCGTCACCACAAGAAAATCGTCAGTTCAGCGGGTTGAACGAATTGCCAACGTGGCAAATGGCGAGTTGGGGGCGTGTCATGAGTGGTCTCAGCGCCAGGAACCAATCCGAAGTCTCGTGTATGTTTCGGTAGTCTCATGGCCCAAGCTCAGGCAGCGTCGCCACGGTTGCGGAGGGACACACGCGGGACGACCTCACCCGCCGCGGGCAATCTTCAGGCCCCGTTCGACTGCCTTTTGGTATGCGTCGTTCCCATCGTGGTGGAACTCGGGATGAAGCGGCTCGAAGTGAAGAAGCGACTCGATGGGTAACTCAAATTCCTTGTCCCAGATGAGCCAGTCACCCAGGTCGCGATCTTTCATCACCTTCGGCGCGGCGACAAGAAGCCGCAGTTCCCCTTTCTCGGTGACTTCTGCCTGATTCACGAACAGTACGTCAACAATCGTCTCCTTCCGCTTCATGTAGACGGCGATGAAGTACCCCACCTCTTCCGAGAGGCGATTCCACTCCTCCTCCGCTTCCAGGACTTCCTTCCCGAACTTTCGCTCCCGTGCCGCTTCATTCGCCTTCTCTCGCTTCCGGGCGAGTCCCGGTTTCCGTTTCTCCTCGGCGGCTATTGCCGCGGAGACGTCGGCCTTGCTCATCTCGTCCGTGACCTTGACCCCAATCCGCTTGGCATACCGGACTTGTTTCTCGGTCGGCGGATCAAACGGTTCCTTGCGGCCGAAGAGCCAGGAGAACATCACTGCGCCTCCGCTGTCGAGTGGCTCACCAACCTCGCGAACGTGAGGGTGGCGAGCGCGTTCTTTCTGATTACTCAAGCAGTGATTCGCTGTCGAGTCGCTGACGGTACACTCGTGTGTGCCGTGGCACCGATCCTCGAACTGCGGTCACGAACTCCTCACACCGTGGTCTTGTAGCGACATGAAACAGGTGGGCAGGGCATCGCTTGCAGTCGTTGCCCCCGCATTGCGGGGCCGGGCAGCAGTAACCCGGCAGGCTCGCCAAGGTCATCGCCCAGGGACATTCCACAGGCTGCCTCTGGTTGTTGTGCGTCCACCACAACTCGATCGGATGAGCAATCGCTTTCAGATGGTCGATGTTCCATCGGAGCGGCGCGTCGGGGTTGCGGTGGCGACCCGTTCGGCTCGCGACACCGCCACCGCCAAACGCGCTCCCGATGTATACGACGAACCCTGCTGGCAATCGGAACGTGCCGAGTTTGCCGATGCGTAGCCCCGGATGACTCGCGGTCTTCATCACCACCGCGTAGGTGCCGCCCTCCGTTCCCGGACCGGTGGGATTATCGACAAGATGGACGGGCCGAGGAGTGCCGGTGGTTGGACCATCGGCCGACATGATCCTGGCGGTGGCTGCAACAATCTTGGCGACTGTGCCGGCAAGTGTCGCGCGAGCGATGTCGGTCGGACGGTACATTGCGGCCATCAAGGGGAAATCTCGTGTCACGTCTTCCACCAGACGCCGAACCTTGGCGACGGAGACAGCGGTGGGGACCGGGTTTGTGTTTGCGACGCTCGCCCGTGGCAACGTACCAAGTTCCAGCGCGATGGCTCTTGCTGCGACTCGAATGGCAATGGCATCGCTGAATATCTGTGGGTCGGGTCGTGAGGGTCTGGCCAGCCCTCCGTGCTCGGTGTTGGGAGCCAGGAGCAATTGCTCAGCTTGACGAAGGCGACGGAGGTCATTGTCCCAACGGATCAGTTCAGGGTCAGTGTTCTCAAGCACCGGGCGGGCAAATGGATGCAATCCCTGGGATGCTCTCTCGATTGCGGCGCGGATGATTTCAGGTTGGCGATCAGCCAACTCGATAACGGTTCGCGGAGTGAGGAGGGGATTCGATCCTTGGAGAATCAGTTTCTTGGCATCCGGCCCGACCACGCTGATTATCGAATGCACTGCCGCATAGAAGTCGCTGGCGGTGCCCACTTCGGAGACGCTCTGGCCAACTCGGTTGGCGACCGACTGAGCCAACAGCTTCGGCGTGTGTGCGAAACGAGACATCCCAGCCCGTACCCGTGAATATCGCTGCCCAGCATCGTAGAGGATCGAGTTGTGGCCCTGGAAATACGTTGCGTCGAATGCCGCTGGCGCATGGGAATCCGTCGTCGCTGGCGTCGTGTTCGAGGAGAGCGTGCGGGCGTTCCGGGAATCGCGGTTGTTCATCGCGGTGCAGCCGTAATGGTTGGTTTGGTTGGCGTTCTTGTGGTTCAGTCGATGTGGGCGATTCTCTGGGGATATTGTACCTGTTGAGCCTTGCAGCATGCTCTCGAATGAGTTCGATGGAACGGATCATGGCGAACGCAACCGCACCTGCCATACTCCTCGTGCTGCACGAACGCATCACACTCGCGAAAATGTCGGTCCAGACAACCCTCTTTTGACTCTCCTTCCGGTTCGCAATGACGTCGTGCCACGGCTAACATAGCTCCAGAACCACCGCCCCCCGAGGCACTGATGCACACTCGCCGCTGCTTGCTTCTGTTGTTCCTCAGTCTCGTACTGGCTCCGCTCCTGGCCCCCGCCCAGGACAAGCCGAAGGGGAAAACGGTCCGCCTGCTCACGGTGGGCAACAGCTTCTCGCAGAACGCGACCAAGTATCTGGATAAGATCGTCGAGGCCGACGGCAACACGCTCATCCACCATCGGTGCGTCATCGGCGGCAGCGGCCCGGAGCAACACCTCGCCAAGGCTGCCCTGCACGAGAAGGACACCAAGGACAAGGCCGGTCTTTACGGCACCAGCAAGAGCCTCAAACAGGAACTCGTCGCCGAGAAGTGGGACGTCATCACCATCCAACAGGCGAGCATCCGCAGCCACGACGTCGCGAACTACCGTCCCGCAGCGAAGGAACTGTACGACTACATCAAGAAGCACGCCCCGGACAGCGAGATCGTGATTCACCAGACGTGGGCGTACCGGGTAGACGACCCACGCTTCGGGACCACGCCCGGCAAGGCCGGCGAGCCGCGGACGCAGAAGGAGATGTACGACGGTCTGTCCAGCGCCTACCGCACCATCGCGAAGGAACTCGGTGTCCGGCGCATCCCCGTCGGCGATGCGTTTTACCTGGCGGACACGGACCCGAAGTGGGGGTACAAGCCGGACCTGAAGTTCGACCCGAAGACCGCGAAGGCACCGGCCCTGCCCGACCAGACTCACTCACTCCATGTCGGCCAGCGCTGGGACAAGGCCGACGACAAGCAGGTGCTGCGGATGGACGGTCACCACGCCAGCCCCGCAGGCGAGTACCTCGGCGGTCTTGTTTTCCATGAGTTTCTCTCCGGCACGAGCGCCGTGGGTAACAAATTCCGCCCGGAAGGCGTGGACGCCGATTACGCGAGGTTCCTGCAAGACACAGCCCACAAGGCGGTGGACGCAAAGTGAAGGGTCGATTCGATGGCGGAATCGACTTGCTGTGAGGGCGTAGGATGAGGGGCAGTGAGCCCTCAGGGTCTTCTGCTTTGCGCGCGACTCGAACAAGAGGCAATCATGAAGTTCACCAAAATGTGCGTCGTCGTGGCGGTCTTGGTAACAGCGTCCAAAGTCGCACTCGCGGCACCTCCCGCTTACGACGACAAGACACCGCAAAAGTACGACCTGACAAAGCGTGCGTCGGAAATTGATCCTCTGGCGAAAGAACACCCCGAGATTGATTTCGTGTTCGCCGACAAGGCGGGTAAGGTTCGCGACCTACAGCATGCTGCGGTCGATACACGGGTCAAGCCGCAGGGAAAGCTCGTCATCTGGCTCATGGATCACAACCAGGCGCTGTTCGACCGCGTGTCGAGCTACGGTCTCCACGCGGTCCAGGTTCACTACGCCAACCGTTGGTTCGGGGGGTTGAAGGCGGATGTGCGAGACGACGGCACGAGTCTCGGGAAGATCCGCCTCGAAGCGGCCACGGGCGAGGACCACAGCCCCGTCGTGGACATCCCG
>PNLP01000044.1 GCA_013823135.1 Planctomycetaceae bacterium
GCGTGCTGTCAAATCTTCCGGATCGAAAAATGATGCACTGAGCGAACGGCGTGGCGTCAGCCCGCCGGTGATGTTCCACTCGCCATCACTCCCCTCACTTCTTCTTCTTCTTCCCGCCGGTGTCGTCTTTATCCTTGGGCTTTGGCTCGGCAGCCTTTGCCCGCGGTGGTGGGGTGGGTGCCGGGTGGCCCGGGGAAGGCCCAACCACGAAGCCCAGAGTCTTCAGCTTGGGGACCAACCGGTCTGCCTCGGCGATCGCTTCCGCGGAATCGACTTTCGCAACCGCGATGGCCGCATACCAGAACCGTTCGCGGTCGCGGGCCGTGAGCGCATCCGGGTCCGCACCGTATTCGCGGACCAGTTCCTGGTCAAAACGCATGGCCTTGAGTTCACCCGCCAGGGTACGCCAGGTCACCCCCGTCGTTACGGGCGTGCCGTCTGGCCGGGTGACTTTACGGCCAATCGCGATGTGAAGCAGGCCACGAAAGTTCCCGGCGAGGACGCCGGCATCGCGAACTGCCGAGAGAAGTTCTCGGATACCATCCATTCCGTGACTCCGCGGCAAAGGTTCACTGTAGTCACGTTGTGGCCCCGGGGTGCTAATCCGGGCCGCCCCGGGAATCGCGCTGGCCACTACTGTCCTATGCAATTCGCCCATTTTACCAACAGCCCGAGTTTACTCTAAACCCGCCACACTACCTCCTTTTTCGACTGAACTTGAGCTGGCAATCATCCGGAAAGCACGAACCTCGCTTCATTTTCGCTGTCGGTGCCCCCCATTACAACGACGGCACCGACAACCCCGCCCGCAGCAGTCGCGCAACCTGCTCCGGGTCGTCGGCTGCGGCAATCGCCGAACTCACCGCGATCCGCTGCACGCCGGCTGCGGCAACCTTTCCGAGGTTCTCAGGCCCGATTCCGCCGAGGGCGAACGCCGGCAGACCGGTTTCCACCATCGCTGCCTGTGCAAATTCTAACCCGGGGAAGTGGTCGAACTCTTTCGTCTTCGAGGGGAACACAGGACCGACGCCGATGTAGTCTGCACCGTCGAGGACCGCCTGGCGAACCTGCTCGATGGTATGCGTGCTGACCCCGATGAGGGAATCCGGCCCCACGACCCGTCGAGCGTCCCCGACCGAAAGATCATCCTGGCCCAGGTGAACGCCATCGGCCTCGACGAGTCGAGCGATGTCGGGCCGGTCGTTCACGATGAACAGGACGCCTGCTTTTTGCGTCCACCGACGAACGTTACGCGCCCGTGCGATAAGCTCGCGATCCGAGAGGTTTTTTTCGCGAAGTTGTACGACATCAGTCCCACCAGCGGCCGCCTGTTCTATGGTCCAGTCGAGTGACGCGGAGCATTGAGCTCCGGTCAGCAGCACGTACAGCCTGGCCTCGCCCAATCTTTCGCGGTTCCGCCCAACTGTCGAAATCGCCCGTTCCAGAGTGTACGCCTGATATCGCAGCGATTCGAGTTCTCGCCCCAGTTCCGAACCAAAGAGTTTGCCGAACTCCTCCAAGCTTCGAAGCGATTCCTGAAGCCGCTTCAGGTTGGCGATTCCGACCTGCTTTGGCGTTGTCCGCACGTATTCCCCGGCTGCGGTCACGGTGGTGCCCACGTCGCGGAGTGTCTCGCGGGCGGCGAGCAATGCGTGTGTGGGCAAGCGTGCCGCAGCCTCGCCCAGACCGTGCCGTAACTCCTTCACCTGCTCGGTAAGGAAACGGTCGCTCAGGGAGAATCGGCAGTAGTCTTCCAGAACGCGGGTCGCTTCCCGGGCTCGGTTGAAGTTCACGTCGAGCACACGGGCGGCGTCCATCTCGCCAACGACGTCTGGCCCTGTCAGCACGGCGAGCGGTTCGGGTGGCTCGGGCGATTGTGTCGCCGGTAGGGGCGGTGCAGGGGAAGGTTGTGCCGAACCGGTCAGGATGGACTCAAGTTGTCGGGCGTCGAGGCCGAAGGCGGTCGTCGCGTGTTCGAAGATGGGGTTGGCTCGAAGAATCACGATCAGGAACGCATCGGTGAGGAACTCCGGATCGTGCCGGTTCTCGATGGACCACTCGCGGGCGGTCAGAAAGAGGAATTCCTCGTCGGGGGCGTCGGGCGAATCCCGATAGGCAACGAGCCGCTCGCGGATATCCGGGAGTGAGAGGCCAGCCCGTTCCAGCAACATGGCGGGTCGGCCTTCGTCCTCATCAAGGAGGGCGAGGGCAAAGTGCGCGAGTTGGAGTGTGGCTGATCCGAGGCGGTTGGCCCAGACCCGGGCCCCCGTCAACGCCCGCTCCACTCCGGGGCTCATCTGGTGCATCGCTCTCCCAGGATGTTCAGACACTCATTACCGGACTGGCCGTTACAGACGGAACTGCCGGAACCCCACTCACCGGATTGTACAGCCTTCGGGGGTTCGCTCGTCCAGTGTGAATTGAGTCAAGGCCGATGGAAAACTATAGTTGCACGGATATCGCACGCACCGCGACACTACCGTGAGAGGAACCGGCTGATGCCCCGACTTGCCACACGCCTGACCTTCGCCGTTGTCCTCGGTGGGCTGATTCTCAGCCTGCGCTCGGCAGAGGCAGCCGGGGAACCGCAGATCCCGATGTTGCCTGGCACGGTGGTCCATCCGACCATACCCGCGCCGCAACCCCCAGCCAATCACCACGTGCGCTTCCACAATCTGATTCCTACCGGGGAAAAGGATAAGAACGGGAACGGCGCGAAGGTTGACATGCCACCCGTGGTGGAAGAAACCGGTCCGTTCCTCTCGCTCGGGGAATGCGTGGCGGTCGCACTGGACCGCCAGCCATCGCTCAAGGCCGTGAAGGCGAGCATGGCCGCGACCGAGGCCGGGTACTCGGCGCTGCTCAAATTCGGAACACCCGCGACGCTGCTCAGCCCGGACCTGGACATCCGCAAGCAGCAGGCCCAGCGAGGGCTCGCGGCCTCCGCAGCGGAGCTTCAGAAAGCACGTAATGAGATTGTGCAGGACGTCACGAGACTGTACTACTCTGCCGTGTATGCGAAGCAGGCGGAAGCCGTCGCTTCCGATCTGGGTGGTCAACTCGAAGAACTCACCAAGCTCGCCTGGGAAATCCTGAAAAACGAGCCGGACCCCAAGAAACTCGAAGGGCTCACCCGCGGTAAAATTCTCCTAATGGAGATCGGGATTCGCGAGGTCCGGGAGAAGCAGGCTCAGGCACGGATCGGTCGTCAGCAAGCTCTGGCCGCCCTGCGACAGGTCATGGCGGTTGACGAGCAATCGTTCCCGTTCCGCGTCAAGGACACGGAATTGCCGCTGATGGCACAGAAAGTGCCGTTCACCAAGGAACTGGTCGTCGAGCAAGCCCTGTGTCGCCGGCCCGAACTTGCCCTTGCGTCAGCCGGGGTTGATGCTTTCCGCCTGGAGGTGTATGCACAGGGCAAGATTCCATTCAAGCGGAAGGTGCCCACCTTCGGCTCGGGTGCTGACATCCACTCCAAAGAAATTCCCCAGGCGATTCGAACGAGCAAAGAGTACCGGCCCGGTGGCGTGAACCTCGAACTTCCCCCGCAACTTGTTGGGAGTAAGTTCGACCGGGTTTGCCGGGCGATGGCCTTCAGCCAACGGGCCGACGCGGTGTACGAAAGCGCCCGCAGCCTCGTCGTTCTGGAAGCCGAGAACGGCTACCTGGAGTTCGAGTTCGCGACGGAGAAGTTGAAGTACGCGAAAGAGAAGCTCGACCTCGCCCTCGACATTCAAAAGAGCGCCCGGGAGAACCAACAAAACATCAAGGACAAGTCGGTGATTGTGCAGGCCGAGGTGATCGCAACCAAGTCTCAGGCCGACTACCTCGAAGCCGTGCTGCAACATCTGGTGGCGCTGTCTGCCCTGGAGCGGATTACCGCCGGTGGCATTCAACCCGCCTTCCCGGGCCGCTGATGCTCACGGCTCGCCAAAGTTGGCCAAGAAACACTGGAAGTCGCTCTGAACAAGGCTGTCTGCGGGTTCCTAACAAAGGGGTGCTGTCGTGGTGCGAGCGTGCGGGGTATTCGCGGGGATGATCGCGATGCTGGCGGGGGCGATCCAAACAACGGCGGCTGCTGAGCCTGCCGCTGAACTTCGGATTGGCCTCCCCCGGCCGATGTTCAAGGACGTGCCACAGGCGATGGTGAATGCCGCTGCTCGTCCGTTCCAGTCGATGATTCAGGACAAGGCCGGTGTCAAAGGCACTGTCGAAGTCGTCGCTGACTACAAGGCACTTGCCGAGAAGATGAAGGATGGCAAGATCGATATCGGCGTCTTCCACGGCTTCGAGTACGCCTGGGTCAAGGACACACCGGGTCTGATTCCGATGGTGTCCACGGTTCCCAATTGCGGAAAGATCCAGGCTTGCTTGGTTGTGAAGGTCGACTCGGCGTTCAAGGAACCCAAGGACCTCAAGGGAGCGTGTGTCGTGGTGCCATCGGGTTCCAAGGCCCACTGCCACATGTACCTGGAACGGCTCCGCGAACGGTTGCCTGCTGGGGATTGCTGCCCCGCGAAGAACGGGAACCTTTCCCCTGAAGCCGCTCTCGGTGAAGTCGCTGTCGGCGATGCCGATGCCGCGATCGTGGATGTCTCCTCCCTCGTGGCGCTCGAACGTGCGATCCCAGGTTGCTACAAGCAGCTTCGCATCCTGGCTCAGTCCGAACTGCTTCCTTCCGCCGTTGTGGTGTACCGCAAAGAAGCCCTCAACGCGGCCACGGTTGCCAAGATTCGGAACGGTTTGATCGACTGCGTGAACACCCCCATCGGGAAGATGTTCGCTCTGTTCTGGCAGTTGAAGGGTTTCGAGGATGTCTCGCCTGCATATCATGCTCATGTGGCAAGGTCGCTGGCCGCGTATCCCGAACCCAAGAGCATCCCGGCCGCACCTCCGGCACCCGCGCCGAAGAAGTGATTTGCACGACCGGAAACCGCGACAGCCCTGCCACAACCCCCGCCCCGCGGGGGTTGTGCCGCGCACTGAGGGTTAAAACCGACCTTCAATCGCACTCAGCGACCTGCTACTGTTGTGTTCGTCTGTTCAGTACATGCGTTTTGGGATTGAGGCGATCATGGCGGAAACAATCGAGACGGTTCCGATCGCGACGGAAGTGCGAAAGCGGTTCCTCGACTACGCGATGTCCGTGGTCACTGGGCGAGCGTTGCCCGACATTCGGGACGGGTTGAAGCCGGTGCAGCGCCGCATCCTGTTCGCGATGTACCACGACCTGCACCTGACGTTCGACAAGAAGACGCTGAAGTGCGCCAAGATCGTCGGCGACGTGATGGGTAATTACCACCCGCACGGCAACCTCGCCCTCTACGACGCGCTTGTGCGTTTGTCGCAGGGGTGGATCATGCGGGTGCCGCTGGTTCACGGGCAGGGGAACTTCGGTTCCGTCGATGGCGACCCGCCCGCGGCCGACCGCTACACCGAAGCCAAGCTCACGAAAGCCGCCGAGTACCTGCTCAGCGAACTCGACCAGGAAACCGTCGAGACACGGGCGAACTACGACTCGACACGGCAAGAAGCTGTGGTTCTGCCGGCGCAGTTTCCACACCTGTTGGTGAATGGCACGTCGGGCATCGCCGTGGGCATGGCGACGAACATTCCACCGCACAACTTCTCCGAAGTGCTCCGTGCGGCTGTCGTTCTCATCGAGAACCCGGACGCCACTGTCGCCGTTCTGATGGACAAGATCAAGGGGCCAGACTTCCCGCTTGGCGGCAAGATTGTGACCGACCGCTCGACGCTTCGCCGCATCTACGAGGAAGGCCACGGCACCATCAAGGTTCAGGCCGAGTGGAAGGAAGAGAAGCTCGAAAAGGGCCGCACGCAGATTGCCGTCACGTCGATTCCGTACGGCATCGACAAGGGCGAGCTTGAGCGGACGATTGCCACCATCATCGAAGACCGGAAGTTACCGCAACTCACCGGTCAGTCGAACGAGTCGAACGAGAAAGACGGACTGAGACTCGTGCTGGAGGTGAAGCCCGGCACCGACCCGAACCTCGTGATGGCGTATCTCTATAAGCACACCGAACTGCAAAAGACGTTCTCGTACAACATGACGGCGCTGGTCCCGAGCCCCGCGGGCAAGGCGATGGTGCCCCGCGACGGCCTGAGCCTGAAGGAGATGCTGCAACTGTTCCTCGACTTCCGGCTCGCCACCGTGCGCCGCCGGTTCGAGTATCAGTTGCGGCAGTTGAAGCGGCGAATCCACATCCTCGAAGGCTTCGCGATCATCTTCAACGCGCTCGATAAGGCAATCAAGATCATCCGCGAGAGCACGGGCAAGCCAGACGCCGCTGAGAAGCTGAAGAACACGTTCAAGCTGGACGACGAGCAGGTCACCGCGATCCTGGATTCGCAGCTTTACAAGATCGCGCAGATGGAGATCAAGAAGATCCTCGACGAGTTGGCCGAGAAGAAGAAGGAGGCCGACCGGATCGAGACGATCCTGGCATCCGAGAAGAAACTGTGGAACGTCATCAAGGGCGAGCTCGAAGCGCTCGTCGAGAAGTTCCCCGAGCGCCGTAAGACGCGCATGGCTTCCGACGAAGACGTGCTGACGTTCAGCGAAGAAGCCTACATCGTTCGCGAGAACACGAACGTGGTGCTAACCCGCGACGGTTGGCTGAAGCGCATCGGCAAACTCGCCGCAATCGAATCGACTCGCGTCCGTGAGGGAGATGAGGTTGTCGCTGTGATTCCCGGCAGCACGCTGGATCACGTCGTGTTCTTCGCCGATGACGGCACCGCGTACACGATGCGGATGAACGAGGTGCCGGCGACTACGGGATATGGCGAACCGATCACGAAGTTCTTCCGCCTTGCGGATCAGGTGAAGGTGATCGGAGCCGTGACCACCGACCCGCGTTTCACGCCTGCCGACTTGCCCGCGAAGGGCGACACACCTTCGGGGCCGTACATTCTCGTGGCAACGAGCGCAGGGAACGTGCTGCGACTGCCACTGACGGCGTTCCGTTCCGAGTCCACGAAGTCGGGTCGCCGGTTCGTGAAACTGGATGAGGGACAGAAGGTGGTAATGGTGCGGCTCGTCGGCGACGAAACCGGGGTGATGCTGGCGTCGCGCAGCGGGCATCTGATCCACTTCCCGGTGGAGGACGTAAGCATCCTGTCGGGCGTGGGTCGCGGTGTGGTCGGGATCAAGTTGGAAGAAGGTGAGGACTGCATCGGCGGCGTGCTGGTTGGCGGCCGTTTCGACAAGATCGTGCTGGAGACGGAGAAGGGGAAGCAGCAGGATTTCGGGCCAGGTGCGATCAAGTCGCAGAAACGCGGCGGCATGGGTGCTAAGCCCGGCGAACGCACACGCTTCAACAAGGTAATCCCGCCGGCCATCGAGTTGGTGAACTGGGACGAGGTGGAAGGAAAGGTGAAGCCCAAGGCCGACGAGTGAGCCGCGATGAACCCGGAAGCCCCGACCGCAACGGAGTTGCAACAGCACCCGACGGTGCAAGCCGCCTTCGCGGCCGCCTGGGCGGATTCGTTCCCTGATGACCCGGCACTGCGACACGAGGAGGGTGGCTACATCTATTGCGACCCGACGACCGGTGAGGTGTTGGTGCGGCGAACCCTGCCAGGCGAGCTCCGAGTCTTGGATCTCACGCATCCACCAAAACTCCCTGGATGCTTTCTCGTCGGCACGTACCACACACATCCGAATCCGATTGCGATTGGCTGGGATCCAGAACCCATTCCAGCTGATCGGAGAGAAGCCCAGGAATCTGGAGTTCCGTGGTTCGTAGTTTCGGAGATTGGAGTGTTCGTCGTTGGTCCAGACCGTCGGGTAGGTGGCCTCGGTGGTTCAGCCGGATATCCCCTGTGAGAGGTGTCATGATGTCTGCTGTAATGACAATACCAACGATCTCTCGTCAACAAGCGATCGCAATTGCCGAGGCTGATGCTCTGCCGGTGTACAGGAACTTGGACGACCTCACTCTTGAGGTTTCACTGCATAATGACGGATGGCACGTGGAGTATCAGATGCGTAAGCCACGGCACGCTGGTGGTAGGCCACACTATGTGATCGACGCCGTCACCGGTGAGATCGTCTCCAAGAAGTACTACCAGTAATCGCACACCGAACGTACCCGTGACATGAGCCAGGGCCTACGAATATGAGCGCAGTGCCAGCACCACGACTCGCGGCGTACCGCACCGAAGATATCCAGGTTCTGGAAGGGCTCGAACCCGTCCGGAAGCGGCCCGCCATGTACATCGGCGGCGTCGATAACAAGGGGTTACACCACCTCGCGTGGGAAATCCTCGACAACGCCGTGGATGAATACATCAACGGCTTCGCGGACCATGTTCAGGTGACGCTGCACAAATCTGGCACGGCCCTGACGGTCGCCGACAATGGTCGTGGCATCCCCGTGGATATCCACCCCAAGCACAAGAAAAGCGGCCTGGAACTGGTGCTTACCGTCCTCCACGCGGGCGGCAAGTTCGGTGAGACCGACAGCGGCTACATGCATTCCGGTGGCTTGCACGGCGTGGGTGCATCCGTTGTGAACGCGCTCTCGAAGAAACTCGTCGCCACAGTGAAACGCGATGGTTTCGAGTATCAGCAGTCGTTCGCAAAGGGAACGCCGCTCGGGAAGATCGAGAAGATCGGGCCGTTCCGAGGCCACGGCACCAGCATCTATTTCGAGCCTGATGAGAGTATCTTCAAGCATGTGAAGTTTGATGGCGACGTGCTGAAGGCTCGCCTCGAAGATATGTCGTTCATCCACAGCGGGTTGCACATCACCTACAAGAACGAGGTGACGGGCGAGACGCTGGAACTGGCGAACCCCGGCGGGTTGCCCGCGTTCCTCACCAAACTCGTGACCGACGCCCAGAAGCCGAGTGTGACAGAGGCCGCGTTCTCGGCATCACGCGACACCGGCAGCAAGATCGAGGTCGCGCTTCAGTGGACCGAATCGACCGAGGAAACGTATCGCTCGTACGTCAACGGCATCCGCACGCCCAACGGTGGCACGCACGAGAACGGCCTGAAGAGCGCGCTTCGCAAGGCCGTGAACAGTTACATCGAGACGCACGACATCAAGGTGAAGGGACTGAAAATCACGGCAGAAGACATCCGCGAGGGTGTCGTCGCGGTGTTGTCGGTGTTCGTTCGCGAGCCACAGTTCGAGGGGCAGACCAAACAACGCCTCAACAATCCGGACGTGGAAGGTGCAGTCGATAACTTCGTTCGCCCCGCACTTGAAGCGTGGCTGAACAACAACAAGACTGCGGCGGACGCGATCGTCGGGCGCATTGTTCTTGCGGCACGGGCACGCGAAGCGAGTCGCGCCGCGGTCACCGAGGTCAAGCGGAAAGCACCCGGTAGCAAGCGACTGAGCCTGCCCGGCAAACTGGCGGATTGCAAGTCCACGAACTGGGAAGAAACCGAGCTTTTTATCGTCGAAGGTGATTCGGCCGGCGGCTCCGCGAAGCAGGGGCGGAACAACGTCACGCAGGCCGTGCTACCGTTGCGGGGCAAGATTCTCAACTGCGAGGAACAGACCACCGCGAAGGCACTGGGGAACCAGGAAATCGCGGACCTCGTGACTGCCATCGGCACCGGAGCCGGCGAAAAGTTCCACTACGAAGGGCTTCGTTACGGCAAGATCATCCTGCTCATGGATGCCGACTCGGACGGTTGCCACATCAGCACGCTGCTCCTCGATTTCTTTTTCCGTCACATGCACGAGTTGGTGAAGCGCGGACACGTTTACATTGCTCAACCGCCACTGTTCCGCCTGAACGTCGGCAAGGAAACACTCTGGGCACGCGATGATGCCCACAAGGCGGAGATCAAGGCTGGGTTGAAGGCGAACGCGAAGGTGGAAGAGACACGGTTCAAAGGCTTGGGCGAAATGGATGCGAAAGACCTCGCACGCACAACGCTCGATCCGAAGTTCCGTATCCTGCTCAAGGTGGACACCGACAACCCCATTGATGCCGATCAGGCGTTCATGGAGTTGCTCGGTAAAGAAGCGGAGCACCGCTATAAGTTCATCATGGAGAAGGCCGAGCACGCCGACGCGGACAAATTGGACGTGTGACCGTCATCGTCCAGCGAGGACGCACGCAATCATCGCGAAGCAGAGCACGCCGCGAGCCGACCACGCTGCCGTTCGCAGCCAGTTCGAGAGTACCAGCCGCCGGTGGAGGTTCACGTCGAACCCGCCGGCGGCAAGCCGTTCGTGGGCGGGAACCTGCACCAGCACCGTTGAGAATCCCCACACGCCGACGAGCACCGCACCCACCCACGGCATCCACACGGGAACCCCGACTGGGGTCCAGATGAGTAATGCAAGAGCTGTGATGAGTTCGGCGATCATGGCCGGGAACACGATTCGAAGTGTCCGGTTCTGGTGGGCGAGCATGACAGAGGGGAACGCAGTGCGGTCGTAATCGCGAATTAGCGGGTAGTGGACAAGTTGCACGAACCAGATGACGCCGCACATGAACCACGTCGCGGCGGCGTTCGTCAGCAGAAGGATTTCGGCGAGTGACATCGCGTTGTCACTTCCCGCGGATGGATGCGAGACCGCCATCCACGCCGATGATCTGGCCCGTGACCCAGGTCGTCGCGGGGTCGAGGAGCCAGGCGATTGCCCCTGCCACGTCGTTCGGCTCGCCAATCCGCCCGAGCGGGTGCATCGCAGTGGACGCCTTGAGAGACGCTTCGTTGCTCGTGATTTTCTCGGCGAGTGGCGTGCGAACCAACCCCGGAGCCACGGCGTTCACACGCAGGTTACGTGAGGCGTAGGTCGCGGCGGCGGAGAGCACGAGGCCCGTCACTCCGGCCTTGGCAGCGGCGATGGCCTCGTGGTTGGCCAGGCCGATTCGGGCCGCGGCACTCGATACCAGCACGACGGAACCGCCCCCGGTCATGCTTCGCGCGGCGGCACGCAAGACGTTGAACGCGGTCACGAGATTCGCGGCAAGCGTGTCGGCGAACTCGCGATCACTGGTCGAGTGGGCGGGCTTTAACAGGATCGACCCACACAGGTTGACAGCACCGCTGAGCGGCCCAAACTCGGCCGTCGCCGCCGCGAACACTGCGGCCACTTCCTCGCTGTTCAGGGCATCCATCGCGTGACACGAGACGGCCGGCGGCACCCGATGCTCGACCTGCAACTCCGCGGCGAGTTGAGCGAGGCGGGCCTCGTTGCGTGCGGCGAGCATGAGCCGACAGGGGCCGCGGGCCGCGAGTTGATGGCACAGCGCGGAGCCGATGCCGCCACTGGCACCGACGATGACGTAAGAGGGGATTTCGGGCATAGCTCGCCGCCGTCAGGTTGAACGTGGTGCGTTACCTGATGATAGGCCGGGGTGGGTGCGACCTTTCCACCCGATCGGCTTTCCGAGAATTGCGCGAATGATCGCGTACCACTGAATCGCGAGCAAAAGCAGAACCCCGACGGGATGTGATATGAGGGGGTTTGAACGGGCTGCTGTCTCACTCATCCGCCGGTTCAGGCGAGTGCGGACGATTAACGAAAGTACTGCAGCGGCACCAAAGATCAAACGCGACTCAACATCGTGATCAATCGAAGTAACTAGCATTAGTGGCAACGGGAGCACTTGCCCGCACAGCAACACCACGGACCAGAAGCCGATCTGCCCCGCGGAAGCCAGCCCTTCGCGGGCGTTCTTCGCGAGCCCGTTCCACACCGCGGAACCGGAACGATACATGCGACACGTCGCCAGGTTTGTTGCGTCGCAGATGTCGGTGAAGAACCCGGCACGGCGATACGCTCGCGGTAGCGTGAGTCCGTCGTGCAGTGATGTCTTCACCGCCGCGTGACCGCCAACTTTCTCGTAGGCAGCGCGAGTGGTCATGAACCACTGCCCGCAACCTGCACCGAACGCGGACCAGCGGAAGTGTCGCATTCCCCACAGCGGGAGCCAACACAGCAACAACCAGTTGATGAGCGGGATCAGCAACTTCTCAAGGACTGTGCCCGTCTCTTGTCGCGGAAAGCCGCTGACGAGCGCGCATTGACTTTGCTTCAGGAAGAGTGCCATGCGTGCGAGGGCTTCGGGTTCCAGTCGTACGTCGGCATCAAGGAACGTGAACACGTCGTGCCGGGCGTGCTTGGACAGTGCGAAACACGCCGCTTGCTTACCGCACCAACCTTCGGGAAGGGGCGGGGCGGTTTCTAATCGCAGCCGGGAATCCTTGGCTGCGATCTCGCGAACGATCTCGGCGGTGCTATCGGTGGAGGAGTCGTCGAGAACGATCACTTCGAGTTCGACATGCTGCGCCGCGAGCACGGATTCCAGGCACGCGGCGATGCCGATTTCCTCGTTGCGTGCCGGGATGAGCACGGAGATTGCCTGAAGTGACAACTCGGTGTCACTGATCGGCGGCGGTTCGCGGAACAGGAATGAGTTCCACAAGTAGAGCGTTGCGGGCACGGTGGCACAGCCAAGGCAAATCCACGCGAATTCGATCACGGCCGCGCCTCCTCGGTGCCGTGCGACGGATCGAACTTGCGTCCGCGGGCCCACGCCTTGAAGCGCCGCCACCAGTCGTAAGGGCCGCCAACGCCTGCCTTGCCCGAGAGTAACACCGTGAACCGCTCGGGGGCACGCGATACTGCTTCGGCGTTTAGCGTGTCGAGGTTTCGCGTCATCGCCGCTTCAATCAACGCCGTCCATTCCTTGCCCGAAAGGCCAGGGTGCTCCGTGATTCGCAGTGGTTCGCCGACTCGCACGAGTGCCTCGGGCGTGCTCTCCGTCCAGAACGTGTATTCGAGTGCCAGCGGCAGCACTGCGCCAGAAGTGAGCCGGGCCGCGAGGTGCCCGACACCCGCGTTGATCGCCAGCGGGCGTTCGCGAACATCCGTGAAGCGACCCTGAGCCGTGACCCAGTACACGCGGTTCGGTTGCGACAGGATCGTTGTGCCAAGTCGCACGAACTCGGCCGCGCCGCGGAGCGTCTTCGTGTCCACGGGGATGAAGCCCATCTTCTTGAACGCCGCGTACTGCTTCACGGCCTCGGCGTCGATTGCGGCGAACTGGTCGCGATCCGCGATGAAGTTCGACATCACCATGCAAATCATGGGGTCCCACCACGCGGGGTGGTTGAGCACGATCAGCAGCGGTTCACGGTCACTCGGTGGGAATGGCAATCCGGTCTTCGAGAGTCGGACCGCGTGGAAGTGCTTGGGCACGTAGCGGCGTGCGTACCACCGGAACAGGCGGAACAGCCACAGCCATCGGTGAGGCAACTCCGCGCCGCCAGCCAAACGATCGTTAGACATCGCAGAGCCGCCGCTCGCCCTTCGGAGCGATCTTGTCCTGATCGAGCGAATCCGCGGCAATCCAGCCCGACATGAGCACCATCGGCATACCCGGGCCAGGGTGTGCCGCACCGCCCGCGAGGTACAAGCCCTTGAGGTCACGCGAGCGGTTCGCGGGCTTGAACGCGCCGTTCCATTTCCCGTGGCTCGCCAACCCATAAATCGCGCCGTTGAGCACACGGTAACGATCGTGGATATCCTGCGGTGTGAGCGCCGATTCGTACACGATACGGCTCTCGATGTCCGGCATCTTTCCCGTGGTCTTGAGCTTCTCGATGATGACGCGGCGATACTCCGGCAGCATCCGCTTCCAGTCGTGGTGCGGTCGCAGGTAGGGCGTGTGAACCAGCACGTAGAGAGCATCGCCACCCGGCGGCGCGGTCTCCGGTTCCGTGCGTGCGGTGGAGGCGAGGTAGCAGGTGGGGTCCGGTGCGGGTTCGCCTTTACGGTAGATGGACTCGAATTCCTCGTGCGGGTCGCGTGAGAAGACGAAGTCGTGGTGCAGCAAGTGATCGTAGGCTTTGTTCAGCCCGAGATACAGCACGACACCGGAGCACGCAGCTTCGTATCCACGGCGGCGTTCGAACTTCCGCGACACCTTCGGTGCAGATTCGGCCAGGAGTTCGCGGTGGGTTCGCACGCTGTCCGCATTCGACACAACTGCTGCGAGTTCGATCACTTCGCCCGATTCGGTCTCGACACCGGTAACGCGGCTCCCTTCGACCCGCACGCGGGCAATCCCGGTTTCCGTGCGATACTCGACGCCCAATTCCTCACCCAACTTGACGAGCGCCTCGGGCACGGCTCGCGTCCCGCCACGCGGATACCAGATTCCTTCTTGCGTCTGCATGTGGGCGATGCTGCACAGCACAGCAGGTGACTGCTCGGGACATGAACCCACATACTGCGTGAAGTGGTCGAGCATCTGCGAGACACGCGGATCGGGGTTGTATTTGCGAACGGTGCTGGCGACCGACCGGCCCATTCGCATCCGCAATACGTCTCCGAGAATCTCGAACGAGAAGCCGAACTTCGGGTCCATCATGTCGCCGATGCCGCCGATCGACTTCCAGAAGTAGTATCGCTCGGAGATGCGATGCAGGCGCTCGGAGTAGTTGACGAAATCGCGGTAGCCGCTGCCGGAGTTGGTGCCAGGTAGTTGTTTGTCGAGTGACAGCGCCATGTCACTGACGTTCTCGACGAGATCCAGAACCGAGCCATCAGTGAAGAAACAACGCCATTGCGGGTCGAGGCGAATGAGGTCGAGGTAGTCGGCCATGTCGCGGCCGGCCTCTTCGAAGACTCGCTTGAGCACGCCGGGAACTGTGAGGATCGTCGGCCCCATGTCGAAGCGGAATCCGGCTTCGCTCAGCACGGCCGCCTTGCCACCGAGCCACGGGCTTTTCTCGAACACGACGACCTGATACCCACGCGCTGCCAACACGCACGCCGCGGACAGCCCGGCCAACCCGCTGCCGATGACGCCGACCCGATTCCGTTCCTCATTCGTGGATTCCACCGCCGCCTCCTGTTACCTGTTCCAGCGTAGCAAATGCACCCAACTGGGAGGGCGAGGCTCCTGCCGAGCCGTTTTCGTGAGAAATATCCCGGCTCGGCAGGAGCCTCGCCCTCCCGGTGCCAAATTCTCCATGGGCACCCGGATTCCGGCAGTGTATTCAACCCACCGGCACGGCGGTAGGCAGTTCCTTCGCGCCGGGCTTGCCGAGCCATTCCGTGTCGTGGCCGAGGTCCGCGAGCAGCAGTCGACTCGTGATGCGGGCCGATTCGTAGATGACGGGAAGCCCGCTGCCCGGGTGCGTTCCACCGCCGACGAGATACATGCCGTCGACATCCTCGAAGCGGTTGCGTGGCCGCAGGTGGAGCATTTGCTTCCAGGTGTGCGCCAGGTTGAAGGTCGCCCCGCGATACACGGAATACGAGTTCTCCCAGTCGGCCGGCGTCACGACCTTCTCGAAGCGAATCCGCTTCTCGACATCGGTCAGGCCGATCTTCTTGAGTTGGCCCAGGAGCTTTGCACGGAACGCGGGGGTTTCCTTCGCCCAGTCCACGTTCGGATGCTGATGTGTCACGGGTGCGAGCACATAAAGCGTGCTGTTTCCCTTGGGTGCAAGTGTGTCGTCGGTGACGCTGGCGTTCTGGACGTAGAACGACGGGTCTTCGGAGAGCACGTGTCGCTGTTCGATGTCCGCGAGGTTCGTGGCGTAGTCAGCCGCACAGTGGATCGTGTGGTGCGGAACGTGATCCTGCTTCCCTTCGAGGCCGAGATACATCATGAAGGTGGAGCACGAGAACTTCTTCTTCTCGATCTTCGCGTCGGTCCAGCGGCTCCGCAGGCGGTCGGGCACGAGCTTCTTCATCGCGTGTGCGAAGTCGGCGTTGATGATGACCGCATCGCCACGATACTCGCCCTCGTTTGTTTTGACCCCCACGGCACGGCGGCCCTCGAACATCACTTCGTTCACTTCCTCGCCGAACGAGAAGGTCACGCCCATTTCGCGGGCTACGCGGGCCATTCCTTCACTCACCGCGGCGCACCCGCCGATCGGGTGCCACACGCCGTATTCGTATTCGAGGAACGACAGGATCGAGAACAGGCTCGGGCAGTTGAACGGCGACATCCCCAGGTATTTCGACTGGAACGAGAACGCGAGTCGGATTCGCTCGTCCGAGAAGTATCGCCCCAGTTCGCTATCAAGCGATTGCCACGGCCGTAGGGTTGGCAGCAGCTTGATGAGGTCCCAACTGAGTAGGTTCCGCCAGCTCAGGAATGGGCTTTCGAGCGTTGGCCGGAACTTTTCAAGCTTCACCCGGTTCTCGTCGAGAAACCGTTGCAGGTTGCCCGCATCGGTTGGGCTGAGCTTGGCCACCTCGGCTTCGAGGCGTGGCACGTTCGGCGTGCAATCGAGCTGGCCGCCGCTGCCGAACGCGATGCGGTACTGCGGGTCGAGCCGGACCATCGGGATTTCGCGATGCAAATCCCGCCCGATGAGTTTGAAGATGCGTTCGAGAACACGCGGATAAAGGAAGAACGTCGGCCCGAGGTCGAAGCGGTAACCGTCCGACTCGATCGCTGAGCAGCGACCACCAACGCGGGGCAGTCGCTCGACGACGTGAACCTGCATCCCACCGCGTGCAAGCAACAAGGCGGCTGCCAACCCGCCGGGGCCGGCACCGATCACGATTGCCTTGCGCGAACGAGCGTGTGTGGTCGTGATGTTGGTGGCGATCGTTCGATGCGTGGGAAGGAGCGACGTCATTACTGTCATCCGGTGACTGCCGGCACCTCGCTTTTCCAGCAGCGAGGTTACGGACAGTTTACCGAATCGTAGGCGTGAGTCCCCCGGGAATTCCACCAGGCAAACAAACGGCGTGGCGATAAACCGTTATGTGACCGCGGGCGGGGCGGCCTCGGCTGGCTCGTCGCTCGGCCAGAACCACAGCATCAACCCGAACGCCACGAGCGGGGCCACACCGATGCCACCGAGGACGATTTCGTACGACTTCGTGGCGTCGTTGATAAAGCCCTCGACGGGGTAAATCATCGCCAACGCCAGGTGTGCAGACATCCCCAGCGATCCGGACACCTTCCCCTGGTGAGCCGCCGACAACTCCTGTGTCAGTGCGAAATACGTCGGGAACAGGCCCATTGCGCCAAACGCGATGAGCAGCACGCCGACTTGCAGTGGCCAGCCATCGGGGAGGAACGGCACGGCCAGCGTCGTCGAGGTCAGCGCAACGCACACACCATACGCCAGCGTGCGGCTCCGGTGAACCAGCATCCCTCGGCGACACAGAATCAACGTGACGCCGCCGACCGTCCACGAACCGATGTCCGCGATGATGTAGTAGAACGTCGTGAACTGGCTCATCTCGCGTTCGTTGAAACCGCGTTGCTCCTGGAGGTAGAGCGGTAGCCAGGTGCGGTAGCCGTGCCAGGTGATGTTGATGGAGATGGCCATTGCGAACAGAATCCAGAACCGCGTGTCTCGAAGCACGTCGCGGAACTTGACGATCCCGGCGCTGGCGACTGACTCTTCCGCAGGACGAAGCATCGCACGCGGCACCGTCAGGAACCACAACACAATCCAGACAACGCCGAGCGACCCGATGACGCGGAACGGATACTTCCACGTGTCGGTTGGGGCATCGGAAACGGCCGCGAACGTGCCACCGGTCACGGACATCATCGCGTTCCGCATCGGTTCGCCGGGATCGGCCGACCGCAATAGCGCCAGGATGAGGAGCGGCGCGATCACTGCTCCGAGGGCGGTACCGCTCTGGAACAGCGAATTCCCCAGCGACCGCTCCTCGCGGCTGAGCACGGCCCGCGTCGTGCGCATCCCGCACGGCCAGTTGCCGGCCTCGAACAACCCGAGGGCGAACCGGCAACTCAGCAGCATCCAGAAGCCGGACGCGAAGCCCGTCAGTACGCCCGCCGCCGACCAACCCAGCACCATCACGGGGTATACCCAGCGAACGCTCACCTTATCCACGATGTAGCCGGTCGTGACGGCACCGATCGCGAACGCGATGGAGAACGCGCTTTCGAGCAGGCTGTACTCCGTGTTGTCCATCTCGAAGTAGACTTTGATCCGCCGCGCCATTTGGTTTAGCGCCATGCGGTCCATATAGTTGATAACGGTCGCCAGCATCAGCAACAGG
Organism: Planctomycetaceae bacterium; assembly: GCA_013823135.1. Classification (GTDB taxonomy): domain Bacteria; phylum Planctomycetota; class Planctomycetia; order Gemmatales; family Gemmataceae; genus Gemmata. Next base: position 18,018 of record PNLP01000044.1, read on the forward strand.
CACACCCACCACCTCCACGGGGAGGGTGACGACGGGCGAATCGGGTCGGGCGTGGGAGTCATTCGCGGCTCGGGAGAGGAAGCAATTCCGACACGTTACCCGAGAGGGTGTGCTCAGGCCAGCGGTTGCAGCGAGTTGAGGGCAAGTTGATGGCAGCACAAGCAGCAGCAACGAAGTTGCCGGTTCACCCACTCGCGATGAGCGGGTTCATCATGGCGCTGGTCTCGATCGTGCTGGCGTTCTACGGATCGCTGTACGCCGAGAAGCATCTCGCCGGTAGTCCGCTGCGGGAAGCACGCGGTTCCGCCGGGCTGCCGGGCGAACCGACTCGCTGGTACGACCGGGCACTGGCCCGCGGAGAAACGACCGTGTTCGGCGGCCGGATCGACAGCAAGATGATCGCACTCACCTCGCGGTCGAAGATCGCGAACTACTCCCTGCAAATTATCGCGTTCGTGATTCCGTTCGTGCTGGGGATTGTTGCCGCACTGCTCGGCGGGTGGGGTATGACGGCAATCGAGCGGTCGGGCGACCGTTACAGCGGGAACCTCCAGGCAGTCTTCTCACAGTTGATCGGCTCGTTCGCGGCGATCATCGCGGGTTGCATGATTCTGAGCTTTTATGTGTGGCCACTGATGCCAGCCCTGTACACGACGTGATCGCTGATGAGCCACGGGGTTTATCCGGTTTATCCCCGTGGTTCCTTGCAGTTTTCAAGACCACGGGGATAAACCCCGTGGCTCATCAGTTTTGCATCCTCGCCCGCGTTCCTGCGGAACCACGCTGCCACCAGTAGCACGCTATCCACTGCGCCGCCGGTCAGCACCGGCGACGCCGGACCCACGCCGAACGTCGCTGCGGTCAGTGCCGCGGCGCGGGCACGCTCATCGTCTGTCGTCGGCGTGAAGCACACGGCCCGCACCTGCCCGCGATGTATCAGGTACCAGCGTTCGCGGCCGTCGTGGCCCACGAGCGGGTAGACGAACGAGTTCTTCGTGCGTGCCTGTCGCAAGAGCGTGAGTCGTGCGTCGAGCCATTCGAGAGTCTGCAACCGGTCCCGCATCGCGGTCGCCTTCTCGAACTCGAAGTTCGCGGCAGCATCAGCCATGAGTCGATTCAGCGTCGCCAGAATGGTGCGGTCGCGGCCGTCGAGGAACCCCTTCGCCCCTCGTACTCCGGCACCATACTCCTTGCGGGTGCAGGCACCGGCGCATGGGCCGAGGCACAGCCCCAACTCGAACCGCAAGCATTTCGCGGCGCGATCCTGCACGAACAAATCGGGCTGATCGGCGAACGACAGCGGCACGGTTTGCGGGCAGTCGCGCAGCTTGAACCAGTCGTTCAGGCGGCGGGCGGCGTCCTCGGAACGGTTCCGCTTCACGAGCGGCCCGTAGATGCCGAGTTCCTTGCCGGTCGGTTTGTTCGTGACGAACACTTGCGGGGCGGGGGACTTGCCCACGCAGATGTAGTGGTGCCGCTGAAGGCCGGGCACGCCGAGGACGTTGAACTTGGGTCGCAGAGTCTGGATCAGTTCCAGTTCGCGAAGCAGCGCGGCGAGTTCGTCCCCGATTTGCTCCCACACCAGGACGCGGGTGTGGCGGATGATCTTCCCCGCCTTCGGGTCGCGACTGTTGGTCCGGAAGTAGCTCAGAAGCCGGGCACGGAGGTTCTTCGCCTTGCCCACGTACACGAGTCGGCCACGTTCGTCGATCATGCCGTACACGCCGGGCGTGCGCGGTGCGTGCGTGCGGACTTGCTTGCGAAGACGAGACGGTTGCTTCGAGCGAAACTTGCGGCCGACGATCGGTTCATCGGCCGGTCGGAACAGCGAGGTTCCGAAACCTTCGAACACAGTAGCCGTGAACAGTCGGGGCTGGGCTGGCCCATCCGTGGGTGTCTTTGGCATCGGTTGCTCACGCGGTCGCAAGTGAACAGGTGGTTATTGTAGGCAAGGTGAGGTTCCGACGAGAACCGCAGTGAGCCGCTTTGTGAATACCTGGAGAATTTCGCGGATTAGTTGGTCGAGCCGGTTCCGCACTTGCCTACTATGACTCGCCGTGATGGGTCTTCTCCCAGCGGCAAACCACAAATTGGAGATGACGTAATGAAGGTCAAGTTCTTCTTCGCCGCCGCTCTTGCAATGAGCCTCGGGTTCGCAGCCACCGCCACCGCCGAAGACAAGAAGACGATCGCTGAAATCGTCGTCGCTTCGAAGGATCACACCATCCTGCTGGCCGCTGTGAAGGAAGCCGGCTTGGTCGAAACCCTCAGCGGGAAGGGGCCGTTCACCGTGTTCGCACCGACTGACGAAGCCTTCAAGAAGATCCCGAAGGACAAGCTCGAAGCCGTGATGAAGGACAAGGAACTCCTCAAGAAGATTCTGTTGGCCCACGTCATCGTAGAGAAGGCAGTCATGGCGAAGGACGCCATCGCGTTCGACGGCAAGGAAGTGAATGGCTTCAAGGTTCAGGCGGGCAAGGACGGCGTCAAGATTGGCGACGCAACCGTCACCAAGGCTGACATCAAGGCCAGCAACGGCGTGATCCACGTGATCGACACCGTTCTGATCCCAGCGAAGTGATTCATCAGCAAGGCCGCGACGAGCTTCACAACTCGTCGCGGCCTTGCTGTTCTTGGGTCACTTCCCGATTGCATAAATCGCCTTGTCGCTGCGGATGAAGATGCGACCCCCCGCGATGGCGGGTGTGCCCAGAGTTGTTTCACCCAAATCGTTCGTCGAGATCACCTCGAAAGCGTCCGACTTCCCGTCCAGCACCGTGCAGATCCCCGTCTCGTTCAGGAAGTACACCTTTCCCTCCGCGGCCACGGCCGACGCCGAGAACGCTCCCTTCACGCGCTCCTTGTAATTTTGCTTCCCGCTCTTGGCATCGACGCATGTGATGAAACCCTGGCCGTCCGTGGTGTAAACCTTGCCGGAGTACAGTAGTGGTGATGAATAGCTCGACCGGGCATCGCGTGCCGCCCATTCGGGCTTCTCGGCTATTCCCTTCGCGTCGATCTTGAAGCGGCTCACGCCTCCAACGGGCAGGTAGATCGAATCGCCGTCGAGCGTGCCGACCGGAACGGAGCCGCCACCTTCCTTGAACGTCCAGCGGGTCTCGCCGGTCGTTGCGTCGTAGTTGGTCAAGCCCTTCGGGCCGGCGAACAGCAACTCGGTGGCGTTCCCGACCGTGCGAACCAGCGGCGTCGTCCAACTGATGACGCGAGGGCGTTCCACCTTCCACACGTTCTTGCCGTACTTCGTGTCGAGTGCCGCGAGGAACGATTCGCCCGCGTTATCCATCGGCACGATCAATCGCCCCGCTGCCAGGATGGGGGACGACGCCATGCCGACCGCGTTGGTGATTGTCGGGTAGTCGCCCACCAGTGAGCGATACCAGCGGAGCGTGCCGTCGGCATCGAACGCCGCCATGTCGCCGGTTGCGAACAGGGCGTAGACGCCGGTTTCATCCGCGACCGGGGTGTTCGCGGCCATGCAGGTTTTCGGGTGGCACGCAGTGCTGCCCGTGGCCTGAAGTTGCCGGTGCCACAGTTGCTTTCCCGTTGCTGCATCGAAGCACAGGACGTGCAAGCGGTCGTCGCGGGTGCCCGAACTGCACGTGACGTACACGCGGTTGCCGACGATCACCGGCGACGACGCTCCGCGACCCGGCAGGTCGGCCTTCCACGCGATTCCCTTGGTCTTCGACCACTCCGTCGGCAGGTTCTTCTCGTCGCTCACGCCGGTCGCGTTCGGTCCGCGGAACTGCGGCCAGTCGCTTGCGGAGAGCGTGACGGTTGGTGCCAGGGCGAACAAAGTCGTCAGGATGTAACGATTCACTTCTTCTCCTCCTTGTTCGCGGGCTGTGGCAGACTGAAGCCGAGTGGGACGGATTTGCCGTCGGTGCTGAGTTGCGTCACGCCGGGAATCAGGCCACCGGTGTCGTCGCACACTCGCATCTGGAATTGCCAGTTCTGTGCCCAGCTCTCGGTCTGGTTGTTCTGGCAGATCTTCAGCACGATCACATTCTCGCCCTTGCGGAGTGTACCGCGACCGATGTTCGCGTCGAACGGGGTGCCGTGGTGGTACTCGTCGCGGCCGAACAGCTCTTTCTGGTTGAGGAAGATCTTCACCGAAGTGTAGCTCGTGACGCGAATCTCGCACGGCGTTTCGCGATCCGAGACGACCGTCGCCAGTGCATACGCCACAGAGTTCTTGTGCTTGCCGAGCAGCTTGTTCAGGTCGAACAGGGCGTACTTGTCGCCCGTCGAGGCGGGGACCCACTTCAGTTCGGCGGCGTCCTTCCCCGTGAACTTTCCGCCGGTGTCCTTCGCGCTCTCCGGTGGGTAGGCGATGGTGAAGCCCTTGCTTTCGGGGGCGTCGAATGGCCCAACGAGCGAGGCGTATGTCACGAAGCCGAAGTGCTCGGCGATGCTGGCCTTGCCGCCGTTCTCGTTCAACTTCTTCGCGAGGAGTTCCACCTGATCCTTGTCCCGCGTCGCGGCGAACAGCTTTTCCAGGTCGGCCTTGATGCTTGGCCGTGCGACCCGTTCGAGAATGTCGAGTTCGTTGGCGATGGCGTCGCGGCGCAGTTCAAGCGACTTGTCGTTCACGAACCCCGGAAGCAGGCGGCCCCTGGCGCTGGGGTCTTGTGCGACGAGCAGTTCGTAGGCGAGGCGGCGTGCGGCGGCGGCGAACTTGGGGTTCGTGGTGAACGCTTCGAGTTTGTCGGCCGGCAGCTTTCGGCCTGCGGTCTTCTCGGCCTCGGTGATGGCATCGACCGCGGTGCGGAGCCAGTTCGCCGCGGTGGTGTTGCCGTCCTCGAACGCTTCGAGTGTGGGCATCAGTGCCGGGCCGCCCTTGCTCACGAGCGACTTCCACGCGGGGCCGGCGTCCTCGTTCCCCTTGCCTTCGCGGGCCACACGTTTGAGGGTTTGGAGAGCCTGAGTGGTAGCGTCGTCCGCAGCCGGGACCGGGGTGGCGGCGATTGCCGCGCCCAGCGCCAGCGCCAGCGCGACGCAGAAGCGAATGGACATTTATCTGCCTCCTGTCGGGATAGAACGAGATTACTCTCGGAACGGGCAGGGGAATGTCAACAGACTGTGGGATTCCGGGTGTGCCTTTAGTTTTTAGTTTTTGGCGAGCGGGGGACGTGAGTCCCCCGAGGTGTGAGCGAAGACAAGAACTCGGGGGGCTTACGCACCCCCGCTCGCCACAATGCCAAAAACTGAAGACACCCCGGGATTCAGGGTTCAACGATCGGATGGAGTCAAGCGAGTTGTTGTGGAGATTTTGGTTCCACGCAAAACTCCCACCCATCCGTGGAACCATTATGGAAGCATAGATCTGTCCGGAAGAAAGATTATTTGAATGGCATTATCCGCCACATCACACGACGACCAAAACGTTTGCGATTTGGCGTCGAGATTGCGACTCAACGCCGCGGGAGCTATTTAGATCACATCTTCACAACGACCTTGCCGAAGTGTGCGCCGCTCTCCAGATGGTGGAACGCCGCGGGGGTATCGGCGAATGGGAACACCCTGTCGATCACCGGCTTGATGCTTTCGCCCGTAATCAGGCGGTTCATGTCCTCGAACATGGTACGCGAGCCGACGAACACGCCCTGCAACCGCACGGCTTTCATCAGAACGGAGATCGGGTTGAACGTCCCCACGCCCGACAGCACGCCGATCAACGCGACATGCCCGCCGATGCGGACGGCCTTCACGGAATTGTCGAGCGTTCCCGCCCCGCCGACTTCGATCACGATGTCCACACCAACGCCGTCGGTCAGCTCACGAACCCATTTGTCCCACGCGGGATTCGTGCGGTAGTTCGTCCCCGCGGCCGCGCCCATCGCGAAGGCCCGGGTCAGTTTCTCGTCGCTCCCGGATATGATGAGCACGCGAGCGCCAAGTGCCTTCGCGAACTGAAGGGCGAAGATCGACACCCCGCCAGTCCCTTGAAGCAAGACGGTTTTCCCGGGGCCACATCCCGCGCCCGTGAGCGCGTTCCACGCCGTGACTGCCGCACAGGGCAGCGTTGCGGCTTCCTCGAAGGTGAGCGAGTCGGGAATGCTCACCAACCCCTCTTCCCGCAACACGACTTGTTCCGCGAGCACGCCGTCGAGGTCGCCGCCGAGGGTGGATTTTGCTGCGGCGTCCGAGATGGGGCCACTCACCCAACCCTGCATGAAACAACCCGCCACGCGGTCGCCAGGGGCGAACTTCGTGACCCCTTCTCCCACTGCGACGACCTCGCCGGCTCCGTCGGACCCCAGGACACGCGGCATCTTGAGCTTGGGGTTGTAGATGCCCTTGGCGATGAGCAGGTCGCGGTAATTGAGTGATGCGGCCCGAACCCGCACCAGAACCTGGTTGACACCCGGCACCGGTCCGGGGCGTTCCTCGAACGCGAGGTGATCGAGTCCGAAGCCGGATTGAATGACGAGTGCTTTCACGAGGTACCTCAAACATGGGGACGCACGGACTAGGATACCGATACGGGGTTGTGGCAATACCACCGGGAGTCAGAAAATCGGGCACGGGCACGGCGGGTGTGACAAAACCTCCGGGAGTCAGAAAATCGGGCAGGGGCAGGGGCACGGGCAGAAGCGGGGAAAGACAACCTACCATCCTGGTTTTCTCGGTGCCCGTGCCCATCCGATTCTTCGTTTTCTCCGTGCCCGTGCCCCTGCCCCTGCCCCTGCCCGATTTCTTCACTCTTCCCGACATCCCGACATCCCACCGTCCCAACATCCCGTCATCCCCACAATCTTGCTTGCCCCCGATACAACTACACACAGTTTTCATGAAATGCGGGTACTGTGCGGTGGTATGCTCGTGGTAAACTCTCTCGGTGGTCATTTTCGTGACCGCGGGTTCACGTCCTCGCGTTTGCTAACCGGATGAACGACCCTGCTGACTCGTTCCAACTGGACGAAAACCTGGCGAGGCTTCTGGCCGCGTTCGACCAGGCTATCGACGGTGCAGACGAAGGTGCGCCCACCATCGGCGTACCCACGGCGAACCTGCGATCGCCCACTGGTATCGCGCCGGGGACCGAGAAAGCTACGAACCAAGTTCCTCTCGACGATTTCTTCGTCCAACCGAATTCAGTCGTTTCGATTCGGGCGCCCAAGTCTGGCAAGTTTGCCCTCCCCGATGCCCCTCACCGGGTCGGGCGATTCGAACTCCGCCGGCAGTTGGGTAAGGGCGGTTGCGGCATCGTCTTCCTCGCCTACGACCCGAAACTCGAACGCGAAGTCGCTCTCAAGGTTCCGCGCCCCGAGATGTTGCTGAGCCAGGATGCTCGCCGGCGGCTTATCCGCGAAGCACTCGCGGCGGCCGAATTCGACCACCCGAACCTCGTCCCCGTTTATGAGTCGGGCGAGATCGGCCCCATCTGCTTCATCGCCACCGCGTTTTGCCCTGGGCAGACGCTCAGCCAGTGGCTCGACCGCCAGGCGTTCCCCGTTCCCATCCGCCAGACGGCCCGGTTGATCGCGACCCTCGCCGAAGCCGTCCAGCACGCGCATGACCGCGGCGTGTTGCACCGCGACCTGAAACCCAACAACGTCATCCTCCAGGCAACGAAGGACGACCCGAACGAGCAAGAACCGCCGCCGGGTTCCGTCGTGCTGCGTGGCGATCAGTTCATTCCTCGCATCGTGGACTTCGGGCTTGCGAAGTTACTCGAACGCGGCGGCCCCTCCGAGACGACAACGCGGCAAATCCTCGGCACGCCGAAGTACATGGCACCCGAGCAGGCCCAGGCCCGGCACGCGGATGTCGGGCCTGCCGCCGACGTGTACGCCCTCGGGGTGATCCTTTACGAGATGATCACGGGCCGCGCTCCGTACGAGGGCGAGTCGGATGTGGAAGTCCTTCGCCAGTCGATTGAAGGCAACCTCATCCAACCGCGGCACCTCCGGAAGGATGTCCCGCGTGACCTGGAAGCGATCTGCCTGAAGGCGATGCACCGCGTGCCGGGGAAGCGATACCGAACCGCCATCGACCTCGCGGACGACCTGCGCCGCTTCCTCGACGACAAGCCGACGCTCGCCCGCCCGCTGAAGTGGGCAGGCCGTGCGGCCCGCTGGCTTCGTCGTAACGACCAGGCCGTCGCGCTGGTCATGGTCACCACGATTGCTTCGATCCTGCTCGCGCTCGGTTCGCTGAGCATCATGCAGACGCGGAAACTCCAGACCGACCGCGACCGTGTGCTGCAAACCCAGGCCGAGCGAACCCGCGGCGACCAGTACCGCGATTACGCCAGGGCGGTTCGGTCCGCGTTCCTGGCGTGGCGAACAGGCGATAGCAAAGCCGCCGCCGACTACCTGGACACAGCATGGCGGCTTGCCCAAATGGGCGGGCAGGGCACAGACTTTGCCTACGGTTACCTGGCGAAACTGATCGCAGCCGATCGCCTGACAATCGTGTGCCCGGCGGGAGCCGTGACGGCGCTGGCCGTTTCCGCTGACGGGACACGGCTCGCCAGCGGCCACGCCAATGGCTCCGTGACGGTGTGGGACCGCGCCACGGGCGAACAACTCAGTTCCGTGCAGGCGCACGACAAAGCCGTGACACACCTGGCGTTCGCGCTGAGTGATACTCGCCTGTTGAGCGTGGGCGAGATGGCCAAGGGCGTCGAAACCGGCCTCGGCTGGGCGGTGAATCCGATTGGGCAGATCACGCCGCTGGCCCCACCGCACCGCGTTCTCGGCAAGCATGTCAGTTGCCTCACTACGTCCGAGGATGGCAACACCGCCCTGGTGGGGACCGAACGCGGCGAAGTCCTCGAACTTCACCTTCTCGATGCCACCAAGAACCGGTCGGTGCAACTGGAACGCCTCGACCCTGTCACCGCGATTGCCGTGTGCGAGGCGGGCCGTGCAGTGCTCGTCGGTCTGGGGAGCGGGAAGGTCCGGCGGCTTACCGCGGACTTGAAGCCGGAAGATGGGGAAGGCGGCTCCGCCGGTCGTGTTACCGCTCTCTTTGATCTCGGTGGACGGCAATACGCGGCGGCATCCCGCAACGGCCTCTTCATGGAGGTTGTCGATGGTCGCGCAGTTCCGACTCGCGGGGCGGCCGAATGGGTCGTTCCCATCAAGCAGGGGTTCGCGGCGGGTGATGGGCCGGGCTGGATTCTCATCCGTAACGGTCGGTGGGGCGGCTTGCCCACTGGCGATGTCGGCGATGTTCGAGCCGGTGCCGTCACACGCGACCACAAGACGCTGTTCACCGCCGGGGATGACGGCGTGATTCGCTCGTGGGAGTTCCCGTCCGACGGGCGCGAGCGGGCTTCCTCGATGGTGGCAGAGGTCACTGCTGTCGGCGTGCATCCGGATGGACGGTGGTTTAATGTCGCCGATGCCCTTGCGTTGGTGTGGCACTTCGGCACGGCAAACGAACTGTCCGTGCCCGGGCAAATTGCCACGATGCGAGTTCTCAAGGAAGGCGGCGCCGAGGGGACCACGCTCGGCGTCGAGATGCGTGCGCCCGCAGCGGTGATCCGAGAGCCAAACGCCGCCAAGGAGAAAGCCCGCTTCGTTCCGCCAGATGGAGCGGTAGCCACGTCGGTGGACCTGGCCCCAGATGGGATGACGCTTGCTGTCGGCGACGACCGCGGGCGAGTGTTCGTCTGGAACGCGGGGGTTGGCAACCTACTGGGCATGGTCGATTTCGGACACAAACGCTCCATCCGTCGGGTTGCGATTTCGAACGACGGGTACACGATCGCGGCGGCATCTGACGAGCAGGTCGGAGCGTGGAATCTTGGGGAGTCGAAGCCCCTCATGATGGTCGCCACGGACGCCCAGACCGTGTTCAAGCTGTTCCCAAATTCCCCTCGGCTCGCGATCGCCGGGCGTGGTGGCGTGGTGCGGGTGTGGAATCTGACTGATGGCCGCGAGGAGTTGACGCTGTACGGCCACGTCGGCCGGGTTACGGGGCTTGGCGTGTCACCCGACGGCCGCACGCTCGTGAGTGGTGGGGCGACCGGTGAAGTGAAGATGTGGGATGTCCGCACGGGGCTGGAATTGTTCGGGTTGCGTCGCCATTCCGGCCCGGTCACGGTCATCGAATTCGCCGCGAACGGCCAACTCCTGGTCACGGCCGGAAAGCAACTCGCCGTCTGGGATACTGCCCGCGAGTGACAGTGCGGTGTCACACGCGGCGGAATTGCTTGTCGAGTTCGTGACGGCTGAACAGCAGCGAGGTTGGTCGGCCGTGCGGGCAGTGGTGCGAGTCCTCGGCCAGTTGCCGCAGGTGCAGCAGGTGCGCGATTTCTTCGGGCGTGAGCCTGTCGCCCGCCTTGACTGCCGCCTTGCACGCCATCGTCGCCATGAGCAAGTGGAGCATTGCGTCGCGGGTCGGTGGGCGTTCCTTTGTCAGCAAGTGATCGACCACACCCTGAAAGATTTCGTGCGGCGGCTTGCGATTGAGCAGCGTCGGATAGCTGGAAAGGAGCACCGTGTTCCCGCCGAAGTCGGACACTTCCAATCCCAACTCTTTCAACGCATCGGCCGCTTCCAACACCAGTGCCGCTTGCTCCGCGGGCAAGTCAATTGGCTCGGGGATGAGCAACCGTTGTACTTCGAGTTGCCCGGCCCTGATCCGTCGCCGTAGTTGCTCGAACAGGATACGCTCGTGCAACGCGTGCTGGTCGATGACGAGCATTCCCTCGGGTGTTTCCAGGACGAGGTACGTGTCCTGAATCTGCATCGCCGTGCCGGCCGGCGGCGTGGCGGGCGGAGCGGGGAACGCAGGTTCCTCCTGTTGAACCACAACCGGCGTGGGTTCTGGGCGAGCGGGGGGCGTGAGCCCCCCGAGATCGGGCTCTCGCGGTTCAACCGGGGGACTCACGTCCCCCGCTCGCCGAAGTTCCGGATTGGCCAACATCGTGCCGCGATCCATCTCCCACGGCGCGACGGTGCGGCTCGCCAAGTCCTGACGCGGCGAGTGTGCGGGCACGCCCAGCGGTCGCTGCGGCCCGAGGTCCGCTTCGCGTGTGGGCTGCGTGAACAGGCCAGGCTCCAGCGGATCGCGGCTCCGGATCACCGATTCCGGTTCCTCGTACCCCAACGCCTCGCCCTGCGGTGCAGTCAGGTGTGGGATCAGGTTCTCCTTCAGCAACCGGGTTTTGACCGCGCTCCGCACCATCGAGTAAATCAGCGAGTTCTCCTGAAACCGCACCTCGGATTTCGTCGGGTGAACGTTCACGTCCACCTTGTCGGGCGGGATCGTGAGAAACACGAAGCCGATCGAGTAACGGCCCGACATCAGCAGGCCGCGATACGCCTCCTGCATCGCGTGGGCGACGCTGCGATCGCGGAACCAGCGGCCGTTCACGAACAGGTATTGCAACTTCGCGTTGCCACGGTCGCACTTGGGGTCGGCGATGAAGCCCGTCGCGCGGGTGGCTCCCGGCCCGGAGTCGATCTCGTAAAGCGAGTCGCGGATCTCACCGCCGAAGAACAACGCGATGCGGTCGAGCAGGCCCGCCGAGCCGGGGATGTCGTAGACGAGCTTGCCGTTGTGCCGCAGCGTGATGTGCAGCGCCGGGTTCGCCAGCGCAAGCCGCGTAACGGTCTCGCACACGTGGCCGAGTTCGGTCGCGATGCTCTTGAGGAACTTCTTCCGCACGGGGACGTTGAAGAACAGGTGACGAACTTCGATCCGCGTGCCGGGACTGCCGTTCCACGGGCGAATGGGTGATAGGTCGCTGCCGTCGCACTTGATCTCGGCCCCGAGTGGTTGGTCGTGCGTGCGGGATTGCAGCGTGACCTTGGCCACGCCGGCGACCGATGCGAGCGCTTCGCCACGGAACCCCATCGTGCCGATCGCGAAGAGATCGTCGGCGTTATGGAGCTTGCTGGTGGCGTGGCACGCGAACGCGAGGGGGAGGTCTTCGGGGGCGATGCCGCACCCGTCGTCCACGACGCGGATGAGTTCGGTGCCGCCCGCGTCGAGGTCGATGTCGATGCGAGTGGCACCGGCGTCCACGGAGTTTTCGAGCAACTCCTTCACCACGGACGCGGGCCGCTCGATCACCTCACCGGCGGCAATCTTTGTGACGACATCGGGCGGTAACTGATGAATGCGAGCCATGCAGATAGTATCGCGGCTTGGCCCCGCGCACGGAATCCCAGTTGGTAAAGCAAACCGCGCCAGAACTCGCTGTAGCGTTAAGCCGCGCCGGCAATAATGATGATCGGGCGTTTGCTCTCGTCCGGTTCGGCTCGACGAATCAAATCACGCACCATCCACGGCACGTTCCCTTCGCCGAACAGCAGGAACCCGAGCGTGCCGCTGACGGGCGATTCATCGGTCCACCCGAAGTGGATTTCCGGCGGTCGGCCGACCTTCGCCATCTCCAGAGCCACGGCCGCGAGCGTGTGCGAGATCGACGCGGCCCCGGTGATCTTCATCACGTAGCGGCCTTCTTCCTGCTCGATGCGCAGAACTGGCTCGTTGACGAAGTCGCTCGCGTCCACCACCTCCACCTCAACGAACACGATCATCAGGTCGCGAGGAATGCGGTGTTCCCGGCGAATCTGTGCTTCCTTGCTCGCCAGGCTGCGCCGCCCGGGGCGGTGCGGCACGAGGATCGTGAGGTCGAGGTCGCGAATCGTGTCCCACATCAGTTGCGATCCCGCGTCGGGGATCTTGAAGCCCGCGAACCGGAGTTCGCGGCTTCGTGCCCACCGCGACCAGAACGACGTGGCCAGGATGGTGACGATGAAGAACGCGGCGATCTTGATGCCGTCGGGCTTCTCGTACACGTTCGCGATGGTCGTGTAGATGAACACGATGGTGATGAACAGGAATGGCCAGGCGATGCGCGAGTACCAGCGCCCCTCACGGCGGTGCCAGATGTCGATGACCGAGGCGACACCGGCACTGGTCATCAGCACGAGCACACCCGTGGCATACGCGGCCCCCTGAGCCTCGACGCTCGCCTTGAAAATCATCGTGACCACGAGGTTGATGACCGTGAACATCAGGACGAGCGGCCGCGTGGCTCGCGTCCATTCCGGGGCCATGCCGTATTGCGGGAGGTATTGCGGCACGAGGTTCAAGAGGCCGGCCATCGCGCTGGCACCGGCGAACCACAGGATGATGATGGTGCTGATGTCGTACACCGTGCCGAAGAACGCTCCGAAGAACGGCAACAGCGGAGCGGGCTTTCCGTCCGGGCCGGGGTTCTCACCGTGCGCGAGGTACGCGAGCGCTCGGTCCTTCGCCTTCAGTTCGGCATCCGCCACGCCGGGTCGCTCGATGCCGGCCGCGTCTACCCTGGTCAGGTGTTCGGGTGGAACGAGGCACGCGACCACGACCGATGAGCCGATCAAATACACGGACATGACCACGGCTGCCACGACCAGCAGTTTGCGGGTATTCGCGATTCGCCCTTGCGGTTCCTCGTGGTCGTCGTCGGCCCGCCCCTTCACCAGTGGCATCACCGCGACGCCCGTTTCAAACCCCGACAGGCCCAGCGCGAGTTTCGGAAAGATGATCAGGCTGATGGCGAGGATCGTCCACATTCCCGTTCCCGCGATGGGCCGTTCGGATTCCTTGATGTGCCACTCGCCTGCCGCGACCCGATCGAGGAAGATCTGGAACTGGTGCGGGTTCTCCACGAGGTGAACAATCCCGGCTCCGATGACGATTGCGCTGAGCGTCATGTAGATCGCCACGATGATCACAGCCAGGCCGATGACTTCGCGGAAGCCACGCATGAATGACGCGCCCAGAAGCACGAGCATGAACGACGTGATGTAGATCGCGTGCCGCGTTTTCACGGCGTCGTCGCTCACATCCACTGGCCAGTTCGGGTTCGTGATCAGGTGAACGCCAGCATCGGCGGCCGAGAGCGTCTTGGTGATGACGAAGTCGGTGGCGGCGAACCCGAGCAGCGTGAGGATGAGTATCTTTCCAGGCCACCCGGAGACGAGTCGGGCAAGCATACCGATGGAGCCTTGCCCGGTGTGTGATCGGCCGCAGACGTACCAGTAGATCGGCAACGCACCAAACAGCGTGACCATCACCAGAACGATGGTGGCGAGTGGCGCGAGGAGGCCGGCGTTTTCGTACGCAATGGATGGCTGGTAGCCGAGCGTGGAAAAGTAATCGACCCCGGTGAGGCACATGACCCACAACCAGAAGGATTGGTGGTGGGGTTTAGCCGGGGCCGCCGATGCGGGCGACGGTTCACTCATTGGTGTGGGAGATCGCTGCCGAGAGATCACGCGACACGCGAAACCGGCTCGGAAGCCAGGGGCGGTTACAGGTGGGCAACACCGCTCCAAAACCGTCGATTATTCTATGACCGCGGGCACGCGACTCAACCTGTCAGCCAGCGGACGAGGTAGACCGTGCCGGCGATGCCGCCGATGGTGACGGCCGCGAACCCCAGCCCAACGAGGAGCATCACGCCCCAGCTCGATCGCCTCGCCCGATGCGGTTCAGCCAGCGATTTGGCGAGTAACTTGGCGTTCATTGTGTTCGCCTTGAAGGCCACGTCGAACGCATCGCCGACGAACGGGATCGCCCCGACCACCGTGTCTACGGTGAGGTTCAGCAGCATTCGCCACAGCACGATCGGCGGCACACCCAGCTTCGACGCGACCATCAGGATGTACCCGCCAATCGCGGCCGAGCCCAGATCGCCGATCACTGGGATGAACCCGAGAATCGGATCGAGGCCGATCTTCTTGTTCGTGCCGGGGAGGGTGAATGCTTCGTCAAGCAGTTTCGCCAGCCCGCGAACGATCGCCATTTCGGGAGGCTCGGCGGGCTTCACGATCGGGTTGATGACCGGGTTCACGACCGATATTTCTTCGGCTCGACCGTCACGTGCTTGATGTGCGTGCGTTTCCAAGTGTATGTCATCTCCAGGTTGCCGCTGCTGGCTTGAATCATCGCCGGGTAAGAGAACTCGCCGGGTTCGGTCTCCAGATCGACGAGCTTCTTCCACGTCTTGCCGTCGTCGGTGGAGCGAGCGAGGCTGATCGGCGTTCGCAGCAACGGGCTTGGGTTGTAGATCAGGAACACGTCGCCTTCCTTGGTTCGCACGGCGTCGATCCCTGCGTTCGGGTTGCCAAGTTCCGTTTCCTCGGCAGGTGTGAACGTTTCGCCGCCGTCCTTCGACTCGGACCGGCACACCTTCATGGGATTACCGGACCGCATGAGTGCGATAACTCGCCCGTCCTTGGTTTCGAAGAGTGTCGGCTGAATCTGGCTCGGCTTCTCGGGCACGTTGAATGCATTGGAGCGCTTCCAGGTTTTGCCGTCGTCGGTGGAACGATCCACGAAGGGAGTCCAGTTCCGGTAACTCTCCACGGATGTCCCCGCAAGAATGGTGCCGTTCGCGAGTTGAATCGGCTTCGCACGCACCGGCCCCCAGAACCCCGCCGGCATCATCTCGGGCTTCGACCATGTTTTGCCGTTATCGGTGGAGGTGCGAAAATACCCGGTCCAGTTATCGGGTTTCGGGCCAGCCTTGTACCACAGGTGAAGCGTCCCCTTCGCGGTCTTGAAGAACACCGGGTTCCAGCACGGCTGCCCCGGTTCGGTGCCGAGCACGACCGGCTCGGACCACGCCTTGCCGTCGAACGTGCTGCCCCAGATCTGCACGTCCTTGGCCCCCTCGGCCTTCCCACCGAACCACGCCGCGAGGAGCATGCCCGCCACATGCTCGACGAGCGTGGACGCATGGCACGACGGGAACGGCGCTTTCTCGAAGATGAACATGGGAGAGTCCTTGGTTGGTTCTGCCTGCTCAACCGACCGTACTTTGGACTGGCGAAAGCCCAATGCGAATCCCCTGATGTGTTCCCACATCAGTTGCCGGGAGGAGTTGCTTCAGTTCTGCAATCCGCAAGAACGCAAGATAAGGCTCCAATTCAGTCGCGATCAAGACGTCTTGTGCTCTTGCTTCTTTGCGTGCTGCGGCTGGCGAAAGTCCGAGAGCAGTTTCAATGAAAGCTGCGAATTGGCGAGTGGCCTCGCGACCATGATCCCGTTGACATGCGTAGATATTATAGGAAGAAATATCTGATCGTTTGCTGTCATCAGACGTTTGTAAACGAATGACCACGCCTGGGATTGTTCGGAAAAAATCGCGAGTTAGCAATCCTTGTTCGATAGGCACACAGGGAAAGAATGTTGTCGGAGGCTGCTCGCACATCGCCTTGGCTTCGGCGAGACCTCGCCCACACACCTCTCGGATGCGAATGATTATCTCAATCTTCGCCCTTGCGTCATCAAATCCTTCGTAGATCACTTTGAACCGGCTGCCCGCTTCGGCACGCCATTCTG
Source organism: Planctomycetaceae bacterium (assembly GCA_013823135.1). GTDB lineage: Bacteria > Planctomycetota > Planctomycetia > Gemmatales > Gemmataceae > Gemmata. The sequence continues at coordinate 34,344 of PNLP01000044.1, forward strand.
AAGGTAGTTGGTCGGACAGCGCGAGCACGCGTGACACGTCTGGTTGCTCGCGGTCGTAATCCTGTTCCGCATGGGCAAGCGCTGTCACCAGTCGCAGGTATTCGGCCTTGGCGGGTTCGGCGTGTTCGTCGAGCCAGTCGGCGTATACGAGGCGTGCGGTGTCGTCGGCGGGGTTCGCCTTCATCGCTTCGAGGAACGCGGCTTCTTCGGACATCACGGCACCGTGGTTGTGACCCCAAGGGGGTCGCCGTTAATAGCCAGGGGTGTCAACCCCTGGAAGCCAGCCACAAGAATGTGTCGCCCCGTTGGGGCTTGGGTGATGGAGTTGGTTCGCGTTCCAGGGGTTCACACCCCTGGCTATTAACGGCGACCCCCTTGGGGTCGAAAGGCAATCATCGGTTCGCCTTCATCGCTTCGAGGAACGCGGCTTCTTCGGACATGGCAGAACTCACCGCGAGGCGGTACGATCGTTCCAGAGCCCCGCGTATTGTGCCAGATTTGGGCGAGTGTTCAATCGGCATTCACGCTGTCACCCTTTGCGGCGGTTTGGAAGCGGTGGCTTGCCCGACGCACCATTTGAGGTCGATAGCCGCGTTCGTACCGATTCCGCGAACTCCGCTACCGCCGGGTTGTTGTCAACGCCCATCCGGCGAATGCAGTAGACGGTCGCCGTTCCGAGTTCGTCCGACATCACCCGTTCGGTGAGGTCCGGATGAAGCCACTCTCCCGGGCGACCGAGCAGAAGCAGACTCCCCAACCCGTGCCAGACACACCGCCGAAGGATGCTCGCCTGTCGGGCCTCGACCCATTGCGGTCCGCGTTCATCCAATCTCAGGGCCGCGAGCGGAGCGGGGTCGGGGAAGTCGTTCAGATTGGCGCGTGGGAAGAGTACGGGGTAAGGGGTGAGGTCACGCAAGCGGACTCGTTTGCGACGGGCGAGAGGGTGATCGGTGCGGAGGATGAGGAGCACGTCCAGTTTGTACCACGGCTGACAAATCAATCGCGAGGACGACTTGCGACTGGGGACCACCGGGGTGAATCCGAGTTGCGCCCGGCCATCTGCCACCGCGGCCGCCACTTGATCGGTCTCCATCTCGCAGAAGGAAAACCGGACTCGTGGGTGGCTCTGCACGAAGTCGGCCACGCATGGGACCAGGTCTTCGGCGAACAAGCGGGGCGTTCCGGCGACCGTGATCCGAATCTCGGTGGAAGCGACGAGTTCTTTCAGGCGGGTCGGTATCGTATCGACGTTTGCGATCCACGGTGAGACGAGGGTGTAGAGTGCCTGCCCGGCCTCGGTTGGCCGACATCCACGAGCGTCGGTCTCGAACAGCTTGATCGCGAGTAATTTTTCCAACGAGTGAACCAGTTTCCAGACAGTGGGCTGGGCAAGACCCTGCGATGCCGCAGCAGCGGAGAGACTTCCAAGCCGTGCGGTCTCGCAGAAACTCCGGAGCTGGGGGAGGGATAATTCCTTGTAAGGCGGCATCGTGTTAACTCAGGTGGCAATAGCTTGAAGCTATCGAAGATCGACCAGAATTATACTATAGAGATGGCTTGTTTGTCCCTTCATCATTCGCCAATATTGCGTGTACTCGTTACAGCCGATGACCTCGTGGTCAGATCTCATCCAGCCGGATTGGGGAGAGTTCAGGACGATCCGAACGTCATCGACTGGTTATCTGTCGAAATCCGATCTATCTCCCGTGATCGAGTTCATCTGTAATCCTCTGGAGAAGTTATGTCACGGATTCTGACTTGCCCGCGACGCGGGTTCACGCTGATTGAGTTGCTTGTGGTGATCGCCATCATTGCCATTCTGATTGGGTTGCTTCTCCCCGCCGTGCAGAAAGTCCGCGAGGCTGCCGCCCGTGCGAAGTGCCAAAACAACCTCCGCCAACTCGCCATCGGGGTCCACAACTACGAAAGCTCAAACCGGGTGCTCCCCCCAGCGGGCAAGGGCTACGGGTGGTGCGGGAGTCAGGTCGGAGGGACTGGTGATACGTCCATCCAGAACATGAGCGGATGGGTCTTGGTTCTCCCCTTCATCGAGCAGGGCGCACTGTTTTCCAAGCTCAACATTACCCGCGCGTTCAGCTATCAGACCACCATCACGGGCAACTGCTGCAGTTCGGGCAACCTGAACGGTACCCTGGCAGGCGATCCCGCCACCAACGGAAACGGGGCGCTGATGTCGACGGTCATTTCTGGGTTCATCTGCACTTCCGATCCGGGCAGTCGAATCGAACCAGCCGGGTCTTACTACGGTCCGACCGGGAGCCACTCTGGGGCGAGAACGAACTACGACTTCATTGCTTCCCGGAGCGACTCAGGACTGTCGTTCACTGCCAACCTGTGCAACAACTGGTCGAAGTCCGCGACTGCCGGCACGCGGTACCCGTTCGGGGAGAACAGCACGACGGCTCTGACAGACATCTCTGACGGAACAAGCAACACCTTCTTGATCGGAGAATCGACCGTTCTGGTGAACAACGGTAAGGCCAACACATGGGGATACCGTGCGTGGGTCATGACGGGCGTGGACCCGAACGGCGGGATCAACGTCTGGCACACCTTGGCGGGGAACAAGGTGATCGGCACCCTGTCGAGTTGGGGTCAGGCCGGGAGCCTCCATACCGGGGGGTGTTTCTTCGCCATGGGCGACGCTTCTGTTCGGTTCGTCCGCGATTCCATGTCCAGCACCATTCTCCTCCAGGCCAGCCGGATGGCCGACGGCAACACTCCGACTTTGGACTGAAAAGCGGGTCTTGAAACACTGGAGTGGGTGGAGTGCCACGAGGTCGTGTGGCCGGAATGGCCGCACGTCCTCACGCCAGGTCTACGACCTGAGCACGCTGCCCGGTTGCCACGAACATACGACTACCCAACGGAAGGTCATGCAAATGCAACGCGGATTGATGGCCGGTTTGCTGCTGGCGGTATTGATGACGGGCTGCGGCGGAGGTAGCGACGAGGGCCACCTTGCCACCACCGGCACCGTGACCGTAAACGGTCAACCCGTTGCCAATGTGGTCGTGACATACATCCCGCAAGGTACGACTGGTGGGAACGGCGGGACTGCTACCACCGACTCGTCGGGGCGATACGAGATCGTGCCGACTCACGGGAAATCATTGCCTCCGGGTCAATACAAGGTGACGGTCAGCCGTCGGCTCAATCCGGACGGTTCCCCACCTGATCCTAACGTGCCACCGATGGAATCGAGTGCTCGTGAGACACTGCCAGCGAAATACACCGATGCGGACAAGACGGAGTTGAATGTCACGTTGGTCGCTGGAGAGAAGAAGCCGAATGACTTTGCCGTCAAGTCACTCAAGAAGTAGCAGGTATTATCCGTTGCGGTGGCTCGTTTCGGGGATTGTCAGGAAGCCCCACCGCAGAGATTGATCCTGTGTGTAGTTCTTCCCGAGCGTCAACGCCGTGACCGCCTTCGCGCACTCGTAGCCGAGGTAGAAGGCGTGTGAGGCGTCGAGCTTCGCATCGGCCGCGAGCATCTGCTCGAACAGCGTGAACGGGTCCGAGCCGTGCACATAGATGTTGCCGTTGAAGATGTGAATCTCGCCACGCTCCGCGAAGATGCGGTAGTTGCGGTCCGTCACGCGGGCCGCCAGTTCACGCAACCCCTCGTCGCCCATCGAGAATAGCTTTGGGTCGCGGAGCAGCACCAATCCCGGTTCCAGGCGCTTGGGTAGCACCTTCTCCCGAACCGCGTGGAAGACGAGCCGACGCGCCAGATCGAACTCACGCACCGCGGAGCGTGCCCAGTTAATCACCTCGGTCGTCAACACACTTCGCACGCCGAGCTCCTGGCAGAACCCCGCGATGATCACGTTCACGCCTGCGGTGTCGGCATCGGTGAGTTCGGTGAGGTTGCCGACGCCCATCATCAGTTCGGCATCGGGGAAGCGGCGGCGAGCTTCGAGATAACGCCCCAGCGATGCCGCGAATCCGAAGCCGATCGGTTCCAGTATCGGATCGAGGCGATGCTTGATGCCAATTTCCTTGAGTACGTCCACGGTGCGGGCGAGGCTATCGAGGTCGCTCGGCGTATCGGGGATCGCCACGACTTCCGCAGCGGGGAAGTGCGAATACCAGCCACGAACGTGCTCGACATTCGTGCTGTTCACGCTCAGCACCAACTCGGCACCGGCCTCCAACGCGGCTTCCACTTCGGTCGGGTTGAAGCTGTCGATGGAAACGCGGAAGCCATCGGCTTTGAGCTGTCGCACCACATCACCAACAGCAACCCATGTGCCGCCGGGGTCGCAGCCGAGGTCGATGAGGTCGGCTCCGCTCTCGCGGTATCGGCGTGCTTCCGCGAGGATGGCTTCCGACGACTTCGCGGGGGCGTGGTTGATCTCGGCGAGAATCTCGATGTCGAACATGCCATAACCCGGAGGCGGGCCAGACTTCTTCCCGAAGAACTCGGGCAAGTCGCGAAGATCCTTCGGCCCCAGTTCCGTGGCGATCCCCGCAGCGCTACTCACTTCCGCGATGTCGCCGCGACAGAAACCGGGGAGGATGAGGCGGTCCGCCGCGATGCCCGGCGGCAGATGACGAGCGACCCAGTTCGCGGTCATGAGCGCGGCAACGGTGATGTTCAGCACCGCGACTTCAGCATCGAACCCCGCACGCGGCGCGAGGTCGGCCAGCACCCGCCGAAGAGCTGGTTCGGCGAGTTTCCCAGTGACGAACAGGATGCGCGGCCGCGCGGGATTCATGTGACTGGGCTTGGCGAGCCGCCCGCGTCAGCGACCGGAGTTGTTGTTACTTCCGGGAACGTGAACTCGGGGCGTTTGAAGACACGCCGGCTATCGGTTGCGGTATCGCCAATCGCCGGGATGGCGTCGGACTTCGGCGTCAGTGGAACCTCGTCCATGATCGACGTGAGGAACGTCGCCTTCGCCACGAGTTCCGTGTGAACGAAATCCCCATCGGACTGGATCGGGAAGCGTTTCAGGAACGCGGTGCGGAACAGCTTGAAGCAACTGTTCACGTCGGACAGTGGCACGCCGTAGATCCAGCTCACGCGGGTGCGATACCAGAACTGATCCCAGCCGTGCCACGCGGGTGCGGGAGGTATCGGCATCCCGGCGAACACTCGCCAGAAGTACCGCCACGCAACCCCGCACCAGCGAGGCAGCAGCGGCGTCGGCAGCCCGGTTCGGCACCCGCTGATGAGGTCGGCCGTTCGGCCGAGGAACTCGTCCTTCAGTTCGATCCGGTCGAAGAACGTGCGGATGTCGGGCGGGTTGTACGGGTAGTCGAGGGCCGTGTAGAAGAACAGCGGATGCTGGGCTTCCGCGAGCGCCGTGCGGAGGCAGGCACCAAAGCCGTGTCGCGTTTCATGGCGAAGAATGCGAACGCGGGGTTCCTTCGCGGCGAGCTTGTTCGCGGTGTCGTCCGTGCTGCCGTCATCCACGACGATCAACTCGAACGGGCGGCCAGTCTTCTCCATCGTGATTCGCCAGCCAACGATCTTGTCGAGCCGGTCTGCCACGTTGTGGACCGGGATCACGACCGTCACGGCGTCGTTAGTTTTGGTCATGGAGGAAGTGTATTGTTGGCTCGCCCCATGTGTGAGCGGCAACGAAGAAAACCAGGCGTGGTACAATGCCAGCGGAGTAACGGGGAGGGCTTATGCCACGCGATCTGATTCTTGGCACGGCTGGCCACATCGACCACGGCAAAACGTCGCTGGTGAAAGCGCTCACCGGCATCGACTGCGACCGCTTACCCGAAGAGAAACAACGCGGCATCACCATCGACATCGGCTTCGCACAGCTCGAACTCGGTGATTATCGCTTGGGAATCGTGGATGTGCCGGGGCACGAGCGGTTCGTGAAGAACATGCTCGCAGGGGCAACGGGTGTCGATCTCGCGTTGCTCGTGGTCGCGGCCGACGATTCCGTGATGCCGCAAACTCGCGAACACCTCGAAATCCTGAAACTGCTCGGCGTGCGTCGCGGTGTGATCGCACTCACGAAAGCCGACCTCGTGGACGAAACCACCCTCGATGTCGTGTCGCTCGAAATCCGCGAGTTGGTGGAGGACTCGTTCCTGGCGGATGCCCCCATCGTGCCCACATCTGCCGTCTCCGGGCTCGGGATCGACCAGTTGAAAGCAGAGTTGGCGATTGCAGCCGCGGCTGTTGATCGGGGCCACGAAGCCGGCCCATTTCGGCTCCCCATCGACCGGGCGTTTGTGGTGCAGGGGCACGGCACCGTCGTGACTGGATCGGTGGCGTCCGGTTCGGCGCGGGTTGGTGATGAACTCGACTGGCACAAGGGGGATGGCACCGTGGAGACGGTGCGAGTGAGGAGCGTGTCGAACCACGGGAGAACCGTCGATGAAGTGCATCGCGGGCAGCGGGCCGGCGTGAACCTTGCCGGGGTACCGCACGAAGCTGTCCGGCGAGGGCAGGAAATTTGTGCGCCGGGGTATCTCGTCGCGAGCAAGGTGCTCACTGTTCGGGTCTATGCTTCGCGCGATTTTGCACGACCCGTGAAGCATCGCCTTCCCGTTCACTTTCACGTGGGCACGGCTGAGGTCATGGGCACAATCGCGCTGCTCGATTGCGATCACATCGACCCCGGGCAGTGGGCACTCGCGCAGCTCTTTCTCGATCAACCTGTCACGACGGTGTGCGGGCAGGCGTTCGTGCTGCGGGACTCCTCGGCCGAGCACACGCTGGGCGGCGGGCAGGTACTTCAGCCCTGTGCCGCGAAGATTCGCCGACGGCACATCGAAGTGCTGGAGAAGGTCGAACAACTCCAGGCCGAGAAAGGCGAGACGCGGGCACTGGCCGCTGCGTGGTTCGCGGGCACTGCGGGCGTGAATCCAACCGACCTCGTCCGCGATGCTGGCATATTGCCCAGTGCGATTGAGCCGATGATTCGCGGGTTTCTGGCAGCAGGTCAACTCGCGGAACTCCCGCTCGCGGGCGGGCGTCGGTTGCTCCTTCATGCGGATCGGGTTGCCGAGCTTGAGACGCGAGTTCTGGATGTCCTGGCCACACTTCACGCCGAGAATCCGCTGGCGACCACGCACGACCGGCAGATGGCACTGGCTCGCCTCGAATACGTCGACGATGATCCTCTGCTTCAAGCCGTGACTGACCGATTGCTTGCCGCGAAGCAGTTGGTCGGCAATGCACGCCGAGTCGCCCGTGCGGACTTCAAGCCGAAGCTCAGCGTGAACCAGAGGAAGCTCAAGGATCGGATCGTCGAGGCAATTTCTACCGCGGGGTTCACGCCGCCCGAGCCGAAGGAGTTCGCCAACCTCGCAGCCGGAAACGCCGCGGCACTGAACGACATCTTCGCGGTCGCCGTGGCCGAGGAGCTTCTCGTGAAGATCACGGATGACGTCTACCTTTCGACCGAAGCCGAGGCCGAGATGCGTCGCCGTGTGACCGAACGATTGCGTGGCGGATCAGGGGCGACGGTGGCCGAGATTCGCGACTTGTTGGGCACGACCCGGAAGTTCGCGGTGCCGATCTGCGAATACCTCGACCGCATCGGCTTGACCCGCCGAGACGGCGACCTGCGGATCTGGGCCGGCAGTTGAAGCGCAGAACGCAACCATTCCGTTTGCGACCGTGGATGGATACTCTGAACCCGTCGTACCACGGAGCCGCCCGATGTCCACCGATCGAACCCACGCCCCTGACGTGACCGTTGGTCAGCCGACCGCACTCTCCACGGAACCCCTGCCAACTGTTCCCGGTTATCAACTCGTGCGGGAAATCAGTCGTGGCGGAACCGGTAGCGTCTACGAAGCACGTCAGGACGGGCTCGGCCGCACCGTTGCGCTGAAGATCGTTCGGGGCGACAACCCCAAAGCGTTTACCCGCCTCCACGCTCACGCCGATGCCGTCGCTGCGGTGTGTCACCCGAATGTGGTGCAGATCTACGATTACGCGGAGCACGACGGGCAAGCGATTTTGACTCTCGAATTCGTGGCGGGCGGCACACTCACCGAGCACCTTCAAGATGTCGGTCGCATGACCGGCCGGCCCGCCGCGACGCTCATCATCGGAGTTGCCCGAGGAGTTGCCGCGGCCCATGCTCACCAGATTGTTCATGGCGAACTGAAGCCCGGAAACATCCTGCTCGACGACGCGGGCGAGCCGAAGATCGCTGACTTCGGATTCGAACGCTGTGTGTTTGGCCCCGATGGCGGTGTCATGGGGCAGCCCGCGTATGTCGCTCCGGAATTGGTGAGTGGAGCGACCAAGTTCATCGGCCCAGCCGTGGATATCTGGTCGATCGGCGTGATTCTCTACCAGTGCATCACGGGTCGGCGACCATTCCAGGCGGATAACTCGCTGGATCTTTTGCACGCGATTGGTCACCGTTCTCCCGAGCGGCCCACACAACTCGTGCCCGAATTGTCGCGTGATCTGGAATTCGTCTGCCTGAAGTGCCTCGCCAAGAATCCCAGCCATCGGTATCACTCGGTCGCCGAGGTTGCCGATGATCTGACTCGCTTTCTCGCGGGTGAACCTGTCCACGCCCGCGTTCATACTCCCGCGGAGAAACTGGCTCGATGGGCACGCCGCAACAAGCTCGTTGCGCTGGTCTCCGCAGCCACGCTCGTAACCGCAGTGGCGGGGTTTGTGGGCTCCATCTGGATGTGGCAACGCACCGAGAAACTCCTCACGGCGTCACAGGCTGCCCTTGCACACGAGGAACACCAGCACGCGGATGCAATGGCGTCCCGTGCTCAGTCGGAACACGCGCGGGTAACCGAGAAAAAGCGAGCCGACGATGCCTTGGCCGCGCTTCAGACGGCTGACCGAAACGCACAGGAGCTCGCAGGAACCGCGGCCGATCTCATCGCGTTGACCTTCGCCAAGGGCCAGCCGCCCACCGATCCGAATACCCGGAAGACTCTCCTCGATGCGCTGGCGGTTTGCCGTCGCGGAGTCGCGTCGCCGCTGACCACGCCGCAGATGCAGGTTCGGTTCTCGGTCGCGTTCGTGCAGATCGGCGACTGGCTGGAGGCTCAGGGTTCTGTCGCGGAGGCGGCCGACCTTTACCGCGAGGCGGTGGAGTTGGCCCGGCCAGCAGCGACCGCGGACCCGAAGGACCGCCAGGCCGTTTCGCAACTGGCCGCGTCGCTCGCACACCGGGGAGCGGCGGTTGCCCGGCTCGGCAAGGCGTCGGACGCCGTTCCGTTACTCATCGAAGCGGAGAAGCACGACCGCCTGGGGATGACTGCGGCAGACGCCGCGGATCGCCCATTCTGGAAGTCGAACCTGTGCCTCCACCTGGAAACGCTGGCCGAGGTGTACCGTGTGATGGGTCGGCGCGGCGATGCCGACCGCACGCTACAGGACGCAAAGGGGTTGGTGCAGAACGTCGACCAGATGCGGTTGATCGCGGGTGGGTTCGCGTTGTTGGCCGCTTCGATCCCGGAACCGCCGTCGGCTGAAGAGGCGAAGGAGAAGGAGCGATACCTCACGGACGCGATCGAGACATTGCGGCTCGCGGTGGATGGCGGCTGGCGATTCCCCTCCGCACGGTCATATAAACCCAGCACACTCGACAACGCTGACTTTCGCCCGTTCAAAGACCATCCCGACGTGAAGAAACTGCTCGCCGAGGCGGCCAAGAAGTGAACGAAATCCTCTCGCTGTTCGATGTTCCCGCACTGCGAACCGTCGCGCCGGGGGCGGCGTTGCTCGGCGTCGCGGCCGGGGTCGTGGGTTGCTTCGCGGTCCTGCGTCGGCAGAGTCTTCAGGGCGATGTCGTTTCGCACGCGGCACTCCCCGGCGTTGCGCTCGCGTTCCTGTTCGGTGGCCGGTCGCCGTTGTTGCTCGTCATCGGTGGGGCGATCGCCGGATGGGCCGCGCTGATGCTCGTCGGGGTCGTGGGCCGGCGATCGCGCGTCCCCGTCGATGCGGCGCTCGGGGGCACGCTGGCCGTGTTCTTCGGCCTGGGTCTTGCGCTCATGCGACAGGCACAATCCGTTCCCGGGGCGAGTGCGAACCCGCTCGACCGCTACCTTTTTGGGCAGGCTGCGAACCTCCGCGAGGCGGACCTCTGGGTGATCGGTGGACTAAGCACGCTCGTGGTGGCAGTGGTCATCCTCGCCTGGAAAGACCTGAAGTTGCTGACCTTCGATCCCGACTACGCTGCGAGCATCGGGTTGCCGGTCCGCGGGCTCGACCTGCTGCTTACCACACTGACCGTGGTTGCGGTCGTGATTGGCTTGAAGGCGGTCGGAGTGGTACTCATGACGGCGTTGCTTGTGGCTCCCGCAGCGGCTGCGCGGCAGTGGACGGACCGCCTCGGCATCATGGTTTTGCTCGCCGCGGCCTTCGGGGCGGTTTCCGGTGCGGGGGGCACATTCCTGGCTCACCACCTCGGAGACCGCTACAAGGCGGGGGTTCCAACTGGGCCGACAATCGTGCTGATCGCGAGTGTGTTCGTCGCTGTCTCGCTCCTGTTCGGCACGGGTCGCGGGCTGTTCTGGAATCTCTGGCGACGCAAGCCGGAATTGACATGACAGCACCTGGCGTTGGGATGTGAAAGGCAATGAAGAACAGGTGAGCGGATCAAGAGGATCAAACGCGGATTCACCGCAGAGAACGCAGCGAACGCAGAGGGAAGACCAAAGGCAGCACTGCAAAATAGATCTAACAGTGCGTGTTTGTCTTGTTTGTGTAGTGAGGCCGGTCTTCGTGGGGCTAACGTGAACCGGGGTCACAGACCCCGGCCACAATCGGAATTTCGCTTTGTCTACTCTCTGCGGTCACTGCGTTCTCTGCGGTGAATCCTCTTCCGCGAAGAAGTGGGCCAACACGGAATTCCGGGCGAGCCCACGGGTGCAATGTCGGAAGAAGCCGTCAACGTTTCGGATACGGCGGTGTGGCCGGAACCTTCGGTGGGTTCTTCTTCAAGTCTGCGAGCAACACGTCGATTGCCTTGGTCAACTGCTGATCGTCGCCCGAGAACTCCTTCGCCGGGTCATTATCCACAACGATGTCCGGCGTCACGCCGACGTTCTCCATGATCCACTCCTTGCCGCCCAGATCGTACCGCGAGAACTCCGGCTTGCTCAGCGTTCCGCCGTCGAGTAATGGGAGCGAACCGCGAATTCCGACCACGCCGCCCCAGCTCCGCTTGCCGATGAGTTGCCCCAGTTTGTGGTGCCGGAAGCGGTACGGGAAGATGTCGCCGTCCGACGCGGAGAACTCGTTCAGCAGGCACGCCATCGGCCCGACGAACGTGCCCGACGGGTCGATGGTCGGTTCGGCGTTGCGGGCGATGCCGACCATCGCGGCCTCGCGGCGCAGGCGTTCGATCAGCATGGGCGACACGTTGCCGCCGCCATTGCCTCGCACGTCGATGATGAGTGCCTGCTTCTTCAACTGCGGGTAGTAGTGCTTCGCGAACTCGTTCAACCCGGCTGCCTGCATGTCGGGAACGTGGAGGTAGCCAACCTTGCCGTCGGTGGCATCGGAAACCTTCTTGATGTTCCCTTGCACCCATGCGTAGTAGTACAGGCCCGATTCGTCGTCCGTCGGCGTGACCACAACCCGGCGCGCTCCTTCCGCCACGGGCTTCGCACTCACCGAGAGCACCACAGGTTTGCCGGCGGAGTTCCCGAGCAACTCGTTGATGTTCTTCACTTCGCTCGTCGGCCGGCCGTTGACGGCCACGATCCAGTCATTCACGTTCACGCTCACGCCGACCTCGGTGAGCGGGGAGCGACGTTTCGCGTCCCAGTTCTCGCCGGGCAGGATGCGGGTGATCTGGAAGAAGCCGGTCTGGGCGTCGCGCCGGTACTCGGCACCCAGCAACCCCTGCTTCACCTTGCGAACCTCGGGCAACTCGCCGCCACCGATGTACGCGTGCCCGGCGTTCAACTCGGAGATCATCTCGCCGATGATGTACGTCAGGTCGGCACGGTGCGCGACGTGGTCCACGAGCGGCTCGTACTTCTTGCGAACGGCGACCCAGTCCACACCGTGCAGTGTGGGGTCGTAGAAGAAGTCGCGCATCTGCCGCCAGCACTCGTGATACATCTGCTTCCACTCAGCACGGCGGTCGAGTGTCACTTCCAACCCCGACAGATTGAGCGGTTCGGCAATCGCGATCGTGCCCGCCTTCGGCAAGTCGATGATGCCGTACTTGCCGTCCTTCGAGACGAGCATCTTCTTCCCGTCGGTGGAAATCTCGTACCCGCTCACCGTGCCGAGGTTCGCTTCTTTGCGGGTGCCGAAGTCGAACACGCAGAACTGCGGAGCCGTGTCGCGTGCGCCCTGGCGGAAGTAGTACAGCGCGTTGCCGACCGAGGTGAGGTTGCGGTATTCGGCTGCGGGGCCGGGCAGCGCGACGATACGACCCGCGAGGCCGTCGAGGTCGACCTTCACTTCCAGCGGTGTGTCCTTCTTCTCGTCCTTCTTGTCATCTTTTTTCTCCGCAGGTTCGTCGTCGAGCTTCGGTCGCAGCGGGTTGGGTGTGTCCTTCGCCAGCGTCACGAAGTAGATGCGTGACATGTCGCGGTAGGAGTGGTTCCACTCGGTCTGGCTGTAAGTCGGGTTGAAGTCGCGGGCCGAGACGAAGAACAAATACTTGCCGTCGGCGCTGAACGTGGGTGAGCCGGAGTTGAACCAACCGTCGGTCACCTCGGTCGCCTTCCCCGAATCGAGCGAGTACAGGTGAACCTTTCGGAGCGTGTCCACTTCCTGCCGGCCGAACGCGATCCACTTCGAATCCGGCGACCAGACGTACTCGCGAATCTCCCACGCCTTCGCCTGATTCACCAGCGTGACCTTCTTCGTCTCGACGTCCACGAACTGCAACCGCAGCTTCTTGTCGGCCCACAGGATTCTCTTGGAGTCCGGCGACCAGAGCGGTTCGTACTTGTAGGTGTCCGCGCCAGTCGTCACGGGCTTCGCGGGGGAACTTCCATCAACCGGCCCGACGTGGATCTCGTCCTCACCGGTCGCGTCGGAGATGAACGCGACGCTCTTGCCATCGGGCGAGAACTTGGGGTTCCGTTCGTGGGCGCCCGGCGTGCGGGTCAGGTTCCGCGTGATGCCATCACTGGCGGGGACGGTGAAGACTTCACCACGGGCACCGAACATCGCACGCTTGCCGTCGGCCGAGATCTCCGAGGCCGTGACGTGCTTGCTCACGTCGGTGAGTGCGCCACGTGCCCCGAGGCGGTCTTCGAGGATTCGCACCGGCACTTGTGCGGCCTTCCCGGTCTTCACGTCGAAGCGATAGATGAAGCCGCCGTTCTCGAACACGATTGCCGTGTCGCTCGCGGAAGGGAACTTGATGTCGAACTCCGTGAAGTCGGTGTGGCGTTCGACCTTCTTCGTTTTCGGATCGACCGAGTACAGGTTGAACCGCTGTTCCTTGCCGCGGTCCGAGATGAAGTAGACCTTGCTGCCCACGAACATCGGGATGATGTCCGACGCAGGGTCGTCGGTGAGTTGCTCGGTCTTCTTCGTGGCGAAGTCGTACAGCCACACGTCGTCGGCCATGCCACCGCGATAACGTTTCCAGGTGCGGAACTCGCGGAACACGCGGTTGAAAGCCAGTTGCTTCCCGTCGGCGGAGTAGCTCGCAAAGCCGCCACGCGGCAACGGCAGTGGCTCTGCGAGACCGCCTTCCACGGGCACGGTGAAGAGTTGCCCAATGAAGTCGTTGAACGACTGCATCCGCGAGCGGAACAGGACGTTCCTCCCGTTCGGAGTCCAGCCCATGACGATGTTGTTCGGCCCCATGCGGTCCGAGACTTCGTCGCGGCCGAGCGTGGCGGTGAAGGTGAGTCGCCGTGGTTCGCCGCCCTCGGCCGGCACCACGAACACTTCGGTGTTCCCGTCGTACTGGCCGGTGAACGCGACCTGCGTGCCGTCGGGCGAGAACCGGGGGAACATCTCGAACCCCGGGTGCGACGTCAGCCGCCGTGCCGTGCCACCGGTGGCCGAAGCGGTGTACAGATCTCCCGCGTAGGTGAAGACGATCTTGTCGCCGTGGATCGCGGGGAATCGCAGCAACCGGGCCTCGTCCGGCGCGGCGAAGAGCGAGCAAGTGAAGAGGCCTGACGTGATCAACGTCAGGAGAACAATTCGGAGCATGGCAGCCTCAAAAGGTGCGGAGGGGCGTCTGGGCGAATTGTCGGGCCGCTCGCCCGCGTGTCAACCCAGACGGCCGTTTGGTTGACGTGGTCGCCTGGGAAGTAGTACATTCCCAGTTACGACAGCGATCAAGAGGACGAGGAAGTGAACCGCCGCGAGTTCCTGAGATCAACCGCAACCATCGGCTTCGCCGCGACGGGTTGTTGGCGTCAACCATCCGCACAACCCACCACGCCGACCACGGCTGTGGCAGAACGACTCTTCGACCTGATGAGTCAACGCCTCGCAATCATGGTTGATGTGGCACGCACGAAGTGGAACTCGAAGGGTGCCATCGAAGACCCGGCCCGCGAGCGAGCGCTCGTGGCGTCGATGGCCGATGCGGGTCGTGAGTTCAAGCTGGAGCCAGCCGAAACCACGGCGTTCTTCACAGCACAGATCGAGGCATCGAAGATCATCCAGCGCGAGAAATTCCGCGAGTGGGAAGCCGAGGGTCGCGGCCCGTTCACGGATGCCCCTGACCTGGTTCGCGACCTTCGCCCCAAGATCGACGCCGTGGGTCGCGAACTGCTTGAGACGCTGGCCGCGTTCAAAGCCGGCGGGCAGATTCCGGCCGGCGAGTTGCGACGACTCGCGGCCACTCGCATCGTGGGGCCGGGCGTTACGGATGAAGTGAGGGCTGCCGCGGTACGGCCGCTCACCGACGGGTAACCCGAACCCTACCGCGGCTCGACGACGCCACCGTCCCACTCGGTCCGGCATTGCGGCCGCGCCTTTGCGAACTCCGCGACCCCCGCTTTGGTGACCTTGGTCCCCTTCAGGAAGACATAACCGAGCTCGGCGCACCCCTTGAACTGAGCCAAGCCCGCATCCGTCGTATCCGTTCGTTCGAGCGACAGGATCGTCAGGTTTTTGCAGTCCTTGAAATGCGCCAGCCCGACCTGGGTCACCGCCGTCCGGCTCAGGTTGAGTTCCTTCATGTCAGCGCAATCCTTGAAAGACGCCAGTCCGGTATCTGTGACTTTCGTGGAACTCAGATCGAGGACAGTCAGGTATTTGATCCCTTTGAAGTGCTCGATGCCCGGGTCGGTCAATCGTGTGCAGGAGCCGAGGTGCAGAGCCTGGAGGTTGCTGCAGTTCTTGAAGTGAACCAACCCCGCCCCGGTGATCGTCGTCTGGCTGAGGGTGATCTGGGTGAGGCTTTTGAATTCCTGGAAACACGCCAATCCCGCATCGGTGACCTGCGTATTGGTGAGGTCGAGGTACGTGACGCTCTTGCACCCCTGGAAGTTGGCGAGCCCCGCATCGGAAATCGTCGTGTGGGGCAGATCGAGGTACGTGAGGCTCTTGCATCCTTTGAAGTTGGCCCAATCTGCCTCGCTGACTTTTTCACTCACGACGACCAGACCAGTCAACCGGAACGGTTCCTTCGGCAGATCGGCGAGGGCCTTGATTCTGATGTCGCCGTCGTTGATTCGCACGCCTCCACCCAAACGAATCGCTAGCTCGGCTAAAGCGCGATCACTCGCGGCCTTGGCGGGTTCTTGCTTCGGGTCAGGGTTTGTGGGCGGTTCCTTGCGGTTCTGAGCCACGGCCGGTGGCGTGCCTTCCGGGGCTTTGGCCTCCACCTTGGGACCGGCGGCATTGCGGGTCTTCATCATGTTTGCGGCCAGCACCGCGAACCCCGCAATCGCCGCCAACGAACCCACCAGCAACCACGGGCTTCGCTTCCGCGGCGTAGGGTCGGTGGCCTTCGGATTCGTAACGGGGGGCGGGGCAGGTTCACTCCCGGCGGAGTTCATCCCGGATTCCACTGCCCGCAACGCCTGGACGACCAACTCTGCACTCGCGGGCCGATCCGTGACGGCCTTCGCCAGAAGGCGCATCGTCAGGCCATCAAGGTCGGCCGGCACTGAAGGGTTTAACTCGGCCGGTCGCGGTGGAGTGTACGATGTCACTGCCGACAGAGTTGCGGGGACGTTCTTGCCGATGAACGGCTGCTGACCTGTGAGCATCTGGTACAGGACCACACCCAAACTGAACAGATCCGTGCGGGTATCGACCGGTTCGCCTGTCGCCTGCTCGGGACTCATGTAGGCGGGGGTGCCGATGATCGCTCCTTGTTGCGTGACGGCTTCGGCTCCGTCGCCCTCTGCTTCCGCTCGGGCGAGGCCGAAGTCGAGCACCTTGACTTGCCGTTCCCGGCCTTCCAGCCAAATGTTCGCGGGCTTGATGTCGCGGTGAACCAACCCGCTCCCGTGGGCGGCCGCAAGCCCTTCGGCAATCTCGCGAGCGATCCGCACTGCCTCGGCAACGGGGACAGCCGGGTTGGTTTTGAGAGAGTCCGCAAGCGACTCGCCCTTCAGCATGGGCATGGCGATGAAGGGAATGCCGCCTTCTTCGCCAACCTGATGGATCGCGATGATGTGGTTGTGTTCCACCGCCGCTTGAGAACGGGCTTCGCGGAGGAAGCGGGCCTTTGCGGTGGGGTGACTCGCGAATTGTGGCAACATCACCTTCAGCGCAATCTGCCGACGCAAAGCAGGGTCTTCGGCGCGAAAGACCGCCCCCATCCCGCCCGTACCCAGCAAACCCAGCACACGGTACGGGCCGAGCCGACCGAGTTCATCGAGTTGTTGCGGCGGTGCGAGGAACGGGAACTCGCCAGAGCGCGGCGGCCCTGCTGGTGCTACGAGAGTTTCGCGGGTGGAAGCCGCGCCGCCAGAGCCCACGAATGCCGAAACGGTATCCGGTGGCGTTGCTGACGGTGCCGCCGCGAGAGAATGATTGGAGCGTTCGGTTCCGCTGGAGGTGATCGAAAACCGCTCCCCGCATTCCGGGCAATTCATTACAGTCGTGCCCGTGGGTGGAGTGGTGGCCAGCGTGGAACGGCAAGAAGGGCAAACAACAGCCTTGGCAAGCATTTCAAGCCCCGAATGAGGAGGTTGCCCAACGTGTTCATCTTGCACGCATTCGATCGACGCAGCAAGCAGATCCTTCATCTCCAAGATCCTCGGTGTGTCACTTGCTCGGCAACCGGCGGCCGTTCGATAAGACGAAAGCATCCGACTTCTTCACTCTCCTGAGATCCACGCGATGGCCGACAACTCCTCGATCGAAATCGAACACCTCTCCCACCCGGCCAACCCGAGCTTGCTCACCGTTCAACAGCACGTGATGCGGGAGCAACGCCGGTTCCCCAATGCGACCGGCGAATTCTCCTGGCTGTTCTCGGGGCTAACCCTGGCGACCAAGATGATTGCCGCACGGGTCCGCAGGGCCGGATTGTCCGACATCCTGGGATCGGCCGGGGCGACGAACGTGCAGGGCGAAGTTCAGCAGAAACTCGACGTGTTCGCCAACGAAACTCTGATCGAATCACTCAGTTGGAAGGAAACGATCGGGCTGATCGCGTCCGAGGAGAACGACCGCCTCACCGCTGTCCACTACGGTAGCCCGGGGGCGAAGTACGCGGTCGTGTTCGATCCGCTCGACGGCTCATCGAACATCGACGTGAACGTGAGCGTCGGGACCATCTTCTCGATCCTCCGATGCCCGGACGGCGGGATCAACGACCCGGCGAAGTGGGTGCTCCAGCCGGGCCGGAAACAGGTGGCGGCTGGTTACGTGCTCTACGGATCGTCGACAATGCTGGTGTACACCACTGGGAACGGAGTCCACGGGTTCACCCTGGAACCGTCGATCGGGGCGTATCTGCTCAGTCACGAAAACATCAAGATGCCCGAGAAGGGGCCATACTACTCGGTGAACGAGGCCTATCGCGATTCATTCCCGGCCCCGTACCCCGAGTACCTCGACGCCCTGCGACGCGGCGGCCTCGGGAAGAAATACGCCCTGCGCTACATCGGCTCGCTGGTCGCCGACTTCCACCGGACATTGCTCAAGGGTGGGGTGTTCCTGTACCCACCAACGGCCGACGCACCGGGCGGGAAGTTGCGACTGATGTACGAAGCGAACCCGATTGCGTTCCTGGCCGAGCAGGCCGGCGGAATGGCAACCGACGGCCGACAACCCATCCTCGACATCGTGCCAGACGGTGTTCACCAGCGTACCCCGTTTGTGGTCGGCAGCCGGGCCGAGTTGGAACTGTTCAACCGCATGGCTGCGAAGTGAGGTGTAGGGGGTGGGGCCGACCGACCGCGAGGTCCTTGGCCCCAAGATTCACCGCGAACACATCCGAAATCGTGTGGAGCCGATTTCCACCACCTATTTCAGCCTTTTAAGCGGACAGACTTTCCGGAGGGGAGACAATGTGCCCTATAGGGAATGTTGTCCGCTCTCGTCTCGAAATTGGGTGGGGGAATTCGGGTGCTCTGGGGAGGCCACGTGTGCGGCAGGCTGCGGGCTGCGGAGAAACTCCAACCGACAACAACCGACGCCTCACATGAACTTCATTTCGCCCCACGCTTGACTCGGGTTGCCGCTGACCTTACTTCGCAGCATCGTGTCCCGGGGTTCGGCATTGTTGACCCAGCTCGCCACTTGCCGATTGATCCTCACGGTTCTGGCCTTGCTTGGCCAGTTGACCCCGGCTGTCGTTGCGCCTGCTTTCGCGGGTGTCCGCGTGAACAATCTGGGGCGCTCGCTTCTCCTCAACGAGGATGAAATCCTTACTTCATCGGATAGTCTTCACCGTTGAGGCTCCGCGCGACGGATTCGAGCCACGCGGTCAACTCCTTTTTCATCATCTCAGTCCGTTTCGCTTCGGTGGCCAGCAGGTCACGCGACTCCTTCGGGTCTGCGGCGAGGTCGTACAACTCCCACTTCACGCCGTCGGACTTCGCGCTTTCGATGCGATGGAGTTTCCACGAACCGTCGAGCCAGGCTGCGTGCCCGGGAAACCGGTCGAGCGGATACTTCATCGTGATCTTGCCCGCATCGCTGAACAGCTTTTTCGGGTCGGTCGGTTCACGCCCGGCGGTCTGCTCGGCGAGCAATTCGTCCATCCACGCCTTCGCCGGCGTCCCCATTCCGGGGGTGGGGTGATCCCAGAACCCGATCGGCTTCGACCGCGTCATCGCTTTCCCGTCAAGAATCGGCAGGAGGTTGATACCGTCAAGCGGTGGCTGGCGGTCCGCTTTCGCCGCGGTCATTGCCAGCACCGTGGGGTAAATGTCGGACGTGACGCACGGCACGTCGATCACCCGTGGTTTGGGATACTTGGCGGGCCACTCCAGAAGCGCGGGAACGAGCAATCCCCCTTCGTAGATCAATCCCTTGTTGCCGCGTCGACCACCCGATGAACCGAGTTTGGGGAGCGCGCCGTTGTCGGAACAGTACCACAGCACGGTGTTATCTCTCAGCCCGAGTTCCTTGATCTCGGCTCGAACGCGACCGAAGGCCCGGTCCATCGCGGTGATCTCGCCCAGGAAGTTTTGCTCCGCTGCGGGCCGATCAGCGTACGGCTTTCGGTCATCCGGCAATGCCCGGTGTGGATCGTGCGGCGAACCGAACCAGACAACCGCGAGGAACGGCTGCTTCTTTGCGGCGCAGTCTCGCATGAACTTGACCGCGAGATCGGCTGTCACGTCCGAACTGTCCCCCTTGAAGGCAACTGCCTTTCCCTTGTCGCTGAGCACAGGGTCGAGGTCGTAGAAGTTCGGGGCAGACACCCAGTCGTCGAACCCGCACTTCCCGGGGGTGGAAAGTCCGTCCTTCTGCACGGAGCCAATGTGCCATTTCCCGAAGTGACCGGTGCGATAGCCAGACCCCTTCAGCACCTGGGCGAGGGTGGTCTCTTGGGGGCGAATGGGATGGCCCCACTTGAATGTCGCCATCCGGTTCGGAGTACGCCCCGTGAGCACGCTGGCCCGCGTCGGAGAACAGACCGGTGCCGCAGCATGGAACAGGTCGAACCGGAGTGCTTCTTTCGCCATCGCGTCGAAGTGTGGGGTCTTCAGGTGTGGGTGGCCGTTGTAAGCCATGTCGCCCCAACCCTGGTCGTCGGCCATCACGAGGACGATGTTCGGCGTGTTTACGGGTTCCGCCGCGCTGCTGTGACGCACAACGGCAATGAGGGCGATCAGCACATAGGTGGTTCGGCACATGGCAGTTTCTCATCTGTGGGGGAATAGTCTTCGAGTTACGCCCCGATCAACTTGACATCCTTTGCGAAGTGCTCAGTAAGCCAAAGAGAGCTTGATCTCCATCGCGAATGATACGAGCAGATTCAGGTTGCGTGTTGCGTGAATACGGGAGGGCGAGGCTCCTGCCGAGCCACAACTTCGGCTCGGCAGGAGCCTCGCCCTCCCGAAATCTTACGCGACACACCACCTGAAAACGCTCGAGGAGTTACCGAATCGCCGCAGACTTGGCACCACTGCGGATCGCCGGATCAAGGTCGAAGCGGTCGAGGTTCATCACCTTGTTCCACGCGGCCACGAAGTCCCGCACGAACTTCTCCTTCGAGTCGTCGCTGGCGTAAACCTCCGCGATGGCTCGAAGCTGCGAGTTCGAGCCGAACACGAGGTCAGCGGAACTGGCGGTCCACTTGGCCTTCCCCGTTTTCGGGTCACGCCCGTCGAAGAAGTGCTCGCACACCGCGGACTTCTTCCACTCAGTGTTCCCATCTAACAGGTTCACAAAGAAGTCGTTGGTCAGCAACTCGGGCCGCTTGGTGAAGACGCCCAGTTGTGTGCTCCCGGTGTTGGCGTTCAACACTCGCAACCCGCCGACGAGTACGGTCATCTCCGGGGCGCTGAGCGTGAGCAGGTTCGCCCGATCGACCAGCAGCGCGTCCGCTGGTCTCGTCAACTCCCGATTGAAGTAGTTGCGGAATGCGTCCGAAGTCGGTTCCAGCACGGCGAAGGACTCGGCGTCGGTCTGCTCCTGCGTCGCGTCCGTGCGGCCCGGTGTGAAGGGAACGGTGGTCTCGTGCCCGGCCTTTTTCGCCGCTTGCTCTACGGCCGCGCAGCCGCCGAGAACGATCACGTCCGCGAGCGAGACCTTCTTGCCGTCAGCGAGTCCCTTGTTGAAGTCGGTCTGCACCTTCTCCAGGATCGCCAGCACCTTGGCGAGTTCGTCCGGCTGGTTGGCCTTCCAGTTCTTCTGGGGTGCGAGGCGGATGCGGGCGCCGTTGGCACCGCCGCGCTTGTCAGTGCCGCGGTACGTCGAGGCCGAAGCCCACGCGGTCGCGACCAGTTGCGACGTGGACAGACCCGAGTCGAGGATCTTGCCCTTGAGGGCGGCGATGTCCTGCTTGTCGATCAGCTTGTGATCGACTTTCGGCACTGGGTCTTGCCACACTTGCGGCGGCGCGACCTCCGGCCCGAGCAAGCGCGAAACCGGCCCCATGTCGCGGTGCGTGAGCTTGTACCATGCCTTCGCGAACGCCGCATCGAACTCCTTCGGGTTCTCGTGGAACCGCTTCGCGATCTTGGCGTATGCCGGGTCCGTCTTCAGGGCGATGTCGGTCGTGAACATCATCGGGGCGTGCGACTTCTTCGGGTCGTGCGCGTCGGGCACGGTGCCCTTCGCGGCCTCCTCCTTCGGGGTCCACTGGTTCGCGCCGCCCGGTCCTTTGGTCAGAACCCAATCGTACTTGAACAGGTTGTCGAAGTACCCGTACGACCACTTCGCCGGGGTGGTCGTCCACGCACCTTCGAGGCCGCTCGTGATCGTGTCGTCGCCCTTGCCCTTGCCGAAAATGTTCTTCCAGCCGAGACCTTGCTGTTCGAGTGGGGCGCTTTCAGGTTCTGGGCCGACGTTCTTGTCGGGGTTCGCGGCCCCGTGAGCCTTGCCGAGCGTGTGACCGCCGGCGATGAGGGCGACGGTCTCTTCGTCGTTCATCGCCATGCGGCCGAACGTGGTGCGGATGTCCCTGGCGGCGGCGAGCGGGTCCGGCTTGCCGTTCGGTCCTTCCGGGTTGACGTAGATCAGGCCCATCTGGGTCGCGCCGAGCGGCTGTTCGAGCTTGCGGTCGGCGGTGTGACGCTTGTCGTCGAGCCACTTGGTTTCCGGCCCCCAGTAGATGTCCGCGTCGGGTTCCCAGGTATCCACGCGACCGCCGGCGAAGCCGAAGGTCTTGAACCCCGAGGACTCAAGTGCGCAGTTTCCGGCGAGGACCATCAGGTCGGCCCACGAGATCTTTTGGCCATACTTCTGCTTGATCGGCCACAGCAACCGACGGGCCTTGTCCAGATTCGCGTTGTCGGGCCAACTGCCAACCGGCGCGAGGCGGATAATGCCCGAGGCCGCGCCGCCACGACCGTCGGTGATGCGGTACGTCCCCGAACTGTGCCAGGCCAGCCGGATGAACAGCCCCGCGTAGGTGCCGTAGTCGGCCGGCCACCAGTCCTGCGAGGTCGTCATCAACGTCTTGAGGTCTTTCTTCACAGCCTCCAGATCGAGCTTCTTGAACTCCTCGGCGTAGTTGAAGTCCTCGCCCAGCGGGTTCCCCTTGGGCGAGTGCTTGTGAAGGACGTCCAGGTTTACCTGGTTCGGCCACCAGTTGTTGTTCCCGTACGCGGCCCCGGCGGTCGTCGGACCGGCCGGCCCCGGTTGCTGCGCCCCGACCGGAACGCCGAAACCCAGCGGGCACTTGGTGATGTCGGGGGTTGCAACGGGTTTCGCGGGTTGTGGGTTCGGGTTGTCGGCCCGAGCGGGGCGGTTCTCGACGAGGACGAGCGTGGCAACGCACAGCGCGGCACAGCCCATCATGACACCAGTCAGGAGATTCGGCTTGGTCATGGGACCTCCAATGATGATTCTGAAACTCGACTCACAAAGCGGACACGTGCGAACACGTTTCGAAAGTGTGACTTCGCCTGGTTGTGGATAATGGATGCTGGCAACTGGGCTGTTTGCTCCAGTTTTGGTTCTGCAACACCTCGGGTGCGCTCGCCAGGGAACCTGAGTGCGTAGCGCGAGAAGATTTCCGACACACTCAGTGTACCCGGCACTACCCCGGCGTTAATCCCCATTGCCCATGTCCAACCATAGGCGGGGGCTATCGCCCGCGTACTGTTGACCAAACTCGCAGCAAAGGCCGCCGACCCAACCGACCTGCCGCTTGGTGTCTGGGCCGGACAGCACCTCGCCGCCAACACCCGAACTCCGTGTTCACCCTCATCAACTCACCGACCGCTTACGAAAGTGGCGACAGGGCTCGGGCGTGGAAGTGTGTCTGACGTGTCATGGGAATAGAGTCAGAGAGAGGAATCTCTCTCTGGGCAAGGCAGTCGGTCAATGTCTACTGTGGGACCAACCCGTCCCTGTGTCACCCGGCCCGCAATCCGGTGAGCGTCCCAGTGCTCGACGCGAACTTCTCGGTGGGGATGCCCATGCGCTGGAGCATCGACACGTACAGGTTCGGCAACGGGTAGTTCTTCTTCGCGTCGAACTTGAGGTGCCCGGCGTGCCTGAACCCGCCACCGGCGAGCAGGACCGGCAGGTTCCGGTTGTCGTGGCTCGCGGCGTTCCCCATCGGCGTGCCGTACAGGACCATCGTGCGGTCGAGCAGGTTCTCCCCGCCCTCGGCCACGCCGGCCAACCCGCCCAGGAATTGGGCGAGTACCTTGAACTGGGCGGCCTCGATCGTGAACAGTTGGTCGAGCGCTTCCTTTCGGCCGCCGTGGTGGGTGATGCTGTGCGTCTCGTCCTTCACGCCCGGCAGGTCGGCGACGATGCTGAAGGTGTTGATGAACAGCGTCACCACGCGCGTGCTGTCGGACTCGAACCCGAGGCGGGCGATGTCGAGCATCAGGCGGATCTTGTCGATGAGCTTCTTGTTCTCGGTGATGTCGGTCGGGGCCGGCGCAGAGGTCTTCGGCTTCGGCTTCCGCTCCCACTCCTGGCCGAGTTCGAGTTGCCGTTCCAGATCGCGGACGGCGGAAAAGTACTGGTCGAGCCGGTCTTTGTCCGCGGGGCCGAGCTTCTTCCCGAGCCGCTTCGCGTCGTCGGAGACGAAGTCCAGCGCGCTGCGGCCGCGGCCCAGGTCGGCCACGCGGGCCTCGACCTCGGCCGGGTTCCCCTGAACGAACATCTTCTTGTACAGCGCGGCCGGGCTCTTCTCGCTCGGGACTTTCACGCCGCTGCGGGAGAAGACCATCCCCTGCGTTCCCTCGGCGTTCACGTCGAGCACGAAGGACGAGAACCGCGTCACCGGCCCGAGTTGCTCGGCGGCGTACTGGTCGAGCGAGATCGAATTGCGGAACCCGGCCCCGCCGGGGTGCGGGGCCGCCGACAGGAACGACCGCTCGGCCTCGTGCGCGCCGTCCACGTCCGGGTGCGACACGCCACTCAGAACCGTGAGCTTGTCCTTGTGCTCCTTCAGCAGTTCGAGGTACGCGGTCGGCTTGTAATCGGTGCCCGTTTCGGCGGGGAAGAAGTTCTGCGGCAGAATGCCCATGTTCGTCTGGATCGCGATCATCCGCCGGGGGACGGCGGGCTTGTCGGCGGCGAAGGCGGGCCGCATCGCGTCGAGCATCGGCAGGGACATAGCGACGCCGGCTCCGCGGAGGAACGCGCGACGGGATAGTGCGGGCATGGGGAACTCCGGTGAGGGTTATTTCGAGAGAAACAGCGGGCTCTGGATCACTTCTGCAATCAGTGTGCGAACCCTCGGGTTATGGCCGCCGGCCTTCTTCAGAATCGCGTCCACGGCGTCCCGGTCCGCGAACCCGACCTGGGCTCCGGTGGCGTACACGACCAACTGGTTCGCCAGGTTCCGCGACACGGTCTTCGGGTCGGCGAGGATCAACGCCTGGTACTCCCGGAGATTCGCGAACGCCTTGCCGTCCGCGAGTTCACCCGTCGGGTCAACGGGCGGGCCGGCCCGGAACGGGAAGTGGGCGTGCGCGCCGAACTTCCCCTCCGGCCCCAACAGCCCGGGAAACAGCTTCGTGAACTCGGGCGACTTCTTCCCTTCGGTCGCACGGTACTCGCTGCGGAGGCCGCCGATCACGTCGTAGCTCTCGAGAGCGAAGCCGGGCGGGTCGAACCTCGCGTGGCAACCGGCACACGCGGCGTTGTCGCGGTGCTTCGCGAGTTGCTCGCGGATCGTCGTCGCGCCCTTCACGTCAGGCTCGACGGCTGGCACGTCGGGCGGCGGAGCCTGCGGCGGAGTGCCGACGACCTTCTTCATCACCCACGCGCCGCGCTTCACCGGGCTCGTCGTCGTCCCGTTCGCGGTGACCTTGCAGACGGCGGCCATCGTCAGCAGCCCGCCGCGCGGGTTGGCCTTCTGGTCCACGTCGATCCGGCGGAACCGGGTGCCGGACACGCCCGCGATGCCGTAGTGCTCCGCCAGCCGCTGGCTGACGACGTTCACGCTCGTGCGGAACAGTTCGGAAGCGGCCATGTCGCGTTGCAGCACTTCGCGGAAGAACTCGGCCGGCTCGCGGCGCATCGCGTCTTCGAGGTACGGGTGGAACTCGGGGTAGAGTTGCTTGTCCGGGCTGGTCGCGTCGAAGTCACGCAGGTCGAGCCACTGGTCGAGGAAGTCTTGCCGGAACCGTTCCGCTTTCGGGTCGGCGAGGAGGCGATCGGTCGCGGCCTTCAGCCCAACGGGGTCGCCGAGTTTGCCGGCCTTCGCGGTGGCGAGTAACGCGTCGTCGGGGCAGGAACTCCACAGGAAGTACGACAGCCGGGACGCGAGGGCGTAGTCGTCGAGCTTCCCCGTCGGCTCGTTCAAGAACAGGAAATCGGGGCTGAGCAGGGCGGTCTGGTAGGCCGACTTCAGGGCGTCCTCGAAGCAGACGCCGTCCTTGGTCCGGGCGTCGGCGATGACCGCGTATCGCTCGATTTCGGCGGGGGTCACAGACCGGCGGAACGCTCGCGGGAGGAACCTCCCGAGCATTCGACGAATGTCGGCCGGCGTGTCCTCGGCCACCGTCGTGCCGGGGACGAGCCGACCGGGGCCGTTCGCTGCTGAGGGAGACGATTGCCGCGGCAGTTCTCGCTTCGGCCGCGGCTGATCCGCGGGGAGTTTCGCGAGCGGCACTATCGGCAGCGTGCCGAACAGGACGCGGTGGCTCGGCGGTGGCCACTCGTCGTAGAGCGGTCCTTCGATGGTGAGTTTGTCGATCGCGACGCCGTGGCCGGTGTAACCCTTGATCTGCCCTTGCCCGAAGTAAACGTGGGCGTCGAGGAACGAGGTACCGGCTGCCCGCAGGAAGTTCTGCGGCGTCGGCTCGATGTCTATGACCACTTCCGAGAACGTCGGCTTCAGCGAGGGTGCGTCGAAGAACCCGACGACCCGGCTGCCGATGTACACGCCGACGGCCCCGGTCCGCGGGGCGGGCTTGACCTCGCCCTTGTCCCACCAGTACGACCACGCGGAGACGCCGACGCGGTAGCGGCCGGGGTGAACGGGGGCAAAGTTGAACCGACCGCCGAACGACTCGCCGAACGTCCGGGTCATGCCGACGGTGGCCGGTTCCTTGAACGCGCCGTCCTTCTCCGCCTCGCCGAGCCCCTTGTACTTCCCGCCGAACGACCACTTCCCGCCCGGGTAGGCACCGTCTTCCTTGGTCGCCGACGGCATCGGGAACCGGGACTCGTCGTACTTCTTGTCCGGGGTCAGCATGATCGCGTCGCCGCCGCTCATCAGAATCTTGTAGTCGTACTGGTGGTTCGCGTAGAGCGTGCGGCGCTCCACTTCCGGCGGAACAGCGTACTTCGCGGTGGCGGCTTCGAGTGCCTTGTCGATGGCCTCGCTGTACTTCGCCAGCAAGATCGGGGACACGTCGAGGGCGGCGGCCAGTTTCGTGTACCCGCCCACGCGGCCGTCTTCCGGCAACAGGTCCTTCACCTGAAGCGCGGGCAGTTCGAGCAGGTCGCGCAGGGTGTTCTCGAACTCGGTGCGGTTCAGGCGACGGACCGTGGATCGGCCCTCCGCCTCGTACCGCTTCCGCTCCCGGGCGACGATGCCAGCAGACACCGACGCGAGGAACCGCTCCTCGTCCGCCTTCTCCGGGCGTGCCTTCTTCGGTGGCGGCATCTCCCCGGCTCGAACGCGATCGTGTGCCCGCACCCACGCGGAGACGGCGATCGGGTCGCGGGGGTCGGCGGCGAGTTTCGTCGTGTCGAATCCGCCGCTGGGTTTCGCCCCGCTGTGGCACCCGACGCAGTGCGTCTCCACGAAATCGCGAACGTCAATCGGCGGCGTGTCGGCGGCACTCGCAGCAGGGGCGACCACGACGACCACGAGCAACGGGAAAAGTACAGACCGCATGGAGGAGCTCCGGACAACAGCAGAGGTCGGGTTCAGTTCGGCAGCGACTTCACTTGCCCACAGTCGCGGATCGCGAGGTACTTGAACAGCGTCGTGTCGAGCCCTTCATTCAGGAACCGGACACTCCCATCGGCGAACACGATCAGGCACCCGCCGGGGTGCGCCGAGCGGACCGGCGTGTTGACCGCGGCGTTCTCCACGCCTCCGTAGTCGTAGTCCCCCGCGGGACAGATTCGCGTGCCGAGCGATGCGGTGATCGTGGTCGTGTTCGTGGCCAGCGTTCGCGTCTGGATGTTCACGCCGTCCTGGCCAACCCACCCTTGTGTGCCCATCCACTGCCCCTGATGACCGCACGCCCGGCAAGGTGTTTTCGTCGGGTAGCCGGCCGGGGGAGCCAGATTGATCCCGAAATCGGACTGTTCGCCGAGGAGCATGACGTTCGTTGTCCCGTCCGTAATCTCGGTGATCTTCGTCCTGCTGTTCATCGTGAGCACGCCGTTCGTCGCGGCCTGCCCGAACGGGTTGGGTGATGTTGCTGCTCGCTTGGGCGTTCGCCCTGGGTCGATGTCTGTTCCCGCGATTGCGACATAGCTGTTCTGGAGCAGGAAATCGCGGTAGACGACCGGCACGGGGTTCGACGGGCAGATGTACGTCTTGGGGTAGAACTTGTTCATCACTGTGCCGACTGCCCCCGCCCCGCCCACCTGCCACCAGCCGTAGGAGTCGATGGTCGGGTCGAGCTTGCGGTAGACGGTGTCGTACTCGACGTAGGGCAGCACGCGGGTCGCCCACGAGATCCCAATCCCCTTGCCGCCATCGTAGACCGGGCCTTTCGCATCGCTGGTTGCGGGCACCTTCAAGGGCGTGTTCCCATCCGCACCGGCCGGGAAATACCCGACAGCGTCGTGGTGGGTGTGTAACGCGAGCCCGAGTTGCTTGAGGTTGTTCTGGCACCGCGCCCGTGCCGCAGCTTCCCGCACCTTCTGGACCGCTGGAAGTAGCAACCCGATGAGCAGCGCAATGATCGCGATCACGACGAGGAGTTCGATCAGCGTGAACGCGTGGCAGGGAGTGCGACGCATGGGGTGAGACCTTTCAGGTGGGAAGGGTTCACGGGCGGATTACTTCTCGGGAATGTCGAAGTCGAACACGTTCATGCCCTTCCGGACTTCGGCGATCAGGCCGCTCTGCTCGTGGTCCATGTACTTTGCCGGAATCGCGATCGGCTTGTTTAGTGGGTCCGCGGAGAGCACGGCCACCTTGCAAACGCCAATCCGTGCCCCGTCCCCCATCGCCTTCGACGTGAGTTCGTAGGCACCATCTTCCCTGGTCGCGCCGCCGGCCCCGACTCCGGATTGCGGAATGAACATCACGATCGCGTTCGCCACGGGCTTCCCCTTGTGCGTCACGCGGCCCGTGACTTTCCCGTTGACTTCCTGGGCGCACCCAACGACAGACAGAATGAGGCCCGCGAACAGGAGTAGTGAGAGGGGGCGCACGACAGGCCTCCGGGGGAGTATCAACGACTTTAATCCAGACCGGGCTGCGATGCCATCGCACGAACGTGCGAGGTAGACGAATTCAACCGAGATTCTCGCGGACCGCCTTCGCGACAGCCTGGGATCGGGTGTGAACGCCGAGCTTGTCGTAGACGCTCCGGATATGCGTGTGAACCGTGTGCTCACTCAGGCCGAGGTCGGCCGCGGCCTGTTTCTTGGACAACCCGCGAACGAGCCGGACCAGAACTGCCCGTTCGCGATCGGTCAGCCCGTAGTCGGTCGCAGCCGGTACACTCGGGGTGGCAAGCATCCCCAGAACGCGCTCGGTGACCTTTGCGTCGAGGGTCGCCCCGCCGGCCCGGACCTCGCGGATGCGGGCCGTGATCTCGTCCACCGGGGCCAGTTTCAACAGGTAACCACTCGCACCGGCCCGGACCGCACTCGAGATCTTCTGGTCGTCCTCGAAGACTGTCAGCACCACGACGCGGGTCGCCGGAGCAACGGTGCGAAACTTCGGAATCGCGTCGAGCCCGTTCATTCCGGGCAGTCCGATGTCGAGCAAAAGAATCTCCGGGGTCGGTCCCGCGGTGACCGCCGCAATTGCTTCCTCGGCCGTGGCGAACGCGGCGGTACACACGAGGCCCGGAGTCGCGTTCAGTTCCCGTGCCAGGGCTCGCCGGTAAGCCGGGTTGTCCTCGACAATCCACACGGTCGTCGAGTCAGTGGGAAGAGTCACGTCCGCCCCCCGTCGGGAATGCTGAACCGCACCGTCGTCCCGCGGCCGGGTTCGGACTGAACTTCCGCCCGACCACCCGCAGCGACTGCTCGTGCCCGGATACCCGCGAGCCCGGAACCTTCGGTCGATGCGCTCGGGTCGAACCCCCGACCCTGGTCGCTGACTTCCAGCGACACGACGCCATCGACACGCCGCAGTGTGACCGCGAGCGTGGCCGTTCCGGAGTGGCGGACGGCGTTGTGAACCATCTCCTTGAACGCGAGGAGGAGCGTTCGCTGGGTCGTCAAAGGCAAGTCCGCGAGATCTGCTGCTGAAGGCAAACTGAAATTCACTTTGAGTCCAGACGTGAGCCCGGCAACCGCTTCTCGGAGGCGGGTCGGGAAATCGCGGTTGGCCCCGCCGGGCCGATTCAGCAGCCAAACCAGGTCACGCAGACTGGCCGCGGTTTCTTCCGCGATCCGCGTGACTTCCTGGAGGTCTTCGCGGGTCTGGTCCGGATCGTCGCGCCACGCCGATCGGCCCAGGAGGATGATGCTCCCCAGGTTGCTTCCGACTTCGTCGTGGAGATCCCGGGCGATCTGGAAGCGGAGCCGCTCGGCTTCGCGCCGGCGGGCCAGTCGAGCACGAACCGCGAGCCCGGCAGCGATCAACACGATCGCCCCACACGCAGCTACGGCGGTGACGATCACACGGTCGTAGGCCGCGATTCGCGCCGCTTCCCACGCCGTTTCGATGGCCTTCGCACGGACTTCCCGTTCGATCCCCCGAGCGACGCGGTCGGCCCACTCCGGCCATTCGAGCAGTTCGTACTCACTCGCGAATCCATCGGTCAGCGCGGCTGCGGACCATCCGCCCTCTTCGAGCGAATCCGATGCCGTGACGGATGCCCCGCGTGCGACGTTCTCCCCGCCGCTGACAACCTGAAGTTCGGCGAGTGCGAAGATGTAGTCGTCGCGATCCCGCCTCCAGAGTTCCGTTGCCGTGATCCGGACGTATCGTCCACTCGCCTTCCCATCGGCAGGAACCACGACGAGTCCGTCGCCGGGGTTCGGAACGCGGGTTGTGGTTGCATCTCGGAGCACCACGGGGTCGGTGAAGTCCGGGGTCGCCGCCGCTTCGACCCGGTAGTGTTGCGGGAACCCGACGCCCCCGCGACCGGGCAGATCGGGTGGGCGGGCAGGGATCAATCGAACTTCGTCGATGGATTTCACCGCACCCAGATCGACCTGCACCCACGCTACCTCCGTTGCCTTCCGCCGGGAACGAGAGGAGTATCCGAACGAACCCGTCCGGTTCGTTCCGAGCGGCAACCCGAACGGGCTCTGACCGTCGACCAGCGCCCGAGCGCCCCAGTAATCGCCGGTCTCGCAGGAATCGAACGCCGTGACTGGCCGCACGGCCGCGACGTTCCTCTTCCCAGACACAACGACCAGTTCCGCAAGGGACAGGCAGTGCCAGCCGTCCTGCTCCACAAGCTGGGTCGCGGTGAATCGAACCTTTCGGGCGAGCGCCCCACGGGCGGGGAGCACGACGGGCCGATCGACCGGGAACGGATAATCGGCGGCCGTGTAGTCGGCGATCGTGATCGGTTCAGACCAATCCCCGAGGGCGGAGAGCTCGACTCGGAATCGCTTCGGGAAGAAGAAGCCGGGGTTCGGGTAAAGCGGCGGTGAGGCAGCCGGAAATACGATGACGGTGTCGATCGGCCACGGGCCGCCGAGATCGACTTCGACCCAGCGCGACTGGTTCGCCGACCCCGCGACGCCACTGTGGTAGCCGAGGGAGTTCGGGCTCCCCGCGATCGACCGTAAGTCGGTCGGCTCGCGATTGAGTTCGGCACGACGCTCATCGAGCAGCCGAAATTCCGGGCTTACGACCCGAGCCATTGAGTCGATCCACCCTGCCGATAAGCCAATCGCTGGGTGGAGCAGAGCACAGCCGAAAACGAGGCCCATCCGAAGTGCCCACGCCATGGGCTATCTCTTGAGTGTGACGGTGAAACCAGGCAGCGTAGCCTGCCCGCTCGCGTTCGACAGGTTTTAACGTGAGAAGGGAAGTGAATCCTGTAACACGTCAACAACCTCCCTATCCAGTTTAGATTATCGTGATGACTGCTGGGATTTTTACTGAGGGGTTACGGTTAGCCCCAATGCCCTTCAGTTAAGGCGCTCACCGCGGTCCCTGGCGTTGCGAAATAACGACTTACGGCGACAAAGCAGTGAACAGCCGTCCCTAACTGAAGGGCATTGCGGTTAGCCCTGCTGCTCGATGTCCTGGTTTGGGCCGTGGTTTGTACGGAATGATGTCCGCTTTCGTCGCAGAAATTGAGACTGTAGCACGACAAGTGCCAGTG
>PNLP01000045.1 GCA_013823135.1 Planctomycetaceae bacterium
TGTGTCCAGTCCAAGGGGCGCAGTACAGCCACGTCACGAGCTTCCCCCACGCCGCGTCGTACCCATCGTACTTGAACGCATGCAGCACCTCTCCCGCCACTTAAGCCTGCGTTGAACTGCACAATTCAGCTTCAACAGTCTGCGAACCCAACTCGGATCACGTCAACAGTTTGCTTGTCTGGTGCGGTATCGCACATCGCGATGCCGGAATCGCACATCCACGGAGTGCGAAACAGCTCGACACTGAGATTGAAAGTCAACGAGATGCTATAACAGCAGTACGGCTCACACAAGCGTCTCAGCACCTTTACGACCCTTGGACTGAAAGGGTACAGCTATGGATTTCACGAGGGCAAAGGAAATCTCTCGACCAGCCTCACAAGGGCACACGAGATGCTTATAGCATGCAGAGACGCTTCAAGGACAGTGCCTCGCCATTGGACCTCGAATAGTTTGTCGAGGCGTTTCGCTTGCTCGGGTTGTACTGGCTGCTACTCAATGAACCGGGCCCGCCCACGGGGAGAGTTGAAGTGGGAAAGCCGATCCACGTGTTGATCGTGGACGACCTGGAAGATGATGCCTTGATGGTCGCCCAGGAACTTCAGCGAGGTGGTAATGACATCACCTCGGAGCGGGTCGCTTCCCCTGAGGCGATGCGAGCCGCGATGAAACGTCGCGCGCCAGACTTAGTCCTTTCTGACGATTCCATCCCGCACTTCAACGCCGCGATCGCGTTGGCTGTGCTACGCGAGAGTAACCCGGATGTCCCGTTCCTCATCGTGTCCCGGATGAAGAAGGAAGCGAACGACGTTTACCGGTTCAGTCGACTCCTGGAGGTCGGGATCATCGGCATCCGCACCGTTGACGTGGACGGGGTCACGGTCGAGGCGAACGACGCTTTCCTCAAGATGGTTGGCTACACGCGGGAAGACGTTGCAGCCGGGCGAATTCGCATGGAGGTGCTCTACCCCCCTGAAGGCCTCGTTGGGCAAAAATCGCTCCTGGACCAAGCCCGGAAGTCGGGTAGCTTCGGCCCTGCTGAGGAAGAGTATCTTCACCGCGATGGTCACCGAATCCCGGTGCTGACTGGTGGTGCCCTGCTTGAGGGGGACTCGCCGAGTTTCATCCAGTTTTCACTCGACATCTCCGAACAACTCGCCCGGGAAGACGAACTTCGTCGGCTCTGGCGGGCGATCGAGCAGAGCCCGGCATCGGTGGTCGTCACGGATGCCACTGGGGCGATCGAGTACGTTAACCCGAAATTCACGCGGTTGACGGGATATACAGCATCGGATGTGGTCGGGAAGAACCCACGCATTTTACAATCCGGGAAGCAGTCGCCGGATTTCTACAAGCAAATGTGGGAAACGCTCACTGCGGGGCGTGAGTGGCATGGCGAACTGTGCAATCGCGCCAAGGACGGCACCCTGTTTTGGGAGGCCACGTCCATCTCCCCGGTGCGGAATGCCAGCGGCGAAGTGACACATTACATCGGCGTCAAGGAAGATGTTACCGAGCGGAAAGCTGCGGAACGCCAACTCGAGCACCAGGCACTGCACGATTCGCTCACCGGTCTGCCGAACCGCGCCTTGTTCCGCGAACAACTGATCCGGGCGATCTCCTGGGCGAAGAGAAATCGTACGCAGGTCGCCCTCTTCTTTCTGGACTTGGATCGGTTCAAGAACGTTAATGACACGCTGGGCCATCCCGTTGGCGATGAGTTGTTGCGGGGAGTGGCCTCGCGTTTGCGGGGTGTGATCCGAGAATCCGATACCGTGGCTCGTCTGGGTGGCGACGAATTCGCCATATTGGTTCCGGACCTCAACCGCCTGGAAGATGCAGCCGCGGTTGCCCGTAAGGTCGTGGCGGCTCTTGCGGCACCGTTCCACATTGGTACCCAGGAAATTCACACCAGTGGCAGCCTGGGGATTACCATGTTTCCCACGGATGCGATCGAACTGGAAGGGCTGTTTCGCAACGCCGACCTTGCCCTGTATCAGGCGAAACGGGGCGGACGAAATCGCCTCTGCTTCTTCTCGGAGGAGATGGACCGCGAGGTACGCTCACGCATTGCTCTTGAGGCAAACCTGCGGTTCGCGCTTGAACGGAGGGAACTCTTCCTTGAATATCAGCCTATTATCTCGCTCGAGGGAGAACGTCTGGTAGGCGTCGAGGCTCTGGTACGGTGGCGACACCCACGTGATGGTGTGATCGCTCCCGGTCGGTTCGTTCCGATTGCGGAGGAATCCGGCCTGATCGTGCCACTCGGAGAGTGGATACTGCGAACGGCTTGCCGCCAACTTCGCGAGTGGCAGGACCGGGGGGCCAAGATTCGTGTGTCGGTGAACATCTCATCGGTCCAGTTCCGCCATGAGGACTTCGCCGCGACTGTGAGCCATGTCCTGGTCGAAACTGGGGTCGATCCGGCGGGGCTTGAGCTGGAGTTAACGGAGTCGATTCTGATGCACGATATCCAGACGGGATCCCGGCTGATGATGCGACTCCATGAGATGGGGCTCCGCTTGTCAATCGACGATTTTGGTACAGGATACTCTTCGCTGAGTTATCTGAGACGATTGCCAGCCGGCACCCTGAAGATCGATCCGTCCTTCGTGCAAGCCATCGAATCCAAACACAAGGACGCAGCGATCGTCAAGGCGATCATCCACCTGGGGCACGACATCGGCTTGAATGTTCTCGCCGAGGGCGTGGAGACGCCTGCCCAGCGAGACTACCTGCGTGAGCACCGTTGCGACGAGGTCCAGGGTTTCCTCTACTCTCGGCCCGTCGCTGCTGCAGAAATTGATCTTCTGATGCGGTCTTGTGAACACACGGGGCGGGGCCAGTTTGTCGCCCCCCAGCAACAATAACCTTCACCCTCATCCCCTTACCCCCTGGCAAGCCATGCAGCAACTACAAGTCGTGTTGGTGAACCTCTCGGGCGACATACTCTCGAAAGTCGAGTCGGACTTGCGAGAGTATGGCGGGGTCGTGGACGCGGCTTTCATCGACGTGGACGCCACCATTGCGAACTACCACGTCCCGCCGGATCAGAAACGCCTCTTTATCTTGGAATTGCGTGAAGAAGATGACCTTTTGAAGCTGTCGCGACTCGCCGATGGCTACCCCGAACACCCGATACTTGTCCTGAGCTCGATGCTGGAATCTAAAGCGATCCTCGGGGCCGTGCGGTCCGGCGCCTCGCAATTTGTGCCGCTGCCGATCAAGTCGGAGGAGTTCCGCGACGCTTTGGACCGTCTCGCCCGTCGATACGGTTTCCGCCCCAATGCCGGCCGCCTGATCGTCGTAACCGGGGTGACGGAGGGCTGTGGGGGCACGACCGTTGCGTTGAATCTTGCACACGAGGCGAATCGGTTGGGTTCAGAACGAACCGTGCTACTGGAAATTGGCGGTCGGATTGGACGCTTGGCTGTCATGATCGACTCGACTCCAAAGTACTCCTCATCCGACCTGCTCGCCGATATCGACTCGGTGGACCTGGACGGCTTCCGTCGAGCTCTCACTCCGCTCCGCGACGGACTGATGGTCCTTCCCGGAGCGTACCAGTCGCTCGCGGGGGCCTCGCCGCCGGTTGGGAGTGTTCTCCGATTGATCTCCCTGGCCCGGCGAGCCGCCGATGTGGTCGTCGTCGATGTGTCCGGTTCGTTCGATGAAGTGTTCTTCGCGATCATGAAGGCGGCCGACGACATTATCCTCGTCGCCGAGCAGAAAGTCCCGTCTGTCCACAGCTTGATGCTGGTTCGCGATGCTATTGTTGGGCACGGTGCTCACGGTCGACGGCACTACGTCATCAACCGTTATTCGTCGGAGATACCCGGGGCGTCGCTGGCCGAGATTACCAAGCTTCTTGCAGAGCAACACATCCACGTGTGCCCCGTCCGCAGCGACGGTAACGCGGTGATGGAATCGATCAACACGGGGAAATCGATTCGCGAGGTTGCCCCGCACTCCCCGGCGCTTGAAGACATGGACAAAATGTTAAAAGAGATTGCAGGCGGCTGGCTGGGGACGCATGGCCCCGTTCATCGCGCGGGTGGATTCTGGCGCCGTCTCAGCGCATTCTTCGGTGGATAAATTGCAAGCGATTCAACTGTCGTTCCTCGTCACACCGTGCTACGGATGTGACGAGGAACGAGCACAAGCAAGTTGCAACGAAAAATAAGAGCCGAGCCCGAACCCCAGCGAGGAGCGACATTTCCCCTCGTTAGCGTTCGGGCTCGGGCTCGGACTGTTACGCATCAACCTGATCCCGTATCAGAGATACCGGGGTGCTCAGCATTCCTGTATGACGCGATGACGGAACATGTCCGTCGGGAAGTGCAAACCCATCTCCGTGAAGCGTGGTTCGCAATTCGGTCGTACCCCTGCGGCCTCGAAGTTGCCCTTGGCCCGGCCTGCGGGATCGATCCCAATCTGGTGGAACCGGAACAATTCCTGAAGGGTGATCACGTCACCTTCCATGCCGGTCACCTCCGTGATACTCACCAGTTTTCGGCCGCCACCAGAGACACGCGAAACCTGCACGATCAGATTGACCGCACTCGAAATTTGCTGGCGGATCGCCCGGAGTGGCAGTTCCACACCGCTCATCATCACCATCATCTCCAGTCGGCCAAGGGCGTCACGTGGGGTATTGGCGTGGAGCGTGGTCATGGAACCCGCGTGGCCGGTGTTCATGGCCTGAAGCATGTCGAGTGCCTCGGCGCCGCGACACTCGCCGATAACGATTCGGTTGGGCCGCATTCGCAAAGCGTTGCGGAGCAGGTCGCGGATCGTGACCTGGCCCTTGCCCTCGGCGTTCGGCGGCCGGGACTCAAGCGAACCGACGTGTTCCTGCTGGAGTTGAAGCTCCGCGGTATCCTCGATCGTGATGACCCGATCCTCGGCGGGAATGTAAGCCGAGAGCGCGTTCAGCAGCGTCGTCTTGCCGCTGCCCGTGCCCCCGCTCACCACAATGTTCAGGCGGGCCCGGACCGAAGATTCCAGGAACTGCGCCACCTCGTTGGGGAGCGCCTTGAGCGTGATCAGGTCGGCGATATTGAGCCGGTGAGCTCCGAACCTCCGGATGGAGAGCATCGGCCCCTTCAACGCCAGTGGGGGGATGATGGCGTTGACACGCGATCCGTCGGGCAACCGGGCGTCGACCATTGGTGAGGAGTCGTCCACCCGGCGTCCGACCGTCGTGACGATCCGGCGGATCATGTCGAGGAGGTGTTCGTCGTCGCGAAAATGGATGTCGGCCTTTTCCAACCGGCCTCGCCGCTCAACGTACACCTGTTTCGCCCCGTTGACGACGATATCGCTGATGCTCTGGTCGCGTAGGAGTTTCTCCAGAGGCCCGTAGCCGAGCACTTCGTCGAAGAGGTCTTCGAGGATCTCGCGACGGGCCGCGTACGACAGGTGAGGGGCCTCGTGGTCGAGCAGGGATTCCGCGGCCCGGTGAAGGATTTCACGCCGTTGGTGCAATGGGAACTTGAGGACGTCCACGACGGAGGCGTGGTGGACTAACTTGGCATGAAGGGACTGTTGGAGGTCGTCCCGGTAGCCGCTTTCCTGTGTCTGCGGCTGTGTGCCGAGCGCTGGGGCGGGCGACTTTTGACCAGGCGTCTTCGGGGACTTCGGGGGCGAAGTGGCCGACGTGGGGGCCTTCGGGGTAGAAGTCGTGGCATTGGCTGGAGCCCCACCCGCGTCAGGGGCCAGAGCCTCCTCCGTGGCGATCGGGAGATTTTGGTCCGGCTCGGCCACGCTCGTGGGAGGTTGGTCTGCTGGTGGGACTTTACCCGGAGTCGGATCACCACGAAGGGCGCGAAGGTAATCTAGGCGAGGGTTCATTGTGTGCTCCGTGAGATCGTTACAGTCTCAAGAGGATTGGGCGCACCACACAGGATTCAAGGCTCACTGCGCCATCTGATTTCGGTCGCAATGTCACGCCCAGACAACGAGCGGGATGTCAGCAGAGAGATATTATAGGCATCTTGGAGCCGAAACTTCCCCAGAAGGTCAACAGATAATCTACCCTCCTTTTCGCGTGGGGCCAGCGCATAACTCAGCCTGGGGCGTGCCTTTTGTTTTTTCGGCGAGCCACCCCGGTCACGGGGTGGGTGGATTGCGAACCGATTCGAAACCCACCCCGTGACCGGGGTGGCTCGCCAAGACTGCCAAAATCGCCAGGGTACCCCTCAACTATCGGACACATTTAACGGGGTTGTGGAGAACCGAAGCAAGGTCACGCCCCTCGTAGCTGTGTCGTGACTCGGCTGGGCAAGAGGGCATATTCGGTTGAGGTGCAAGTAGAATAGGTGGGACGCGGTTGGAGATCGGATTCTGTCTTGCATGATTCTGATTAGGACTTCCAGCCGAACGCTCGCCACTTACACATCTGACAGTGCCAAACCGACAGTTCAGGAATCACTTAATGTGATCAGGCGGAGCATGAAATTGCTCTCATGAACTTTCTTCCAGACGAATCGAACGGTTCCAGACATGGGTATGCATATCGCCTGGAACCGTTTTCAGTTGTCGAAGGAAAGACCGGAGATCCGCCGAGAGGGGCGGCGTCATTTCTTCGCGGCTGGCTTCGCGAGGTATTTCGGCAACTCTGCCGCGTCGAGGGCCACGGGAGCTCCGGTCTTCGGGATGTCCACGCCCGCGGCCCACAGGATCGCGTTCGTCTGGAACCGCCGGTAACCTTCCTCCGCGAAGCTCTTGTGCAGGTGCCCGCCCGTGAACACGACCCCGCGGCCGCCTTCGGGCCGGTCGTAAGCCCACGCGATGATCGCGTCGTTCCCCTTGGGGTCGTCCTTGCTCTTGGGATTCACGGTTCGCAGCAGCGGTGTCACGCCCTTCAAGTCGGCGACGAACTTGTGTTTCCACAAGTAGCCGTCGTCGATCGTGAACGGCGTCACCCCGCGGAAGATCGGGTGGTCGGTGAAGTCCTTGAACTCCGAGACCCAGTGTGCCCGCATGGAGTGCTTGGTTTCCCACGCCCCGCCGACGAGCCCACGGGCGCGGTCGCCCAGGTCTTTCGGGTAGTCCGCGGTCTGGTGCAGTTGCACGAGGCCGGCTCCGCCGTCTACGAGTTTGGTGATCTGCGCGAGGCGATCGCCCTTCAGAATCCCGTGCTTGTCGCCGCCATCGAACAGGAAGACGACGGCCTTCGCGCCGGTGAGGGTTTCGGGCTTCGTCGGCCAGTCGATCGCGATGACCGGCGCGACACCGGAACTCTGCTTGAGCAGGTCGGCGAGCACCGTCACCCCGGCGACGTACTCGTGTTCCCCGGCCTTGTAGTAGTTCGACCCGGCGATCAGCACGATCTTCGCGGCCTTGGGGTCGGCGGGCGGCTCTTCGAGCTTCCAGCCACCGGGCAACGCGGGCGGATCGGCGGCGACCGCAAGTTGGGCGAACGCGAGGACGAATACAAGTGCGAAACGCATCGGGTACTCCGGGGAGGGTATGGGGTTCAACACTCCAGAGCCGGTGCGGGGCCGCTTGGACCGAAAAAATCGTGTCCAAAACGCGTTCGTCGAGCTATTCTCCTTTACCTGCCACTGCCGGATGCGCCCGAGAACTCTCCGATGTTACGACCTCTCGCTGCCGCGATTGCCATCCTCGCCACGTTCAGCGGAGCCAGCCAAGCGTCCGCCGCGGACCTCGACCCGAACGAAGCCGACTTCTTCGAGAAGAAGATTCGGCCGGTCCTCGCGGAACACTGCTACTCGTGCCACTCCGCCGAAGCCGAGGCCAAGAAGAAGCTCAAGGGCGGTCTCGCACTCGACACACGCGACGCCGTTCGCACCGGCGGTGATAGCGGCCCGTCCCTCGTTCCCGGCAAGCCCGCCGAGAGCCTGCTCATCAAGACGCTGAAGTACGCGGGCGACGTGAAGATGCCGCCCAAGGGGAAGCTGCCGGACGCGGTCGTCGCGGACTTCGAAGCCTGGGTAAAGATGGGGGCACCGGACCCGCGAACCAGTGGCGGCCGTAAGAAGCAGGTCGGGCTCACCATCGAAGAGGGGAAGCGGTTCTGGGCTTACGTTCCGGTTGCGGATGCACCCGTTCCCGCGGTGAAAGACGCCGCGTGGCCAGCCGGCACGATCGACCGCCACGTGCTGGCCCGGCTCGAAGCCAAGGGGCTCAAGCCCGCCGCGGATGCGGACAAGGCAACACTCGTCCGGCGGCTGTACTTCGACCTGCACGGGCTTCCCCCGACTCCGGAACAGATCGACGAATTCGTGAACTCCACCGACCCCAAGGCATACGAGAAGCTGGTTGACGCGCTCCTCGCATCTCGCGCGTTCGGGGAACGGTGGGGCCGCCACTGGCTCGACATCGCCCGGTACGCCGAGTCGGTCACGCTCCGTGGCTTCGTGTATAAGGACGCCTGGCGTTACCGCGACTACGTGATCGAGAGCTTCAACACCGACGTGCCGTTCAACCAGTTCGTTCGTGAGCAGATTGCCGGCGACCTGCTGCCAGCCGCGGACCACGCCGCTCGCCGTCGGCAAATCGTCGCCACGTCGTTCCTCGCGCTGGGGAACACGAACCTCGAAGAGCAGGACAAGAAGCAACTCCGGATGGACGTTGTGGACGAGCAACTCGACGTGGTCGCGAAGGGTTTCCTCGCCCAGACGCTGACGTGTGCCCGTTGCCACGACCACAAGTTCGACCCGATCCCCACCAAGGATTACTACGCGATGGCCGGAGTGTTCCGGAACGCCAAGGCACTGGAACACTCGAACGTTTCCAAGTGGGTCGAAGTTCCGTTGCCGGTCGAGCCAGGGGCCGAGGAAGCGATCAAGAAGCACGACGCGGCCGTTGCAGCGATCCAGGCCAAGATCAAGGCGGCGAAAACGGTCGCCGGCACGAAAGCGGTCCCAAGCAAGGGAGCGATCGCGATCAAGGACGTCCCTGGCATCGCAGTCGATGACACGCAGGCGAAGAAGGTCGGTGACTGGAAAGTCTCGAAGTTCAACCCCACTTACGTCGGCGAGGGGTACGTTCACGACGACAATATGGGGAAGGGCGAGAAGACGATCACGTTCGACCCGGACATTACCAAGACCGGCAAGTACGAGGTGCTGCTCGCGTACAGCCCCGGCATGAACCGGGCCGACAACGTCCCCATCACGGTGTTCAGTGCCGAGGGTGAGAAACAGCTCACCATCGACATGAAGAAGACGCCGACCATTGACGGGCTGTACGTTTCGCTCGGCACGTTCCGGTTCGAGAAGGACGGGCAGAGCTTTGTCATCGTCTCGAATGAGGGGACCAAGGGCCACGTCACTGCCGACGTCGTGACGTTCATCCCGGCGGCTGGCGAGAAGAAGGAGCAGGTGAAGACTGGCGAGAAGCCCGCGAAGCCTGAAGAATCTGGCACGCTGAAGGAACTCGAAGCGGAACTGAAGAAGCTCGAAGCCAGCGGCCCGAAGCGGCAAATGGCCATCGGTGTGGTCGAGGAAAAGGTACTGGAAGACGCGAAGATTCACGTTCGCGGGAGCGTTCACAATCTCGGCGCGGTCGCCCCGCGTGGCGTGATGCAGGTCGCGCTCGCCGGCCCGGCTCCCGTCTTCCCGAAAGATGCGAGCGGGCGAAAGGAACTCGCCGACTGGATCGCTTCGGCCGAGAACCCGCTCACAGCCCGAGTGTACGCGAACCGAGCCTGGCACTGGCTGCTCGGGAGCGGCATCGTTCGCACCGTTGACAACTTCGGCACGACCGGCGAGACCCCTTCCAACCCGGAACTGCTCAACCACCTCACGACGCAGTTCGTGAAAGACGGTTGGAGCACGAAGAAGCTCGTTCGCGAGATCGTCCTGAGCCGTACGTACCGGCAATCCTCAGTCGGTGCCGCCGAAACGATCAAGGCCGATCCGGATAACCAACTCTTTGGCCGTGCGAATCGCCGTCGCCTCGAGGCCGAGTGCATCCGCGACGCAATCCTCGCCGCGAGTGGCAAGCTGACGGAACACACGGGTGGCCCCACCTTCCCGGCGACAACCGCGTCGGACTACTCGTTCAAGTCGAACCTGGATGTCCGCAGCGTCTACTTGCCGGCGTTCCGCAACAGCATCCCGGAGTTGCTCGAAGTGTTCGACATGGCTGACACGAGCATGGTGACCGGGAAGCGGAACGCGAGCACGGTCGCCCCGCAAGCGTTGTTCCTGCTCAACAACCCGTGGGTCACGGAACAGGCGAAACAGACCGCGACGAAACTGCTCGCCGCGAAACTCGATGACGACGCCCGGCTGACTCGTGCCTACCGCGAGATACTTGGCCGCGAACCAACGGCGGGCGAACGTGCGGTCGCGACACGCTACCTGAAGGCGAACACCGCTGACCCGTCGATCGCGTGGTCCGGGATCGTTCACGCTCTGTTTGCGTCCGCCGACTTCCGGTTCGTGCAGTGACGCGGAATGCTTTGGTCCGAGCCCGAGTGCCAAGCGAGGGACCAACGCGAACCTCGCTTGGCGCTTGGGCTCGGACCTAGATCGCTCGGACCAAAGATCCAAGAATATTGGCGGCCCTCCCTACGAATACGAGAACTCCGATGCTGCATACTTTCTCTCGCCGTGAATGGCTCGCTCGCACGGGTTGCGGCTTCGGCGGCCTCGCGTTCGCCGGGCTTTCGACCGCTGCAGCGGCCAGCACGAACCCGCTCGACCCGAAGCCGACGCACCACATTGCGAAGGCCAAGCGAGTCATCTTCCTGTTCATGCAGGGCGGCGTGAGCCACGTCGATTCCTACGACCACAAGCCGCGCCTCACCAAGGACGACGGCAAGCAGTTCGCGTTCGACGACGCTCGTGTGATCGCGAACTCCGGGCAACGCGGCACCAACCAGAGGGTGATGAAGCCGCTGTGGAAGTTTGCACAGCACGGCAAATCGGGGATGTGGGCATCGGACTTGTTCCCGGAAGTGGCGAAACACGTCGATGAGCTGTGCTTCGTGAAGTCGATGCACACCGAGGGTGTCGCACACGGCCCTGCGACGCTCTTCCTCCACTGCGGCAGCACGAACTTCGTCCGCCCGAGCATGGGGTCGTGGGCGCTGTACGGTCTGGGGACCGAGAACCAGAACCTGCCGGGGTTCGTGTCGATCGCACCGTCCTCGGGGAACGGCGGGCCGCGGAACTACGGCAACGCATTCCTTCCCGCGGTCTATCAGGGAACCGCACTCGGTCGCGCCGGCCGCCCCGCGAGCGAATCGACCATCCGCAACCTTAACCCGTCCCTCGCCCCGACCGACGCGAAGGCACGGTTCGATCTGCTCCGCGAGTTGCACGCCGAGCAACTGAAGCGGTCGCCGGGCGACACGGAACTCGAAGCGGTTGCGAACTCCTACGAACTCGCGGGCCGGATGCAGTTGAACGCACCCGACGTGCTCGATCTGTCCAAGGAATCGGCCGAGACCAAGAAGGCCTACGGCATCGGCGACAAGACCACCGACACGTTCGGCCAGCAGTGCCTGATGGCCCGTCGCCTTTCCGAGCAGGGCGTGCGGTACATCCAGGTGACCTACGGCGATAGCTCCGCGAACCCGGCGTGGGATCAGCACTCGAACATGCCCAAGCACGGCGACCACGCCAAGGCGGTTGACAGGCCGGTTGCCGCGCTGCTTGAAGACCTGAAGAAACGCGACCTGCTGAAGGACACGATCGTGTGGTGGGGCGGCGAGTTCGGCCGCACGCCTTACGCACAGGGAAACGGCACGGGTCGCGACCACAACCCGCTCGGGTTCACAACGTGGGTCGCGGGTGGCGGGTTCAAGGCCGGGTTCTCACACGGCGCGACCGACGAGTTCGGGGCACTCGCGGTCGAGGACAAGGTCCACATGCACGACCTGCACGCGACCATCCTCCACCAACTGGGGTTGGACCACGAGAAGCTCACGTTCACCTATGCCGGCCGCCCGTTCCGACTGACCGATGTTCACGGCCGCGTGGTGAAGGAAATCATCGCTTAACCAATGCAACTCAATCGCTGACCCGGATTGCACCCAGGCCGACGATCGCCAGCGCCGGGAGATCCTTAAACTCGGAGTTCGGCCCCAGGAACTCCGGGAACCCCACGCGGGGCTTTCGCTTCCCGGCGAGTGTGAGCTTCGTCTTGCCGTCGCCGCGGTAGTGTTCCGACGCGCCGAACAGTCGCTCGACGAGTTGCCGGTACACCCAGTCCGAGCCGCCGGTCTCACGCAACGCCGCGTACTCGGTCGCCTTCACCCGCCGCTTCCCCTCGTCCGGAAAGCCCTTCAAGAACGACAGTTCCCGCTCCGAACGAAGCTGCAATTTCGTGGGAACGAACCCGTCTCCCTCCGGACGCAGCGTCACCCACCGCTCCTTGTCGGCCGCCATGCGATCGACCAGTGAGAACAAGTTGTCCCATGTTGCCAGGAACACCCGGCAGTCCCACTCGGCGGGCAAAGCACCGTCCTTCACGTCGGACGTTTGAACTTTCTCCGGGTACGCGAACAGCACGGCTACCTTCTCCACGCCCCGCTCGGTGTCGAGGATGTCTTCGGGGTCGTAGCCGATGGCCGAGAAGATGCCGAGAAGGTCGCGGCCATACGCGGCTTCGGGAACGGTCAGGAACACGGCAGGCCGAGGGCCGATCCAGCCACCGGACTTGAGCTTGGCACCGTCCATCGCATGGTGACGCGAGAGAACACGGAGGAACACGCCATTCGCGGTCGTGTTCTCGGGGTTCACGGGTTTCTGGTCGGCGGCGAGGAGGCGCTCAATGTGGGGCTTGAGAGCGGCCGGCACGTCGCTCGGGTTGGCCGGGTAGAGGAGTTTCCTGACGGGTGCGGGTGCGGGCGGGACGGGTTGCTGAACCGCCGGCGCGACCTGCCAGGCAACGCAGACCCCCGCGACGCTAACGAGTAAACCGCGGATCATACATCACCTCCAAAAGCGGAATCGTGACGCGAGTAGTGACAATACAAGATTCCGACCCAGGGAGCCCGCGAAGCCGCACCCG
Organism: Planctomycetaceae bacterium; assembly: GCA_013823135.1. Taxonomy (GTDB): domain Bacteria; phylum Planctomycetota; class Planctomycetia; order Gemmatales; family Gemmataceae; genus Gemmata. The sequence goes on from PNLP01000045.1 coordinate 12,994, forward strand.
GCTTGAGGAAGGGTGTGGCGAAGCCGTCAGTTGCGGGGTAGAGTAATCTTACCCGAGTCGCTACCACGACCCGCAGTCTGAAGCCCGCCGACCTCCTGCCTGGGCCGGAACCTCCGATGACCAACCGACGTCTGCTCCCCACTGCGTTCGCAGTGATGCTTGCACTCGCGACCGCCAGCCCCGCCGTTGCGGCCCCGGACGACTTCGAGAAACTCGTTCTGCCGTACTTCGCAGAATACTGCAACCGCTGCCACGACGCGAAGACGCAGAAGGGCGAGTTCCGCCTCGACACGCTCTCGCGCGATTTCGCCGCAGGCACGTCCACCATGAAGTGGATGGAGATCATCGAGCGCGTGAACACGGGCGAGATGCCGCCGAAGAACGCGAAGCAGCCCAAGGCCGACGACACGGCTCGGATCGTTGAGGCCGTCACGGGGAAGCTCCGCGAAGGGGAAGCGGCCCGGCTCGCCAAGCGCGAGAAGGTCGCGTTCCACCGACTGACCCGTGAGGAATACGCCAACACCGTCCGCGACCTGCTCGGCGTCACCTTCGACGCCACCGACCCGAACGGCCTCCCCGACGACCCCGAGTGGCACGGCTTCGAGCGCATCGGGAGCGTGCTGTCGCTCTCGCCTTCGCACGTCGAAAAGTACCTCAACGCGGCCGAGACCGTGCTGGCCGAAGCATTCCCCGACAAGGCACCCGAGAAGTTCCTGAAGAAGAAGGACGCGATTGATCTGCGGGGAGGACCGGACCGCGCCGCGCTGACCGCTCAGGGATTGGCAGACAAGGTTCGCGTGGACCTGTGGCCCGGTGCCGACCTGCAAGGCGGGCGCGTGGGGCCGGGGATCGTACTCCCTTCAGCGGGGCACTACAAGGTCCGCGTCAAACTCAGCGGCTTGAAACCGGCGGGCGGCCGTGCCCCGCACCTCGCGTTCTACGCCGTGAACCTCGACCGGATGTTGCACGAACAGGACGTGATCGCGCCGGAAGACAAACCCATCACTGTCGAGTTCACGACGCACCTTCCCGCAGGCAACCACAACTTCCGCATGTCGAACGACGTGCCCGGCCCGTCGAACCTGCCGCGCTCCGGCCGCTCCGATCCGCGGCGCCCGTTCTTCAGCATCAAGGACGGTCGCCGGCCCTGGCAGATCAAGCTCACAGACGAAGCCGGCGAGCCGATCATGCCGTTCTTGATTGTGGACTCGGTGGAGTGGGAAGGGCCGATCGTCGAGCCCGGCCCTACGTTCGCCCAGAAGCAGTACATGCCCAAGGAGAAGGGGAACGCGGCCCAACTCCGCGAATCGCTCGCACGGTTCGCGACGTTTGCGTTCCGTCGCCCCGTTGCGGACGTCGAGGTCGAGCGGTTCGCAAAACTGGTGGAAAGCGAGGTCAAGAGCGGCGAACGGTTCGAGGCCGCCGTGAAGACGGGCCTGCTCGCGATCATGTGCTCGAAGGACTACCTTTACCTCGTCGAAGGTGCCGCAGAGCGAACCAAGCTAACCCCCTTCGAACTGGCGTCGCGGCTGTCGTACTTCCTGTGGAGCACGATGCCCGACGAGGAACTGTTCCGCGTCGCCAAGGACGGGACCTTGCAGCGCCCCGAGGTGCTGAAGACTCAGGTTGCGCGAATGCTCCGCGACCCGAAAGCCGCCCGGTTCGCCGAGGCGTTCCCGCGTCAGTGGTTGCAACTGCGAATGGTCGGCATGTTCCCGCCCGATAAGAAGCTGTACCCCGATTACGACGAATACCTCCAGAAGAGCATGATTGCCGAGACGACCAGTTTCTTCCGCGAAGTGCTGGACAAGAACCTGAGCCTGCGGGAGTTTCTCGATTCGGACTGGACGATGCTCAACGCCCGGCTCGCGGAACACTACGGCATCGCGGGTGTGACCGACGACCGCTTCCAGCGTGTGTCGCTGAAGCCCGGCGACCACCGTGGCGGACTGCTAACGCAAGCCGCGGTGCTGTCGCTCACGTCGGACGGCACGCGGCACCGCCCGGTTCACCGCGGGAAGTGGGTGATGGAGTCGATTCTCGGGAAGTCGCCACCGCCGCCGCCCGCGAACGTGAAGCCGATCGAGCCGACCCCCGCGACGCAGCCGAAGGCGACGATTCGCATGAAGCTCGACGCCCACCGCAACGACCCGAACTGTGCCGCGTGCCACAAGAAGATCGACCCGCTCGGGCTGGCGTTCGACAACTACGACGCGATCGGTCGCTGGCGCACGGAGGAGATTTCCAACGACGGCAGCGGGGCGAACCCGAAGGTCGATGCGAGCGGCGAGTTGGCCGACGGCCGGAAGTTCACCGACCCGCCGGCGTTCAAGAAACTGCTGGTCGCCGACATGGACAAGTTCAACGCGGCGTTCGTGGAGAAGCTCGCGACGTATGCCATTCGCCGCACGACGACACTCGCCGATCACGCCGAGTTAGCGAAGATTGCCGCGAAGGGGAAGGCCGCCGATTACAAGCTCGCTGCGACGATAGAAGCACTCGTGCTTTCCGATTTGTTCCAGCACCGATAGCCCCCAAGCCCACCCATTGCTATGGGTGGGCTTGGCTCGCCTGCCCCACTTAAAGGAACCCCGACAGATGAGCAATATCCTAGGCCAGAAATGGCTGCTGAACCGCCGGCACTTCCTCCGCGGGGCCGGCGCTGCGGTCGCGCTTCCGCTTCTGAACTGCATGACCCCACTGCGGGCCGCCGAGGCCGTGACCAAGCCGCGCCGCAGCGTGTTCGTGTACATCCCCAACGGCGTGAACGTGCTGACGTGGCAGATCACCAAGCCGGGGGCCGATTACGAATTCAGCGAGCCACTCAAGGCACTCGAAAAGCACCGTGCCGTCGTCACGCCGATCAGCGGGTTGCACCACCCGCACGGGCTCGGCCAGGCCCACGAGTGCTCCAAGATCTGGCTCACGGGTGCGAAGATTAGCCAGGAAGGCGGCGCGTTCCGCAACACGGTTTCGTGCGACCAACTCATGGCCGACGTGACCGCCCCGCACACGCGGTTCAGTTCGCTGGAACTGAGCATCTCACGCGGCGACACGACGCTCGGCTGGTCCCGTGACGGAGTTCCGCTACCCGCCGAGGACAACCCGCGAACCGTGTTCAACCGCCTGTTCGGTGCGGAAGTGGGCGGCATCGACGTGCAACGCCGCCGCCTCAACCGCCGGCACAGCGTCCTCGACGCGGTGCTGTCCGACGCCAAGACGTTTCGCACGGGTCTCGGCGGCGACGACCGCACCAAGCTCGACGAGTACCTGCACGCAGTCCGCGACGTGGAAGTCCGCACGGAACGGCTCGACGCCTGGCTGAACGTGCCGAAACCCACCGTGGACAAGGCGACCGGCGAGAAACTCACGCGGAACGTGTCGAAGGCGGAAGCTGGCGAATACTACCGCACGATGTACGACCTGATCGTGCTCACGCTCCGCACCGACATGACGCGGGTCGTCACGTACATGAGCGGCAGCGAGAGCAACGGGCTCGCGATCCCAGAGATCGGCATTCCGCAGACGCGGCACGAACTGTCGCACCACAACGGCGACCCCGAGCAGATGGCGCGCCTCTCACGCAGCGATGCGTTCATCGCCGAGCAGTTCGCCTACTTCCTCGATCAACTTCAGACCGTCAAGGAAGGGGACGCGGCTCTGCTCGATCAGACGATGGTGCTGTTCGGCAGCGGCATGAGCTACGGCCACAGTCACGGCAACGCGAACCTGCCGCTCGTCCTCGCGGGTGGCAAGGCACTCGGCCTGAAGCACGGCAAGCACCTCGACTTCAACTTGCCGAAGCTCAAGAAGTACGACCTCGCCACGCCGGGGGCACACTACGGCGTCTGCTCTCGCCCGATCGACGAGAAAGCCCGCCTCTCGAACCTGCTGCTGACGATGGCGAACAAGATGGGGGTCGAGACCGAGAAGTTCGCCGATAGCACCGCCCCGCTGACCGAAGTGCTGGCGTGACATCCGATTGACAAGCCCGCAGCGCAAGCAAGGGTCAACGCTTGCCCTTGCTTGCGCTGCGGGCCTGTAACACAGGCCAATACTCTCATTGAGACAACTCCGGAACTGTGTCATGTCCAGGCTTCTCGCTGTCATCTGTCTGTTTGCGCTTGCTGAGTCCACCTGGGCGGCCGAGCCGCCGTTCCGCACCGACGGCGTCGACGAGAAACTGCCGTGGTTCCAGTTGAAGCCCGGCGAGTTCCCGCCCGAGGGCTCGGCACACGCGGTGTCGGGCGAACTCATCGCCATCGACCACGTGAACCGAACCGGGATGCTACGCCCCGACCGCGACGACACGCAGCGGCGCGGCGACTGGGACATTGCACGACCGTTCGTGATGCTCTCGTTCGGCTCGCTGAGCTACCACGGAGCACCGGCCGAACTACGCGACATCCCCATCGGCACCCACCTGCACGGCCAGTTCTACGCCGACCCGCAGTTGACCCCCACGAAGAAGGGCCAACCCACGCCGCCCGCCACGTTCACCCGTGCGATCAAGCTCGAAGACGACTTTAGCTTTCACACGCGGCAAGGGCGCATGTGGCGAGTCGACGCGATTCAGACCGACATGGGAACGCTCACCGTCACGGGGATCGACAAGGCCGGGAAGGCCGACGCCAAGCCGATCACGTTCAAGGTCGGGCCGACCACCCGCGTCTGGAAGGGGAAGGGGTTCGGCACGCTCGCGGACGTCGCGGCCGGGCAAAGCGTGCAGGTGAACTTGACCGTCTGCACCCTGAAAGGGTCGGGCCGCGTCACCGACATCTGGCTCGACGCCGACAGTCGCACGGCCGCGACCGCCCACCAGTCGGAGGTTCACCGATTGTTCCAACGCGAGCACGGTCTCGCCGGCTGGGTCGTCGCGGTGGACAACAAGAAGGGCATCGTCGATGTGATGCTCTTCGGCGGCTTCGACCCGAAACTCGTCGATGCGTTCACGCCGCAAGGCACCGCCGCCGCCGCCGTGGCCGAAGATTCGCTACGGACGTGGGACCAGATCAACGACGTGAAGCGCGGGCCGGTTCTGGGCGTGACCCGTGGCGAGGCGGTCGGCGCTGGCAACAGTGGCGTTCGCGTGCAGTTCAAGCCTTCGAGCTTGCTGGAGGGCTACCGCCCCGGTCGCGTCGTGCGGCTGTTCTCGGGCGACTGGAAAGTCGATGACCTGCCCCGCGAAGAGCGCCTCTACCCGTGATTCAGATTGGTGAGCCGGTCGCGTGAACGACCGGAGTTCTTGGTAAGTGATAAGCTCCGGTCGCTCACGCTCCCGGCTCGCCGAGATCCAGTACATAAGGATTCCCCATGCGTTGGCTTCTCCCACTTGTTCTGTTCTCGACGTTCGTGATTGCCGACGAGAAACCGCCGCTGAAGATCACACCCGGCAAGGTGATTATCCCTACCGACAAGATGCGCCGCCCGTGGGGCGAACTCGTGAGCATCGACCTGAAGACCCGCACCGGCACCTTCCGCAACGAGGGCGACGACACGTTGATGCCGTTCACCGTGATGCCCTACGCCGAGTTGCTCCACCACGTGGCACGCGGCGACCTGCAAGACTTCAAGGTCGGCGAACGCGCCATCTTCCGACTGCACGAGGACGCCGACGGGAAATGGGTGAACCTGACGTACATTCAGGACGAGATGAATTTCCAGGCTGGGCACAAGGAATACTACTGGGTCGATTCGATCGACGAGAAGGCCGGCAAGATCACGTTCACGCAGGCAAACGCCGACAAATCGTTCACGCGGCAAACGGGGCTCGTCCTCGAAACCGACGACAAGACGCGCTACTGGAAGAAGGGGAAACCCGCGGCGTTCGCGGACATCAAGGTCGGCGACAAACTCCTCGCCAAGACGCACGGGTTGGGGAAGGGGAAGAACCGCGTGTGCTGGGAAATCTTCCTCGACGACGAGAGCCGCGATCTGTTCAAGGCCGAGCAGTTGGCTGTTCACGCGAAGCGAATGGAAACGGAAGGACTCCCCGGCTACATCGAAACGGCCGAGGGCGACACACTCAAGCTCACTCTGTTTTCGGAAGGTGGCGATATCGCCAAGAAGCTGAAGGCCGGGCAGAAGGTGCTGGTCGCTCCCGCAGGGGTGGATCGCAAGCCGAGCAGTGAAGCGACGCCCGGCACCATCGCGACGATCACCGCTCGCGGGCAACTTCACGAGGTTGTTGTCACGACGAAGGGCGGCACAACCGGGTTCAAGCCAACCGGCCTGGCCCGCGTGTGGGCCGATAAGCCCCAGTGACAACGGCGTTGCGTTTACCCTTTCTCGGGCTCGTCCGCAACGAACGCCAGCGAGACCGAGTTCAGGCAGTATCGCAGGCCGGTTGGTCGCGGGCCGTCATCGAACACGTGCCCCAGGTGACCGCCACACCGCCCGCAGACAATTTCGAGGCGGATCATTCCGTGGCTGATGTCCCGTCGAACAATAACGTGCTCCGGATCGAAAGGTTCGTAAAAACTCGGCCAGCCCGTGCCGGACTCGAACTTCGTCGCGGAGCGGAACAGTGGGAGACTGCACAGCCGGCAGTGGTACGTGCCCGGCTTCTTGTTTTTGAGCAAGCCGCCACAGAACGAGGGCTCTGTGCCCTGGTGCAAGATCACCCGCCGTTCTTCGGCCGAGAGCGTGGCTTCGAGCCGTTCCCGCTCGGCGGCGGTTGGCGGAGTGAGGTCGTGCCCTGAAGCAGACTTTCGCGGTTGCTCGGCTGCCATGGTGATCCTCCTCGTGCGGTGATACCTACAGTGTAGGCTGCCGTCGCGTCGTTCAGCGAACCCGGTATTCCAGCACGACGCGGAAGTTCCCGTCGGGCTCTTCGACCCAGTTGCTCGTTTCGGGCGACGCGGCAATGTCGAGCCCCCACCCGGTCACGATTTCACCCAGGAAGCGCCGTGCTGTGGAGAGTGCGTCGTCCCTCGCGGCGTCGGACAGCACCGGCGCACAGATCACGCTGAGCACGACGGTGTCGCCCTCGGGTGCGTCGCCGCTGATCTCAAGTGCGCCAACGTGATCCTTCTCCAGGTTCCGGAGGATCGTGTACCGACGGGTGCGGTCGTTCGGTCTCGGCGACAGCTTCGTGAATCGGAAAACGTCCATTCTCTGCTCCATTCCTCGGGCCTGTCGGACTACGATGCTCACGGCCCCACTGACAGCGTAGAAGACCAGCGCCCACCGGCGAACAAAACTCCCGCGGAGAATCAGCCTGCGATCACCATGTAACCAAACCACATCTGCTGGGTTATCATCAGTAGCTCGCCATGATTTCGCCCGGCCCGGAGGGTTATCCATGTGGAAGTTGCTGATCATCCCGTTCGCTTTCATCCTCACCCCGCTTCGCACCCACGCGGCTGACGACCCTCCGGTAGCAGTGACGTTCGCCGAACACATCGCCCCACTCGTGTTCGACAATTGCACGAGTTGCCACCGACCGGGGCAGGTCGCTCCGTTCCCACTGCTCACCTACGCGGACACCCGCAAGCACGCCAAGACCATGCTCGCCGTGATGGAAGACCGCTACATGCCGCCCTGGCACCCAGAACCTGGGCACGGCGAGTTCCGCGGCGATCGGCGACTCACTGATGCACAGATTGCTCTCTTCTCCAAGTGGGTGAAGTCCGGCATGGCTGAAGGCGATGCTAAGAAGACACCCGCAGTTCCGAAGTTCCCCGAAGGCTGGCAACTGGGCGAACCGGATCTGATCGTGAAGATGGACCGCCCGTTCGAGGTGCCTGCGGAGGGGGCGGACATTTACCAGAACTTCGTGATCCCGCTCAACCTCGCGGAAGACAAGTGGGTCACCGCCGTCGAGTTCCGGGCAACCGCGCCGGCAGTGCTGCACCACGTGCTTTACTTCCTCGATGACAGTGGCCGGGCGCGAGCCAAGCTCTCGAAGGACGGCCAGCCCGGGTTCGCCGGCATGGGCTTCCGCCCCACAGGTGCGCTGGGCGGGTGGGCCGTGGGCGCGACCCCGGTGCGGTTGCCCGAGGGACTCGCGTACCCGCTCAAGAAGGGTTCCGATCTCGTCCTCCAGACGCACTTCCACCTCTCCGGCAAAGCCGAGAAGGAAGTCATCACGGTCGGGCTGTACTTCGCGGACAAGGCACCGAAACGCACGCTCGTGAACATGCCGCTGCCGCCGGTGTTCGGGCTGTTCTCGAACATCGACATTCCCGCAGGCAAAGAGTTGTTCAAGGTCACCGACTCGTTCACCCTTCCCGTGGACGTCGATCTGGTCGGGGTTGGGGCGCACGCTCACTACCTTGGCAAGACCATGAAAGCAACGGCCACGCTCCCCGACGGCACAGAGAAGAAACTGTTCTCGATCAAGGACTGGGATTTCAACTGGCAGGGGCAGTACCTGTACAAGAACCTCGCCCGGCTGCCGAAGGGAACAGTGGTTAACGCCGAGGTGACGTGGGATAACTCGGCGGCGAACCCACGGAACCCGAGCAACCCGCCGGTTCGCGTTACCTGGGGCGAGGGCTCGGCGGACGAAATGGGGTCGGTGGGCTTCCGGGTGGTTGCGGCCGACGAGGCGGACACTGCCAAGCTTCGCGAAGCACTCCAGCTCCGCCTTCGCCAAACGGTGATCCAGTCACGCCTCCGCGGCGACAAGATCGACTGGGCGAAGTTAGGTGTCGAGCCGCCCGCGTTTCTGAAGGACATTCCTGCGGGGAAGAAGAAGGAACCGAAAGCCATCCCCCAGAGCTTCCGCGACCTGGATGGTAAGGAGCAAACCCCACTGGCCGTCGATGGGGTGAAAGCACATGCCTTGCTGTTCGTCTCGACCGATTGCCCGATCGCGAACAGCTACGCACCCGAGATCAACGCGCTGGTGAAGGATCTTGCAGCAAGCCCGGTCCGATTCTACGCGATCCACGTTGAACCGGACCTGACCCCGGATGCGGCTCGCAAGCACGCGAAGGAGTACGGATTGAACCTGCCGATCCTCCTCGACCCCAAGCAGGAACTCGTCGCCGCGACCGGCGTGACGCGCGTGCCTGAAGTTGCCGTGATCCTTCCCGATGGGACCGTTGCATACCGAGGTAGGATCGACGACCGTTACGCCGCACTTGGCAAGAAACGGCCGGCTCCCACCGAGCGGGACTTGCGGGATGCGCTGACCGCGATTCTGGAAGGCAAGGCCGTCGCGACGCCTCGCACGACCGCTGTTGGATGTGTGATTCCCGACCCGCCGAGCCGTTGAACCCAGGTTCCCAGGGCGTAAGCCCTGGGCTACTACTACCCGCCGCCCCGTTGGGGCGAAAAACGCGGCCTTGTAGTCGGGCGTCATTCCTTGTAGTCGGGCGTCATTCCTTGATCCGGGTCCGGATGCATTCCTTACCCATCTCGGATTTGTGTTTGATCGTTCGTTCGCCTATCGAAATTACATGATTCTTGGTGACACGGCCCTGCGCGACGATCGCGGGGCTGCTGCTTTTCGTGACCGTTGAGACAATCACGCCGTCCGACACTTTCCAGGTTCCGGAGAGCGATAACTTCACGGGTTTTTCACCATCACCGATTGTTGCTTCTGCCTCGAACGTGCCGTCCTTTTTGAAGTGTGCTGTACCTCTGACTTTCAGCCCGTGGTCGCCGACCTCGTCTACGGCCCATTTACCCACGAGGTGCTTGGTGATCTCAGCGTCGTCCAGTTTCTTCGGTGCGTCGTCCGCCCCGTGGCACAATTCCACGAAGAGCAGACTTGCGGTCAAGAAAATCGCTCCGGTAATCAAGTTGTGCATGCGTGTTATACCCGCTCTGTCCGAAAGTTCTAGCCCAAGGGTGCAACGGAAGGGGCTGTCGCCTAAACAACATCACCAGGCACCGACCGAGGGATCATTTGCACACCGTGTGCCGCCGGCTCGCCACGAGACAGCTACACAGATTCTAGCGCCGATCTCGCCGATATGTTCAACCATGTGCTCGACTGGTTTCAAAAATCGACGTGGCTGGCGTGATTCGTCGTGGGGTAGGCTGCTAGCATGCCACCCAGCTCACGGGTAACTTGGTTGACTAACTGAAAGTTGAAAATGCTTGTGGGGGTAGCCGTGAGAATGTGTGAAATGATGAACGGCTAAAAAACCACCGGGGCTTCCGCACTCTCTCCCAAGTGCAGGAACCCCGGTAGTAGGTTTGTAACGGGCTTTGCCTGCCGTTCGCACTCACTGCCTCTCCCCTCAGCGAGGTCGTTAGGTCAGACGGTGCCCGTCGAAATGAAATAATGCACTGAGCGTGCCAATTCACAAGTTTCTGATCAAAAACTCGCCATCTGCTTCATTTCTAGGGGTTTTGTTCGGACTCACTTCGGTTGGTTGACGAGCATTCGAATTTTTTACGCATCTCTGCGCGGCAATCGATGCTCAGTGATGTTGCTGCCATCCTCGTTTACAGCCTCACACACGACACGCTGCCAGAGAAAGCGTGAGTTTCTCTCAGTGCTCCGGTCAGGCTTGCCCGGCGTACCCGCTGAGCATATACTTTATCGGTAATCAACGATTGAGGCTCTCGACGTGCCAAAGCGGAACCAGTGTCTGACGGAACACGAGCAACGGGCACGCCCCGTTCCCGACACAGGCTCTGCCGACGCAGCGATCGCGGCCTTGGCTTGGGCGATTGCTCACCCCGCGCGTGTCCGCATCCTTCGCATCCTGCTGGCTCGAAAGGCGTGCGTGTGCGGAGAACTCGTGGATCAAATGCCACTTGCCCAATCCACGGTCTCGCAACACCTGAAGATCCTGAAAGAAGCGGGATTGGTGCAGGGTGAGATCGATGGGCCGAAGGTGTGTTACTGGGTCGATGCGGACGGGTTGGCTCGGCTCAAGGAAATTGTCGGTGGCCTGTAGGTTTTTTTGGAGTGAGTGATCGTTTATCGACGATAGCCTAGCTCAGGAGACAACAATGACTACGCTGCAAGTGTTCGACCGGCCTATGTGTTGCTCGACCGGTGTTTGTGGGCCGCAGGTCGATCCGGTGCTGCCGCGTTTCGCGGCCGACCTCGCGTGGCTCAAGGAGCAGGGGGTAAACGTCGAGAGGTATAACCTCGCCCAGCAACCGCAGGCATTTGTCGCCCACGAGGATGTGAAGACCGCAATTCAAGACGAGGATGCTCTCCCGCTGTTCCGTGTGAATGGCGAGATCGTCTACAAGGGGAAATACCCGTCTCGTTCGATGCTCGCCAGGTGGTGTGGCGTTAGCGTTCCGGTTGCGTTGCCCGTTAATTCGGAAACGAGTTGCGGCCCGACCGGTTGCTGCTGATCTCCACTCCCGCTCCACCCGAGAAGATTATCTCATGGAATTTCTCACGGACCCCACGCGGGTATTGTTCTTCACCGGAAAGGGCGGTGTGGGCAAGACCTCCGTCGCCTGTGCAACCGCGGTGAAACTCGCCGACACCGGGAAGCGGGTTCTGCTCATCAGCACCGACCCGGCGTCCAATCTCGACGAAGTCCTCGGGGTGAAACTCGGCAACGCTCCGACAGCAGTGCCCGGTGTCCCGAACCTGAAAGCCATGAACATCGACCCGGAGGCATCCGCCAAGGCATACCGCGAGAGTATGGTCGCCCCGTATCGCGGAGTGCTGCCCGCCGCCGCTGTGGCGAGCATGGAGGAACAGTTCTCCGGTTCGTGTACCTTGGAGATTGCCGCGTTTGACGAATTCGCTCGACTACTCGGCGGCACTGCATCCACGAACGACTTCGACCACGTCCTCTTCGACACCGCCCCAACTGGGCATACTCTGCGGTTGCTTTCACTTCCCTCGGCGTGGGATGGATTTCTGGCAGCGAACACGACTGGCACCTCGTGCCTCGGGCCACTCGCGGGGTTACAAGCTCAACAGCAACTCTACGCCGACACGGTCAAGGCACTCGGTGATCCGACCATGACCACGCTTGTGTTGGTCGCGCGTCCGGAAGTGTCTGCCCTGCGTGAGGCCGAACGGACTGCCGGGGAACTGTCGTCGCTTGGCGTCCGCAATCAACACCTCGTCATCAACGGTGTGTTTCACGCTGTCGATAAGCTCGACCCCGTCGCACGGGCGATGGAACAGCGAGCCGATGCGGCACTGTCGCAGATGCCAACCGGTCTTGTTCACCTCCCTCGTACTACGATCCCGCTTGCCCCGCACGGTCTCGTCGGGATTGAAGCCATTCGAGCGATGGGCTCAAAGTCCCAGGCTTCGCTCCAGGTAAGCCTAACCGAATCGGCTCCTGATGTGGCGGCGCTCGGAGTGTTGATCGATGACCTGGCCCGGAATGGTCACGGTGTCATCCTGACGATGGGGAAGGGCGGTGTCGGGAAGACCACTGTAGCCGCAGCGGTGGCCGTTGCGCTGGCAGACCGCGGCTTCCCGGTTCAACTCAGTACGACCGACCCCGCTGCCCATGTTGCCGCCACGTTGCATGGTGAGGTACCGAATCTGTCGGTGTCGCGGATCGACCCACGGGCGGAAACGGCAGCGTATGCGGCCGAGGTCATGGCGACTGCGGGGAAGGATCTCGATCCCCAGGGTAAGGCGATGCTGGAGGAAGACCTCCGATCCCCGTGTACGGAGGAAATCGCAGTTTTCCGGGCGTTCGCTTCGGCAGTTGCGAAGGGAGAAGGCGGGTTTGTCGTTCTCGATACGGCACCTACGGGGCACACGGTTCTCCTTCTCGACTCCGCGCTGGCGTACCACCGCGAGGTCACACGGCAGGCGAGTGGGATGCCGGAGGCTGTCGAGCACTTGCTTCCCCGACTCCGTGACGCGGAGTTCACTCGCGTGCTCATTGTCACGCTCCCCGAAGCCACTCCGGTGCACGAGGCGGCCAAATTGCAGGCGGATCTGAGCCGCGCCGGCATCACCCCGTTTGCGTGGGTGATTAACCAGTGCCTGACGCCGCTCGCCGTGACGGACACTGTTTTGGTATCGCGACGGGGGCATGAGGCTCGCTATGTGCGGGAGGTCCTCACCGAGCACGCTGCTCGGACCGCGTTAGTTCCCTGGCAGATCGAACCGCCGATTGGCCCCGACCGTCTTCGCGAACTGACCACAGTTGACCAGATCCACGCCCTCGTTCCTGGTGCTCGTTGATGGCAACCCTTCGTCGTCGCCTCGTAGCCGAGATGATTGGGACATTCATTCTCGTGTTTGCTGGTACTGGGGCGATCGTTTCCAACGACCTGACCGGTGCGGTCACTCACCCCGGCATCGCGCTGACCTTCGGGTTGGTCGTGCTGGCGATGATCTATGCACTCGGCGATGTGTCAGGGGCACACCTGAACCCGGCCGTGACCATTGGGTTCGTGTTTGCCGGGCGGTTCCCGGCTCGTGAAGCCGCACCGTACGCCGTGGCCCAAACTCTCGGTGCCGTTGCCGCAAGCCTGCTGCTACGGGGGTTGTTCCCCGAGGCTGTGAACCTGGGAGCGACGCTCCCCCGGAGTGCGGCTGGTCAGTCGTTCGTGCTGGAGGTCGTGCTCACATGGTTCCTGATGCTCGTCGTTTTGTGTGTGTCGACCGGGTCCCGAGAGAAGGGGATCACGGCCGGGATCGCAGTCGGAGCGGTGATTGCTTTGGAGGCGATGTTTGCAGGCCCAATCTGCGGCGCGAGCATGAACCCGGCCCGATCGCTGGCACCGGCAGTCGTGTCGGTACGACTCGACCATCTGTGGGTGTACTTGACGGCCCCGGTGCTCGGTGCCGTATTAGCTGTCCCAACATTTGCGGTGATCCGTCCGATTGAGAACCCCGAACCTGTTCTTGAGGGAGAGCGATGAGCAAGCCGAGCGTGTTGTTCGTGTGCATTGAAAATTCGAACCGGAGCCAGATGGCCGAGGCGTTTGCCCGCATTCATGGTGGCGACCAGGTGGATGCCCATTCCGCCGGGTCGCGGCCGTCCGGGAAGGTGAACCCGCGTGCGGTGCAGTTCATGGCTGAGAAGGGATACGACCTCGCGACACACACCTCCAAGTCGCTGGAACCGTTCAACGGAACGCACATCACGGCCGCCGTGACAATGGGTTGCGGCGACTACTGCCCTTTGGTGAAGGCCGACCGGCGCGAGGACTGGAACATCCCTGACCCGAAGGAGTTGCCCGAGGAGGAATTCCGAAAGGTGCGGGATCTGATCGAGGAAAAAGTGAAGGCGTTGCTCGCTGAATTAGGTGTGTGAGGCAATGCAAAAGAGAGCGGATTGCTTCCGCCCTCCCGAACCAGTTGGGCTACCCCACCTGCTCACGCGACTGGGTGCGTCGAGTGAGCAGGTGGTTCTGTGGCTGGTGGCGTCGGAACGGGAGTCGGCGCTGGTGATTTTCCTTCCATCAACCTTGTGACGACCGAGTAGAAGACCGGCGTCAGGAAGATGCCGAAGAGTGTCACGCCGATCATGCCGCTGAGAACGGCAGTGCCCAGTGAACGCCGCATCTCCCAGCCTGCACCAGTCGCGACCATCAGCGGGTAGACACCAAAGATGAACGCGAAACTCGTCATGAGAATTGGGCGAAGGCGGAGTTTACTCGCTTCCAGAATCGCCGCCTGACGTTCCATCCCTTCTTTCCGCTTCTGCGTGGCATACTCGACTATCAGGATGGCGTTCTTCGCGGCCATCGCGACAAGGACGACGAACCCAATCTGACTGAAGATGTCGATGGGCATGTGTGCGATCCAGACGAGCCCGACAATCGAACTCAGAAGGCACATCGGAACCACCAGGATGATCGCGAACGGCAAGCCCCAGCTTTCGTATAGGGCCGAGAGGATGAGGAACACGAGCGCCACAGCCAGGGCGAAGATGTAGATACCCGTGTTGCCGGCGGTGACTTCCTGGTAACTGATGTTCGTCCACTCGTAACCCATACCGGTGGGTAGGTTCTGATCGCTCAGTTGCCCCATGAGCGAGATCGCCTGGCCCGAGCTGAATCCGGGCTTGTTCCCACCGTTGATCGCAGCGGAGCCAAGGTTGTTGTACCGCATGATGAAGGCTGGCCCGCTGTCGTTACGCACTGTCACCAGAGCCCCAAGCGGCACCATCTGCCCCTGCCGGTTTCGCACCTGGAGCAATTTTAGATTCTCGACGTCCTTGCGGAAGTCGCCCTCGGCCTGGATGTTTACCTGCCAGATTCGCCCGAAGCGGTTGAACTGGTTGATGTACACCGAGCCCATGTTCGCGTTGAGTGTGTCGAACACGTCGGACAGCGAGACGCCCATCGCAGCGGCGTTCTCGCGGTCGACGTCGAGATACAGTTGCGGCGTACTCGCCCGGAAGGTCGTGAACACCCGCGCCAGGCCGGGCTGAGCATTCGCCTTCCGCACGATAGTGTCGGTGGCTTCCTCAAGTGCTTGTGGACCCAAGCCAGCTTGATCCACGAGTTGCAACTGGAACCCGCCAGACTGACCCAACCCCGGCACTGGCGGCGCACCAAAAACCGCCGCGCGACAGCCGAGAACTTCGCCATAGTAGGCCCGGTTCAGCTTCTCGATGATTGCGGCCGCCTGAGTCTCGCGGGTCGTGCGGTTTTCGAACTCGTCGAGGATCACAAAGATCGTGCCCCAGTTCGAGGAGTCGCACTGGAAGAACGCGGAATACCCGCTCACGGCCATGGTCGTTTTGACGCCTGGTGTCTTGAGTGCGATTTCTTCCAGCTTGGCAATAATCGCATCCGTCCGCTGCACCGATGATGCGTCTGGCAGTTCGACGTTCACCAGTACGTAGCCTTGGTCCTGTTCGGGGATGAACCCGGTAGGCGATGTGACCATCCCGTACCCCGTCAGGGCGAGCAACCCTGCGTAGACCAGGATCACGACGAACCCAACTCGGATGAGCAGGTGTACCACGCGGGTGTAGGCGTTGGTGGTGGCGTCGAACGCCTTGTTAAAGATGCCGAAGAACCAGTTGAGCCCGCGATTGATCGGGCGGGAGACGAACCAGCCCAGAACCGCCCCCGGCAACGCGAACACGAGTCGTGGCACCCACACCGCCACTGGGCTTCCTACGGGTGCTTTGAGGATTTCCGAGAGTGCTGGCCCGGCGAAAGTATTCAAGATGAAGTAGCTCAGGATGCCAAAAAGCACCACATACGCGACTCGGGGTAGTGCTTCGCGGGGGGCGGCATTCGGCCCGTGCCCGTGTGGCTTGATCCAGGCTGCAGCCCGAGCGGGGGCGAGGGTGAGTGCGTTGGTCGCGGAGATGACAGCCGCAGCCGCGATCGTCAGGGCGAACTGTTGAAAGAACTCGCCGCTGAGCCCGGGGATAAACGCCGTCGGCAGGAACACGGAGATCAACACCAGCGTGATCCCAATCACGGGGCCGGTTATCTCGTCCATCGCCTTGATCGTCGCCTCACGAGCGGGTAAGCCCGACTCCATCCAGCGTTCGATGTTCTCCACAACAACAATCGAGTCGTCGACCACGATGCCAACTGCCAACACTAACCCGAACAGTGACAGGTTGTTCAGTGAGAAGCCCAGCGCGGTCATGATGACGAACGTGCCGATCAGTGCCACGGTGATATCCATGATCGGCAGCAACATGGCGTGCCAGTCCTGGATGAACACAAGTACCACGACGATGACCAGCAACGCCGCGATGAAGATGGTGTGGAACACGTCATCGACCGAGTGCTTGATGAACGGAGTCGTGTCGTACACGATCTCGTAGTCGAGCCCCGCGGGGAACTTCTTCTTGAGTTGCTCCATCTTCGCTTTCACCCCAGTGGCCGTGTCGAGTGCATTGGCTGAGGGGAGTTGAAAGACGGCGAGAGCCAGCGACGGGTATCGGATCACCTTACCGTCAACGACCTGACCTACGTCGCAGCCCAGGTCAGAGTTCTGCGAGCCGAGTTCGAGCCGGGCCACGTCGCGGAGGTAGACGAGACGCCCATCAGTGCCGACCTTCACAACGATCTCGCCGAACTGTGCGCTGGTCGTGAGTCGCCCAAGGGTGTTCAAAACAAGCTGGTAATCTTGCCCCTTTGGCACCGGCTGTTGGCCGATGTTCCCGGCCGCCACTACGACGTTCTGGTTCTGGATCGCCCGAATGACCTCGCTCACGGTCATGTCCCGCGCGGCGAGCTTTTGTGGATCGAGCCAGGCACGGATGCTGTACTGCCGTTGGCCGAGGAAGTTCACAAGCCCGACCCCGGGGAGACGCGAGAGGTCGTCGAAGATGTTGATCTGGGCGTAGTTGCTCATGAAGAGCGGGTCGTGCGACCCGTCGCGTGAGACGAGGTTGACCGCGAGCAAGATGTTCGGCGACTGAATCTTGACGTTCACGCCCTGCGACTGAACGCTCGTGGGCAACTGCGGCATCGCTAGCTGCACGCGAGTCTGCACGAGCATCAGGGCTGTGTGGATGTCGGTTCCGACCTTGAAGCTGACGGTCAGTGTGTACTGCCCGTTGTTCGTGCAAGTGGAGGACATGTAGATCATGCCCTCGGTTCCGTTCACCTGCGCCTCGATGGGCTGAGCAACTGCATCGGCCAGAGTCGCCGCGCTACTCCCCGGAAAACTGGTTGTGACCTGAATCGTCGGGGGCACGATCGGCGGGTACTGAGCGATGGGCAGCGTGAAGACGGCGATCGTTCCCGTCATCACCATGACAATGGAGAGCACCCAGGCAAAGATCGGTCGATCGATGAAGAACCGTGACATGGATGCTGTTGTTCCTTGGACCACGCGGATTTGTGCGATTTCGGAACCGGCTTCAACTTCACTTCTTGTTCTTGGGCGGTGTTGTCGCCTTGTCGGCGTCGAGGAGCGTCGTCATATCAACGAGTTTGGGCTCTACTTTGTCACCCGGGCGAACGCGTTGAAGTCCGTTGATGATGAGTCGGTCGGTGGCCCGCAAGACCTCGACTTCTTTCATCGAATCAAGACCGGTTGCGCCTGCCTCGGTGATCCGCCGGGTTCGGTAAACTTCCCGCAATTCACCGTGCATCTGCCCGACCTGAACGACCCGATACTCCACCTCGTCCTTGTCATTCACCACGAGCACGAACCGCTGCCCCTGGCCCGTGCCGATCGCGCGATCGCTTACAAGCAATGCGGAGTGCGGCGAACTGATTGGTACGCGGATGCGGGCGAACATCCCCGCTACGAGAAGTTTATCGTCGTTCGTGAAGACGGCCCGGAGTCGGATCGAACCTGTGCCGGGGTCGAGTTGGTTGCTCACGAAATCGACAGTGCCCGGTATTGTGAATGCATTCGTGACGCCCAGCGCCATCTGAACAGGAATCTGGCCAGTACGTGGAGACGCAACCTTCCCTTCTCGCACGACGGCTTCGTACCGTTCAACCGAATTCTGGTCCACGTCGAAGTATGCCCACATCGGCTTCAGTGAGACGATGTTCGTGAGCAGCGTGATGTTCTCCGATACCAAATCGCCCACGTCCACGAAGTGCCGGTTGATGCGCCCGTCGATCGGGGCTGTCACCTTGCACCAGTCAAAGTTCAGTTGTGCTGTCGCCTGCTGGGCTGTGGCTTGCTTCACCGAGCCGACGGCCTCGTCGCGGGCACCCTTGCGTCGGTCAATCTCCTGCTCGCTGATTGCCGCCGGGTTCTGCTTCTGCACGCCGAGTCCGATGTCGTAGAACGCTTGCGTAGTGACGAGTTGTGCCTTGGCAATCTCCACGTCCGCCTTGGCCTTGTCGAGCGTGGCCTTGTACGGACGGTCGTCGATCTGATACAGCAGTTGGCCGGCTGTCACCTCGCCGCCGTCTTTGAATCCGATCGCAGTTACGAACCCCGTCACACGGGCCTTGATGTCGACAGACTGAACCGCCTGTGTTCGTGCGGTGAATACTTGAGAATCTGTTACTGCTTGTTCGACAGGCCGCGCTACCTCAACGATGGGTGTGGGTGTCGCGACGGGAGGAGTGTGGTTCCCACGGCAACCGACCGTTGCGGAAAGTAGGAACGGGACGGTACGCAGCCACGTAACGCGCATCGCGGAACCTCTCGCCAAATCAGTGAACGAACGGATTCGCCGCCCACAATGTCATTCGAAACAACTTAACGGAGAGGGCACTCCGGTGGAATGACCTTGGGGCAACTTTGGGAGGATTTACCGACTGCTCGTTCTGGGTTGTGCGGCAAAAATGTCTCACCGGAAAGATTCACTGATCCACCCGAAGTCCCCAGGTTCTCGTCCCCGAGCATTTCATTACGCTTTGCTTGAACCGACTGTAGCGGTTGTGCCGATAGTGCTGCTGACCGTACCCACACGACGCCGACGTAATAAGGCCGGGAAATGTCAATGGCACACCCACGATACCAGGGACGTTCGTCTGCGAGCCTCTCGGCGACCCGTGGGGATTCAGTCCGCGCCTTCCTTACCCGCATGTTTCGCCGTCGTCCGATCCGGAGTTTCGGTGGAGTGGCCGTGCTCTTTCTTGGCGGTTGCACACCTCTGAATGAGTACGTCCACAATGGGTTCAAGGTCGGGCCGAATTATCAGCAACCCGTCGCAGCGGTCGCACCTGACTGGATCGACGCTGCGGACGTGAGGGTCCGCAAAGACCCTGATGAACTGAGTCGCTGGTGGACAGTATTTAATGATCCGGTGTTAAATGCGTTGGTCTGCGATGCGTACCGGCAAAACTTGACTCTGCGTGAAGCGGGATTCCGAGTGCTCCAGGCGCGGGCGCAACTCGGTGTCGCTCGCGGCGAGTTTTTCCCACAGACTCAGGAACTTACAGGCGGCTTCAGCGAACGGACTGTCAGCGTTGAAGTGGCCAACCGTTCCGCCACACCGCAGCGTTATTTCGGCACGTTCGGCTACGGCTTCGGGCTGAACTGGGAACTGGATTTCTGGGGTCGCTTTCGGCGGGCTATCGAATCGGCCGATGCTCATCTCGATGCATCTGTCTCGGAATACGACGATGTGCTGGTCACTTTGCTGGGCGACATCGCTTCGAACTACGTGCAACTCCGCACCCAGGAACAACAACTGGAATACCTGAAGACCAACGTGAAGTTGCAGCGTGACACGCTGAAAATCGCTCTCGCACAATTCAAGGGCGGTCAGGTTTCGGAACTGGACCCCGATCAGTCGCAGAGCACGCTGTCCGAAACCGAGTCGCAAGTTCCACAACTGGAAATCGAGATTCGCCAGACCACAAACCGCATGTGCGTTCTGTTGGGCATCCCTCCTGAGGATTTGCAGAAGCGGCTCGGGGCGGCTGCCATTCCAACAGCCCCAGCGGATGTCGTTGCCGGTGCCCCGGCCGACCTACTCCGTCGCCGCCCCGACGTTCGTCGTGCCGAACGCGAAGCCGCGAGCCGGGCTGCACAGATCGGCATTGCCGAGGCAGAGTTCTACCCGGCGATCTCCGTCGCGGGTTCGATCGGTGCGGGTGCCCAGGAATTCTCCCACCTCTTCGTCTCGAAGGCGATGACGGGGACCATCGGGCCGTCGTTCCAATGGAACATCCTGAACTACGGCCGCATCTTGAACAACGTCCGGGCACAGGACGCTGCATTCTTGGAGCAAGTCGCGCGGTATCAGCAGACCGTCTTGAAGGCGAACGCCGAGGTCGAAGACGGACTCGTGACATTCTTGAAGTCGCACCAGCGGGTCAAGGCACTCAACGAAAGCGTGCGTGCGGCAGACAAGGCCGTGAAGGCGGCCGTGGTGCAATATTCCAACGGGTTGATTAACTACAACCGCGTCGATTTGTTGCAACAGAACCTGGTGAAGCAACAGAACCTTCTTGCCGAGGCGCAGGGCGAGATCGCACTTGGCTTGATCCGTACGTACAGGGCGATGGGTGGCGGTTGGGAGATTCGCAAGATTGGGTGCGAAGCTCCTGAGGTCACGGCGCAGATGCTGCCTCCAGCAATGCCCGTGCTGCCTGGGGTGGGTGCGATGAACAATGGACCCGCGGCGGTCACCCAGGTCGGAGGCGTCGTGCCAGCGGGGGCAACCACGATGCCCGCCAATCCAGTTGGAACGCTTTCAGCGAAGACCTCCAAGCAAAACGCAACCCCCGCGTTGCCAGTTGACAATAGCGTCCTCTTCGACAGGATTCTCCGCAGGAAAGCGGGACCCAAGGAATGAGAACCTGACAACCCGAAAGCCGCAGTGAACCTCTACGAAGATCCGCACTTCACCTTTCGGTTCGCTGACGACCGCCTGATTCCTCGCTTCCGTCTGGAGGGAGTCGAGGTCGGGCGGCGTATCCTCGTCGTGAAGATCGATCCCATCACGAATGCACGGCTGGATGTTCTCGCTTCCGTACTCGTGGGGGATGGTGGCTGGGTGGATCTCGACGAGCCGTTGATCGTGAGGGCAGGCGAGGCGTTTATCGCCGTGCCGCAGTCCTTCTGATCCGTCCCATCGCGAAGTGACATCCTGTTTCTTGCCATCGTGCAATCCAACTCCTGCAATCACCAACCTATATTGAGCCCTGCGGAAGTGGTCGGGCACGGGCACCAAGGGGTTCTGGTTGTGGCGGATACGCGGCTCAAGGTCGTGACGATCATGAACTACCCGCCGGAACCTCAGTTCCGGCAGATGTGCTACGCATTCCTGGATACGGCGATTGCGAACGGTGCGGAGAGTGTTACGGTTCTTTATGAGGACCGCCCGCCCACTATCGCCCTCGAACACCGGCGAAAGGCCGATATCGAGGTTGTCCCGTGTCGGTCGCACGACGTGGGGCATTCGCACTTCAACCTCCGTTTCAAGCTCGCCAACCTGGCATCGCTCGACTTCCCCTTCCTGTACCTGGACGCCGACACGCTCATCCTCGACGACCTGAACTACCTGTGGTCACGCCGGCACGCGAAGCCCTGGATTGGGATCGATCACCAGTGGATTCCGAACGACCGCAGAACCCACCGCTCGCCGTTCCTCAATTCCGGCGTCCAACTCGTCTCGGACCCGTCCTTCTACGACCTCGCCGCGATCCTCGCGGTGCAGAACTCCGTGGCACCACTCCACCGCGCTGCCGAGTTCACCAAGGACCAAATGTTCGCTTGTCCGGGTGTGGACCAGGCTATTCTCTTCCGCTACTTCCGCGAGGTGAACTACGACTACCTTCACCCGGAGATCGGGTCCGCGTGGAACAGTTGTGCGGGGGTGACGGAGGTGACTCACGACGGGATGAAGTGGCGTGGCCGAACCCGCGGTCTCGCTGAGGACCACGACGTTCACCTGCTTCACTACTGGTCGCCCTTCAAGCCGTGGAATGTTCACTGCCCAATCTACGCGTCCTACGCAGGGCGTGAGTGATTCAAGCCAATATCTTGATGCGGACTGGCTCAAATTCCTTTCTCTCCAATGACAACCCGCGCAGGAGCTCCGATGTTACCAGGGATCAAACTGTTCGACCTGACCGGCCGGGTGGCGATCGTCACCGGCGGGTCCAAGGGGCTCGGCCTCGCGATGGCCGCCGGGCTCGCGTCGGCTGGAGCGGATCTCGCGCTCGTGAGTCGGCACGGAGACGAGGCTATCGCTGCCGCGGAACAGCTCGCGACGGCTTTCGGTCGCCGAGCAATTGGGATTCGCGCAGACGTAGCCTCCGAGCCCGACACCGTTGCGATGGCTGATCGCGTCCTGGCCGAGTTCGGTCGGATCGACGTTCTGGTGAACAGCGCTGGCATCAATCGCCGTGGGGCAATTGACCGACTCACCACTGACGATTTCCGCGAGGTCATGCGGGTGAACGTTGAGGGGACCTGGCTTGCCACCCGAGCAGTCGTGCCGCACATGAAGGAGCGGAAAGCCGGGCGGATCATCAATCTGTCGAGCGCCCTCGGAATGGTCGGGCTGGCGGACCGGACACCTTATTGCACGAGCAAGGGTGCAGTCGTCCAGATGACGCGAGCTTTGGCCATCGAACTGGCCCCGTTCAACATCACCGCGAACGCAATCCTGCCCGGACCGTTCTTGACCGAGATGAACCTCTCGGTCAAGGACGATCCGCAGTTCATCCAGTTTATCGTCGGAGCCACGGCCCTCGGCCGGTGGGGTGAGTTGCAAGAAATCCAGGGGTCCGCGATTTACCTGGCGAGCGATGCGTCGAGTTACACGACAGGCACTATGCTCGCTGTGGACGGAGGTTGGACGGCACGGTAACGATTGGCCATCCCAAACGCTTGCAGGCGGTGGTATGCCACCGCCTGTGCTTCAATCACGTCGAATCAACTGTCAGCCCGCGTTGGTGCCCGCAGTCTTGAGGTCTTCCATCGCGCGGGCCACGGCCAGCGGCAGCACCTTCCGCAACCGGCGACCTCGGCGAACGTCGGCCCAGTTCGTCAGGATGTGTTCCGCCTGGCGGCTGCCGGTGCGAGCGAAGTACTGGTGGATGAGTGGATGCATCCACTCGTAATCGACGTGTGAGCAGTCGATCACGGTGACGCTCTTGCCGTGCACCTTCGCGGGCACCTCGGTGAGCGGGTCGAAGATGAACAGCTCGCCGCCAGTCATGCCAGAACCGATCTCGTTCTCGACCGGCCCCAGAATCAGCACGCGGCCACGGGTCATGTACTCGCAAGCGTACTTGCCGGCGGCCTCGGCCACGATCGTCGCGCCCGAGTTGCGGATGCCGAGGCGGTGCCCTGCCCGGCCGCCGATGAACACGGTGCCGCCGGTCGCGCCGTAGCCCACGTTGTTCCCGGCCACGCTCTGGATCTCGCCGCCGTAGTCGCTGGCGGTGTAGTCGAGCGTGACGATCGCGGTGCCGCCCGAGATTCCCTTCGCAACCCCGTCCTGGGCGAAGCCGCGCAGTTCCAGGTCGAGGCCGTGGATGCACCACGCCGCGAAGCTCTGCCCGGCCTCGCCGTCGAGCCGGACCTTGATCTTCTTCTGGTTCGGCATCCCCTCGCGGCCGTAGAGGCGGGCGATCATGCCGGCCACGGTTGCGCCGACCGAGCGGTCCGAGTTCTTCACGCGGAACACGAGGTCGGCGTTCTGGGCCGTGTCGATGGCGTCGTGCGCGGCCGCCAGGATCTTGTTGTTCAGCGTGAACGAGTCGCCGCCGCACACGCCGGCCGGGAAGTTCTCCTGCGGGAACGTCGTGTCGAGTTTGGACAGCGCCATGTCGGGCTGGATGAACTTCGACAGGTCGAGCAGTGCCGCCCGCGTGTGCTTCGGCTTCAGGTCGGTCCGTGGCACGAGCAGGTCGCTGCGGCCGGTGAGCTCCGACAGGTTTGCGAAGCCCATCTGGGCGAGCAGCGAACGAACCTCCTCGGCGACCGCGACGAGGTACGCCTTGGTGTGCTCCGGGTGGCCCTTGAAGATCTCCGGGCTGCCGGTGATCCCGGTCGGGCAGTTCGGGATGTGGCAACTCTTGCACACGATGCACCCGACCGACACCATGAGCCCCTGCCCGAAACTGAACTCGTCGGCGCCAAACAGGGCGTACTTGATCACGTCGTGACCGTTCTTGATGCCGCCGCCGACGCGGAGCTTCACGGCCTTCCGCAGCCCGTTGACGACGAGCGCCTGGTGGGCTTCCGCCAGCCCCATCTCACTCGGCAGCCCGCAGTGCTCCTTGCTCGACACCATCGCGGCGCCGGTGCCGCCGTCGATGCCGTCGATCTCGATGATGTCGGCGCCGGCCTTCGCCACACCCACGGCGATGGTGCCAATGTTCTCGACCGCCACGAGCTTCACCGACACCGGCACGCCGGGCTTGGCGGCCTTCAAGTCGTAGATGAGCTGCGCCAGGTCCTCGATGGAGTAGATGTCGTGGTGCGGCGGCGGCGAGATCAGGTCGGTGCCCGGCTTGGCGAACCGGATCTCGGCGATCTCCGTCGTCACCTTGCGGCCCATGAGCTGGCCGCCCTCGCCGGGCTTCGCGCCCTGCGCCATCTTGATCGACAGCTCGTCGGCGTTGACGAGGTACTCCGCGTCCACACCGAACCGCCCGCTCGCCACTTGTCGGATGCGACTGCGGAAGCGGCTCTTGTCGAGCTTGCCTCCGAGGCAGTAGATCTCCGGGTGCGCCTCGCGCTGCGCCCGTACCTTCTCCCAGAACGCGCCCCAAGCCCGCTCGGGCATGTCGTTGCGCCAGCGGGCCTCGCCGCCCTCGCCGCCGTTGCTGAGCGTGTCGAGTTCGTTGACCGCAGCGGCGATGGTCATGTGCGACGCGCCCGTGAGGGCCCCGTGGCTCATGGCCGCGCCGCGGAAGCAGTTGCGGATGATGTCGAGGGCGGGTTGCGCGGCCTCCAGCGACTTCGCCGCGGACGCCTTCTGAACGTGGAACAGGTCCCGCAGCACGGTCGGCACGCGGGTGTTCACCATGTCCGAGAACTTAACGAACTTCTCGCCGACGCGGCCGGTGGCCGCTTCGTCGTTCTCGGCCGGCGGCGCGGTGTACGCCATCTCCCCGCCGCCCTGCTCCGGCTCCGGGTGCGCCTCCTTCACGGCGTCGCGGAGGGCCATGCGCACCTTCGCGTTGAACGCCATGTAATCGCGGTTGCGGCCCAGCACCGTCATCTTCTCGGCCTGCTGCAGCCGCCACTGGTCGTCCTCGATCAGTTCCGCGAACCCGATGCCGCCGAGGCGGCTCGGGAAGTCACCGAGGAACTCCATGATTTCCGGGCCGAAGCCCACGGCCTCGAACAGCATCGCGCCGCGGTAGCCCTCGATTGTCGTGATCCCCATCTTGGAGATCACTTTCTTGATCGTGTCCTCGAGCGCCGCGAACAGGTTCTCGAGTGCCTCGCGGGGTTCGAGCCGCAACTCGTTCTTCGAGTCCGGGTCCTTGAAGACGAGGCCGTCCTTGACGAGTCGCAGCATCAGGTACGGGTGAATCGCGTCGGCCCCGAACGCCACCAGGCAGCAAACGTCGTGGCCTTCCTGAATGTCACCGGCCTGCACGATGAGGCTGCACTGGTCGCGCAAACCCTGCTTGCACAGGTATTGGTGAACGGCACCTTGCGCCAGCAGCGACGGGATCGGGAAGATGCCCCGCTTGCACGATTCCTTGTCGGAGATGCACAGGACGTGGTAGCCGTCGTGAACGGCCTTCTCGGCCGCGCTCTGCAGCCCGACGAGGGCCGCACGCAGGGCGTCGGTGCCGCCCGAGAGCGGGAACGTCGCGTCGAGCAGTTTGAAGCCGAGCACCTCGTTCTGGCGGATCTCCTCGATGATCGCGTCGGACACCACCGGCGAGGGCAGTTCCATCTGCTTCACGGGCAGCTCGTCGCCGGCCCCCTTCCCCGCGCTCGACTTCGGCCCGCGGCCGAGGTACGTAGCCAGCGACATCGCCCCGCCCTCGCGGTACGGGTCGATCGGCGGGTTCGTGACTTCCGCGAACGTCTGCTGGAGGTACTTGAACAGCGTCGGGTGGTGCGCCGAGAACACCGTCAGCACGCGGTCGTGGCCCATCGACGACAGCGGCTCCTTCTTGAGCTTCGCCATCTCCTTGACGAACACGGCGCGGTCGAAGTCCCACCCGGCAGCTTGCAACAGGTGGTCGAGCGACCAGTTGCGGTCCGCCAGCGCTGCGCCGACGATGTCGTCGGTCTGGCGGGTGTAGTCGAAGCCCTCGGGGATGACGATCTGGCGTCGGTTCAGTTCGTGAGCGTCGCCGAGTTCGGCCTTCGTCTCGGCAACCACGCGGGCCATGATCTGGTAGCTGTCGAGTCGCTCGCCCGACTGCGTGTCAAACGCGATCATCTGCCCCGGCTGGAGCTGGCCGCTCGCCACGATCGTGGTGTTGTCCAGGCCGAACACGCCGGACTCGCTGCCGATGTACAGCCAGCCGCGCTTGTCGGAACACCAGCGCACGGGCCGCAGGCCCATGCGGTCCACCAGCCCGACGAGCGTGCGGCCGTCAGTGCCGATGATGCCGGCCGGTCCGTCCCACGCGGCGAGGCTGCCGAACGTGCGGCGGTAGTAGGTGAACAGGTCGAACGCTTCTTGACCCCAGATGTCCGCCTCGGTGTCCCAAACGGGCGGGAGGCTGAACCGCAGCGCACGGAGCAGGCTCCAGTTCTGCTCCAGCATCAGGTATTCGAGCCACTCGTCGAGGCTCGCGGAGTCGGACATCTTCGGCGTGAGCAGTTCGCCACCGGGGAGTGGTGGGTTCAGACCGCGAGCGAACGCCGACACCGCGTTCCGCGTCGTGCGGATGGTGTTGATCTCGCCGTTGTGGCACGTCATCCGGAACGGCTGCGCGAGCGACCAGTTCGGAAACGTGTTCGTGCTGTACCGGCGGTGGAAGATGGCGATGCCGGTCTCGAACGCGGGGTTCGACAGGTCCGCGTAGTAGTCGGCGAGTTGCGGGCTGGTGAGCAGCCCCTTGTAGCTGACGAGCTGGCACGACAGCGACGGCACATACGCCGCTAAGCCCAGTGCCTTGAACCGCTCACGGAGTTCCAGCCGGCGCAGGTACAACCATCGCTCCGTCTCGACGGGGTCGCCGGTGACGTGCAGCAGCACTTGCTCGATCGCGGCCGGGCGAACGGATTTCGCACGTTCGGGCAGCGCATCCTCGTTCGTGGGGATGGTGCGGAAGCCCAGGAACTGAACTGGGCCGCCGCTGAGTGCGGTGCGGATCAGCGCGCGGGCCTGCTCCTGGCGAGCCGCGTCGTTCTCGGAAAGGAACAGCACGCCGACGGCGAGTTTGTCCTCGGGTTTGAGGTGGCGGGCACCGTCGAACTTGAGCCGCTTGGCTTCTTCTTTCAGGAAGCTGTGAGGAATGACGGTCGTGATGCCGGCTCCGTCGCCGGCTGCACCGCAGACGCCGCCGCGGTGTTCCATGGCTTTGAGCGCGGTGACGGCTTTCCGGAGCACCTCGGACGAGGGTTTCCCGTGAAGGGAGGCGACGCCGCCGATGCCGCAGGCGTCGTGCCCAACTTCGTCTGTGTACAGGAGTTCGCCGCTCCGGACCCGTTCCAAGCCCATCCCGTTCACCGGCACTTCCTCCGCAAGTGGTTATGGCGATTCGTGCATTTATCTCGACTGCGAAAATTCTAACGAAACCGAGTAGGTCTGACAGGGGGAATCTCATGTCTTGGCGAGCGGGGGACGTCAGTCCCCTGGTTCTTTTCAATTGCTCACACACTGGGGGGACTGACGTCCCCCGCTCGCCGAGTCACGCTCGCAACCGGCTCCCGAACCGCGCCTGAAAAGCCATTCGTGTCTCGTGGGCACAGAGGATCCCCCGGATATCGAGTTTCCTGAGGTTCGTCAGATGGGGGCTTTGAGCCAACGCGCGAAGTCCCGCGTCGGTGATGCGATCGCCAGGGTCCGCGCCGGGTTGATCGTAATGGTTGTTGAAGCTAAGGTTGAGCGTCCGGAGTTGCGCGAATCGCTCGCACCCGGCAAGAAGTCGCAGCGATTCGTCGGTGAGGTAGTTGCGGGACAGATCGAGCGTTGTCAGTGACCCCGCCCACTTCGCACTACACAATCCGGCCACGCCTGCGTCGCGGAAGTAGTTCTCGCTCACCTCCAACACTCGCAAGTTCGGAGAGCCGGTTGAGGTGAATAGCGATTCGAGCGAGTTCTCGGGAATCGTTCCGGAATGCATCTGCAGTTCTTCGGCCTGCGTCCAGAATCGTGACGCGGCCAATGCCCGGATGTTCGCCATCGCACTACCGCAGCGGTTGAGGTTCAGCACGCGGAGTTCCGAGAGCGAAGGCTGTTGCAACACGTTTTCGAGCGAGATCGCGCCGAGGGGGGTGCCCGTCAGATCGAGGCTCCGCAGCCGACAGCGACCTTCGCGGAAGGCATCCCAGCCATCAGGAGCGATCTGATTGTCTGCGATATTGAGTGAAGTTAGCTCTTGGCAACAGTCGCACACGAGCAAGTCGCGAATGTCCTCAGCGGCGAGTTGGCATGCCCACATACTCAGTTCGGTCAGACGCGTTTTGGAGAGAACATGGATCATGTTCTCCGCATCGAGTGGAGCCTCATCGTAAAAACCTCTCCCTCCAACACGCAACACTTTCAGTTGAGTGAGAAATTGTGAACGCTCAAGAATCCCAGGGAGGTCATCGA
The DNA here is from genome assembly GCA_013823135.1 of Planctomycetaceae bacterium. Lineage (GTDB taxonomy): Bacteria > Planctomycetota > Planctomycetia > Gemmatales > Gemmataceae > Gemmata. The sequence goes on from PNLP01000045.1 coordinate 41,940, forward strand.
GACCCGGTTGACCCGTGAGATCGAGTTCACGAAGTCTCGCAAAGTCCGAGCGTGTCAGGAACCGCTCCATTTCGCCGATCGATTGGAACCACCCGCTCAGGTCGAGTGCTTCGAGGCGTGAGAACCAGCCGCGGCGGCCAGCTTCCAGCAAGTCCTCGGGCATATCGCTTTGCGAAGACTGCACACGCCAACGGCGCACCGGGTTCACGGCACACAGGTCGGAGCCTTCGTTCTGCATGAAGTTCGGCGTCGCGGAGACATCATCGACGAAGCCTCGCACGAATTGCCACGCGGTCAGGCCATCGGAGTCGGTCGGAACGCCGAGCCAGCGAGACTCGTGTTCCGCGAGCAGGGCGTGCTCGCGGTCTTCGAGCGCTCGACGTGCGGGGTCGGTTTCGGAAATGTTGGCGAGCGCGATCTGCACGCGGATGAACTCGCCGCGGTCCGGGTCGCCTTCCTCTTCAACGAGGTCGGCGTACACCAGGCGGACGGTGTCGTCTTCCGGCGCCTCGCGGATCGTCCGGAGCAGGGCGGCTTCAGTGGACATGCCACATGATAACGGAAGGAGGTGTCCCAGTATGTCGCCGCTTGCGGCTTCGCAGGCCACAGCCTGTGAAGCCGCAAGCGGCGACACACCGACGATACTACAGTAGCGCCGGCTCGGCTGGATCGACGGCGATCACACCCTTGAAGGATTTGAGCACTTCGACTGCGAACAGGTAGTCGTTGAAGTGTTCCATGAACGGGTCCGGGTCGTCGGTCCACACTTCGATCCGGCGGTCGGTCGTGGCCAGCACTTCCACGTCGTCGCGCTCGAATCCGGCGATCTTGTCCGTGATGCCGACCGTTTCGTCCGGGATGTGTGCGCCCTGGACTTCTGCAATGTTGATGGACCAGTTCCCCTTGGAGATGGTCACCACACTGGCATTACGGGCGGCGGTGGAACCGGCGATTTTCGCGGCGAGTCGGGCACCCGCTGCATCAAGGTCGAAGTCGTTCTTGGGGAGGAGAAGTCCGAAGGCGCGGTACATGGTTCACCAAATGCGGAATGCGGAATTCGGATTGCGGAGTGGAGAACAGCCGCACCGTGCCCTCAATCTACACGGCTGTTCTGCATTCCGCACTCGGAATTCCGCACTCCGCATTACTCGTCAGGCCCGCACGACTTTTTCTCGCCCGGCAGTCACGGCCTTGGTGGCGTTCCGCGTGTCGATCACCAGCGGGCTGTGCTTCACGATGAAGTCGTAGTCGAAGGCCGTGTGATCCGTGGCGATCAACACTGCGTCCTGGCTCGCGAGGAACTCCGGGGTCAGCGGCGTGCTGGTCATGCTCAGGTGCGGCCAGTGCCTCATCCGGGGCAGTTCGGGAATGTGTGGGTCGTTGTACGTGACCTGCGCGCCCTTCTTCAGCAGCAGGTCCATGAGCTCGAAGCCCGGCGATTCACGCGGGTCGTCGATGTCCTTCTTGTACGCCATACCCAGGATCAGCACGCGGCTATTCTTCACGGACTTCCCGGCGTCGTTCAGCGAATCAGCCACCTTGCTGACGACGAACGCCGGCATCGCAGTGTTCACTTCGCCCGCCAGTTCGATGAACCGCGTGTTGAAGCCGTAGTGTTTCGCGATCCAGCTCAGGTAGAACGGGTCGAGCGGGATGCAGTGACCGCCGAGGCCGGGGCCGGGGTAGAACGCCTGGAAGCCGAACGGCTTCGTCTTTGCGGCGTCGATCACTTCCCACACGTCGATCCCCATGCGGTCGTAAAGCACCTTCATCTCGTTCACGAGCGCGATGTTGATGGCGCGGTACGTGTTTTCGAGAATCTTGCACGCTTCCGCGACTTCCGGCGTCGAGACGCGAACGACGTTCGGCACAACGGCCGAGTACAGCGCACAGGCGACATCGCCGCTGGCTTCGTCGAGCCCGCCGACGACCTTGGGAATGCTCGTCACCGAGAACGTCGCGTTACCCGGATCTTCGCGCTCGGGGCTGAACGCCAGGAAGAAGTCGCGACCCGCCGTGAGACCGCCGCGTTCCAGAACGGGGAGCACCACGTTCCGCGTCGTCGTGGGGTACGTCGTGCTTTCCAGCACGATGAGTTGCCCGGGTCGCAGCTTCGCGGCGATGGCGTGTGCCGAGTTCACCACGTAGGTGAGGTCGGGTTCACGCGACTCCGTGAGCGGCGTTGGCACGCACACCAGCACGGCATCCGGTTCGTTCAGGCGGTCGAAGCGGTCGGTGGCTTCGAAGCCGCCCCCCCGCATGTCCGCGATGACCTTGTCGGGGATCTGCTTGATGTAGGAGCGGCCCGCGTTTAGCTTCGCGATCTTGCCGGGGTCGATGTCGAACCCCAGTACGCGAATCCCGGCCGCGGTGAAGGCTCGGGCAAGTGGTAATCCGACGTACCCCAGTCCGATGATGCCGACTGTGGCCGTCTTGTTCTTGATGCTCGCGATGAGCGTGGTGAATCCGTCCGACATGCGTTCCCATCCGTCCGTGGAGCGGGGACTGTGCCATGAGCGACGGGCGGATGATGCAACGAAACGCGATCGCGTGTCAATGCGGGTTCAAAGAACAAGGAATGGCACGCGGATCACGCAGATCGAACGCGGATGAAGAGGATCAGACAAAGCAGATTTCAAAGAATGGATTTCTGCTGATCCTCTTCATCCTGTCTTTGATCTGCGTGATCCGCGTGCCATTGCTGAATGCCTATCAGTAACTCACATCCAGGCCGACGAATGGTCCGTGGAGGAGCAGGTTGCCGTTGGTGTTCAGCCCAGAGCCGGTGCCGGGTGGGGGAAGTGTCGATGGTGGCGGCGCGAAGGGTATGAACGAACCCGGCACGAGCTGCGACGATTTCTGAATCGCGGTCCCCGTTGCGGCGAGTTGCGTGGGAGCGAGCGCGAGCCCCTGCACAAACAACGCCTGATACCCGCCCCGAACGCGGATTCGCGACGTGACCCGCACCGTCGCTGTGATGCCGCCTTCGTAAAGGCTCGCGAAGTCCGTGTTCCCGCGACCCGCGGCGAGCGTGCTGGTTGCAGTGCCCCCGCCAGTGATGAGCCGAGCGCCGTTTGAGGTTAACTGGTTGGCGTTGTTCGCGAAGATGCCAACCTTGCCGTTCGCGGCGAGCCCGAAGCGATTGTCGAACCACGTTCGGCCCAACTCGCCACCGATCTGGGCACCGAACAGGTTGTTGTTCGCGACCGTGCGTGTCTGCTCAACGAACGTCTGCGAGGCTGGCGGCGCGACGGGCTTAAAGTTCGGGAACGTCTGCGCGCCCGTGAGGGTCAACTGTTCGGACAGGTAGAAGTAACGGAACCCGCCGAGTGCCGCTGCGTTCCAGTTCCCCACGCTGAACGAGCGCCGCAGGTTCGCCTCGGCACTGTGAATCTGCGAACAGTACTGAGCTGAGATGCCCGTATCGAAGCTCCTGTTTCCGTATATGATCGAGCTGCCCAGAAACGGCGAGTTCGCGAACGGCGGATCACCCGCGGGGATGCTTGCACTCGCGGTCCACTCCTGAAGGCCGAAGTAGCCCAGCTCGATACTGGTGGCGTCCGTGAGCCGGAACCCGAAGCGCACCCGCAACCCCGGTTGCGCCATGTCGTCGGTCACGTTCCCCAAAGTGAGAATCGGAGCGCCCCCGAGCGGAACCGCTTTGAAGTCGGGCGGCGGCGCTGTGACCGTCTGCGCGAGGAGCATGTTCTGCGAGTAATCGCGAGCGAGCCACAGCACATCGACGCCCGCGTACCAGCGCGAGGTGTCTGCTGCCTGCACGAACTCGGTCGGGGGAACCACGACGGGAGCAGGCGGCGCAGCCTCCTGTGCCGACGACGTCGTGGCAAGGTTGGCGGCGAGCATTGCCAGCACCCACCTGGTACAGGTTCGACTCGTCATGGCCACCTCGCAATTGAATGACGGGTTCTGGCAAGTCGGGTTGATCGCATCAATGACATCGGTCGGCGAACTGTGCGGGATATACGAATTCCGGCGAAAAAGCGACCGAGGTCCGGCGCCTTGCTGAGGTACCCTTTGGATTTTGGCCGGCGAGCGGCGCACCGTAAGGTCGCCGGTAGTTTTCATAGGCTTTATCAAGCACCGGCGACCTTACGGTGCGCCGCTCGCCAAGAACAAAAGCTGTACCCTCCTCGCTGATATTGATTGAACCGCGTTCGCCGCGGGTGGTACACTGCATCTCCCTGCCCGCTCGCAATCTCGGGTCCGTTTTCTCCTCCGGGGTTCGCTTCCATGCTGATGCGCGTTTCGCTGTTCGCTCTCATTGCAACCGGGTACGCACCATTCGCGGCGGCCGATGAGCCCGCGAAGGTGAGCTACTACAAGGACGTCCGCCCGATCTTCCAGCAGCACTGCAACGGCTGCCACCAGCCCGCGAAGCCGATGGGCGGGTACGTCATGACTTCGCACGCCGACCTCTTGAAAGCGGGGGAGCGCGGCAAGGCTGGCGTCGTCGCGGGGAAGCCGGCTGGCAGCTACCTCATTGAGCAGGTCAAGGTTCACGAGAACGGCAAAGCCGAGATGCCGCGTGGCCGCGACCCGCTGAACGTGATTCAGATCAAGACGCTGACAGACTGGGTTGCCCAGGGCGCGATCGACGACACACCCGCCAGCGCGAAGGCGGTCGTGGTCGATGCCGCGAACCCGCCGAAGTACGTGGCCCCGCCGGTGGTCACGTCGCTGGCGTTCTCGCCTGATGGCAAAACACTCGCCGTCACGGGTTACCACGAAGTGCTCCTGTACCACACCGAGGATTACTCTCTGCGTGCGCGGCTCATTGGCATCTCGGAGCGCGTGCAGGCCGTCGCGTACTCGGCTGATGGCAAAAAGCTCGCGGCGGTCGGCGGTGCTCCCGGTCGCTTTGGGGAAGTGCAGATCTGGAACCCCGAGACCGAGAAGTTGCTGGTTTCGAGCCCGGTGAGCTTCGACACGCTGTATGGCGTGAGCTGGTCGCCCGACGGCAAGGCGGTCGGGTTCGGGTGTGCCGACAACACCGCGCGGGCGATCGACGCCCTGAGCGGCAAGCAGATCCTCCAGATGGGCACGCACTCCGACTGGGTGCTCGGCACCGCGTTCGCACAGGACGGCTTGCACCTCGTCTCCGTCGGCCGCGACATGAGCATGAAGCTGACCGAGGTCGCCACGCAGCGGTTCGTGGATAACGTCACCAGCATCACGCCGGGAGCGCTCAAGGGCGGGTTGATGGCCGTCGATCGCCGACCGATGAAGGAGAAGAAACTCCAGCAGGTTCCGGCCGACACCCCCGGCGCGAAGCCGAACGCTTACGACGAACTTGTCATCGCGGGGTCCGACGGCAAGCCGCACCTCTACAAGATGCACCGCGAAAAGAAGCGCGAGATCGGCGACGACTCGAACAAGATTCGCGATTACGAACCGATGCCCGGCCGCATCTCGGCCGCGGCGTTCAACCCGGACGGGTCGAGGTTCGCCGCGGTGAGCAGCCTTGATGGCAAGGGCGAGGTGCGCGTCTACGTCACCGATAGCGGCGCGAAAGTGATCTGCGAAAAAGTGACTGGCCCGGTGTATGCCGTGGCGTGGCACCCCGAAGGGAAACTGATCGCGAGCGCGGGCTTCGACGGAACCGTGTGGCTCCACGACCCCGCGACCGGCAAGTTGGTGAACAGCTTCGTGGTGCTGCCGAAGGTGGTTGGTAAAAGCGGCGCACAGTGAATCGTGAATCACGAGCCACGGGGGTTCATCCCCGTGGTCTTCGTGAGACTTAACCAAACAAACGCACCACGGGGATAAACCCCGTGGCTCGCCAAACTCGATCAACCCGAGACTCCCATGACACTTCACCGATATCTCGTCGCCGGCGCTCTCCTCTTCGCGTGTGGAGTGCCGGCGTTCGCTCAGGAAAAGATCCCCGACGGCGCGAAGGTCACCAAGCTCGACGTGCGGCCGACGCAGATCGAACTCAGCGGGCCGTTCACGTACTCGCAACTCCTCGTCACCGCGACGCTGGATAACGGCGAGACGATGGACGCCACCCGCATCGCGGCCATGACCACGAAGCCCGGCCTCGTGACCCTCACCAACGGCCTCGTTCGGCCAACCGCGGACGGCAAGGATGACATTACGATGTCACTCGGCGGCCAGACCGTGAAGGTGCCGCTGAACATCTCCGGGTTCAAGGCCGAGAAGCTCGTCAGTTTCGTGACTGACGTGCAACCCGCACTCTCGAAACTCGGTTGCAACCAGGGGACGTGCCACGGGGCACAGGCCGGGAAGAACGGCTTCAAACTCTCGCTCCGCGGCTACGACTCGATCTTCGATTACCGTGCCCTCACTGACGATCTCGAAGGCCGCCGGTTCAACCGCGCCGCACCCGAAAAGAGCCTGATGCTGCTGAAGACGGCCGGTGCTGTGCCGCACCAGGGCGGCGTGATTACGCAACCCGGCGACCCGAACTACGAACTGATTCGCCGCTGGATCGAACAGGGCGTGAAGCTCGACCTCGACGCCGTGCGCGTCACGAGCATCGAAGTGTTCCCCAAGAATCCAACGGTCTCGCGGCTCGGCCAGAAGCAGCAATTCGCCGTGCTCGCAACTTATTCCGATAGCCGCGTTCGCGACGTGACCGCCGAGGCGTTCATCGAGAGCAGCAACACCGAAGTCGCCACCGCCGACAAGACCGGCCTCGTCACCGTGCTGCGTCGTGGCGAATCGACCATGCTCGCTCGCTACGAAGGCGCATACGCTGCCAGCACGGTCATCGCGATGGGCGACCGCAGCGGGTTCACCTGGGAGCCGCGAGCGGTCCACAACTTCATCGACGAACTGGTTGACGCGAAACTCCAGAAGGTGAAGGTGCAAGCGAGCCCGCTGGCGAACGACTCGGAGTTCATCCGCCGCGTGTACCTCGACCTCACGGGACTGCCCCCGTCAGTCGAAGAAGTGCGGGCGTTCCTCGCGGACAAGAGCGACACGAAGGCCAAGCGCGACAAGCTCATTGACACGCTCGTGGGGTCGGACGCGTTCGTCGAACACTGGACGAACAAGTGGGCCGACCTGCTTCAGGTGAACAGCAAGTTCCTGGGCGGTGGCGGCGCTGCCTCGTTCCGCAAGTGGATTCACGACCGCGTGGCCGAGAACATGCCCTACGACAAGTTCGCCTACGCGATTCTCACCGCCAGCGGCTCCAACATTGAGAACCCGCCCGCGTCGTACTACAAGGTGCTTCGCGCTGCCGACGCCGCGATGGAGAACACCACCCAGTTGTTCCTCGCGGTGCGATTCAACTGCAACAAGTGCCACGACCACCCGTTCGAGCGCTGGACCCAGGACCAGTACTACAACCTCGCGTCGTACTTCGCGCAGGTTGGCCGCGCCGAAGACCCGAAGTTCAAGGGGCAGAAGATCGGCGGCACGGCGGTCGAGGGTGCGTTGCCGCTGGTCGAAGTCATCACCGACGCCAAGGGCGGCGAGATCACGCACGCCCGCACCAACGAAGTCGCGAAGCCGAAGTTCCCGTACCCCGCGGGCGTGCAAGCACAAGCCAACGAGCTGCGCCGCGTCCAGGCTGCACGCTGGATCACCTCGCCAGACAATCCGTACTTCGCGAAGAGTTACGTGAACCGCCTCTGGGGTTACCTCCTGGGCGTCGGCATCATCGAACCGCTCGACGACATCCGTGCCGGCAACCCGGCCACAAACCCCGCTCTGCTCGACAAACTCACCGAGGAGTTCGTGAAGTCCGGGTTCGACGTGCGGGCCGCGATCAAGGCGATCTGCAAGAGCCGCACGTACCAGCTCTCCATCGCGACGAACAAGTGGAACAAGGACGACGAAATCAACTACTCGCACGCCTTCGCACGGCGACTGCCAGCCGAGGTGTTGTTCGACACTATCCACAAGGCGACGGGAAGCATCAGCCGCCTGCCGGGACTTCCCGCGGGAGCCCGGGCCGCTCAGCTCGTGGATGGCAACGTCGAACTCCCCGGTGGGTTCCTCGACCTGCTCGGCAAGCCCGTCCGCGAGAGCGCCTGCGAGTGCGAGCGTACCGGCGGGCTGAACCTCGGGCCGATCCTCGCGATGGTGAACGGGCCGATCGTCGGCGAAGCTGTTCGCGACCCGAACAACCGCATCAACAAACTCGCCCTCACCGAGAAGGACGACGCGAAGCTCGTTGACGAGATTTACCTGTCGGTACTGAACCGCTTGCCGAACGCGAAGGAACGCGACAACGGTATCGCCGCGGTTCGAGGTGCGGCCGACGATCACGAGAAGATGCTGACCGAGTTCAAGCCGAAGGTTGCGGCGTTCGAGGCGTATCAGGCTACGCTCAACGACAAGCAGAAGTCGTGGGAAACCGGGCTCCTCAATCAGAAGCCCACGGCATGGACCACGCTTGAAGTGCTGAAGGCCGAGTCGAAACACGGCGCACCCGCGAACGCCAAGCCCGGTGCGACACTGACCATCAACAAGGATGGCTCGATTCTCGCAAGCGGGAAGACCGACGCCATCGACATCTACACCGTGACCGGCAGCGTGAAGTCGGAGAAGCCGATCACCGCCATTCGCCTCGAAGCACTGGCCGATGCGTCGCTGCCGGTGAAGGGGCCGGGGCGTGCCGAGAACGGGAACTTCGTGCTGAACGAGTTCCGCGTGTCCTCCAAGGCGCTCGACAAGCCGGATGCCGCCGAGACCAAGATCAAGCTCACATCCGTGGGGCAACTGTTCCAGCAAGACGGGTTCGTCGCAGCTCAGGCTGTGGATGGCAACGCCGCCACGGGTTGGGCAACGGCACCGCGGTTCGGGCAGGACAACGCCGCGTTGTTCAAGTTCGACAAGCCCGTGAACGGCGCTGCCGGTGTCGCGTTCACCGCCGTTCTCGATCACCGCTTTGGCACGAGCCACGTGATCGGGAAGTTCCGCCTCTCGGTGACCACAGATGCGAACCCGAAAGTCGGCAGCCCGCTCACCCCGGAACAGGCCGCACTCCTCGAAGTCGCTGAGGAGAAGCGGACGCCCGACCAGAAGGCAAAGTTGCGAGCAATGTACCTGGCTCAGGACAAGGAGTATCAGCGGCTCGCGGCCGACGCGGCGAACGCACCGCCGGCCGATGCTCGCGTGCTGGGTGCGCAAGACCTCGTGTGGGCGCTCATCAACAACCCGGCGTTCCTGTTCAACCATTGAGCCAACAGCTTAGCCGCGACCGAAGGGAGCGCGTGTTCACGCGATCCCTTCGGTCGCGGCTAAACGGGTGTGCCATGTCCAACCCCGTCGTTCACGAGAAACTGCGCCGGTGGCTCGAATGGGCTGTGCAGGTCGGCGCGTCCGACCTCCATGTGATCGTGGGACATCCACCCACGATTCGGCTCAACGGCAGCCTCACGGAACTCATGGAGCCGCCACTCGCATCCGAAGATGCGGAGCCGATGTTCGCGGGTCTCTGTACAAGCGAAACACTCGCCAACTTCCAGCAAAGTCGCAACGCCGACTTCTCGTTCTCGTCCATCGTCGAAGGCCGGCCCGCTCGGTTCCGGGCATCGCTGTTCCACGCGGGGAAGTTCCCAGGCGGTTGCTTCCGCGTCATCCCCGGCACGATCCCCAGCTTCGAGTGGGCAGGCTTGCCAACCCCGCTCGTGGCCCGACTCGTGGGGTTGCGTGACGGGCTCGTGATCGTCACGGGCGCGACCGGGTCCGGCAAAACCACGACTCTCGCGATGATCGTCAACGCACTGAACGAAGGCGGCGGATGCCGGATCATCACGGTCGAGGAACCGGTTGAGTATGTCTTCCCGCGTGCGGTCAATTCCGTGGTCACGCAGCGAGAGGTCGGGCTCGACGTGCTGACGTTCGCGGACGGGCTGAAGTACGGGCTCCGCCAGGATCCGGACGTGATTCTCGTGGGCGAAATCCGCGACCGCGAAACGGCACAGATGTGCCTCAGCGCCGCCGAGACGGGGCACCTCGTTTTCACGACGCTGCACACGCGCGACGCCAAGGGCGCGGTCACACGCTTCCCAGACTTCTTCCCGCAAGACGCGCAATCGGTGGTGCGGGCACAACTCGCGCTGAGCTTGCGGGCCGTCGTGTGCCAGCGGTTATTGGCCGACACGGAACGCGGCGGCAAGCGGCACCTGGCGCTGGAAGTGTTGTGGAACACGCACCCGATCGCCAACGCCATCCGGCAGGGGAAGACCGAGAGCATCGACAACTATCTGCTCACGGGCCGCGACGAGGGGATGCTGAGCTTCGACGAGTCTGTTCGGCAACTGCTGAGGGCGGGCAAGATCACCCGGCAGACCGCCGAGCAAAACGTGAACGACGTGACCGTGCTCTATCGGTGAAACGTGTTGACTCCCACGAGCCCGCAGCGCAAGCAAAGTTGGATTGCGATTCAACCCTTGCTCGCGCTTTGTGAAGTTGCGCTTCTGGTCGCGGATTGCGGGTCTTCAGCCTGAAAGGCTGTGACAACATAGCCCAGGGCAAGACAACGAAGTAGTCGCAGCCCTGGGTTCGGTGTCCCAGTCAGCGTGCAGCCTGAAGGGCTGCGACATCGCGCATTGTCTCAGCCCTTCAGGCTGGAAAGCGGTCCCAGGGCGTTGCCCTGGGCTAGGTTGTCACACCCCTTCGGGGTGAAAACTAAAAAGCCACGCCCAATAGCGCAACTTCAAAACTCGCGCTGCGGGCTCGTTCAACCAACCTCACTTCCCGGCTTCCTTGATCGTCCACAGGTAAACGGTGTGTTCGCGGTCCACGGTCACCTTTTCCATCTTGTCTTCCTTCCAGTCGCCCATGTTGAAATCGTGCGACACGATGCGGGCGCCCGGCTTCAGCCCCTTCTGGAGAATCGGCCGCAGCTTCAGGTTCACGTCCGGCAGCAGGTACATGGTGACCACATCCACGTCCTTGAAGTCTTCCGGCGTCATCTTCAGCACGTCGCCCTGCTTGAAGGTCAGTTTCTTGATCTCATCTTCGGTCAGTTTCAAATCCTTGACGCGCTTCTCGCAATCCTTGAGACGTTCGGGGTTGAAGTCGATGCCGAGGCCACGCTTCGCCTTGAAATCCTTGACGGCTGCGATCGTAATGCGACCGTCGCCGCAACCGAGATCGTAAACCGTGTCGCCTTCCTTCACGGCGGCCAACTTCAGCATGGCTTTCACAACTTCGTCCTTCGTCGGGACGAACGGAACCACGATGTCGGGCCGATCGTCCTTCTTCTTGTCCTTGTCCTCGGCGGTAACCGCTGGATAGCTGGCCAGACCGGCGACGGCAACGCCTGCGAAAAGCAACGCGAACTTCCGCATGATGTGGAACTCCCTTGGTGACTGAGTCGTACCCGAACGGGCAGGGAGGATTATGCTCCCGAAGTCGTGAATAGTCCAGCAGCAATGATTGTGAGTTGCTAGCGTCCCAGTCGGAATCCGATCAGGGCCAGGACCGAACCCAGCATCAAGCCGACGTGATCGGCGTGGAATGGTTCAACCGTTCGAATGCCGTACTGGTGGCCGATCGCCACAATCGCGGCACCCAGAAGTGCGAAGATGGACATGATGTTACCGCGATAGAACAGCGATGCCAACATGAGCAGACCCGCGACGCCCGTGTTCCAGCTATCAACCCAGTTGGTCGCGACGGGGGGAATACCCGCGATTACGAGCGGTGTCGTGGGGCGACGGAGTGTCTCCGCTGCGGAGTCCTGCAGTGCCGTGAAGTCGCGGGTATCGACGGCCTGTCGTTGCACTTCCGCACCGGGCATCAGTGCGTTCTGCTTCACCCAGAGCGCGCAGCCACCGAGGAGAACAATCGCGAGCAAGGCCCGGACGTGGGGACCGACGACCAACTTGATCAATGGGCCGAACACATCGCGGCGTTGCGAAGGTCCCGCGTTCAGATTGAGGTCGTGAGCGGCGGCGACCGCCTGGCGGACGTTCACCGGGGGAGCAGGCATGACTGCCGGGCTGGCAACCTTGACGCGTTCTTCCTCGGCTTCACGAACATGGACCGCAGCCTTGACCATCGCCTCGGCGGTCGCCTTCGCGGTGTTATCGGCCGCGTCGGGGGCGACCCCGGCCGCGAGGAGGTTCGCGCGTTCCACGGCGAGCAAGAGACGCTGCTCGCGGGCGGCTTTCCGGGCTTTTTCGATTCGATCCATCAGCGCAATGATCGGTTCTCGCCAGGCCGCGTGTTTCTCGCGGATACCGGCCGAACCACCCCGCAAGAGGACCGCTCGCGTATGGAGCTTCGCCTCATACCCGAAAATCGCCTCGAAGAATTCCTCCCAGTCGCGGCCGGCGTACTTGGCCACGAACTGGGCGATCTCGTCTTCGTCGAGCGCCTGCATTCGGAGACGCCGGAGGAGTCGTTCGGTGGCGTCGATCTGGGGCTTCCGTTGTTGATCCAGTTTGCGATCCAACGTGTAGTGAAGTGCGAAGGCGAGCATGGTCCCCACGATCCCGAACCCGGCCCAGATCCAGAACTGGTCGAGCATCGCGAGCATGACTGCGAACAAGGCCAAACTCGCGGTTCCCACGGCCCAGTCGCCCCACGAAAGCCCGAGCAGGAATTGCTTCGTGCGGGTGAACAGGAACCCGCGACGCGAGATTCCGTCGACGACGAAGTACGCGAGTGACGCCTGGATTACCAGCCCCACGAGGCCGAAAGCCCACGACGCCCGGCCGAAGAAGGTGAGGAGCAGGGCACTAATGGCTGCGACGGCGACGAAGCCTTTGAGCACGCGGCCCCGCAGCACTGCTGCCGGGGCGGAGTTGAACTGCGTTACGAACTTCTCGAGTTGCGTGATTTGCTCGTCGTGCGGCGAGAAGGTTCCCGTGAAGTTGATGCCCAGCCACATTTCAAGCGTGCGGATGACCTCGTCCATTGTCTGGAACCGGTCTTCCGCGTTCTTCTCCATCATCCGCTGGATGATGGCGGACACTTCCTTGGGCAACCGCGAGACGATTTGCTCCGGGGGCACGAGCGGATCATAGGCGTGCTTCGACATCAACTCCATCGCGGTGTTGCCGTCGAAAGGCGGTCGCCCCGTCACGAGGACGTAAAGGGTACAGCCCAGGGAGTAGATATCAGCGCGATGATCGACGGAGGCCGCATCGCGGCATTGTTCGGGCGACATGTAGGCGGGAGTACCGAGAGCGATCTTCGCTCCGGTCATCTGCATGGGAGCCGCAGGTTGGCCGCTGTGGGAGCTTTCGTCGAGGCGATCGTCGTCGCGCTCCGTGGTGGGCGTTTTCACAAGTCCTAGGTCGGCGACTTTCACCAAACCATGTTCACCGAGGAGTAGGTTGTCGGGCTTCACGTCGCGGTGAATCATGCCGCGGTCGTGCGCGTGCTTGAGCCCGCGGGCTGCCTGGAGGATGTAGCCGACCGCGGTTTCCGGGTTGAGTTTCCCCTGCGACTTGACGATATCAGCGAGCGACTTGCCGCGGACATACTCCATGCTGAAGAAGCGTGTGCCGCCCACTTCGCCAATATCGTGGATCTGGACGATGTTCGGGTGCGAGAGTTGTGCAGAGGCATAGGCTTCGCGCGTGAAGCGGGCGACGAACACCGGGTCGGCCGCCCACTTGTTGCTCATCACCTTGAGCGCGACGTGGCGGTCGAGTGAAAGCTGCCGTGCGAGGTAGACCGAGCCCATGCCGCCACGACCGAGCTCCCGTTCCAGTTCGTAACCCTTCACAACCGTCTTCGGCTTGAGCGTAATCTCCTTGCCGGGTGTCGGGCGAGGAGTTGGGGCTGGTGCGTTTTTGGGACTCGGCGGGGCAGGTGCGGCTCCCGTGCCAGGTGCGACTCCGGC
>PNLP01000046.1 GCA_013823135.1 Planctomycetaceae bacterium
GTGAAGGCTGATCGCCTCATTTTTTGTTGATCTTTTCCTGGGGCGGGAGTTCCAGAACCTGCCCCTGTGCCAGCAATTGCTTCTGCAACTTCGCATACGGCAAGTCCTGAACCGCCACGCCCTCCTTGGCCGCCAGCGCCGCGGCCACGCCCGCGCCCTGACCGATCACCATCCACGCCCCCTCAATCCGCAGCGACGAGATGCCCACGTGCGTACACGACAGCGCGACGGGGACCAGCAGGTTGACACACTGCTCGGGCTTCGGGAGAACCGAGCGGTAGGGGACGTGATACGCGTAACCCTGCTGCGGATCTTTCTTCCGCACCGGGAAGATGGTGCCTTCGTTAATCACGCCGCCGCCCTTGAGCGCGATCCGCTGGCAATCGTGCGAGTCGATCGGGAACGAGGAGATCGCGATCGGGTCGTCCTTCTTCGGTGTGTCGAGGATGTCCTTCTGGCTGATGACGTACAGACCCTTCATCCGGCGAGACTCGCGAACGTACAGCGCCGGCGAGAAGTGGTCGTAGTTTGCGAACTCGTCCTTGCACAGGCCGAGCCGGGCGTATTTCTTGCTGACTTCCGCCGGAACAGCGGGGTCGGTCGTCAGGAAGTGGTAGAACTCGAGCGTGTACTGCTTGTGCGCTTCCCAGATCGCCTTGCGGCCCGCCTCGTCGGCCTTGTGCCAGTCGTTGCACCCGCCGACCAGGCCGATCGAGAACTGACGGCCGATCGAGTTGTTGCCGTCGAACTTGTCGCCCGGCATCGGGTAGAGATCGAATCCGACCTGATCGGCCTTGCCTCCACCCTTCAGGAATCGGCGAACAATCTCGAAGCGAGCCGGGTCGTACTTATCCGGTTTCGGCATCGCAACGCGATTCTTGGGATCCGCGGTCAGGCACAGGCGGAAGCTGAAGGTCATGATGTTTGAGTCGCCCTTCTCGTCGGGCCCGGCGTTGTCGGTCGTGACCAAGGGCAGAAGTTTGCCGTCGTCATCGAACCCATTGATGTTCATCTTCTGCTTCGGATACCGCTTGCCCGCCAGCGGTTCGTCGTACTCCGCACGGCCCTCGCGCCCGATCGTCCAGTCGACCCCCGCGGCCGCCATGAGATCGCCTTCGTAGGTGCCATCGACAAAGACCTTGGCGGTGAACGTCTCGTTCTTCGTGACCAGGGATGCGATTCGCTTGCCGTCCTTGGTGATGGACTTGAGCCTCTCCCCGATGAGAACTTTGACCTTCGCTTCGTCGAGCATCTTCTTCGTCACTCGCATCGCGACGTGGGGCTCGAAGACCCAGCGTGCCTGGTCCTTCACGGCGGGGTCGTAAGGTGCCTTTAGCCCGCGATCGGTGTAGTCCTTCACCACGCGTGTGTGCCACTCGTGGAACAGCCCCATCAACGTGCTGCGTACCATCTGGTTGGAATCGCAATGGCTCAGTCCGCCGGTGTTCATCGCGCCGATGTGGTCGGTCGGCTCGATGAGGATGACGGATGCGCCCTCGCGGGCTGCTGCAATTGCAGCGCAAAAGCCGCCGGGAGTCGCGCCGTAAACAATGACGTCCGCATCCGCCGCGAGGGCACTTTGCGCCCCTGGCAACACTAACAGCAACGGGGCAATCAGGCGAATGATTCGTTTCACGAGTTCGTACCTTCCCATTCGTTATGTCAGTAGGCAAGCCGTGTGCGTGAGGGGGGCTCGGCCCTCACGTTGTGCGTCTGGGCGTTCAGCCCGACCCCGGAGCTTCAGTTGTTCTCAAGCCGGTTGGTTATGAGAGGGGTTCGGCGCTCCCGCATAACATGACTCTACAACCATAATCACAACTTCAACCGCCTCAAAACTTAAACGCATCCAATCGGCTCGACCAGGAATGGAACAGGAAACCGCCCCCCACCCCCAACAGACCCAGAGCGGTGAACATCACCGGAAAAGACCAGAGGTGAAGGAAGCTGCGGATCCTGGCCCGCGTCGGGTCGCTGGGCGAGTAAAGAATATCCACCCGCGTTCCGACTGGGAATGGTTGCCACCCAGCGGTCCCGGTAACCAGCGTCACGCGGTGATGCCGCCCGTAACAGTCCTCGAACTCGACGACGGGGTAGATATAGCACTGTCTCATACCATCTTGGTCCGGCGTCTCGTTCACCTTGGCTTCATGGCCGACAACCGCGCCGGCCGCACTTTCGGCGGCCCGTAGGAAACGGACTGTCCCGATGAAAAGCCCCAACCCGATCAGCACGCTGAAGACACCACTCACGATTATGATGATCGAGAAGACGGCAAACATGCGGTCACTCCAACGCGGCGTTAGAGGGAAAAGTGGTAGGAGTTCGCTGCCACATTCGGGGCAGGGTCGTACTGCAACTCCCGCCCGAGCAAGGCCTCCAGTGCCCGCTTCGGAGTATCGACATCGGCGAGTTCCATAAAGCCGACCATCCGCACCTCTCTGGTGAAGTGGCCCCCTTGGGAATCGGAACTTTCGCAGAATCCCTCGATCACGCGGTACTCGAACAAGATTTGACCGTATCCGTCGGGAAAACGGTGCACGATCAAGTTTCGCATCTCCTCCGGGGGGTAGGAGAGGACTTTCCCATTCGACAGGAACAGTAAGGCTCGCCAGTTCGTGATGACGTAGCCGTTTCGGCGGGCGCACCACCACCCCAATGGGGGAACGATCACTAGCCAAAGGAGTGCGGCTCCGCTCGCGACGCACGCCACCCAGAAGCCTAAACCAAGAAACCAGATGTCGATACCGCACCAGCGGAGTGTTGAGTCTGCCACGGCGAAAACGCCCGCGGCAACCAACCCCAGTATCAGCCCACAGCCCGGTTGAGCGGCGAATGCACCCAACGCCAACCGCCAAGCTACCGGTTGCCCACACCAAATCACAACTTCGTCGGGGGACAATTCGAGATACACTCGAAGACGCACTAAAGCGGGCAATAGCTCGCATGGGTCCGCGCGTGGATCGCTCATCTGGAAACTCGCAGCGAGCCTCTTGTGGCCGAAAGAAGTCATGCAACCGTGTGCGTGAACGTGAGGGGGGCTCGGCCCTCACGTTGTGCGTGGGGGCGTTCAAACAGACCCAGGATCTTCGCTAGAGGTCAGCGGTGTCTCACTGCCGATCGACTGTCGGTACAGCAGCAGGTGAGTTGACCTTGTTCTTTCGCACCGAAAGCCACTGCCTCAGGTGGGAGGCGATGACAGTAATCATCGCGCCGGCGATCGCCCAGACCGAGATGACGGTCAGATGCCCCTTGATGCCGTTGCTGCCCAGATAGACGATGCGCCGCACGGTGTCGGTTCCGGCCCCGGTCGGCAGCCATTCGCTCAGGAAGCGCCAGAACGGCGGCAGTAGCTCCGTTTGGTAGGCACCACCCGCCGATGGGTTGCCCAGGATCACGAAGACGAGCACGGCGATACCGATGCCGATCACCCCGAACATCACCTGGAACGCCATAGTGACCGTCGCCGCCGCAGCGACCAGCAGGGCACCGAGCAACGCCAGTTCCATGAAGTGGCCGGTGATAGCGACGAGAACCTTGTCAACGATGAAGACGCCGCCGACACCGGAGATGATCGCGTAGGGCACGACAGCGCCGAGCCGGAAGTAGGCGCGTCGCGGTGTCACGGGACGCGCGCCGGCCGAGACGCCCAGCAGAGAAGCCATCAGGTAACCGCCGACGATCCAGCCCAGGACCAGATAGAAGCCGGTCAATCCGTAATTGTCACCGCTCTGCAGCGGCACGACGTCCTCGACGGTCACGGTCCGGTGCTGGGTCGCCAAGAGAAGGGTGACCACTTTGGTGATCGCGCTCGCCACCGTGGCACCGCCGCCACTGGAGATCAGCAACGTGTCGTTCTTCCCGAAAATGTTGATGACCAGCGCCGCAGACAGCTCTCCGGACTTGATCTTCTCTTGGGCGGTCGCTTTGTCGGCGACGGGAACGGCATTGAGCGGGTGTGAGGCGATCGCGTTCATCTTCTCGGCGGTCTGCTCGGAGATCTTTTCCGATGGCGAAACGATCCCGAGCCGGATCTCGTGGGGTTTGGGGGCATGGAACGCGGCCACGTAGGACGTGATGAACGCGAACTGCAAGAACAGCACGCCGCCGATCAGCGAGACCGTACGCAGCGAGACAGCATCCCGGAGTTCAGCCCAGAAGCCCTGAGGCGCAATCAGTTCTTCCGGCGATCCTTGTCGAGCATGCTCGGTTCCCGTGGTCATCGCAAATCCTCTTGGGGTTCGGAACTGCGTGGTGCCTATCGAATTCAAATGTTTCGGATCGAGGGGATCGCAGATAACGTCTCAATCACCAGGTCGTAGCCTGGATTGACGGATACCATTGAGCCGGACTCCGTCGCCGAACGCTCGGCCCAGCAGCCGGGCAGCCATTACGCCCCTCCGTGAGGTAGCGTCACTCGAGGTGGCCCGGCTGCTGAGCCGAGCATTCGGCCACGCCCACCTCACGTAATGAGGACTTGCAACGCGTCCTTTTGCTTGGCGGCCGCACGGTACGCTTTCTTCAGTTCCCTGAACGCGGTCCCGTAGTACTTCTTGCCACCCGTCCCCAGCGACCATCCGGCAGCTTTGATGGCTGCGAGCATCGTTTCTTCAGTCAGTTTTTCAAGTGCTTGGTCCACCTTCTGAACGAGAGCAGGAGAGGCATATCCCAAGTAGAAGTCGTCGCCCAGCTCGTCCTCGCTCTCGTCCCCGTCGCCCCCCGGCTCCTCGCCTTGAGCACGGACCAGCCCTCCTTCCAGCCGGCCGCACGCCGAGTGATCCCCCGAGATTGCGAGACACAACGGCTTCGGCCTGGCGCGGAGCGTGGTGTGAAACTGTAACCATGACTTGTCGAGCCAGAACGTCGGGGCACCGGGAGGAGCTACCAGCTCCGCCAATGCATCTTTGTGCCGCTTGAACACTACCGCCGGAACGACTTCAAGCGAAGCTACCAAGCCCATGCATGCACCTGCCTTGCCGAACATAAAGCTCACATGCCGCCGGGGAACCAATCACCAACAGTGAAACAGGTGGCGATACAAAGAACAGACGCGCCGGCGGTCAGGTGCTGCGGACGGTTCGGCGGCTGAACTTGTCGTGCGTCTGAGTACCATCGGTCATGTCGTCAGTAGGAGCAACATCGACTTCTTTTTCTTCAGGCATTGAGCAGCAAACTCTCGGTAGCGTCCTAGACGCTCGCTCATGTCGCTCGGGTCAATTTTGTAGAACTTTAGTTCCGGTAGCGCACACATCTTCTTTGCTAAGGTCGTGACCTGATCGTCCTCCATCGTCGCGATTGCGCTTATGTAATGCCTGGGGATCAATAGCACTGGGTTCAGGAGGTTCTCAATGTCCCACGGTTCCACTTCGGGCTGATCCGGCGTCTGATTGGCAAAGCTACCGATGATAGCGTCATATTTGTCGCCGGTGAGAAAGACGCAGAGCTTTGCAAGCGGCACCATGTCCAGAACAGGATCGACCTGGAGGTGGGGCCATTTCTTAAGCGACGGCGCTTTCGAAATGCGTAACGCATCGACTGTTCGTCCAAGAATGAGGAAGGCATCCGACATCGACTGCCTCCGCCGCCGAAAGAATCCATGCAAGCCGTGTGCGTTACGCTGAAGGGTGGTCGCCCTTCACGATTTGGAGGCTTGCGATGACATCCACAACTGACACCATTTTGGCCATCGACTTCGAGCGGTACAAGAGTGTCGCGTGCGTTTACCAGCGATCTTCACGCGAGCATGTATTCCACGCCTTCGACACCACGCCCGAGGAACTCCACAAACTTCTGGGGCGTCGCTCGCTGGGTGAGTGACAGTCGGTTGTCACTGGCGTGATGGCTGACCGACCCCGTAGAGCTGTTTGGCACCGCCTCGGCTGTGACAGTCCGTTGTCACTCCGGAAAATGGCGAGATGCTGACGAAAGAACCATCCCGGTGCGGCCAGGCGATCCAAGGAGGGGAACCTGTGGTGAACGAATGCGAGTTGACTGGGCTTCAAAGTGCTTTAGGGCGGGCGTTCACCCCGACCCAGGATCTTCGTTTTTATTCAAGTCGGTTGGCCATGAGAGCGGTTCGGCCTGAGAATATACCTTTTTCCCAGCAGATGCGTCCCATCCCGTCCGCGGGTTCCCTGGATGCCCCTCAACGGCGGTTCTCTTGGGTGACCGACGCGACCTTCCACTGGTCGCCCCGCTTGCTGAGGGTGAACACCGAGTAGCACGACGTCTCGTCGGCCGTGAAGCTGGCGAACGCGACCGCCAGCCCGGTGCCCCCCTTCACGTCCACCTTGACCGACTCGATCTTCAGGCGTTGGTCTTCCTTCAGCACGCCCTTGATGTACTCGTTGAGCTGCTTGACCGTCCGCGGCACGTCCAACTTGTCGTCCTTCCTGTGCATGACGAGGTGGACCGCGTCCCCGAGGCAGAGGGCGAGGTTGTCATCGCAGCGGGTGGGGCTGGCCTGATTTTTGAGGTACGTCTCCACGACCTTCTTGACTTCGTCGGCGTCAGTTTTTTCGTCGGCTCGGACCTGGCCGGTGAGGGTGCAGACGGCGAGGAGTGCGATGCTGAACCAGCGCATACCTGTCTCCGGATAGTTGGCGCGTCGCGCCAGGTGGGTGTGGAGGAAAACAGACCCCGGCACGCTGACGGCGGCAATCACCGTTGCTCCGGCGTCTTCATCTGTGGCCGAACGATGAAGCTCAGCAGCCGCGGCCACAGCGAGCTGAACCCTGGGAACAACCTATGAGGCCGCGGTCTGCTGCAGCGCCTGGGGCGGCCTCTTACGCCGCGTGGACGCCGACCCCGAACTCGGACACCAGCGCGTCGAAGTCCCGGCGAGAGCGCGTGCCGAGCCGGACCACGACGCCGCTACCCGCCTCCTCGACAGTGACGACCTGCCCGGGGCGGGCGAACGCGGAATGCACCCCGCTGCGACCCGCCGACGGCCACCCCCGCACCAGCCGCCGGGCGGTCGCATGGGGCATCTCGTCCGTGTACCCACTGTGCGGCATCCAACTCGCCGCGTAGTAGCACAGCATGGCCGGCAAGAACAAGGAGCAGCGAACCTCGCGCATCCACTCGGCGTCGTCCAGGTCGAACGTCTGGGACACCACCGGGTCGGCGGCCGAAGTCCGGCGCGGCACGCCCCAGTAGAGGACGCACTGGTTCTCCTCCAGGAACACCAGCCGGCCTTCATGCACCTCCAAGTCGTCCGGCGGCCACAGCCGGTTGTGGACGCGGTTAAGCTCGTGCCGCCCGACCGACAGGTAGTAGTCGCGGAGCGCCTCGGGGATGGCGAACCCGAGCCGGGCTTCAGCAGCCTCGACGGCACGGAGCGGGAAGCCGTGGGCCGACGACGCCCGGCCGGTGATGGCGGCCAGCACGCTGCGATACCCGTCGGCGAACCTTCCCGCCATCGCGCGCCCTCCGCCGCCGAACATAAAGCTCACCGGCCGCCCGGGTCCGCTACCACGAGCCGAGACCGATGGACACCCTACGAAGCGCCCGGGGCCGGGCGGTCCGGTGCAGCGGCGGGTTCGGCCTTGAACCCCACGATCCGGTCGAAGACCTCAACGTATCGGCGGCCGATGTCCGGGAAGTCCCGTTCCAATGTCGTGAGGAAGACCAGCAGCCACGACCACGAGAACCGCGGGTCGTGCATGACCAACGGTAGGTTGTGGAATGCGTCGGCCAGAGCAAACACCACCTCCGGTTCGCGGTTCCGCGACCGAATCTCGCACAGCGCGTCGCGAGCCATCAGGCCGAGTTGCCGCAGTTGCTCAGGCGTCGGTCGCTGGCCGTCGAGGTCCTTGGCGAACCGCTCTCGCTTCTCGGTCACGGTTTCCCCGAAGAACAGTCGTCGGAGCAGGGATCGACGCATCCGTTCAGCCTCCGCCGCCGAACTTGTAATTAGACAGATCCGCGTTTGTGGTCTGCCCAACACGGTTAAACATTCGCCAGGATAAATCGTAACAGATTGACTGGCAAACTGTTTCGCATCTTGGTGGGGGATCGTTTGCCCGTGTTAGGCAGACCAGCCCGGTCTGCCTAACACGGGCTGCCTAACACGGCGGACGCTTCGAGTTGGTCCACACTGTGCCGTAGCGTGAGCCGTCGCCGGGTCATTCACGCGGTCATGTCTCGCACAACACCGAGATTGGGTCGCTGTTCTCGCTGCTCACAGGTCGGTGCGGTAGTAGCCGCCGGAGACGCACATGCGATCGACGACCTGCGTTCGCACCCAGCGAACCAGGACCGTCTGGCCCGCAGTGATGCCGACGCCCTCGAACGCCGCGTAGGCGTACTTCGTCGAGAACGTCGTTTCCGTGGCCACCGAGATGCCAGCCACCGAGACATCCCGGCAGCGAGCGTAGACCGGCGTGTCGATGCCGCCGTCGCCGTGGATGGGGTAAAGTGTGATCCCGAAACTGGCCGCGAGCCGGGGGTGCTTGCGGCGGTCGTCCACGTTTTTCAGTTCCCGACGGATGCTCCCGATCATCTGCGGAATGATGTCCTGAGCCTGGCGGGAGAATTCCTTGTCGGGCGTGCCGAAGATCCCGCCGGTAACCGTGACCTCACCCACCACCTTACCGGGCGGCGGAAGTTGAACGATCACCTCGAAGCCCGAGTTCTTCGCGGCCCGCGAACTGAAGTAACCCGTGGTCACCATCTGGCGGAAAACGATCTGCGTCGGTTCCGGTTGCTCGGCATTCACGCGGAACGTGTCGCGGACAATCGCCAGCTTGATCGGCACAACGGGCAGCGGAACCGTGCTCGGGAACTTGCACACCCACGTTCCGTCAACCTGCCGTCCGAGGTCGCCCGCCATCTGCGGAATGTGCCCGCCGGCCGCGGCTTCGCCCAACACAGCCATCGCGAAGTCGGTGGCCGAGAGCGGCGAGTCCGGAGCTTGCATCCCAATGAGGCGAGCCACCGGAACCACGGACCGAATCGGATTGAGCACGACCGCGAACCGCGACTGCGGCGGCGGTGCTGCCGGGCCAGGTCGGGAAGTCGCGGCGTTGTTTTGCTGTGGCCCCGATGGAGCCTGAACCACCGACCCGGGCCGACGGTTGGTCGAAACCAGCGCCGGGAGTCGACCGGCCGCGCCGGGCCGCGTGATGTTCGTTGCGCCACCCGGAAGGGTGAAGTTCTGCGTCGATTCAACAGGATGGCGGTTCGCGGAACCGGTATCGACCTCTTCCGCCATCGCCTCGTTGTTCGGCAGGTTCATCTCGGACATCGAGCGTTGAACGCGTGCCCGCCGCACATCCATACCCGCGTTGGGAAGCGCCGCCGCACTGGAGACACTCAGCAACGCCTGCACGAACGCGAGGCACGAACTGAATCGCTGTTCCGGATCCTTCGACAGTGCCTGCGCCACGATGGGCTGGTCGCCTGCCGGCAACGGAGTCAGGTCGGGCTTGGACGAGACGTGTTGCAGCATGATCTGCTGCGCGGTTCGACCGTTGTACGGGAACGTACCCGTGAGCAATTCCTGATACACGAGTGCGAGGCTGTACTGGTCCGACCGGTTCGATGGATCGCCCCGCAGCGCTTCGGGAGCAACATACTTCGGGGTCAGGCCGCGGTTCCCCGACGCTGGCCCATCCGGGTCGAGCCGAGCCACGAGGCCGTAGTCCCCGACTTTCACGTGGCCGGCAACGAGGAAGAGGTTGGCGGGTTTAACGTCGAGGTGTTGCAGACCGTACTTCGCAGAGATCATGTCGAGCGCTTCGGCACCGTCGGCGAAGTATGCAAGGAGTTCGTCGCGTGGGATGCCGGGGAGTCCGCAGGTGCGGCATTCGCGGAAACGGTCCTGGAGCTGGCGATCGGCCAGTTCCATGACCATGATGAGTTCGCCACCGACGATCTCGACCCGTTCGAGGGTGAGAAGGAACGGGTGACGGATGGCTTTGATCTGCTGGAAGGCTTCGAGTTCCTGTGCGAACCGGCGTTCGCCCTGCCCGTCTTCGGACGCGCCGCCCGCAACGAACTTCACGGCTTTGTGAAGTCCGCCGGGCGCTTCGCACTTCCATACCTCACCGAATCCACCCCGGCCAAGCGGCTCAATGAGGCGGTAGCCCGGTAGCGGCTCGGCGCCAGCTACCTTGCTGAACGGTTGGTAGGAGCCGCTTTCGGCAGTCGGAACCGGGGGCATAAGAATGCCGGTGCTGGTGCAACAGGGTAAGCTGACAATTGAGGATAAGTCATAACTCCGCCCCAGTATAGAGAGAATCACGGGGCGATACAAACTGGTTGTCAAATTGTCCGTAACAACAGATACACTGACAACCGCATCGGCATTGGTGAGTCAAGCCTTTTCCACATTTTGTAGAAAATCAGTGTACCAAAAGTGAGCATTTGCACCAAGACCAACCCGCCCACAAGCCAGGAGGGATGGTACGATTGTGCCGGTTTTTCGGGATGCGACTTTGACTTTGCTTGCAGGGGTCCGGCACAGTTCAGAGTCGTACTCTGAGCGGTCGAGGATGAGTGTGAGTTGGCGAGCCGAGAGCGTCAGTGACCGGAGTTTCGTTCTTCGCTCAATCGAGTTCGCTTCAATCGAAGCAATCGCACGCGGATGAAAAGGATAAAGAGGATCGGAGAAGAGAATCAACCACAGAGGCACAGAGAGCACAGAGAGTAAAACCAGCACCGAGACGATGCAGGGTTTGAACACAAAATCTTCTCTCGGCTTTTTGTCTTGTCTCTGTGCCTCTGTGGTTCATTCTGGTGTTTGTCTGATCCTCTTCATCCGCGTTTCATCTGCGAGATCCGCGTGCCATTGCTTCGATGGCATTCACCGGTCCTTGAGTGCCGTGGGAAGCGGGAAGCTGGCCTGCTTCGGAGGACGGACGCCAAGCCACTTCGAGAAGATCGCCGCCAGCGCCTGGGGAGTGGTCGGTTCGATCGACGCACCACCGCTCACGCCCGGACCGAAGACCATCAAAGGCACGTGGGCGTCGTAATCGAACGGAGCGCCGTGCGTGGTCCCCGTTCCCAGGGTTGCGGATGGGAGATACCACTCCTTCAGCACCACATACACGTCGCCGCTCCGCGCGGGGTAGAAGGACCGCCGTGCCCGGGTTCCGACCACATCCTCGGCAGGGAATCGCGATTGCAGATCCTTCCTCGTGAACGCCCGGCTGATGTCGGGATGCGTCCGCAAGAATGCCGCCACGACTTCCGCAGCCTGCTCGCGAGTCTTACCAGCCGTGGAGAGTACCTTCGGGTTGAAGTAGATCCAGGGCAACGCCGTCGCCTCGATCCACGCCGGCTTCTTCGCCCCCTCGCCCCCAGGTGTTCCGAACGTCGCTGTGAGATGCGCGTCGATCGCCTTCACAAGGCCGGCTGGGTCCACGCGTTTGGCGTCGAGCCCACGGGCGCGCGAAACTTCCGGCAGCGGGCAGATCCCGTGATCCGCGGTGATCCCGACGAGGTACTCCCCTGCCCCGACCTTCGTATCGAGGAACCGGAGCAACTCGGCGACCACAGCATCACTCCGCAGGGTAACATCGAGCACCTCTTGCGAATCCGCGCCCCAGGTGTGGCCAATCAGATCGTTCGAGGAAAAGCTAATGACGAGCAGATCAGGTACATCATCTTCACCCAGGTGCTCGGCGGTGATGCACTCCTTGGCGAATTGCAGCAACAGATCGTTGCCGTACGGCGAGTTCGCGAGGGCTTCGTAGTACTCCTTGCCCGGCTTCGCCTGGCCTCCCGTGTTCGCGTGAGGGAACGCGACACCCTGGCTCCAGCCCTTGGCCAACCCGTCCTTCACCTCGACGCCCTTCCCTTCACCAAGAGTCACATCTGGCCCGCTGTATGCGGCGTAGTCGATGTCGGTGCGGTAGCGTGTCCAATCCTTCCCGAACCACGCATCCGCCGCCTTCGAGTTATTGAATTTCTCAACCCACGGGTGAACGCCATCGGCGTAATAAGTGGACGTGATGAATTGCTTGTCGAACCAGTACGCACCGTCGGGTCGTTTGCCCGTTGGCAGGATGGCCGAGCGATCCTTGAGCGACAGGCCGAACACCTTCGATCCGGGCCGCTGAGCCTTGAGAGCGTCGGCCACCGTCTCGGCGAGCATCCGGTCCGGGTTGCCGACTTCCTTCGTCTTGGCCTTCACATTCGCGGACGCAGGAACAAATTCGTAGCGGGTCGAGCCGGCGCAGTACACCATGCTGCCGCCTTCGTACCAGTTGTTGTTGATGATGCCGTGCCGTTCCGCACTCGTTCCGCTGAGGACGGAAGCGTGACCCGGGCCTGTGGTGGTCGTGCCATACGGGTAGTGGCACTTGGTGAACGAGATCCCTTGTGAGCGAATCCGCTCGAAGCCATCGGGACCGTACAGCGTTCGCCACCGCTCGGGGTAGTCGCCCCGCATCTGGTCGAACACAACGAGGACGGCGAGTTTCACGCGAGGGACACCGACAGGCCCCGTGTGGACGGCGAAGAAGGCCACGGCAAGTGACCCGGCGACGGCCACAACAAGCAGGGCGGGTGCAGAGAGTTGTCGCATGACTGATGTGGGAACTGGGGAATGATCGCGGAGTGTATCGGGTGGTGTTGTATGCGCCCCTTCCCCGTGAAGCGTGATGTTCTTGTGTGAATTGATTGCAGGTTACGAGTGGGCAGTCCCACGACAGGTCGCGCCTTGCCATCGGCGACACTTTCCGGTTTCATGGCGACAGTCGGACGACCCGGTGCGCCGGGTCCAAAGTTGCCCGCTCGACGGTACGTATTCCAACTGGAGATTTGAATAATGGGAAAGCAGCACGCGCCGGGGTTCTTGAAACTCGTCACCGATGCGAAGTCGCGCGTTCGCGAGTGCACTGTGGACAATGTGAAGGCTCGCCTTGCAGCAGGTGAGAAGTTCCTACTTGTGGATGTGCGTGAGGACGGCGAATTCGCGGCCGGGCACGCGGCGGGAGCGGTTCACCTGGGGAAAGGGATCATCGAGCGTGACATCGAGGCCAAGGTACCGGACCCAACCACGCCCTTGGTTCTGTACTGTGGGGGCGGGTTTCGTTCGGCACTGGCGGCCGATGCCCTCCAGAAGATGGGCTACACGAATGTGATCAGCATGGACGGCGGCTGGGCTGCGTGGGTGCGAGCCGGCCTGCCACGAGAGTAACTTACTGTTCAACGAAAAAACCCGGCCCGGGTGTTACCCCGGGCCGGGTTCGTTGTTACCGGGCGTGCCCGGTGACTTCAGTCAGAACTCAGTTGCAGCAGGCGGCGGCGGCACCGCAAGCGGCAGGAGCCGCACAGCCACAGCTCTTCTTGCTAGCGAACTTGGCCTTGAGCTTCTCGAGCAGGCCAGGTCCCTTGCTGTCTGCACAGGGGTCGCAAGCTGGTGCACATTCGGTCTTGCAGCAGTGCTTGTGAGCGGCGAGGCGGGCCTTCAGGCGGTCCAGCAGGCTAGCCTTCTTCGCACAAGGATCTTCGCAAGGGCTGCTGCAAGCGGTCGTGCAGGCGTTGCCACAGCCAGCGGCAGGACCACAACCAGCGGCAGGAGCGGCTGGGGCGGCAGGAGCCGGCACCCACACCTGAACGTCCTTCTCAACAACCGTCGGGACGCACTTGTTGACCTTGATGGTCTGCTGAACCGGGACGCACACTGTCACGCAGCGGGTGGCCTGGTAAGCAACGCACTTCTTGGTCATCACGGTGCAGGTGACCGTTTCGCAGGTCGGGACGCACTTGGTGACGGTGCAAGGCACGGTGACCTGCTTCGTCACGCATTCGCAAACCGTCACGGTCTTCTTCACCGGGACGCATTCGCAAACCGTCACGGTCTTCTTCACTGGGACGCACTCGCAAACCGTTGCCATCTTCTTCAC
This sequence comes from Planctomycetaceae bacterium, assembly GCA_013823135.1. Lineage (GTDB taxonomy): Bacteria > Planctomycetota > Planctomycetia > Gemmatales > Gemmataceae > Gemmata. The sequence goes on from PNLP01000046.1 coordinate 13,854, forward strand.
AGCGACGCATTCGTAGCTGCAGACGGTCTTCTTAACCGGCACGCACTCGTAGGTGCAGACGGTCTTGGTCACGGGCACGCACTCGGTGATTTTCTTGCAGACGGTGACCGGGCAGCAAGTCGTCTCGCAAACCTTCTCGGTCTTGCAGATCGTCTTGGTGCGGGGGCATGGGCAGAAGCAAGGGTCAGTGATCGACTTGATGCGATCGCTGAAGCTTGGCCCGAGGTTCACAGTCGTCGGGACGGACACCTTGTGAGAGGTCGTCTGCTGACGCATCTCGGTGACCATCACGGTCGAGTGACGAACTTCGTTCACAGTGACCTGCTTCTGAACGGCGACCCGTTCCATCACAGTCACTTCCTTCTGCACAGGAACCCGTTCCATAACGGTGACTTCCTTCTGCACAGGACGCTTCTCCATCACAGTCACTTCCTTCTGCACAGGAACCCGTTCCATAACGGTGACTTCCTTCTGCACAGGAACCCGTTCCGTGACGCTCTTCGTGACGTTCACCGTTTCGGTGATCATCTTGTTGACCATCACCTGCTTGGTGACGGTCTCGGGGACGCACTCCGTTTTGTAGGCGGTGTACGTTTCCGTTTTCTGTTGCGGTTGCATCACGGTGACTGTTTGGTCAACCGTCGTCTGAACATACTCCGTGACCTTCTGCTTCTGGGTGACCCAGCTGCCGCAGGCAGTGCCTGCCACGGGGCCGCATGGGCTAGCAGCGGTCGCACAAGGGTTGCAATCGCCACCCTTCTTCTTGAACAGGCCGCCGAACGCCTGGGCATCCGTGGCGACCACCCCCAGAAGGGCGGCCACGGTCGCCGTCATGAGACACAATTTGATCCGCCGAACGCTCATTTGGGTGACCCCCACTAGTTCCGGACTCCAGCATCCCGCCCGTCTGCCGTAGCGACCGTCCATTCGCCGCTGAAAACAGCAGTGGCACCCGGATGCTTGCGTAAGTTATGCCCGCGCCGAGGCAGGTTGGGAAATCATCGGGGCACTTGCGGGCACAAAATGTCGGTGTCTCGCGACGTGATCTGACGGGTTGCGCGGAGCGCTCGGTGGTAGGGATTGCGCCCGTTCAACGGACGCGCTGCGTTCTGCGGATTTGAAGCCAGTCTGGACCCTGGCGCAACTGGCGCAACTAGGCGCGGAAGGTAGAATCGATCTGGTTGATGAGGTGGAGAGAGGGAGACAAGGAGAGGGGACACAAGGAGCAAAACCACGGTGGGCATTCTCTCCGTGTCTCCCCCTCTCCGTGTCTATTCCGTGGCGGTGCCGTGGAACATTCCCAGGTAACTGTGGTATCGCCGTGAACTGATCTGAGAACGAGTGACCGCAGTTTTCACTGCACAGCCTGATTCGTGCGTGTGAGTACAGTCTGGAAATTCGCAAAGTGCTACAAATGGGCGGAAATCTCTGAAGTAGCCTTCGACTTCCTCGGCTCGCACGTCCCACAGTTGAAGTTGCCGCACGCCTGGCGTATCCACGACCCAGCCACCGGTCTCCAGCTTGAGCAACTGGGCATAAGTTGTCGTGTGTCGCCCTTTATTGTTCACCTCGCTGACGGTTTTTACCGACAATGCGAGCCCCGGCTGCACCGCGTTCAGCAGCGACGATTTCCCCACACCGGATTGCCCCGAGAATACCGTTGATCGACCACGGAGTTGTTCACGCAGTCTCTCGATTCCCACGCCCGTTCGTGCGCTCGTGAGTAACACGGGAATCCCGAGTTGGGCGTAAGACCCGATCAAGGGCTGGAGTTGCGCTGCGTCTGCGAGGTCGATCTTGTTCAGCAACAGCACCGGGCTCAAGCCGCCCTTCTCCGCTGCCGCAAGGTAGCGGTCGATCAGGTGGGGTTTGAGCGTCGGCTGAACGAGCGAAATGACAATCGCAACCTGATCGACGTTCGCAACAAGAACCTGTTCCCGCCGACGACTGGCCCGCGTGAGCACACCGTGGCGAGGTTCCACACGCTCGATCATCCCTTCGGGAGTGGGGAGTCCGAGCCCGAGCGCCAAGCGAGGTTCAGGTTTGTCCCTCGCTTGGCGCTCGGGCTCGGACTCCTCGACTGACTCCTGACTCCCGACTCCTGTCACCACAGGGCGAAACCACACCACATCCCCGGTCGTGACGACGCTGCGTTCATCCGTGGCCATGGTCTTGAGCAAGCGACGGATCGCACAGCGGAAGATGCGGCCGTCGTCTGCTTCCACGACCGACGCCAACCCGTGGACGCGAATCACGCGGCCACGAATCCCCTCGGCGGCATCGCCAGTCAGTTGGCCGGTGCCGGTGTTGGCATCGTCTTGCGTCACGGTGCGGTAGCGCGAGAGATCGCCTTTCGCTCGCACTCGCTCGGACGCCTTGCTGTCGTCGGTGCTGGTCGCGTCGGCCTGGTAGTCGCGGGTGAGATCATTCTCCCGCGGCGGCTTCGTGCGGTTCTTCCGCATCTCGACGCGAACCTTTTTCTTGTCTTTGCTCATGGTTCTCAGTTTAAGCGTTCGGAGTTGGTTTCGCAGCGCGGAACGCACCGTTTAGCGGCAGCCCCAGCGGGGCTGCCGCTAAACGGTGGCCCCATTGTTGACACCCACACGCAGTCATCCGACACTACACACGTTGCCCACCCTTCGGAGCCTTTCCTATGCGCTGCTGCATTCTCGCACTCGTTCCCTTCGCACTGACCCCGGCCGCACACGCCGCGGAAATCACGGCCGTGGTTGGTAAGGAGGCGATCGAGTTCAAGTCGGGTTCGGTCGTCGTCGCGAAATACGCCACCGACCCCAAGTTTTCCAAGCCGTTCCTGTACCCCGTGCTCGCTCCGAACGGCGTCGGGGTCACACGTGCTTGGCCGGTCGAGAAGGGCCTGCCCGGCGAGGTGACCAGCGACCACATCCACCAGAAATCCGTGTGGTTCTGCCACGGCGACGTGATCCCCGAAGGGATCGAACTGAAGACCAAGAGCAACGAGAAGAACGGCAAGGGGGTCGATTTCTGGAGCGAGGCGAAGGACAAGGACGGCAAGCCGAAGCACGGCCAGATGACCGTGGTGAAGGTGGGCGAGCCGAAGAAAGTCCCGGGGGGCGTGAGTGTCGAAACGCAGAACGAGTGGTTCACCCCCGACGGTGTGAAGATGCTCGACGAAACGCGAGTGATCACGTTCAGCGAAACACCCGAAGGCCGTCTGTTCGTGTTCGACATCACTTTGAAAGCGAACGCCTGCCCAATCACGTTCGGCGACACGAAGGAAGGCTCCTTCGGCATCCGCACGCACGACTCACTGCGACCCAGCGAAAAGGACGGCGCGACGGTCACGACTGCCGGCGGAGACACGGTCACGCCGCCGAAGAAGGACAACCTGCCGATCTGGGGTTTCCCGACGCCATGGATCGACTACTCCGGCAAGGTGGACGGCAAGGAGGTCGGCATCGCCGTGTTCGACGGCCCGAGCAACCCGAAGGCAAACTGGCACGTGCGGGCGTACGGCCTCAACGCGGCCAATCCGTTCGGCCGTGCGGGGAGCGGCTTCCCGACGCAGAAGGGAAAGACCGACCTTATGAAGATCGAAAAGGGTGGCGAACTGAAGCTGAAGTATGGCGTCTACGCTCACACGGGCGACGTGAAGACTGGCAAGGTCGCGGAGGCATTCGAGGCGTTCAAGAAATAACGCCGAGAGTATCAAACAAAAACATGACTAACCACAGAGCCACAGAGAGCACAGAGACAAAACCAAAACCGAGTCAATGCAGGGTTTTGAACACAACTCTTCTCTCGGCGTTTTGTCTTCTCTCTGTGACTCTGTGGTTAATCTGATTTTCCTTCTCTTCATCACTCGTTGTATTCCTCGAAAACGCGGTCGAACTTATCGGCAATTTTGCGGAACACTTCCAGAAGCGCTGGGTCGAAGTGGCCAGGTGACCCGGTGACCATCGTCATCACCGAAGTCGAATGCGTAAGCCCGGGCTTGTAGACGCGGCGACTTCGCAAAGCATCGTACACGTCGGCGATCGCGAGCAACCGTGCCGAGAGCGGGATGCGGTCACCGGCGAGTCGATCCGGGTAACCGGTGCCATCCCATCGCTCGTGGTGATGCCTGGCGATGTCGATGGACATGTGCAGGAAGCTCGTCGCGAACGGGTACCGTCGAGCCACTTCGCGCAGCGTGTCGGCCCCGATGGTCGTATGCGTCTGCATGATCGCCCGCTCTTGCGGGTCGAGCGGACCGGGCTTGTTCAGGATGTTGTCGGGGAGCGCAGCCTTGCCGATGTCGTGAAGCGGGGCACAATCCTCCAGGGTGCGGATGAAGTTCGCATCGAGGATCTGAGTGAACGCCCCAACTGCCGTGGCTTCGTCGGCCAACACCTTGCAGTACTTTTGAAGCCGCATCAGGTGCAGGCCGGTCTCGGCTGACCGGTGTTCGATCAACTTGGCAAGCGCGAGCACCAGCCCGTTGCGGGCACGAATCAGTTCGCCGTCGCGATCGTCGAGCGCCTGCTCCAGTTCCGTGTTCACCTGAAGCAACTCGCGGTTCAGCACGTCCGAGCGATCCTGGGCGTCCTTGAGTCGTAACGCTGACTTCACGCGTGCCCGCAGTTGCACCATGCTGAACGGCTTCGTGAGGAAGTCGTCGGCACCGCCCAGCAGGATTCGCGAGAGTTCGTCGCCGGTTGCGGTGCCGGAGAACATCACGACCTTGAGGTGTGCCGTGAGTGGTCGCTGGCGCAAGAGACGCAGCACTTCTTCGCCGTTGAACCCCGGCAAATCCACGTCAAGCAAGACGAGGTCGTAGGCGTTCTTGGAAGCGAGGGTGATGGCATCGGGACCAGTGCCGGCTTCGTCGCAGCTAAACCCTTCAGCCAACAGGGCGACCCGGCAGAGCCGACGGATGTCGGGTTGATCGTCAACGATCAGCACACGGTTCGGTGCGGCGCTGCTCGCTACCCGGGGGATGGGATCGGCTGTGGGGGAGGTTGTTGTGGGCACGGTTGTCTGTCCGAAGCGGTTGAACGGGAGGGCGACTCCCGCCACGGTGGTTTATGGGTTTCAGCCCGGGTCTGGCGTTACCGCATCTTCGTCTGCTTCAGGAGTTCGTTGATCCACGTCTTCTGTGCGTCGGACAGCGGAACATCCGCCGGCGGCGGATTCTTGTACTCGATCGTCGTGGCGAACCCGCCGAGGTCGTAGGCCCGGGCGAACGCGGCTTGCAGGTCGAGCAGGGCGTCGCGATCGTCGGGCGCGAGTGGCAGCTTGAACTTCGGCAACCGCTTCTGGATCGTCGCGGTGTAGATCTCGTAGCGATCGGCCGCGGCAGCGCGGGTGACGGACACCGCGTGATCGAACTCCGGGAGTCCTTCGCGGGAGTACGTCAGCGTAGGCTTCCCTTGCATCAGCAGGTCGATCTCCACGATCGCGGCACGCTGGGCGATGGCTTCCTTGCGTTTGTCGAGGTACGCTTGCCGCCCAGCCGGTGTCGTCTTGTTCGCGGGGCTGACCACTTCTAACAGCGTAACAAGTTTGTTGTCGTTACGGGTACGGATCTCGATGAACTCTTCCGTGTATTCTTCACGGATGATGGACGTGAACAGGGGCATCTCGGAAACGTAGGTGCGTGCCCCGACCCTGGCCCGGTAGCGATCGACGAGGCCAGGGAGCAGGATCTGGTAGAGGCACGCGAGCAACTGATGCTGGAACCCGGGCCACAGCTTGGGGTTTTCGAGGTAAGGATCCATTCCAGGAAACGGACTGGGCATGGAACAGGTCTCCGGCTCCCGAGTGCCCTGCGTTCTGCGGGGCGGCATTGGGCCGACGGGCGAGAGAGGTGTCACCCGCTCGGGATAGTAATTGTGCGTCCGCGCATTGTAACTGAAAATCCGGCCGCAAGGGAAGTGGCTGCAAAAGCGTTACGTGGGATCTCGTTCCGAATCACGGTTTCGCGAGTTCGTTGACCGGGGTATCGAGGTAATATGTGAACGCGCCGAGTAGATCGCCCCTCTTGGCATCGACGTGACACTCCAGACATAGCCCCTTCGCTCGTATTGCGCCGAACATCCGTTTCGGTGCGTCCGTAGTCCAGACTAGCGTTTCGCCACGCCGCACGGCATCGAGTCCGAGACGCTCGAACTCGTCGAGCGGTCGCCGCTTCGCTTGCCTGGCAAGCGGCGGTGTTGCCATCTCGTCGAGTACGTACACCGACGGTTCCTCCTCGGTCAGCAGGCTGACCAGTTCAACGCGGTCAATCGCGGACGATGCAACCGAAAGGCCGCGCCGATTCCTGGAATAGAGCATGCGCACAAACCCAAACCCCGACTCACTCTGGAAATCCGAAACTGCGAGATGGTGTACCCAGTGCGGTCCGGACGTGTCCTTGGGGTGTTTCGGAGCCGGTTCGACTGACCGGCACGAAGTTGGAGGCATAGGCTCAGCGGGTTGTGGAGACTTCTTCCGACCCTTCAAAACCACGTCATAACCAACACCGAGAGGAATGCCGTCAGGGCCACCGTACTTCTTGCGGTGCTGATCGGCAGGTCGTTGCGCTCGACGGCTCAGCTCCGATTCGCGGATGTTGGCGTGCAACACGTCGAGCACAAACAGTTCTTGAGGCGAATCGTCGAACAGCTCGTCTATTTCTTTCTGGGTGTACTCGACACCTGGGTAGGATGGCTTGATCGGCGTTTGTAGCGAATCAGTTGGCGAATCAGGTTGCACGATCGGTGGCGGATCGCGATCGACGACAGCAAATACGATCGCCCCGCACACGAGCACGACGCCCAGGATCGCGAGTCGCTGAAGTACGGGCATTTGCATCGCCTCCCGTGGGATTCGTTTATCGTACCCGTGATGAGCCAGCGACCGCCAGCCTGCATCTTGGGGTAATCATCACGCGACCACATCAGAGACAGGCAGCGGGAGTTGTTTCGTCTTGTAGCGGGGTTGGAATTGAAGCCGCGGATGCGGCGACGGATGTGAAACGACCAATCGACAAAACCCTTCGCCACTCCGAAGTGGCGAAGGGTTGCAGTGGTTTGCAGTCACCCGCGGGCTCACGGCTGGGCCGGGACTGGCGGGTTGCTTGCGGGGACGACCCCGGGGTATTTCGGCGGCACCACCATCTTCTTCGGCCCGGGGATCGGGAGTTGCGGCCCACGTGGCTGGAAGTTTAATTCCCGCCCCCAGCGCACCTGGGGAAGCTCGCCGTGGGCGGCGTCCGTCACCGGCGGGGTCTTCCGCCAGGCGTTCGGCGAGCAGACGACAGTTTGCCCCTCCCGGAACAGGGCAGTCATCACCTTCGGATCGAACTCGCCGCACGATCCCAGGGGCGGGTACTCGGCCGGGATGGCCGTCAGGTTGTAGGTCATCCCCCTCAGCACGCACGCCGTCCACAACCGTTGGAGGTCGCCCCGGGTTTGGGCGTAGAGCACGGTGTTCACAGCCGTGCTGGCCTGAGACAACGCGCTAGGCTTGAGCACCTCGGAGTCGGCGTACAGTTTCCCCGCCACGATGATGTAAACATTCGTCCCGACCAGGTTCAGGGTCTGAGGGTTCCGGGCTTCCGGGGGAACGTATGGGGGGTAGAAGAAGAGCCCCTGCGACACCCCGCCGTCCACGTGGCGCTCGGTGTAGCACTTCCCGTCCACGCACACGTCGATCTTGGATGGCGGGAACGCTCCGGGGATCGCGGAAGACCCGAGCATGATATCGATGATCAGGTCGCGGTCGCGAGGACCATTCCGGCTGGCGATCTCACCGATGTTCCAGAGGATGAAGCGCTTTCCCTCCTCCTCGGTTGTCCCAATCATGAGCCGTCGGCCGGCCTGGTGAGCGGCGGCGATTTCAGCAATCACCTCGCAGGTCAGCACCCCCGAAATCTTGTTCCGGAGCGGTGTTGTATCCGCGAACGACTCCCCACCCAGCAGACCCTTAACCAGTTGCTTCTTGAAGATATCCTTGTTGGTGATCGTGGTGTAGAACTCCTGCATCTGGCCGTCATATTTCGATCCGAGGAACGCGAACGGGGCGATCAGGGCACCCGTGCTGATGCCAGTCACCACGTCGAACTGCGGGCGATCGCCTCGCGAGGTCCACCCGACCAGCACCCCGGCCGAGTACGCCCCGTACGACCCGCCACCGGACAGGCACAGGACGTTCCGCTCCGGCCGCCCGGGCGGCGCGTCCTTGAGGAGCTCCTCCCGCACCTTGGCCGCCCGCTTCTCGGCCGTCTCGTTGAAATGCTCGACGCCGATGAACTGCTCCGCCTCGGCTTGTGCCACGGGGTCAATGAGGTCGCGGGTCGTCAACCCGGACGCGGCTGGGGTCGGGCAGTTCGTCGTCTGGCGGTATCGGCACCCGACGGAGATCGCCAGGATCGCACAGAGGAGTGCCGCGTTCACCACGGCACGTTTGAGTCGTCTGGACATCTCATTCCCCGAGAAGATTACACCCGGCACAATCCCCAACCCGACTTGCGCCCAACCGCTCAGATTCCAGGTTGATCCAACCCGGATGGCATTATGGCTGGTCAGCGGGGATTAATGGGATGACGATAAGATCGGTAAGTCAGGGAAGTGGAGTTGAATCAATTCGATGGATTAGTTGGGCAGGACTGGTTAGTCCAGATCGGAGACAAGCAACGGGAATTCGTTCCCATTCACTGATATGCGTCATTCGTGTCTGCCGTGCGAAGTCGCAAGCGGCTTCGCCGAGCAGGCATTCCGCCTTCCCGAACTCGCCGTTGCACTCGCGGACACGCAACGTATCATGAGATTCTCCACAATCCCGCACTTGCATTCCCCTCGTGGGAAAGGCTCCTTTGATGGCCAAGACCCTCGACCGACGCTCCGCCGATTCCGATTCCCACGTCTGGAAGCTGCACGATGCTTTCGAGACCTACGGAATCAAAAACTGGGGCAAGGGATACTTCGGGATTAACAAGAACGGGCACGTCACCGTCCATCCGGACAAGAACCCGGAACGCAGCATCGACCTCAAAGACCTCGTCGACCAAATCCGCACCCGCGGCATCCAGCCGCCACTCCTCCTCCGCTTCAGCGGCATCCTCGAACACCGCATCGGCGAGATCTCAGGCGCGTTCAACAAGTCGATGACCGAGTACGGCTACACCGGCAACTACCACTGCGTGTACCCGATCAAGGTGAACCAGCAGCGGCACGTCGTCGAGGAAGTGCTGGAGTACGGCAAGCAGCACGGTTTCGGCCTGGAAGCGGGCAGCAAGCCCGAACTCCTCGCGGTGTTGGCGCTCACCCACGGCTTCGGCGACACGCCGATCATCTGCAACGGCTTCAAGGACGACGAATTCATCAAGATGGTCGTGTTCGCGAAGAAGATCGGCAAGAACATCATCCCCGTGGTGGAGAAGTTCACCGAGCTCGAACTGCTCGTGAAGTACATGGAGGAACTCGGCGTTCGCCAGCCGATCGGCATGCGGGTGAAGCTCGCGAGCCGCGGAAGCGGCCGCTGGCGTGGTTCGGCCGGCTATCGCTCGAAGTTCGGCCTGACGCTCACGGAAGTGCTGGATGCGTACAAGTACCTGGACAGCAAGGGGCTCGGCGACTGCTTCCAGATGACGCACTTCCACATGGGCTCGCAGGTCTCGGATATCCGCAAGGTGAAGGACGCGCTGACGGAAGCGGCCCGCGTGTACGTCGAACTGTACCGCCTCGGTGCCGGGCTGAAGTACATCGATGTGGGCGGCGGCCTGGGCATCGACTACGACGGCTCGCAAACGGCCTTCGAAAGCAGCATGAACTACACGCTGCAAGAGTACGCCAACGACGTGGTGTATCGCATCAAGCAGGTGTGCGACGAAGCGGGCGTCCCGCACCCCGCGATCATCTCCGAGAGCGGCCGAGCCACGGTCGCGTACCACTCCGTTCTCGTGTTCGACGTGCTGGGAACCTCGGACTTCGACGACTGCACCGCACCGGAATCGCTCCCCGAAGACGCCCCGGAACCCGTCAAGGAAATGTTCAGCAACTACAAGGAGTTGAACAAGAAGAACTTCCTGGAGCTGTATCACGACGCCAGCGAGCAGATGGAAAAGACGCTGACGCTGTTCAACCTCGGGCACCTGAGCGTAGAACTGCGGGCGCTCGCGGAACGGCTGTTCTGGGCGTTCGGACGCAAGTTGCAACGCCTCGTTCGCGACATGGACTACGTTCCCGAGGAACTGAGCGGACTCGACGCGATGCTCTCGGACACCTACTTCTGCAACTTCTCCGTGTTCCAGAGCATGCCCGACTCGTGGGCCATCAAGCAGTTGTTCCCGCTGATGCCGATTCACCGGCTCACGGAAGCCCCGACGCGGCGAGCCGTGCTGGGCGACATCACCTGCGACTCGGACGGCAAGGTCGATCAGTTCATCGACCTGCGCGACGTACGAAACACGCTGGAGTTGCACCCGTATGACGGAAGCGAGCCGTATTACATCGGAGCATTCCTGCTGGGTGCGTACCAGGAAATCCTCGGCGACCTCCACAACCTCCTCGGCGACACGAACGCGGTCCACGTTTCGCTCGATGAGGACGGCACGCCGTCGATCGACTCCGTGGTGAAGGGCGACACGGTGACCGAGGTGCTGAACTACGTGCAGTATTCGGCCGAGAAGCTTACGGACCGGATGCGGAAGGATGTGGAGAAGGCCGTGCGTCACGGTCGCATCACGCCCGCGGAAGCCAAGCACTTCCTCAAGTTCTACGAGAACGGCCTGGAAGGCTACACCTACCTGGAAGAGCCCAGCGCGTGAATCGGGGGGAGTGATTCATGTCGGATAAGCAACGAGTCATGGAAGCCATCCAGCGCATGCCTGAATCGGCCACGCTGGAGGAAATCCGTGAGGCAATCGCGATCCTGGCTGCGATTCGTCGCGGGGAAGTTGCTGCCGACGCTGGGAAGATCATCCCGCACGAAGAGGTAAAGCGGATGTCTGCCGCATGGACTTCGCAATAGTCTGGACCGAACCTGCGCTCGCTGACTTTGAATGTATCATCCAGTACATCCAAACTCGCAACCCAACTGCGGCCGAATCCGTCCGCATCTCGATTCTTGAAACTGTCGAACTCCTTGCCCGGTTCCCATTGATTGGTCCGCGATACGAGCGAGATCGAACAGGTCGGGTGAGGGAAATCCTGTGTGGCGTATACCGCATCTTTTACCGAGTCGATGAGTCTGGACAGCAAGTCGAAATCCTGACGGTCTGGCATGGATTCCGCTCCGAACCAAGTCTGCCAGACTGACTCTGCTTCAGCCGGTGACCGAAGACCGGGAGTCGATCGTACCAACGACCAGTAAACGTGAATCGTGCTTCCCTTCCATGTGCATTACTCCCTGACACGTCGGCAGCGGGTGGGCGAGTTGCTCCCCTGGCTGCCGGCGCTCGCTGCGAGCATCGGCTTCGGGATCGGCGGTGTGTACCTCTCCAGCGCCGTCACGCTGTGGTTCCTTCTGTTGTTCCTGCTACCCATCATCTTCTACCGCGGGTTGCTCGTTCTTCTCATCGACCTCGCAACCCGTTCACGGCAACCCGTTGAACTGACCGTGGACGAAACCACGCTCTGGGTTCAGTTCGACTCTGTGCGACGCAAGTTCGCACTCGACGACATTTTTCAGATGTACCGGACCGACGACATGTGGACGTTGCTGCATCGCGACAATTCCTCGCTGCACATCCCCGTGGGCGTGCTCACGGAGGAACAACTGAAGTATCTGAAGTCGTTCGCGCGCCGCGCAGCCGAGGAACGCAAGGCGATCGAACGTCAGCATTGAGTTCAGGAGATCGCGCGATGGGCTTGTTCAGTTGGCTATTCGGCAAACCGAAGCGGGTGATAAGCCGCGATGTGATCTGGTTAACGAATGCGGCGAGGGTGCGCGGAGCCACGAAGAGCGTGAATGCGCCCCTCACGAGCAATCGCTCGGTCCTCGTACTTGCCCACTTCCCCGCCGCGCTCGCCGCGTTCGGGGAACATATCATTCTCAAGAGCTGTCCACACGCCACGATCCCATCGACGCTGACGCCTGCCGCGGCGCTGGAACTCGCAATGGGTCCGCCCCGAGTCTTGCTCGGACTGGTGCGAAATCTCGAACCCGTCGAATTCCCACCGCCAGACACAGCACCGGAAAGCCCGCTTTCCGTTGTGGTGCTGGAACGCCATTTACTCCGCAAGCACGACGATCACGTTACCCACTTCGCGGAAGGGCTCGGTAGCAAGGCGGCCGTCGAGTTCCATGTCTCGCTCGATGATCCGCTTATGGCGATGTTCGCGGGCGAGTGGGTGGCGAACGCCCTGCGTCAACTGGGAATGAAGGAGGGGGAAGCGATTGATAGCAAACTGGTGCCGCGACGAATCGAGCAGGCCCAAGCCAAGATCGCGAAGACGATTCAGACCGACGAGGATGCGGACTCCGCCGCAGAGTGGCTCGAGCGAAACCGGGGGAAGTGAGTTCGGGCGGGACACAAGCCACACCCACCGGGTACACTGTTCAGCAACCCGCCTCATACTCCGCCGGAACTCATCACAATGGAACTGTCCGAACTCGCCTGGCCCGCCGTTGCAGCATTGCCCAAAACCACACCCATTATCTTCCCGATTGCCGCGCTGGAGCAGCACGGCAAGCACATGCCGGTGTTCACCGATTCGCTTCTCTGCGGGGAGGTGATTCGCCGCGTGAAGCTCACGCCGGTCGGGGCGAGGTGCTTGTTCGCGCCGATGCAGTGGCTCGGCAACTCGCACCATCATCTCGACTTCCCCGGCACGCTCTCGGCATCGGCCCGCGTCTACCTCGACCTCATCAAGGATCTCGCGCACTGTTTCGTCTCGCACGGGTTTACGCGGATCGTCTTCGTGAACGGCCACGGCGGAAACATCGTGCCGAGCCAACAGGCGCTCTTTGAGTTGAAGCAGGAGCACCGCAACCGCCGCGACCTGCTACTGCTGTCGCTCACGTACTGGGATGCGTGCGGTGGACCGCCCACGATTCCCGGCCTCACGCAGAAGTCGATGGGTCACGCCTGCGAATGGGAAACGTCGATGGTGCTGCGGATCGCCCCGCAACTCGTGGTTGGCGATCACACCAAGGTTCCCGAAGTGCCACACGGAAAGGGGTTGGCCCCTGGCTACCGCGCATGGGTCATGCCGGACCGCAGCGAACCCGGGCACATCGGCAACCCTGCCGCCGCGACCCCAGAAAAGGGCGAGGCGTTGTTCGAGTTCTTCTCCGCGGGCGTCGCGTCATATCTCGAACGTGTCATCGCCTGGGATGGTTCGTGGGATTGTTGATGGTGGGTTGTGGGTAGTTGCTGGTTGGCACGCAAAACAACGAACGCGGAGCGACTCGATACCGTGAACGATCCACAACCCGCAACCCACAACCCACAACACCCCTCACACAATCCACAATCGCCGTGGCGCTGGTGGGTCTGCGGCATCCTGATGTTCGCCACCCTGCTGAACTACATGGATCGGCAGGTGCTGCCGCAAATCGCGACGGAGTTGCTGAAGGACTACGGCCTCGACAACGCACGCTATGGCAAGGTTGGGCGGAACTTCGCGTGGGCCTTCGCGGTGGGGTCGATCTTCTTCGGCCTCATCGCCGACCGCATCGGCCCACGGCTCTTGTATCCGTTCGTGCTCATTGGTTGGTCGGTTGCAGGTTTGGCCACACCACTCATGGCGGACCCGCGGTTCACGTCACTCCTCGAAGATCCCGCTGAACCGGGGACCGGGCCGTACCTCTGGCTGCTGTATTGCCGCACGCTCCTCGGTTTCTTCGAGGCCGGGCACTGGCCGTGCGCCTTGCTCACTGCTCGCCAGATCCTCACAGCGAAGGACCGACCGCTCGGGAACGGCCTGCTTCAAAGCGGTGCCTCGCTCGGCGCGATCCTGGTTCCGCCTTACATCGCAGCGGTACGACACCTCGGCGGCGGGTGGGAAATCGCTTTCTGGACCATCGGCGTGATTGGATTGCTGTGGGTGCCCGTGTGGCTCCTTCTCGTTCGGCGCGGCGACCTCGATCATCCGACCGAAACTCCTAACGCGGTGACTCCCGACTCGCCTAGCCCGCCGTTCGTGTGGGGGCACTTCATCTGCGTGTACGCCACACTCTTCGCCGTGATTCTCGGCATCAGCGTGAGCTGGCAGTTCATCCGCGAATGGCTGCCGAAGTACATGAAGGAGTCGCAAGGCTTCTCGGCCGACACCACGGACTTCATCGTGCCAGCGTATTACATCTCGGCTGAACTCGGTTGCTTCGCGTTCGGGGTATTCGTGCGCTGGCTCGTGTTGCGAGGCCGCGAAGTGCATTCCGCCCGGATCACAGGATACGCAGTGTTCGCGGGGATCACGGCATCGGCTGCTCTGGTCGGGGTTGTTGGTGGTGGCTGGCCAGCGGTCGGCGCAATCATCCTGGCTGGTTTCGGCATCCTGGGATTGCACCCATGCTATTACGCGCTCGCCCAGGAGTTGCCAACGAGGCACATGGCGTTCCTCTCCGGCATGCTCGCGGCGGCAGCGTGGTTTGCGGTCGGGAAGGTGCAGGAATTGATGGGCGCCCACATCCAGGCCACCGGCAGTTACGATCAGGGGTTCGTGCTCGCGGGCCTCGCTCCCTTGCCGGGGTTGATTGCTCTGGTGATCCTGTGGCGTAAGCGGTGAACCAGGTGAGATTGCTCAGAGGCTGGGGCAAGGCAGGATCCCGAGTAAGCGACGTATCCAAGTTCGGCTGCGGAGGTCACACCGTATGGCAAAGGGATTCGCAGACTTCGACTTTGCGGGGTTCTGGGAGCCGTCGGAGTATGCATTCGAACAGTATGTCGGGGCACCGCTCACAGACGCCGTCGTCGCCGCCGTCGAGCGCGACCTCGGATATAAGCTGCCTCGGGCCTACGTCGAGTTCATGCGATTCCAGAACGGTGGTATCCCCCGCCGGACGAATCACCGGACCAAGGAGCAGACATCGTGGTCTCACGACCACATCGCCATAACTGGCCTCTACTCCATCGGCAGTGACAAGCGATATTCCCTGTGCGGTGAGATTGGCAGCCGGTTCTGGGTCAAGCAGTGGGGCTACCCGCCGATCGGCGTGTATTTCGCCGACTGCCCATCAGCCGGGCACGATATGTTATGTCTCGACTACCGGACTTGCGGCCCAAACGGCGAACCGCAAGTGGTACACATTGACCAAGAGTGGGATTACAAGATCGTGCTCGTGGCCGAGACCTTCGAGGCGTTCATCCGCGGCCTTGAGGACGGCTCGGCGTTCGAGTCAGAGGACTGATCGAATGGCAGAGCCGCAATTGATCCCGGTGTTCATCCCTCAATATTCAGGCCGATGCGCACGGAACACAAGGTAGCGCATCGCACCGGTGCGGTAGGCGAGCCAGATGCGGACCAGCGTGACCGCGAAGATGCGGTTGCGGCTCGCGGTGCTCAGCAGGTATGCACGGCCCGCGGGATCGGTGAAGAATCGGCCGATCGCTCGACGCACGCAGATGGCCCACGTGTCGCGCACCTCGCGACTGATCTCCGTCACCGCTTCCACTTCGAACCCGGCCTCCGTCAGCATGTCGCGGTATTCGGTCTCGGTCCCCATGCCGGGCAAGCGTCCCTCGCGGCAAATCGGTTCAAGCAGATTCCTCTTTTCCCACGGCCGCGCATCCTCGGACGCAATCCACGCACAGATCGCGAACCGCCCACCCGATCGCAGCACGCGGAACGCCTCGCTGAACGCTCGCGCCTTGTCGTCCATGTGCTCGCTGCTTTCGATGGCATATGCCGCATCGAACGACTGGCCTGGCAAGTCGTTTTCGAGCCAGTCGCGGAGAAGGTAGCGCGGGTTCGTGCCGACGGGGTTGGTCGCCTCGGCGAACGCCTGTTGAGCCGGCACGATGGTGAGCGCCGTGACTGCGGCGTCGAACCGCTTCGCAATGAGTCGTGCGCTCGCACCGTAGCCCGAGCCAATATCGACGACGCGATCACCGGACTGGATGTTTGCTTGCTCCGCGACGAACGCCGTGAGTTGTTCGACGGCTTCGAGCGGCGTTTCGCGACCGGTGCGCCACAAGCCGTGGTGAACGTGCTCGCCCCACACCTCGCGGTAGAGCCGGTCGAGTTCCTGGTAATGGTCAGCGACAGTTCCAGCAGCAAGGGGACGATGCGGCTTGATCATGCAGAAGTCTCTTGGAAGATGAATTAACCACAGAGAGGGTCCCCGCACAGCGGGGTGAGAGAGCACAGAGATAAAACCAACACCGAGCGAATGCAGGGTTTGAACACAACTCTTCTCTCGGTCTTTTGTCTTCCCTCTGTGCTCTCTCACCCCGCTGTGCGGGGACCCTCTCTGTGGTTAATCCGTCTTCTCTATTTACATGCCCGCAGGAATGCGACCAAGTCTGCCAAATCCTGGGGCGTCAGTTGCTGGTCCAGTCCCGAGGGCATCAGCGAGACAGCGCTCGGCGTGATGCTCGCCACGTCGGCACGGGCAACGCGCTCCTCCTTGTCGGCCGCGACCACGATGATGATCTCGTCCGGAGCGTCCTTCTTCAGGATGCCGTTGAAGGTGCGGTCGTCGGTGGTGACCACCCGCACGGGCTCATAACTCCGCACAAAGCTCGCGCTGGGAAACACGATCGCTTCGAGCAGGTCGCGTTCCGTGCGGGTGCCACCAACCCGCGTGAGATCGGGGCCGACCAACCCGCCGACATAACCAACCTTGTGGCACGCGATGCAGTTCGTCTTCGGCGAATTGAACACCACCTGCCCACGTCGAATGTCCCCTGGTTTCAGGTCGGCGAGCAGCTTGTCGAGCCGCGCGGTTTCGCCTTTGCGTGCTTCCGCGAGTTCCGCGTAGAGTTTCTCGGTCTCGGCCTGCACGGTCTTCGGATACTTGTCGAGGATCGGCTTCACCATCTCCACGCGAATGCCGGCCCGCACCGCCGGATCACGCAGTGCCTTCACCACAGCCGACCCAACAGCCGCGTCCGTGGACTTCGCGAACACGCCGAGGAGTTTGGACAACTCAACCGGGTTGACCGTCTTCAGTGCCGCGGCGAGTGCGATCAGCGATTCCGAAGTCAGGGAACCGCGAGCGAGCAACTCGGCCGCAGCGCCACGGATGGCTCCGTCGCGGTCGCGGTGCAAGTCCGCGATCACTCCGGTGGCGTCTTCTACTGACAACGGACTCCCGACGGGTCCGGCCGCACGCAGTCCGTACGCGAACTCCTTGGCCAGCGGCGCGTTGATTCGTTGTCGATACTGCGTCACCTTCTCGGTGAGGTCCGCGTGATCGGCTGCGGTGAGTTGCACGACGCGAAGCACGCCGATCGCATCTCGCACCACATCGCTGCTTCGCGAGAAGAGCGCGATCTGCACGCCGTTCTTCCACTCGGTCGGGAACGCCTTCACACCCGACTGCGCGAGCGCTCGCAGAATCGCACGCTGCGCCGACGGCTCCGTCGTGCTGAGGAGAGCATCGCCGACCACATCGCGAATCAGCGCGGCTTTGAGGAACGGCACGAGCCGCGACGCGAGTTCGTCCTGCTCCGGCGGGGTCATCTTCGGAAGCAACTTCAGCCGATCGCGGAGGTAATCGCCGACGTGAGCAGCCCACTGCGGATTGCGGCCCGCCACCCACCACGCAGTTTCACGAAGTGCCGAGTCCTTCGCATCGAGTTCGGCAACGTAGAATTGGGGTTCGATGCCGCCGGTGATGTTCGAGAGCGCCGCGAGGCACGCACGCCGCACACGCGGCGACTCGTGTTTCAATCCGTCGCGGATCCCCTTGATGTCATCAATCTCGATCAGGGCATACGTCAGCGAGTGATCGAGGGCACGGTCAATGTCTTTGTGATCGAACATCGAGAGAAGCGCAGGCACAACCTTCGGGTCACCGATCCGTCCGAATGCTCCGGCCGCAGCACGACGCATCCGATTGTCGCCAGCACGGAGCAGAACGGCGAGGTCGTCCATCGCCTCCTTATCACGCCACAGCCCTGCCGCGTGAATTGCGATCATCGCCAGTTCGCCGTTCTCGCTGAGGGCGGTTCGTGCCGCCTTACGAGCCTTCGGATGATCGACACCAGCAAGAATCGCCAGCACATATCGCTGAGTATCTTGCGTGTATCCAGCGGGCGCGGATGGTACGCTGGCCAGCCACGTGATGCCTTCATCGCTGGCCGCAAGTAGCGCGGTTGCCGCCCGGTGCCGGACCGCAGGTTGCTTGTGATTTAGTGCTTGCAGTCGGCCAACCATGTCCAGCTTGTTCCAATCAATCTTCTCGCCGCGAGGATCGTCAACCTTGTGCGCCCCGGTGCGCTTCACGCGGTAGATCGCGCCGGTGACGTCGGGCTTCACGAGTTGCGATGTCGGGCAGCAGAGCTTGTACCAGCCGCCGGTGTCCACGATCAGCAGCGAGCCGTCGGCGTCCTCGATCACGTCCGTAGGGTGAAAGTCGAGATTGTCCGACACCACGAAATCGCTGTCCTTCGTTGTGTACGTCGAACCCGTTGGCACCAGCACATGCCGGCTCACTTTCCGCAGGTTGAACTGCGCGCAAAAGATGTTGTTGGCGTAGTCCTTGCCGAACTCGCCAGATTCGAGGCGGTGCAAGCCACTCGGTGCGGCCGGTCCCATGTGCGTCAGAACCGGCATGAGCTGCGGCGAGGTCCATGGGTGGTCGGCGAGCACGTCGTGATCCTTGCCGTAGATGCCGCCGTAGACCGCGTGAATCAGGCCATCGCGTTTGCCGTCGCGTGGATGCTGGAAGAACGTCGTGCTGAAGATGATGTCGCCACCAGGTGTGAACACGAGATCGACGGGGTTATCCATGCCGCCGGTCATCACAGGTTCGATGCCGGTGCCATCGGGTCGCGCCCGGAAGATGTGCGATGCCCGCGTGTTGAACTTCTTCCCGTTGACCGTGTACTCCTGCTTCGCGAACGCTCCCTTGGTCCAGTAGATCCAGCCGTCTGGCCCGAGGTAGGGGCCGTGCAAGTCGTTTGCGCAACCGGTCAGTGTCTTGCCGTCGAACCAGATCTCTTCCTTATCCGCGACACCATCGTTGTCGGTGTCAGTGAACTTCCAGATGTGCGGCGGCGCGGCCACGTACAGCGAGCCGTTCAGCCACATCGCCCCTTCGGGAAGCATCACGTTCTTCACGTACACGGTAGATTTGTCGAACCGGCCGTCGCCCTTCGTGGATTCGAGTCGCAGAATGCGGTGCGGCTTCTTCTCAAGCTGAACGGTGGTCTTCTCGTTCGAGCCACTGGAATCGCACACATACAGGCGGCCCTGAGTGTCGAACGCGGCAACGATGGGTCGCGGAGCGAGATCGGCCCCGGCCGCGAGTTCAATCTCGAAGCCTTTCGGGAGCGTGAACGTGTGGCCGTTCAGCTTCACTTGATGTGTGTCGGCTTTCGGCGAGCCCGGGGTGTCAGCCCCGGGAGCAACTGACGCGATAAGCAGCAGCGAGAGGAGGGCAGCGCGGAACATGGGCATCTCCTGCGAGGTGCGCGACAGTATACCCGAGAACCTGGGGAAAATGCGAAGTGGGGAAGCGGGGAAATCCAAAGGCAGGAATCGGGCACGGTCATGGGCACGGGCACGGGCACGAGAAAGACAGCGACACGGGTCGGTTGCCCACAGGGACTGCCGTTCACGTCTTCCCGTCCTGTGGTTTGTCCGTGCCCGTGCCCGATTCTGCCTTTCCTGTCTTCCCCGTCTTTCCTCGACATCACCAAACAGGGCCGCGAAACTGCCGTAGACTCGGTAAGTAACCGTGGGTATTGAGGGCGACGCAAAAGAGGGGAGGGATGCTGTGGCCGGCGAAAACGCTGAACTGATCGTCGAGACACAACACCTCACCAAAATCTACCAGAACCGGCAGATTGCGCTGAACGACGTGTCGTTGACCATCGAGCCGGGCTGCGTCCTCGGGCTCCTCGGGCCAAACGGCGCTGGCAAAACCACGTTCCTGCGTCTCATTCTCGGATTGCACCGACCCACCGCGGGCTGGGCGAAGGTGTTCGGCAAGGTGATGCACCCCAACGCGGCCGATCTACGCCGTCGAATCGGGTACATTCCCACGAACCCACAGTTCCCCCGTGGCATGACGCCGATCACGTATCTCGATTACATCGCAAGACTGTTCGGCTTGCCTTCGGACATCCGCAAGCCCAAACTGGCGACCCTGATCCGGGCCGTCGATTTGCTTGCACACTCGGGCGATTCACTGTCGCACTTCACGCCGGGGATGACCGCACGCCTCGCAGTCGCGGCGAGCCTCATCAACGAACCCGATCTGCTGATCTGGGACGAACCCACGCACGGCCTCGACATCGAAGCACGGCGGTCCATGCTCGAACTCATCAAGCGACTCGCGGCCGACAAGACACTCATCCTGAGTAGCCACAACCTGAGCGATGTGGACGAAGTGTGCAACCACACGTGCGTGCTGAACAAGGGACAGTTAATCTTCCACGGCACACTTCAAGACCTGAAGGGCCGCATCCGCAAGAACCATTACGAACTCGATCTCGACGGCGAACAGAAGGCCATCACCAAGGCCGTCACGGCACTGCGACTCCTGAAGGATTTCACACAGGTTTTGCTACGGCATCGCCGCCTGGAAGTGAAACTCGGCGAGGAGACACCCAACGCTTCACTGCTCGCGCAGATGTTTCAGGTGCTCGCGGACCACAAGGTCACGCTCATCACCGTGCGTAGCGTGGGGATGCAAACGGAACAGGCTTATCTCGATCTGGTGGAGAAGGAAGAACAACGCGGTTTCGCCCGGTTGTACGCAACCGCCGAGGCAGCTTAGCAGGTGTCGAAAGTCGTAAGGTCGAAAGTCGTAAAGTCAGGATTCGATTTTCGACCTTACGACTTTCGACCTTACGACTTTAGGACAGGACAAAATGGACGCCAATCCTGCGGTTGTCACACTTCGGTTCAACAAGTTCCTGCCGTACTGGGCGGTGTTCCAGACCGACCTGAAGCAAACGGTCCGAAGCTGGGTGTACCGGCTCTGGGTCATCATGACCGTGTTCGCGTCCGGCGGGTTCCTGCTCTATCGCGTTGGCCTGCACTCAGAAGCGGGGATCGTGCAATCGGCCGCGGTGCAGTGTGGCGACCTGTTCCGCATCATGGTCATGGGTAGCCTTGCGTTGGTTGTGGTGCTGGCTGTCTCGGCCGTCGGGGCGGAACGCGGCACTCTTGCGGATTCAATCCTGTCTCGCGGCATCAGCAGGCATCAGTATTTTCTTGCGAAGTGGCACGCCAGGCTCGTGGTCGTGGTCGCCACGTTCACCGCGCTGGCTGTTGGCGTGCTCATCGCCGGATACTTCCTGTTCAAGTCGGATGCCGAGTCGGACCTGAGCCTGTCGGGTGGAATCGCAGCCGTGCTGGCCGTGGCCGCAGTGCTCGCCATCATCGTGTCGTGGGGCGTGGTGGTCGGTGCGATGACGCACGGCACGGTCCTCGGCATCACCGTGTTCTGGCTGTTGCTATACGGCGTGGGCTTCTTGCTCACTCTGATGCCGGAACCGTGGCCGAGCCCGGAACGAGAACTGGCCCGGCTCAAGTTTGTCTTGAGGGGCCAGTTTAATGAATTGCTGATTGCAAATCTGGTTGCCGCGTCCGTGGTGCTGTGTGCTGTGGCCGGCACGTTGGGCCTGATGGGCTTCAGCAAGAGCGACGTGTGAAGCCTGCAACGTCTGCTCACCGGAGATATGGCGGTCCCATTTCAACTCGTTCGCCAGCCATCGCGAACGTCGCCACAATCGGCAACTTCTCTGTGTCGATAACCACTGCCTTTCGCCCACCGGTGAAGGCACGCTCCTGACGCGGCTCACGAGCCGCACGCGCCACCGTGGCTTCAGTCTTGGCGACTGGGAGCAACGCGCTCGGGGTCAGCGATAGCGTCGCGGCATCGAACGATGCGACGACTCGTGCGGGTTGCGTGGTGGCCGTGTTCGTGGGAGTCGCGCCGAGGATAGCGGCGAGCGTCACCGCGAGGCACACACCGAGAACCGCGAGCAACCTGGGGAATCGGTACATTGGGAATCTCCTCCGCCCTGCCCGCGTCCTGTGCAGACGCTGGTCCCCACCTCATCGGCTCCCCTTGTCTGAGTTCTCCAGATTGACGCCCGCCAACTGCTGAGCGGAGAGTTTCACAAGGCCACACAGCACGCACGACCCGCACCGCTGGCACAGCGTTCGTGGTATACTGCGTGATCAGTCTGGGTCGTTCCGCTATCGGCTGAGGGATTCTCATGCTGGGAGATAATCCAGCCACCCGGCATCACGCCAAACGAATGCGCCGTGAACCAACACCGGCTGAAGAGGCTGTGTGGCGGCTCGTCCGAAATCGTCGCTTGGTGGGGTTCAAATTCCGTCGCCAGCAGCCGTTCGGGCATTACATACTCGACTGCTACTGCCCCGCTGCGCGGTTGGTGGTCGAACTGGACGGCAATTCACACGCAACGCCGAGTGGGCAAATCGAGGATGCTGAACGAAGGCAATATCTCGAAGCACGAGGAATTCTCGTTCTCCGGTTCTGGAATACCGAGGTTGCAGAGGATCCGGAGGCGGTGGCGGAGTGTATCGCTGAGGCATGCGCCTTGCGAGTCAAGCGACGAGGTGCATCCGAATTGCAATGAAAGCGAGTCAAGCCAAGAGCCCCTCACCCGCGACTCGCAAAGCCTCGTCGCGACCTCTCCCCGCAAAGCCGGGGCGAGGTGGGGCTCATTGGACTTTGGTAAAGCCAATGGATGGGTTGAGCTGAAGAGAAAGGCAACCACCCCCCACCTCGCCCCGGCTTTGCGGGGAGAGGTCGCGAGGCTTTGCGAGCGGGTGAGGGGTGTTTTTCAATGAGTCGTGGATCGCGACGGAGTTTGACCATCACACAGGGCGCTGATACCGTGCTGTAATTGATTCACGAAACTCAGCCCCCGGCTCCTGCGATGGATAAGGCCCACATCCTGCGAGAGATCAAACGCACTGCTGAAGCGAACGATGGTGTTCCGCTTGGGACAGACCGTTTCTTTGCCGAGACAGCGATCAAGCAGTCGGACTGGTGTGGGATACACTGGGCACGTTGGAGCGATGCGGTCCGCGAAGCCGGATTTATGCCAAATCAACTGTCCGAGGCATACGAGCCAGCGGAACTGCTGGAGAAGTACGCCATCCTCACCCGTGACTTGCAGCGGTTACCGTCAGCCCCCGACATCAGGCTCAGAAGAAGGAGTGATCCTAACTTCCCAAACGATTCAACATTTACTCGGCGCTGGTCGAAAATCGAACTCATCAAAGAACTGCTTGCGTACTGCCGAGATCGTACCGGTTACGAGAGTGTGATAGCACTGTGCGAATCCTACATCCCACGCGAACAACCGGAAGCGGAGCCAGAGGAGCCTGCGGTTGGTGAGGTGACGATGGGGTACGTTTACCTCATCAAAATGGGTCGGTATTACAAGATCGGAATGACGAACTCCGTCGGGCGTAGAGAGTACGAGATCGCCCTTCAACTTCCCGAAGCTCCGAATCTCATCCACCAAATCACCACCGATGATCCGGCTGGGATTGAGGAATACTGGCACAGGCGATTCGCGGCAAAACGAACAAACGGCGAATGGTTCGCGTTAGATGCCGCAGACATCAGCGCGTTCAAGCGACGGAAATTTATGTAACGCGGTTCCTGGATGCACCTGCTCGCGTGCTCACTTCGTTTCGATCATTCCCCTGAGCACCTTGTAGTCGGTCTTGCCGGTGCCGAGCACGGGGAGTTTGTCGAGCTTCTTCACGTCGTCGAGTCGCAACACGCCGCGGAAACCCTCGGCCTTCAGCACCTCGTTCGCGTCACGCAGTGAGATGTCGAGCGTCGTGAATAGCACGATCCGCCGGCCGTCGTGTGTCTCGATCCCCTCCACGGCAACCTGCGGTCCCTCATCCGTGGGTGGGTACTTCTTCGCAAACGGTTCCTCCAGTGCCGGCAGCGAGATCATCTCGCCGCCGGCCTTCAGGAATCGCTTCATGCGACCGTGAAAGACAATCGCGCCGCTCTCGTCCAGCGCGGCAAGGTCGCCACTGATGTACCAGCGTTTCCCGTCGATCTCCTCGAATGGCACCGGCGTATCCGCACCCAGGTATCCCGGAAAGACTGTCGGACCCGCGATGTGGAGCATCCCCATCTTCCCAGCGGGTAGTCTCTCTTTCGTCTCCAGATCGGTGATGAGCACCGACACGCACGGTAACGGGTCGCCAATCGTGCCTGGCTTGGCTTGGCC
This sequence comes from Planctomycetaceae bacterium, assembly GCA_013823135.1. Classification (GTDB taxonomy): domain Bacteria; phylum Planctomycetota; class Planctomycetia; order Gemmatales; family Gemmataceae; genus Gemmata. The sequence continues at coordinate 38,152 of PNLP01000046.1, forward strand.
GGGCCGGTTCACCGAAACGACCGGTGAGCACTCGGTAATGCCGTAGCCTTCGAGCACCTCGGCGTTCGGGGCCAGTTGCCGCGTCTTCTCGAACACATGCGGAGGGCACTTCTCGGCACCAACGATGATAAGACGCAGCGAATCGAGATCGCCCGGTTTCGCACGATCGAGGATGAACCCCATGAAGGTGGGGGTGCCGGCGAGCAGTGTCGGTTTGTAAGCGGCGATCTTGCGAACGAGTGCGCCCGCGTCTGTTGGGTCAGGGTGGTGAACGATCCGCACGCCAACGAACAACGGCAGCAGGCCCGTCACAGTCAGCCCGAAACTGTGGAACATCGGAAGGAACCCGATGGCGGAATTGTTTCGCCCGATCCGCAAGGCGTCGATGCACCCACGCTGATCGCTGATGATGTTCGCGTGCGTCAGCGGCACCGCCTTCGGAGCCTTCTCGCTGCCACTCGTGAACAGGATCACGGCGGGTTTGTGTGGATCGTGCGAAAGCCCCGAAAGCATGTTGCGGCGTGTGATCCCACCAAACCATCGTACCGCCAGCAAGCGACGGAGCTTCTCGAATGTCCCGACACCCTTGCGTAACTCTTCGAGGAAGAACAACGTCGCGCCAGGGACTTCGGGTTGAACGCGATCCACGAACGCCTTCGATGTAATGACGTGCGTGAGCCCCGCAACCTTGACGGCATGCGCGAGGTTGACCGGGCCGGTCGTCCAGTTCAACACCACCGGCACCTTGCCAGCGAGGTGCAACCCCAGAAACGCCAGGTCACACGCCACCGACGCCGGGAGCATCAGACCGACATTCGGTGCCTCAATGTGCTTGAACCGCGCTGCCATGACACCGACACCGACGAGGAGTTTCTCGTAGGTCAGGCCGCCGGCAATGTCGTCCGCAACGATCACCTGCTTGCGGTTGGTGAACGCTTGATTCAGGAACGCCTCCGCAACGGTCTCGCCAGGAATCGTGAGTTGCGAGTCATCGGGACCAGGGGCGAACCAACCCGGAGGAGCGGGCTTCGGGGGCATCTTCTCCTGCAAACCCTCTGCCAGCGCCCATAGCTCGGCGAGCGTGGCCGGTACCTTCTCGCTACTGAACCCGAACCGTTGCTCGATGCTCAGGGTCACTTCCATCGCATCGAGGCTGTCCATCCCGAGCTGAGCGAGAGTCGTTTCCGGGCGGTTTTCGCTCGCATCAAGCGGGCGTTTCAGCTTCTCCTCGATGAAGTGCGCCACCGCAGGCTTCGTCTCGGGTTTCACCTTGGACAAATCGAATTCTTTCGGCAGCGGTGGTGGTGGAAACTCGTGGGTGCGTGGGCTGAACAGGAAGTGCCGGGGGACATACGTGGGTGTCTCACGCGGGGTGTCGGCGTTGTACCAACCCTCGAGCCAGCGGTTCACCGCATCGCGAGTTGGCTCGGGGCGTTGATCGGGGGTGAACGCTTCGAGCGTGATCGTGGCGCGACGCCGGGGTGCGAAGAAGAACAGGTTACTCGCCCACAGCGCAATGCCACTGAAGAGCGAGGGCAACACGTGCGGCTCCTTGTCCGCAAAGCTGAAGCGACTCCCCCACAGACCCCGTGTGCGTGCCAGCACTACGGTCACATTCGGGACCGCGGCCAGCACATCGGCGGCCGCGCGAGCGCCGCCCAACCGCTCTGAACCGTCTCGTGAAAGCATGCCACTCGGCCACAGGATGACGTTCTCGCCACGCTTGAGGGTGGCAACAATTTCCGCGACTGCGTTCTCGGCTCGCTTTCGTTCCTCGGCACTGGCTCGCGAAATCTCGGGCATCCGGATGCCATGCAGGAAGTAACCGATCGGGGCCATGACCGGGTTGTTGAAATTCGTTTCCAGCACCAACGGCCGCATCTGGAACGAGGGCCAGAGCTTCACCAGAAGCAACAGCGGATCCACGAATGCCGGGTGGTTCGGCATGATGAGGTAGGGGCCGGGCTTGGCGAGCGCCTCAGCTTTGCCGATGAGTTTGACCCAGTATCGCTGGGCAAACAGAAAGCGAAACACCGCCCACATGAACCAGCGGAATGGCCACAGTAAGATTCGATTGATCATGATTCGGCCTCCCGAGGCGTCGCAGAGTGCGCGCGTTCAGGATAGGAATTGGCGGGCGGTCACACCACCAGAACCATCGCGAGGACGAGCCCCGCAACGGCGACCCCAAAGCCCAGCAGCAAACCCGGCTGGAGAAGGTACTGACGGGGCAGATCGTTGATCGTAAGAGTTTGGCAGAACCGTCGGTGCTGCCAGGTTGCCGAGGCCGACGCGAGCGCACCCATGATTGCGAGCGCAATCCCAATCGGGCCTGCCCAGGAGTGATCGGTGTGCGGGCTCTCGGGATGAAGGATGCGGAAGAACAGCCCGAACTTCGCGACAACGAACCCCATGGCCACAAGACCCAGCCCTGTGCGAATCCAGGCGAGTAGCGTCCGCTCGGCAGCGAAAAATACACGCGGATCGTTCTCGGGCATGGTACCATCCTTCCTGTACCGATGGTTATACGGTGGCGGTTGCCAGATAGCGATTGAGTCAGGCGATTTCCTCCGTCCACTCGGTACGCACATTTCACGCCGGAGCCCTCTCATGTTCCGCCGGCATCTTGCACCGATCGTTGTCTTGCTCTTCCTTGTTCCGGTCGGAGCAATTCCATCGGCACCAGCACCACCCGAGCGGAAGCGAACCTTCTGGCCAATGTTCGGCGGAACGCCCGGTCGGAACATGGCGAATGTCACAGACCGGAACATTCTTGACGACTTCGACCCAGACACAGGCGAGGGCATCCTGTGGATCGCCGCGCTTGGGTCGAGGTCGCACTCATCACCCACAGTCGCGGGGGGCAAAATCTACATCGGAACCAACAACGACCGACCCCGGAACCCACGGGACATCCGGACCACGCCGAAAGGCGAAGTCGAGCCAATCGACCGTGGGATTCTGATGTGCTTCGACGAACGAACCGGCAAATTCCTCTGGCAGGCGGTCCACACCAAGCTCGAAACGGGTCAGATCAATGACTGGCCCCAGGTCGGCATCGCTTCCAGTCCGGCCGTCGAGGATAACCGCGTCTACTACGTCTCGAATCGCGCCGAGGTGGTCTGCGTCGATGCCAATGGTTTCGCGGACGGCAATCAAGGCTTTCAGTGGGAGCAGTACAAGTCTGACACCGACGCCGACATCCTGTGGTCATTCGACATGATCAAGGAACTCAAGGTGTTCCCGCACAATCTGGCAACGTGCTCGCCACTGATCGTTGGGGACATCGTGTTCGTGGTGACCGCCAACGGCGTGGACGAGAGCCACGAAAGACTTCCCAGTCCGGAAGCTCCCAGCTTCATCGCACTCGACAAGAACACGGGCAAGCTGGTGTGGAAGGACAACTCACCGGGCAAAAGCATCATGCACGGTCAATGGGCCATGCCCAGTTACACTTCGGACCCGGTGCCCCAGGTTATCTTCCCGGGTGGCGACGGCTGGCTCAGGGCGTTCGACCCGCCGACTGGAAAACTGCTCTGGAAATTCGACGGCAATCCGAAGACTGCGGTTTACGAACTCGGCGGAGTCGGCACGAAAAGCGACTTCGTGAACGTTGCCCCGGTGGTGGTCAACGGAAGGGTATACATCGCGATGGGGCAGGACCCCGAACACGGCAGTGGGATTGGACACCTGTGGTGCATCGACCTGAAGCGCGCAGTCGAGTTCGGTAAGGCCAACAAGGACGCCGACGTGTCGCCAGTCAAGGACAACTTCGATCCCAAGGCCGAGATCAACAAGCGATCCGCGTTGGCATGGCATTACGGCGGCGAAAACACGAATCCCTGGGCGAATCGCGATTTCGTGTTCGGCCGCTCGATGAGTTGTGCGTGTGTTGTTGGGGATGTGCTCTACATCGGAGAACTGGATGGGTACTTCCACTGCTTCGATGCGCGAACCGGAGAGCATTTCTGGCAGCACGATACCAAGGCGAGCATCTGGGGTTCGCCCCTCTACGCCGATGGCAAAGTGTTCCTCGCAACCGACGCCGGAGAACTGTTCATCTACCAGCACAAGGAGAAGCCAGACCCGTTCTTGGCCCCCGACGAGCTGGCGTCACTTGTGCCGAGTTGGTGGCAATCTCAACGAATGGCAAGGTTGATCCGACGGGGAACACAAAAGCAAGTTGAAGCGACGGTGCTCATCCGAAAGATCGAACTCGATGCCCCGATTCGCTCGACCCCAACAGTGGCGAACGGTGTGTTGTACGTGAACACCGAGAAAACGCTGTACGCCATCGGCAAGAGATGACAGGTCAGCGTTTCTTTGTCAGCTTCTTGGCGACGGGCTTCGCCGCTTTCACGGGCTTCTTGCTCGCCTTGGCCACCGGGGGCTTCGCCTTGGCTGCGGGTTTCTTGGCAGGCTTCGCGGCAATCTTCTTCGCGACCGCCTTGGCCGCTGGCTTCTTCTTCGCAGCGGGCTTCTTCTTGGCCGCTTTCTTAACGGGCGTTGGCTCAGGGAGCGCGATCCCTTCCATCTTCGCGAAGTGACCCTCGGCATCGAATGTTGCCGTCAGTACGTCCTTGCCGCCATCGGTGATTTTCAGCACTCCCGGTTCTTCGGTCACAGTCAGCGCGTAGTCGCGAGCATACGCGGTCAGTGCGGCCTTGTGATCCAGGACCGGCATACTTTTCAGGAGGGCGGGGAATTGCGTGGCAACGCGAACGAGTGGGTGTTTCTCGGTGAACTTCAACCGGTCGTTTCGGATCAGCACGAGTTCGATCACGCGATCGTGCGGGATCGTGAAGTAGGCATCGTAACCGAGTTCCGCAGCCAGGATGACACCCAGGATGTGGACCGCAGATTCGGTCAACTCGGGACCGAGGAGCGGTTCGAGAGCGAACCCTGGGGCACCGAGGGCGTGCACATTCAACCGGTGAACGAGGGCACGAACGGCGTCGCCGAGTGCCCGGTTGGTGATGCTCAGTTTGATGTGCTTGTTCGACCAGGCCCACAGCCACGAGTTGTTGTGGAGTGCGTGCGTCCCGAGAATCGGAGCCTCGAACTCCACCTTACCCAGACTCAGCCGGGCCGTGGAAGTTTCGTACTCCATCTCCCCGACGGCGTCATGTTTGTCGAGTAGCGCTTCGAGTCGCATCTGCCGGTCGAAGACCGTGCCGACGTGACGGTCGTAAAGCGCGATCAGTTGGTCATCCATCGCATGCCTCGGGAGCCACAGTCAAACCAACCGGCCATCATTCCAGGGTCGGAAATGCTCCGTCAAAGTAGGTCACTCGCTCCGCGAGCGACACCAACCACGAGTCCCATATCCTGGGGTGCGACTCGCCTACTTTCCACGGTCAAACCAACCAGCCATCATTCACTGTTCTGGAACGCCCCTGTCAGATTGGAAAGGCGGTCCTGCTCGTCGAACTCCGCCCGCAAGACCTCGATCCCACCTTCGACGACCCGAATTAACCGCCCGCTTGCCTCAGGCATGATGTCATACGAGGCCAGATAGCCGATGAGTGCGGCCCGCTGGTCCGTGATCGGGAAGCCTGCCAACACCTGCGGGAAGATGGTGCCGACGCGGGCCAGCGGGGACGGTTCGGTCACACGAAGGCGATCGTCGCGCAACAGAACCGTGGAGCGACCACGCTTATAGGGCATGTTGTAATACGCCTGATATCCCAACTCCCCGCTGGTGATGATCCCGAAGACGTGGGAGGCGATGCCGCCGAGTTCCGTGCCGAGGACCGCGCTCACGTCGAACGGTTGCGTGAGCAGGAACGCACGAATGTCGTGACGCGAACCAAGCCCGCGAACAGCTTCGCAGAACTCGTTCATCGCCGCAGTCAGGTTCGGCTGGGAGCTGTACCAACCCCACAGCCAGGAGTTATCCAACGTGGAGTGCGATCCGAGGTCGTTCGCCTGGAATTTCACGGTCGGACCGAACGACAATGTGGACGTGGAGACCTGGTAGTGCCAGTTCGCTCCGTTGGTCTCACGTTCGAGGAAATCGCCGAGACGCAACTGCCGGTCGTAAGCCGCAGCGACGTGACGGTGATAGAGTGCAACCAGTTTCGCGTCCATACCCAGACACCTCGGCCTCACGATGAAAGTCGAACCCACCCGCAAGGTTGGTGCGGGTGGGCTTTCGATCGGTCACACGTTGTAGGTGCTGCTCGAAGTTGTGCCGCCACGACCGGTCCAGTTGGTGTGGAAGAACTGGCCGCGTGGCTTGTCGAGCCGTTCGTAGGTGTGTGCCCCGAAGTAATCCCGCTGCGCTTGCAACAGGTTCGCAGGCAGCCGACCCGTGCGGTAGCCATCGTAGTAAGTGAGAGCACTCGAGATCGCCGGCAGCGGAATACCATTCACGGCAGCCGTTGCCACCACTCGACGCCAGCCAGCCTGTGCCCGGCCCAGCTCGCCCGCGAAGAACGGGTCAACGACGAGGTTCACCAGGTTCGCGTTCTTGTCGAACGCTTCCTTGATCTTGCCGAGGAACGCGCTGCGGATGATGCAACCACCTCGCCACATCAGCGCGATGCCGCCATTGTTCAACTCCCACTTGTGCGCCTTCGCATGGGCACGCATCAGCGCGTAACCCTGGGCGTAAGAGATGATCTTGCTTGCGTATAGCGCCATCTCCACGTCGGCGATGAACTGCTCGCGGTCGGTCAGTTTCGCCATTGGCGGCCCGGCCAACACCGCGCTCGCCGCAACTCGCTCATCCTTCAGTGCCGACAGGCACCGGCTGAACACGGCTTCGGCGACTAGCGTCAGCGGGCTGCCGTTGTCCGTGGCCGAGTCCACGGTCCACTTGCCAGTGCCCTTCTGCCCCGCGGTATCGAGGATGAAGTCCACCAGCGGCTTGCCCGTTTCCGGATCCTTGTAGCCGAAAATCTCGGCTGTGATCTCGATGAGGTAGCTATCGAGGACGCCCTTGTTCCACTTGGTGAACACGCCCTGCAACTCGTCCGGCGTGAGGCCGAGCAAGTCCTTCATGAGCTGGTACGACTCGCAAATCAATTGCATGTCGCCGTATTCGATGCCGTTGTGAACCATCTTCACGAAGTGACCGGCACCTTCTGGCCCGACCCAGTCGCAACACGGCACTTCGCCACCCGCTGGGTCCTTCGCCTTGGCAGCGATTGACTGAAAAATCGGCTTGATCTCGGGCCACGCGGTTGCGTCGCCACCGGGCATAATGCTCGGCCCCTTCAGCGCACCTTCTTCGCCACCGCTGACGCCGCTGCCAACAAAGCGGATCCCCTTCTCGGCGAGTGCCTTCAAACGGCGGGTGGTATCCGGGAAGTGCGTGTTACCACCGTCGATGACGATGTCGCCCTTTTCGAGGTACGGCAACACGCTGGCGATGGTGTCGTCAACAGCCTGCCCGGCCTTCACGAGCATCATGACCTTGCGGGGTTTCTTGATCGACGCCACGAATTCCTGGGGCGATTTTGCGCCGACGAACTTCTTTCCCTTGCCGCGGCCGTTGACGAATTCGTCCACCTTTGCGGTGGTTCGGTTGTAGACGGCCACCGTGAAACCGTGCGATTCCATGTTCAGAACGAGGTTCTCGCCCATAACGGCGAGGCCAATGAGGCCGATGTCGGCGGTCGGAGTGGCCATACGTGTTTGCCCTTCGCTGGCGGGTGAGGATATTGGGTATCGTCGGCATTCTAGTGACAACCGACGGGTAGACACTGCTGTGTCGATGAGTGAGGATCGCAGAACACACTCCACCGAGGTCAGAATGTCGGAACTCTCCGAGCGTCAGCGAGAGCAGATACGCACACATCGCAGGCGTTGCAGCTCGGAGCGGCCTCTTGTACGAACACACGACTTGCCTACCGTCTAACCCGCGATAGCGTAAACCCATCTCAATTGATTCCCGGAGTCCACGATGCCTCTCGCTATTCGCACCGATGCCTGCGCGTTCGACTTCCTTTCCCTCGGGGCACTCATCCACCGCCTCGACCCAGGAGCAGTACCGTTCCGGAAGGCCCGGGCGTTCGACATCCACGTTTCCGGCGGCGAATACAACGTCTCCGCGAACCTCTCCGATTGCTTCGGCCTGAAGACCGCCGTTGCCACCGCGATGGTGAACTACCCCATTGGGGATCTCATCCAGGGGCGAGTTCGCGAGATGGGCGTTACCCCGTTCTACAAGCACTTCGAGCACGACGGCGTTCGCGGGCCGAACATCGCCACCGTGTACAGCGACCGCGGCCACGGCGTTCGCGCTCCGATCGTGTTCTACAACCGCGCCAACGAAGCCGGAGCCATGCTCAAGCCCGGCGACTTCGACTGGAAGGCGATCTTCGCCAAGGGAATCAAGTGGTTCCACTCCGGCGGCATCTTCGCGGCCCTCTCCGAGACGACTTCCGAACTCATCATCGAGGGGATGAAGGCCGCGAAGGCTGCCGGTGCGATCGTGTCGTTCGACCTGAACTTCCGTGCGAAACTGTGGAAGTCGGTAGGCGGCGACAAGAAGGCTGTCGAGGTGATGCGGAAGATCGTGGCCAACGTCGATTGCCTCGTCGGCAACGAAGAAGACATGCAGAAGGGGCTGGGCATCAAGGGACCGGAGGTCACGAAGAAGACCGATTCGAAGCTCGATTCGGACGTGTTCTTCGGCATGATCGAGAACACCGTGAAGGAGTTCCCGAACGTGAAGATGGTGGCGACGACGCTCCGCGAGGTACATTCGACCAACCGGCACGACTGGGCCGCAGTGCTGTGGCTCGAAGGGAAGAAGTACACCAGCCCGACGTGTCAACTCGACGTGATCGACCGCATCGGCGGCGGCGACGGCTTCGCTTCAGGTTGCATTTACGGGTTGCTGACAGGTCGCGATCCGCAGCAGGCGTTGAACCTGGGCTGGGCACACGGCGCGCTGCTCACGACCTACCACGGCGACACGACGATGGCAACGATTGGCGAAGTCGAAGCGTTCGCGGCCGGCAGCGGCGCACGAGTGCAACGGTAATGGATAAAGTTTAGCCGCGACCCGAAGGGGAGCGTGCATGGCGCGCTCCCCTTCGGGTCGCGGCTAAACGAATCACGTCACTTCACTCCCAGCAATTCGATCTCGAACACCAGCGTCGAGTTCGGCGGAATCCCTGGGCGGCCTGCTTCACCGTAAGCGAGCGCGGCCGGAATCACCAGTTTCCGAATGCCACCCACCTTCATTCCAGGCACGCCCTGCTGCCATCCCTTGATAAGCCCGTCCAACCCCATGTCGAGTGGATCACGCCCTGGCTTCCAGCTCGAATCGAACACCGAGCCGTCGCTCAGCAACCAGCCAGTGTAGTCCATCACCACCTTCGCACCTGCCGGGGCCACGGGGCCATCGCCTACTTTCAGATCGCGGTACTTCAGCCCGCCATCGCCGAGCGGCTTCAGCCCAGAGTCGTCGGATGTCGGTAGCGTCCCGTCGGCCAGCTTGTTCAGTTCCGTTGGTGCGGGCGTTCGGCGAGGCCGCGGGCCGGGCGTCGTCTCCACCAATTCGACCTCGAAGATCAGCGTACTGCCCGCGGGAATCTTCCCCGACGCCTTGTTCCCGTAACCCTTCTCGGGTGAAATTACGAGCTTGCGAATCCCGCCCGGCTTCATTCCGGGGATGCCCTCACGCCAACCCGCAACGACTCCATCGAGAGGAAACTCGACCGGCACCTTACCCTTCTCCTTGCTCGAATCGAACACCGTGCCATCGGTGAGCCAACCGGTGTAGTGAACTTTTACCCTTGCTCCAGGAGGAACGGGATCGCCTACCCCTTCCTTCAGATCGCGGATCTTCAAGCCGGCAGCGATCTCCTTGAGGCCGGAATCCTCGGCCGACCCGTCGGAACCGTCGGACATCGCCCGACCGCTTCCGCTCGTCACACTGGTGATCACCGCGATCAGCACGATCACGACGCCGATGGCAACAGTCGGAATCAGCACGCGCTTCATTTGTGCCGCGCTGGGTTCACCGGGCGGCGGGGTGTTCGGTTTGGAGTCTGCCATGTCCTGGCTCCGCAAAATTGTGGGAGAACTTGCGGGTGTTATATGACCACGCCGCCGGATACGATCATCCACACTCACCCTGTACGAGGAGTTCCCATGCGTGTGTTCGTTTTCGCCGCCCTGATTGTCGGTATACCCCAGCTCGCCTGCGCACAAGATAGTGACAAGGAGAAGTCGTTGAAGCTCGTCGAGGAAGCCGGAGCCGCCTACCAGGGCGGGAAGTCGGAAGAGGCGATTGCGCTGGCGAAGAAGGCCATCGCGCTCGACGCAAAGAACCCGGCCGCGTTCTTCGTGCTCGGCTCGGCACAACTCCGCCTGCGGCAAAACGAGGACGCTGCGAAGTCCTTCTCCACCGTGATCGAGCTCGACCCAAAGGTCGCGGCCGCGTTCGACCGCCGGGGCGATGCCTACCTGAAGTCGGGCAAGTTCAAGGAATCAGTCGCGGACTTCGACAAGTATCTGGAAGTGAACCCGAAGTTCGCCCCGGAGCACTGGCGGCGTGGCATCGCGCTCTACTACGCGGGGCGGTACAAAGACGGCGTCGCGCAGTTCGACCTGCACCGCAAGGTGAACCCCGAGGATGTGGAGAACTCCGCGTGGCACTACCTCTGCAACGCACGGGCGAACACACCGAAGAAGGCCCGCGAAGACCTCATCCCCGTGAGCAAGGATAGCCGCGTGCCGATGAAGCAGGTGCTCGAACTGTTCGCCGGAAAGCTGAAGCCCGCGGACGTGATCGACGCCGCCGAGAAGGCCAAGCTCAAGGACGAAGACCTGAAGGAAGCGCGCTTCTACGCGAACCTGTACGTCGCGCTCTATTACGAATCCGAAAGCGACCCCAAGAAGGCGCTCGAACACCTGACAGCAGCCGTGGAGAAGTACAAGATCGGCCACTACATGTGGGACGTGGCCGACGCGCACTTGAAGTTGATCAACGCGAAGAAGTGACCCCAATCGTTTAGCCGCGACGCGGAGTCTTCGGAGCGGAGCGCGCCTGGCGCTGCCGCGCTCCGCTCCGAAGACTCCGCGTCGCGGCTAAACCGGTACGGTTGGCGCTTGCTCGATCACCCGCATCGACTTCCACTTCCCGCTGCGGAACCGGTACCAGAAGCACACGCTCATCCCGATGATGTGAAGCGTCGCGAACACCCAGCACCAGTACACATTCCCGCCCAGATACACGGCCAGAGCCGTCGGAATCACCATCAGTGGCCAGGCCAGCGAGAACGTCAACAGCGTGACGAACTTCGTGTCGCCCGCACCGCGAAGCGCGAACGAGAACGACAGGTTGATCGAATCGGCCAGCGAGTAGAACGCCACGAAGGTCAGCAGCGTCGGCACCACCGCCGCAATCGCCAGAAACTTGTCGTGATCTTTGTCACTCTCAAACGCGGACACCAGGAGTGTCGGCACGCTGATGTAAATCAATGCGACGACGCACATGTAGCCGAACATCCAGCGCAACCCGGTATAGGTCGATTTCTCCGCAAGATCCGGGCGGTTCTCGCCAAGCCGCTGACCCACGAGAATGGCGATCGACTGACCGAGCCCCATCATGGGCAGAAACGCGATCATGTTGAATCGCACCGTGAGCGTGGTCGCGCCAAGTGCCGCGTCGCCCAGGCGGCCCACCAGTTGCGTGAACAGGTGGAACACGAGCACATCAAGGAACACCTGCATCCCCGCGGGGCCGCCGTACTTCATCAGGCGACCGAACAGTTCGCGTTCGGGCTTCCAACCTGAAGCCGTACCGAATTCCGCCCGGTAACGCCGACGCATCATTAGCCCGACCGCGAGCAACGCCGACGCCCACGACCCAACCACGGTCGCCCAGCCCGCGCCCGCGATCCCCATTTCGGGGAAGCCCGCACGACCGAAGATCAGCAAGCACGCAAGAACAACGTTCACCCCGGTGCCGAACGCCTCGATACCCAGGACGGTCCAGGTGTGGCCGCGACCGGAGAAGAACCCGTTCACTGCGGACATCACCAGCATCGGCAGCCCCGCGAACGCAAGGCACCGCAAGTACGTTGCTTCGAGGGGCTGGATTTCCGCCGCGTGCCCGCCAAGCGAGATCAGGAACGGCGCGAGTGGCGCAACCACCATGAACAGCAACCCGGCTACCACGGCGAAGTGGATCCCTTGCCACACGGCGGGGCCGACGCGATGGGGTCGCCCTGCCCCGGTGTATTGCGCGACGAACGTGGAGGTGTAACCTGCCGTGACTTGAAGGACGCCGAAGAAGAGCCAGTACCACATCACCGCCGGAAAGGACGCGGCCATTTCCAGCGGGTCGTGCCAGGACAGCAACAGCGTGTCCACGAACACCTGCACCGTCATGAAACTCTGACTGACGACGAGTGGCAGCGCGAGCTTGATCAACTCGCGACTACCTCCCGCGGCAGGGGTCAGGATTCGGGAGTCAGGGTTCAGCGAAGAATCAGCGGGCGGGTTGTCGGGCGTTGGTGTTCCGGTCTCGCTCGTTGAACTTGTCATTCCGTTGTCTCTCTTCCCTGAATCCCGAATCCTGATCGCCGATCACTGCTTCAAAATCCACACGTTGCGGAACTGCACCGGGTGGCCGTGGTCTTGCAGCAGAATCGGGCCAGGGGTTGAAGGATCGCCACCCAGGCCGGCGGTCGTGTTGTCCACGGGAATCGGGACCGCATCCTGAATCTTGACACCGTTATGATGCACGGTGATCTTCGCGGGTTCGGTCTTTTTTCCATCCACGAACTTTGGGGCGGTGAAGTCGATGTCGTAGCTCTGCCAGATGGTCGGAGCCTTGCACTCGTTCGTCTTCGGTGCCGAGACGTTGTAAATCGCGCCGCAATCGTTCTTACCGCTCACGAGGCCGTAACTATCGAGCACTTGCACCTCGTAACGACCCTGAACGTACACACCGCTATTACCGCGACCCTGGCCCTTACCACCCGGCTCATACGGCACGCGGAATTCGAGGTGCAGCTTGAATGAGCCGCCGAACTTTTCCTTGGTCATGATGTCGCCGTGACCCTTCACGCCTTCCATCACGCCGTCCTTGAGCGACCACTTCACTTCGTCCTTACCGTTGCGTTTCACCCACTGCGAGAAATCCTTGCCGTCGAACAGGATGATGGCATCCTTCGGAGCCTTGACGGTCTCGGCATCCTTCGTGTCTTCGGGCTTGGCGATCTTCAACTTGTCATCGAGCTTCCACAGGTCGGAATCGGCCGCGACCGCGAGTGAGCAACAGAGCACAACCGCAACGGAGAGACAACGCATCGGGAAACTCCGGGTAAGTCCGCCTGGGAATGCGGACGGGTGGGGGACTGCAAAGAGAATTGTATGTGGCCCGGCGAGTGCGGGCGCTCACCAGTTCACGCGGGAGGCTGTTTCTCTGCAGGGTGAAATTTGATGCATTATCCGAATTTCACGTTGACACCGGTCGCACCGTTCCGCATGATTCACCCGTGATCGAACACACACTTGCTCATTCGACACTGGAGTCCGCCGCATGTTCCGGAAAGTGGCACGCCTCGTCTCGAAGCTCGGAACGTCATTCGCCCCACCGTCTGACCGATCGCGGCTCCGCACTCTGCTCGGCGTGACCCCGCTGGAAGACCGCACCGTCCCCGCGGCCATCCCGCTCACTGGACCCAACGGCGGCGAATGGGTGAAGGTCGACACGCTCACCATCGCGACCCGCACCAACCAGACCGTAGCCACGGGCGTGACCTCGGCCATCGCACTGGACGCGGGGAAGACCTACCTCGCGGTGGCACACGGCACGGCACGCATCGCCACCGACGCCACCGGGTTCACCGACGCCGAGTTCATCCGGTACAACAAATCAACCGGCCCACAGGACGGCTCCAGCCCCGGCTTCGCCCCGAACAACCACGGCATCCGTCTGACCGGGGTGGACGGCGGGACCACCACCGGCAACTTCTGGGGCACCTACCAGAGCGACCACGTCTACACGAAACTGGTCCAGGGCCAGGGAACGACGATCACCAGCTACTACAGCGACCTCCCCAGCTACTACGGCGACAACAGCGGCACCCTGACAGTGGACATCTACACCGAAACACCAGCCCAAACCGCCATAACGGGTCGAATCTGGCTTGATGAGAATGGGAACGAGACCAGAGATGTTGACGAGATCCGTCTGCAAGATGTAGTTGTTCGATTGTTCCAAGGCGACAATCTCGTCCGTCAAGTTGCAACCGACCTGGGTGGTTCGTATACATTCTTGGATATCTCGCCTGGCTCTTACACGATTCAGGCGATGGAAACTCAAGATGCAAAATACGGCGGTAGCGCTGATGGGACATATGCCCCGCAATTATTTGTCCCGGCGACTGGCGGTGTCACGGTAGTTGATTTTCCTTTTGTGCTGGCGAACCCACCTCAAGCAAATGATTGGAAGCAGGTTTCTGGGCCGAAAGTTGGAGTGGCTGGTACAACTGTGGTTAGTGGCTCCAAGCTTGTCGATGTTCAATTAACCAGAACTCCTCCGGGCAGTACCACTCAGGTAACTGAAAATTATACACTCCGAAAAATTGTGACTGTGCGACAGGGGTTCAGAGCTCTCAATCCAAACGATTTCGGAACTGCATATGCAGCTGGTTCGTTTAACGTACCAGTCACTGTAAATTATGGCTTAGGCATAGAAAAATCGGCTACAACTAACCTTGAGATTGCTATACAGCCGGGAGTCTCATTTTCCGCCAATCGTGTTTTGTCAGCATCCTTAGGGGGGAGCATTGCGATTGGAGCAAGCAATACGGATACCACCATATTTTATAACGAATTTTCTGCGACCCTCACTCAAAACGACCCACTCATGAAGGACAAGGATGTTCGATTGCTGCCGGTGGTATCGTACTACGAAATCACAACCGAATACGAATTTGTGAAACGAGATGGAATTGATATTACAGCTGCTATGGAGAAGGTGGACCCAAATCCGAATTCTGCCGCTTCTCAGCTCGAACAGAGAATTCGGCTTGGCAACATTGTTGCTGGGCGTGCCGGCATTGATACAGCAGTGCAGCAGTATTATCAGGTAAGCGGAACTGTTGCTGTATTCACGAGGGAGCCGGCTGTTCCACCTCAGTAAGTCATCATTGTGGTTACCTAAGGTGGAGATTTCGGAAAACGAAGACGGGAAGATGATTTAGGTTTAGGAAAGCGATCTTACGCGCGAAATGCCCTGGTTGTTTAGTAGGGCCATTAAGGTGTACATATCCAGAATGTCACTAAAAGGATTTTTGCTATGAAATTTTCTATATATTTTTCCCTAATCGTTTTTGGCATTTGTGGCATCGGCATGTACCTTGGCGCCTCATTTGATGGGGCGGATAATGCACAGAAGGTAAAGGATGAGATGCGATGGGTAAAAATTGAGAATGCACAAGTATTTCAAGGTATGGGAGCACGATTGTGGCGGCTGCATGTTCCAGCCTCACAACTCGATGGCAAATCGAAGATTCATTTGAAATGGATTATTGATAATGGAAATCCTGAGACTGTACTTACTGCTCGCTTAAAGCAAAGCCGCAATGCTTCTGATCCTGTTGATATTACTGTCATCTTGTATCCCAATCACTGGAGCCTGGGGCTCGCTTCCCACTTCGCTCTCACACTTGCGTCCGATGAGTTTACTGAACAGATTCAGGTTGGTAATCCCCTTCCTCGCAGTACGAATTTCACAAGGCTAAATGAACTTGGCGATCTTTCAACTGGTGTTGATTTATGCACACTCAGTCTCATGGAGAACGATAATCCAAAGGTCCGTTCCGTTAAAGTTTTGCTTTGCGTCGAATGACATATCAACCAGCAGTTGAGTCAGTTACCAAGCAGTATTCGCTGGCACCGACCGACCGGTTCCTTCGGGAGTCGGTTGGGGTGAATCTCCCCCTTCTCAGTCTTAACCTGTTGCCCTTGGCCACGGGTAACTGGCTTGCCCCAACCGCTCACCAGCCGGCTTCTTCGAGGATGGACGGGTCGCGGCCGAGCTTGTTCCGCTTCAGAAGCGCGTCGGTCGTGGCCAGTTTGTACAGGTCGCCGAGCGTCGGGTAGTTGAAGCACGTGTTCATGAACAAGTCCGCGCCGGCACCGGTCATCAGCGCAATGAGCCCGATGTGAACGACCTCCGTGGCGAGTTCGCCGATGACGTGGACGCCCAGTAGTTTCATGTCCGAGCTCTGGAAGATCAGCTTCAAGAAGCCCGTCTTGTCGCCGATGATCTGGCCGCGCGGGTTGTGGGCGTAGTCGCCGCGGCCCACCACGTAGTCGATCCCCTTCTCTTTCACCTGCGCTTCGGTCAGCCCGGCCGTGCTCAATTCCGGGATGGTGTAGATACCCGCGGGCAGCACCGTTGACATCGTTTGCTTGAAGTTCGACCCGCAGGCGTGGCACGCGGCAACCCGCCCCTGCTCCGAACTCGTCGAAGCCAGCGCGGGGAAGCCAATCACGTCACCGACCGCGTAGATGTGCGGGATGGTTGTTCGGTAGTGCTCGTCCACCGGGATCAGACCGCGGCTCGATAGCCCCACACCGGCGGCTGCGGGGTTCAACTCGGCGGTGGGGCTCGTTCGGCCGGCACACACCAGCAGGTGATCGACTGCCAGTTCCTCGCCCGAAGTCAGTGTCAGGTCGATCGCCCCGATGCGTGGGGCGTTGCACTTCACCACATTTTCCTTCCAGTGGAAGACGACCCCCTGCTTGGTCATCTCGCTGGCCAGCGTCTTCGAGAGATCGCTATCGAGGAACGGGAGGAGCGTATCGCGACCGTCGATGAGGTGAACGCGAGTGCCAAGCGTGGCGAACATGCAGGCGTACTCGCTGCCGATGACGCCGGCACCGATGACGGCCAGCGAGCGGGGCATGGCCGTGAGGTAGAGCAGTTCGTCGGAATCGTGGACGCGGCTGTGCTCGAACGGAAACAGGGCGGGGCGGCTCGGGGCGGAGCCAATCGCGATGATGACCTTCTCCGCACGCAGGAGTGAGATCCCGCCCGGCGGCGACGGGTGAACCACCTTCACGGTGTTCGCATCCGCGAAACTGCCGCTCCCCTGAATGACCGCGACCCCGAATCGTTCGAGCAGGTGCCGCGACTGAGCCGCCTCGACGGTGCGCACCTGCCGCTCGTGCCGCAGGAAGTCATCCACGCTGGCTTCGCGCCGCAGCGAGAGGTCGACGCCGTACAGCGCCCGTGCCTTGAGGCCGGAGAACGCGAGAGCGGTTTCGCGAAGTGTCTTGCTGGGAATGGTGCCGGTGTTGATGGCCGCACCGCCGACGGTCGCGCTCCGCTCGATGACCGCAACCTTCTTGCCGAGTAGCGCCGCGGTGTTGGCTGCTGCACACCCCGCTGGACCAGCCCCGATCACGATGAGATCGAACTCTTGCACGGCTGGCGTCGGCATGGGAGAACTCCGCGACGAGAGGTATCACCTTGATGTAGGAGTTCTAGCTTACTGTGGG
>PNLP01000047.1 GCA_013823135.1 Planctomycetaceae bacterium
TAACGCTAAATTGAGTGTATTTGCACACACGACCCGAATCGTTGTCGGAATCATGCGGAGTGCCTTGCTCCCGTCGTGACTGTTCGTGAGCAGCACATAGGGCCGAATCTCGTCTTCGCCAGCCGCTCGCAACGTCTTCGGCAAGCGAGCGAGTATCCAAACTTGGCGACCGCCCCTCAACGAGCCAGCGGTTTCGTACACCGCGAGTTTCTCCTGCACGATTGCGTCGAAGAACTCGAATGCTGCGCGGTTCTGGAACACGCGATAGCCGGTTGAGACCACTCCGAGAATGGCTTTGGTATCTGAGCGGATGTTGGCGACGCGGCCAGTGACTTCATGCTCGATGCCTTCGCATCGGGCCACGAGATTCCATTGCTGGACAACCCAATCGAGGCCCGCAAGATGCATTGCTTCCGAACTACTTTGTGCTTCACTGACGTTCTGGCCGAGTTTGTGCCACGGCGGATCGCCCGCAACCATCACAGCGGGACGGCCGGTGGTCATGTCGATTTCATGTGCCATGTGATTCCCTCCCAGTTAAAGCCAGCAGAACCATCACAACCTCTCTACAGATATTATACAACTAAAGACATACTTGTCTATCGACATCTTTTCGGGTTGTTGCAGTGAAGCAGACAGACTACAGTTGTTGCTTTCTGAACTCAGGAGTTCCGCTGTGAGCAAAAAGGTCAGCAAAGAAACTCTCGGCCAGCGGCTCCAGAGGCTGAGGCGGGAGGCAGGTCTTACTCAGGCAGAGGTCGCCGAAAAATCGGAACAGTCGCTCCCAAATCTCCGGAACTGGGAGGGAGACCACCGCACGCCGGGGCTGTGGTCAGCACTGCAACTGTCCCGCGTGTTCGGGGTCAGCCTTGAGGCGTTGGCGGAGTGCGCGGCCCCGGACCCCAAGGTGAAGCGGGACCGGAGCAAGCGGCCCAGACAAGAGGGTGGGCGACCAAGAGGAAGGCCGAAGGGGAGTGGGGCTTCAGACAAGCCGGATGTGAAGGCCGATGCGGACACTGGGAAAAGGGGGCGTAACTCCTGACGAGTCGGGGTTACCTGACTGATGCCGTCGCGATGTTGGTGTGAAAGACCTGATGAGGCTTCTTGATTCCAGAATTCGCGGTTTAGCGGAGAAGCCGCACTGTCGTCCGATCAGGCGGATTCGGAAGGCTTTGGCAGGTATCGTTGCATCTCGCGTTCGTTGTCTTCGTTCATGCCTTGAATCCCGCGCCGAAGGTGGCAAATGAGATTATCGAGGTTTGAGTAGGACACTTGGAAGTCAAAGAGTGTTGTCGATTCCGCAAAGTAACCGTCGATGTCGTTGATAATGCCCTTGAACTCAGCGCACACGTCAATGATGTTCTGGGTTGTGAGTGGCAGTTGCAACGGCGTAGTCAATGCGGTCGAGCGGTCGCGGTGAGCGAGGACTTTATTCCGTAGTTCCCCGATGTGTTTCAGGATGGCGTCGAGCTTCGCATATCGTGCCTGCACCGCGTCGAGAAGGGTCGGCGCGTTACCGTATTCACGGATGAGTTCAAAGAGATACCGAAGGGTCAGGTTGGGCTTGTTCTTCCCACTGACGGGCGGGTCCATGAGTCGCGCAATCGAGATTGTAAGATCGGTTGAAAGCGAGTCCTCAAAGAGACAGAAGACGGTAGCGGTGCGTTCAAAAAGGAGAGCGCGGTTGTCTTGGTTCAGGTAAGCGTTTTGGTAGAGCGTCATCTTCCACGCGAGCATCATCATGTCGTCGCGAAGGGCGTCAAACGCGGGCGTGATTTCGGGAGGGAATCCGGGGGGAGTTCGCATGGTTCTGTCCGAAGTGGAAGATAACCGGTAGCACAGACGATAGCCGAGATGGAGGCGAGTCCCCGGCCCCCGATGAATAGTTACTGCTTCGCCGCCGCTTGGAACGCCGCCTTCGACTTCGTGATGGCTTCGGACTGGCTGATGAGCGTGTCCGCGACGTACCCGACTTCCTTATCCGTCGCCGACTCAAGCCGCTTCGCTGCTTCGAGCGAGTCGCCGAACTTGTAGTCGAAGTAAACCGCCATGTCGTAGTCGGCTGGGTTGGTGACATCCTCGACAGCGGCCTTGCTCCGGTTGGTCACTTCGGTCAAGTCCAATACCGACTTGCCTACCACCTGTTCATCTCGGTTCGATGACGACGCCATCTTTCGGGCTGTCGCCAAAACTTCCTCAGCAGGAACAACGAACTCAAACGAGATGCTGACTGATTTGGGCATGGTCTTTTCCTTGTTAGAATTTCTATCCACGCATCGTACCACAGTCGCACATTCCTGAAAGGTTGGTAGCAGCACCTTTCACAACTTCGCACTGCATCCCATTTATCCCATAGCTTTCTCCGACGCAGGCAGGTCGGCGGTAGCAACCCCACAACCCGTGAAATCTCGCTCGCATTTCACCGTGTTCCACGTCAAGCATTCTCCATTTCTGCCCCCTGATTTCCCCAGGAAAATAAGGACGGACCCAGCTTCAGGGCCGTGGTGGGGCTGTAGCGACTTCTCCCCGTTTCGGGTAGAATGAACGGGTTCCGCAACACCGGAGGATGCAGCGATGGAACGAACGATGATCGCCCTTTGGGGCATCTCGAACTTGGGCAAGACGACCACGATTCGGCGTGTTTACGACACGTTGCGAAGGGAAGGCCGGGTCATCGACCCAGGCCGTCCCTCCCGAAAGGAAGTAAAGGCGGCAGTCCTGGAAATCGACGGGGTGAAGGTCGGCTTCGCCAGCCCCGGTGACATCGCCGAAATCCTGGAAGAGAACCTGGAACCTTTGATTGCGGCGGGGTGCGTGGTCATCGTCTGCGCCACCCACACCAAGGGCGGGACGGTCGATATGGTTCGTCAGCTTGCTTCCCAGGCCAACCCCGCTTACAAGCTCGTCTGGATCGAAAAGGCGTGCAGACAAACCGACCACGACAACGGGAATCAGAAGAAGGCTGACGAGATCATCGCCGAAGTCCGCAAGGCAGTAGCGAACGCTCAACTTGTGGAAGCCTGAACACCGCTCTGTTCACCTTCCGCCGGGTTCTGGGCGGGGTTAGGATGGTTCTGGTTTCGCTCCTTTACCTGATCGGAGTGCGAGCGATGGCGACGGCAACGATGAACGACTTCGTGTTCCTCTGCGATGCCCGTTGGGACGACCCAGAGGCGATGAACGCGAACAACCTGGAGCGGGTCGAACACGTCCCGGTCCACATCTTCCGACACCGGACGACCGGTCAACTTCACATCATCATGTTTGAAGACGACCGGATGGTCCCGGCCCCGACGCACATCGTCCAAGAATCTGAACTGTACGGCGTGCCCCCTGGGGCGCTGAACGGGTGAGTTGTCGAGATGTCGAAGGGAAAAGCTGGGATCGCCTCCCGGCTTTTTTCGTGCGCCGGGACGACTCTGGCTTCGGGTAAAATACGACTTGAAAACATCGGGTAGCCGCAAGTCCAGAGCGAAGCCATGAAGCTACTTACCTGCGCCGCCGCAATCGAAGCCGAACTTACTCGTCTCATCGGCGAGTGTCGATCTTGCCAAGTGGCCGTTGCCTGGGCATCGGTCGGGTTCGAGGCGTTCGACCTTGTGCGAGGCCAGAAGAACAAGATTAAGCGGATGGTGGTTGGAACTCACTTCTACCAGACGCATCCGGATTTCATCGAGACGTTTTTAACGCACCCCAATGTTCGGTTCGTTCTGAACCCCAGCGGCGTGTTCCACCCGAAGGCGTACCTGTTTGAAATGGCGGGGTCGAAGTGGGAGTGCGTCGTGGGAAGCCCGAACTTCACCCAGGCGGCATTCGGCGGCAATGATGAAATGGCCGTGTTGATGACGAACGGCGACGTTGGAGCGGCAAGCGCGTTTGGCGATCTTCAACAGGCTATCGACCAGTATTGGGAGAAAGCCACGGTACTCACGCCCGGCGAACTTGCTGGCTACCGTGATATGTGGAAACGGAAACAACCCGCACTTCGGAACGTGTTGGGACAATACGGAAACCCACAGCAAGAAACCGAAGGCGACAAGGGGAAGTCACCCGTCAACGTCCCGCTGCTACGGATGAGTTGGGACGAATTCTTCAAGCAAGTGAAATCAGAAATCGACCACCCGCCGCACGATCACAGCCTCGAAGGCCGGCTGAAGGTGATGCGGGCTGTGAAAAAGATATTCGCAGACCACAAGGAGTTTCAAAATGTTGATGATGCCGGGCGGGAACATATTGCTGGCTTGGCAAACAGCGGAGACGTGTTCTTCCTTTGGTTTGGAAGTATGAGAGAGGTGGGGAAATTCTGGACAGCGATTCAAAGCAATGACAAGAACCTGTCGGTAGCCCTGGACCAGATACCAGCTACAGGTGCGATCACTAGGGAGCAATACCTGGAGTACATCAAGCACTATCTGAAAGCCTTCCCAGAAGGGCGACACGGAGTTCCAACAGCAAGTCGCCTACTTGCCATGAAGCGGCCCGACACATTTGTGTGTTTCAACAAGAGGAACCTGGAAGGGTTGTGTACCGCTTTCGGGATCAGCCACAAAATCGGGTACGAGTACGAAGGCTACTGGGACTCGATCATCGGGCGTATCAAGGATTCGACGTGGTGGAATTCGCCTTTGCCAACAGACGACAGTGAACGAGAAGTATGGCAATACAGAGCGGCCTTCTTGGACTCGCTGTATTACGACGGGAAGGATATGCCATCGGCCTAACTGGTCGCAGAAGCCCACCCGATTGCGCATTGCGAAGATTCGTCACTTCTCGGCATCGAGAGTTTCACGGCCGACAGTCCAGGCGTGCCGACCCTTGCCGCTTGCTACGCAGCTTCCCGAAATCTGACGCTCACTGCCACTCCCGTCGATCACGACAAGCACAAAAGCAGCACGGCGGAGCAGCGAGACGAACGCCTCGTTGAACTGGCACACGCGGCCGTGTTGGTCGGCAGCCCGCACGAAGTTCGCGGGTTGCTTGATCGCGTGTTAGCGACGCGGTTGCGGCTTGAAGGTGCAATGTCGGATCAAAAAGCGAAGCTCGAACGACCAGCGAAGACAACAGAGAATGCTGCTGAAACGGCACCGACTTCGGAACTCAATTCACAAGACACAGCAGGAAAATCGGCTTCGCGATCTGGTGGTGCGAAACGGCGTCGGAAATGACCGTCGCCATCCGTCAGTGGAAGTTTTTGGTGCCGAGCGTATTTCGGCGTGCCAGCCGACCAAGCATGCGGGATAATCGAACGGCGGCTGACCGAGTATTCTGTTTCGCCAACCAGAGGTTCTCCGTGATTGCGTTCTTCCGGTGCGTCGCCGAGTCGGTGGCGGAGAATGGATTGCGTGGTTTGGCCGAAATGGTGCCCGGCGGTGCGTTCGCGTGTGCCGTCGCAGCCGGTGCGTGGAAAAAGTATCGCGAACGGAAGAAGGACGCTGAGATTCGCGAGGACATTCAACAACTCGCACAGGCAAATTTCGACGAAGCCCACCAAGCAGCTATCGAGGCCGTGAAAGCCACTGCACCGCCAACGGCAACAGTCGAGGACAAGCTGAATCTGGAACTGTATCTGTCACAGGTGCCGGGTACTGTGCGGGCGTCCTTGAAGCGACCCGACGATACTACTGGAAAGACGGTGCCGCCTGCATTCTCGCTGAACTCCGTCGATGACATGGTGAAACTGCTACCGGCTCGTCCACCGCGATTCAAACCGAACGGTCCAGTGCCAGGGAAGCCCGGTTGGTCGTTGGTGGAATTGTTGGGTGCGGGCGGATTCGGCGAGGTCTGGTTGGCGCGAAACCGCACGATGTTGTCCCTGGGTGGCGCGGTGAAGTTCTGTCACGGTCAGCAGGCCCGCGACTTGAAACACGAGAGTGGGTTGATTGAGCGCGTGATGTCGGCAGGGAAACACCCAAACATCGTCCCGCTAACCGACGTGTATCTTGAAGGCGACACGCCATGGCTGATGTACGAGTACGTTCGTGGTGGCGACCTTGCGGACTTAATTCGTTCGTGGCAACTGCTGCCCGCTCCAAAGCGTCTGGCGAAGGCGATCACTGCATTACGCGAATTGGCTTCTGCTGTGGGACACTTTCACCGGCTCACGCCCCCCGTTATTCACCGCGATCTTAAGCCCGCGAACATTCTTGTTGATGGCAACGAAACGCCGCGAATCACTGACTTCGGCATCGGTGCGGTGGCAGCCAAAGCAGCGTTGGGCGAGGAGTCCCGTGGTGGTACGACCGCTGCCGGCCGGCTCATGAGTTACATGCGTGGTTCGCACACGCCACTCTACTCCAGCCCACAACAACGAATCGGAGCCGACCCAGACCCGCGAGACGACATCCACGCTCTGGGCGTGATTGGCTATCAGATGCTCACTGGCCACTTGGCGCAGGGTGCAGGTCCAGACTTCGTGGACGACCTTCATGATGCCGGGGCTTCCGAAGACCTCGTGAGTTTGCTCAAGAAGTGCGTTGCCCAGAATGCCGAGAAGCGACCCCGCGATGCCATTGAACTTGCGGCAGCACTCTCGCGACTGGGCAACGTCCCGCAGATAATCGTTCCCCCGCCCACCACGCCGCAAGTAACTTCACCCTCCGTGATAGATATCGCGCCCAAACCCATCACCGTCGCGGAAGAAGAAGAGGAAGACGAGGAACCCGAAGACGGCGACGAGGAACTCGAAGAGCAAGAAAAGTCAAAAAAGAAGGGTCGGAACAACCAAAGACAGAACGAGTGGGACGGGTTCTGGTTCGTCAACGTGGGCGAATCCAGTGGTGATATCCGAGACTGGGAGGATTGCCGAAAGTACGGCTTCCTCGCGGCGGGGTGGGGGCCGAAGTATTCCGGTGCCATGAAACGCCTCCCGCTCGGTGCCAGGGTGTTCGCGTACATGAGGGGTCTGGGATATGTCGGCTACGGGGAAGTGATACAAGAAGCCGTCATGGCCCGCGACTTCACACCGTCCGGCTCAGCCGTCCGCCTGCTCGAAGTCCCGAACCTCAAGGGAAACATCGGCCACCACGAGGACGATGAGGACATGGCGGAATGGGTGGTCGGGGTGCGGTGGTCCAAAACCTTCGACCGCGACAACGCAAGAGGGTTTGGCATGTTCTCCAACCAGCACGTCGTCTGCAAGCTCCGCGAGGAAAAGACCCTCGCGTATCTGCGGAAAGAATTCAACGTCACCGACTGTTGAATCCGCGACGCGAAGACCCAAAAGTCTTGGCTCACCAATATCGGCTCTGTTCCCCAAGATTAATCTAGCCGATCTGAGATTGATGATGCGCCGTGTGGGAAGATTCCGGCCTGCCCCTGCCAAACCTTCCCCTGATTCACCCTCCCGCTGACTTCGGGGATGTTTTTTTCGCCTCTCGCTTTTTCTTCAGACGTGCAGCTTTTGCAGGCGCAACGTAGGTTGTATCTATGATGCTCTCGATTATGTGTAATCCGTCGATGAGATCATGGGCGGAAGGCTTTTCAATTTCATGGAGAGCGGCGTTACCGAGAAACCTTTCTTCGTGCAAAAGTTCGCCTTGGCTTTTCGTCACAAAACCACGTTCTTCCAGCTTTTCGATTTTCTTTTCCAGTGTCCCGCCCGTGATGCCTTTATTCATGCAGATGGCTTCGACGGTCGCGCGTAAACCACCTGCTGCCAGCGTGCGAATATTGGCGCGGATTGCTTGACAAGTTTCCTGATACATCTGCATCACAGGCGCAGGGATTAAATCGTCTTCATCATCAAATCGGTCTTTCGATTTCTTCCCGCTCGTATGGCTCTCATTTTGTCCCGGACCGAAGAGCTTCAGGGTGTTCTCTTCTCGTTCCCAATGTTCAAGGCCTTCGATCTGCATTCGAGTTATGGCGTATTGCCGCGACTCACACCCCATGCACTCAACAAAGCGGTGAAACTCGTCGGCAACTGGACAGCCATCGGGACCATCAATGATATGTTCTACCTTCTCGTGCAATACTCGATGGTTCGTGTGGCGGTCTCCACACGCGGGACAGAGAACCCACATTTGTTGTTTTGTCGGCGAAGTCATTGGTGACTCTCATTGGTGCATGGTTATTTGTTGCATTTATTCCGACACGTCAGAAGCAGTGATGGTTCACGGAAAGGGAACAAAACCTCGCACGGGGTAATTTTCCCCGTTTATTGATCGGAGAACGAGCGATGGGGACAGTAACGATGCAACGGCGAGGATTTCGCTTTTCGCGGCCACCGACTGGACGTGTGGGAAGCGTGGATCAACTGGGGCAAGCGGTTCACGCCAGACGACGATGAGGCTGCATTTTCGCTGGCCTTTGTCGTGCCGACGGTGTTCAATCTGGTCACGGCGGGCTGGGTTCACCCGCGACCCATTCGCGGGTGGCACTCGTCGAACCACCCAGCCCAGTCCCATCTGGTCAGCGTGTTCGACAACCCGCTTGACCGCGTCAGCCAACGATAACCCCACGCTGTGCGAGTCGAGCATACAGCCCGATCACTTCTGGCTCACTCAGGCACGTGACCAGCGTCGTCACGGCCGGCGGCTTCTTGCGGCGTGGCAACGGCGTGAACGGGTTGGCCAGCGTGGTGACGAATTCGCGATCCGACTTAAGGTTTTCCGCGCTCGGCGAGTCGCACTCAAGCAACTCAATTTCCAGCCCGACTACACGTGCAGCGGCGACAAACTGGAATCGGCGGTCGGCCTTCAATACATGAAATTCGGTGACGGCTTCGGCTGGTGTGCGGAACTCGGCGACGAGTTTCCACGTGAATTGATCGGCATCATAGCCGGCGACTCGAAACGGTTTCATGGTGCTGTCCTGCTGGGTTGTGTGGCTGTGTGTCGGCGTTGTAATTTTACGGATTTACCTGTGTGCAGTAAAGCCCGCAGAAACGACGTAAACACTTTATAGTAAACTGGTTGCATCGTTACATAAACCACTTTAGCCCGTGCAATTTGCGCGTGACGTGTTTGTCTGGCGAGCCAGCGAACGCAACGCGGCCAGCACTTCACCCCGTCGCTCCGGGTGGGTCTCAAGGTAGTCGCCGACTGGGCGGCTGTCGGAGTTGGACAATCGAAATGGACACGCCCCGAAATTCCGGGGCGTGTTTTCCTTCGTGGTTCGCATACTGCGCCATCTGACGGAAGCGAGTACACTCATTGCCATGATTGCCTTCGCCCTACTCATGCTCCCGACCCCGTTGAACCTCGACACGCTCTCACTGGAGCGTGCGACGCTCAATCACGGCAAGTTCGTCGTGGCGTCCTTGATGGCCGCAAAACCTGTGTACACGCTGCGAGGGTTCACGATGGTTGGGGTTGCCGACCACGACGAATTCATCGAACGCGGTGCCGTGCTGAAGGGTGACAGGCTCGCGATTGAGCAGGGGAAACGAATCATAGTCGTCGGCACGCTGCGAGTCATTCGTCACAGGGCTTGCGTTGTCGAAGGCGTTGCCGTGCCAGAGTGGTATGAAATTCGGGTGGCAGAGCAGTGAGTCGTCGCACCAACCAAGCTCACGATTCGCCACACAGGCGGCAAGCGTGCCGGTTGTGAGTGTCCGATGCGGATGAGCAAATCGAGTCACTTTGACCTTTGAGCCTACCACCGCACTCTCAGTAGCAGGCCCGGACCTCATGACGAAGTCGATCCAGTTGCTCGACTTTAATCGCCAATTTTACGCTTCCAACAAATACGGGATGGCTGACATTCCGGCTTTGCGACTGCCTTTTGAGGTTGCTGATGGCGTCCGTTTTCGTAATATACCGGCTTGATCTGAACCGACCTCCGGTTCCCATTGTCCTCTCAAAACGAAACTTCCCTCTAGGGAAATTTGAATGATCTCGACGCATCACCCAGTCGATGACATACAATTACAGTGGTGAGAAAACGGTTCCGGGCGTTTGTCCCGCCCACTGGAATACCGAAGCGAAGACTGCCATGCTGACTTACAAATTCAATTTTCTGAAGACGTTTCAAGCGGCTGCGGTCGTTCTGCGGGACCATGACTCACGGATGGACTGCGTCCGCCTGCTCAAGCTCCTCTACCTCGCTGATCGGGAGTTGCTCGCCGAGACTGGGCGCACACTGACCGGCGACAAGGCCGTCGCTCTGCCGCGCGGGCCGGTTCTGCTCACCGTCTACGACCTCATTAAAGAGAGGGGGCCGGATGACGAGCAACTCAAATGGAATGCGGCGATCCAGCGAGTGAAGCACGAGGACAAGAACAAGGATGACGACGTTATTTTGACGGCACTTGTCCCGATTGGTCGTCTGACGAAGGCCGAAGAAAGCAAACTCCACGAGGTCTGTGGCCGCTACAAGGACACTGCCACACCGGAGCTTTGTCACTTGACCCACGACTTTAAGGAGTGGGCCGAAGCCTTCGAGAAGGACGAGGCAAGCACGATCAACTGGGAGATCGCTCTCGAAGCGATGGGCCTGGGCGATGCAATCAAGGAAGTCCACCTCGTCCGCAAGGAGCATGATTTGGTTGAGGGTGCGTTCAGGGAGTGAAGGTGTACGCCGGGGATTCCTTTGTCGCCGATTTTGGGACTGATGGCTTCCACCTTTGGGTGGTTGTCTCAGACCCATTTAAGAACGACAAGGAAGTCCTCATCGTCAACCTGACTTCAGTGAAGGGCCGGTACACCGACCCGGCCTGCCTCGTGGCAGTGGGCGATCACCCCTGGGTCAATAAACCGTCTTACGTCGAGTATTACGAAGCTCAAATCCACACGGACGCATACCTTGACCGACGTCACAGTGCACGCTCAGTCACGCCTTGGCAGCCGGTCTCCGACTCGCTTCTCGAACGCATCCGGCTCGGAGCCACCAGCACACAAAATTTGCATGGGGATCATCTCCAATTGCTTCAAGATCAAGGGTTGATCCCACCTCCACCTCCACCTCCACCAGTACCAAATCCATAACGAACCTCTCACCTCTCAGTGGAGAACCTGCGGTCGTTCAGGCAGAGACGCGGCTGGCAATCTCCCCCCCCGGAATATTGCACACTCCTCGGTCTGGCACGCGTAGGCCACTTCCTTCTCAATCCTGTCCCCACAATCCTCCGACGTCATTGGGCAAAACTGGCACTCGCCGTAAATAGCGGGAGACGGAGACGGCTATTACGGCGAAGAGAATTCGGTTGTTTGGGGCAGGGCGAAACCGCCTTCAACGGCTTGCCATCCGCATCGGAAAAACATCTGCAAGCGGAGCAACACCAGGATGTCCGGCTGCGTGAATCGCAGTTTGCGTGAATGAGCAGGGGATTCCTGCTCGACGGCAGAATCAGCCCAATTCGTTGACGATGCGCCTCACATCATCGCTCATTGTGTACTTTTTGTCAGCCGTGCGTTCAATCACCGAGATGTTCAATCGTCTCGGATGGCAACACCGCCCCAGGATGCGTCGCCACGATAGTATGCTCTCTGTGGACGCGGCGAGGTCTGTTTCTAGTTCGCGTCGCGTGGAAGGCTGGGGGCGCGCCGCAACCGCCTTAACCAAGTCCCACACTTTGCCAGTCGTGCGAGTACAGCGGACTTTCAGGGCCACGATTTTCGGACGGAGCGGATCGGCAGCCCCTGGCGTGGCTGGAACCGCAGTTGGTGCAGGCGTAGCTGGTGGCGTGGCATGTGGTAAATGTGGCACGACTTGCAGCACATGGTTGCAGACAGGACAGGCGAAAACGGGCATGGTAGGTCTCCAATAAAGCGAATTGCACACAGATTGCCACGATGTGGCACATCAAATCGGTGTGGAAATAACAGGCTATACCACATATCACGCGCGTGCAACCGCAATTTTTTGGTTTTTGGAGGAGTAGCCTCACTACCCCAAGGGGTCGCTGGTGAACACCTGTGGCCGCTGGCGTTTCCCGCGAAGTCATGGATTGCCACAGAGTGCAGTCCGTTGCTTGGCGGGTCTGACGATGACGAAGGCGGAGCAAAATCATGCTTGGCGAGACCAAAAAATCCTAAGCGTGCGAACGTGCGGCACGAAGCAGCCAATTGCCAATCATCACGATTGCGACTGTGCACAGCATCAGAGGAATAGAGATGAACGGGATCGTGATCGCCAACCAGCCGCCGAATGTGGAGACGCCAGAAAAGTTATATGCAATACCTGCTACGATCCCGCTGGAAGTAGGTTTGGATCGGTTGAAGCCACGGAGAAGGCCGTTCCTTTACCAAGACCTCCCGTTATCCCTGCAAATCCTTTTCAATGATGGCATGGTCGGCGGCGGTCGCGACGACGCGGAACCGTGCGGCCCGCGTGGCCAGTCTCTGCGCGCGAACCACCGCCGACGCGGCGACCATCCAGGCACACCTCGCCGCCCATGACGCGACCGTCGCGGTCACGCAAACGGCGTGGCCTGGGGCCGTGGTGAGCGTGGACCTGGACGCCGTGCGTGCGAACCCCGCGATCATTCGCGACGTGGCAACGGCGTGTGGGTTGGAGTGTAACGCGACGACCGACGCGAAATACGACGCCACGTAGTGGCGGTTCTGAGTTACCCGGAACTGGGGTATTCCAAAAATCGCCCCAGGTTGCCGCAATGCAACCGGGGGCGTTGTGTTTTTGGTGGTCACTCACATGCCATACAGAACTAACCTTTTTCCATCAATCGTTCAAAGTCCTCCATCGAACATCCTCCGCCGTTCGCGGCTTGCCAAAGCCCCTGCTCCTGATTGTCGTGCGACATCGCGAACCACACCCTTCGAACACATCCGGAAATTAATCGAATAGTGAGGTACGCCCGCTTCTCGTTAATCTCAACATCAATCCGCTCGATGAGCAGCCGGAGTCGTTGCCGAACAAGCTCCCGTAAGTCTCGCAGATCGTCCCCTGTTTTTGCTTTCAAGAGTTCGATGAGCGGCTGAGTGTCTTCCAGGTGCGGCCGTGTTTGCCGTCGCGCTTTTTCCTCGATCTGAGTTGCGAGTTCCGTTTTGCGGGCTTCCATTTCGGCGAGTTTCTGCATTACGGCAGGCACGGGGATGTCAAACTGTTTAAGCTCATCGGCGACGCTCGTGATCCGATCTTCTAAGAGCTTCCGTTGTGCCTTGAGTGATTCGATACCCTCAGTTTCGTTACCCGAATCCACAACGTCGGCGGCTGTTAATTCATAAAGCCAACGTAATACCACGTTTTCAAATCGCTCGTACCGGATGTTCGCGCTTGGGAATTGCCCTTTCCATCCGAGGTAGCTTCCGAGGTATCGGTACAAGAATTTTTTCTTGTTACGCGAGCATGGTTTTGTGAAAAGCACCATGCTACATTTGTGGGCCGGGTAATGCACGAGACCCGTGAACAAGTTGACGAATGATCCGCGTCGGCCGGATTTGGTTTTGCGGCTTTGCATCGCGTCTTGAGCCTTATTAAACGTGTCCTGGTCGATGATGGGGGGGTAATACCCGATGATGGTTTCCCCCTGCTTCAGCTTTTCACCACCGTAGATTGTGGTGGGCAGTCCGCCCAACACTTGCGGGTTTTTGAGAATTTCCCAGATGCTTTTCTGGTTCCAGCTTTTGCGGAGCGGGGGCACCTTTTGCTCCTGAAGTCGCCGCATCATCTGCTGAATACCGACGCCCTCGATACACCACCGGAAAATCCGCTTCACGAGTTCCACACGCTCCGGAACAAGCTCGAATTTTCCACCCTCCCACCTCCCGTCCACTTTTTTGCGGCCTACGATCTTCAGCCACGTCGGGCACAGCGTGGTGAAGATGACTCCGTGTTCCTTCGCTTGTCTGTGCTTCTCTTTCCAGTTTTCGCGGGAGCGGTCAGCCTTCTTTTGCGACTCCTCGTGGGCGAGGTAGAACCGCCAGATTAGCCCCATCAGCCCCATCGGGTCGTTAAGGCACTCCTTCGTGTACAGCTTGCGTTCGATGACGCTGTAAATGTCGCAACCGGATTCGAGAACGGCGCGGGCGGTATCAACGCTGGGCATGATCTTCGCCCGACTCAAGCGGTCTAGGTCTTCCAAGATCAAGACCGGGTTTGGTTCAAGTTCCCCGGCCTTGAGAGCGGCAAGGAAGATACCCAAGTCCCCCCGCTTCAGGTTCTTCAGGTGACGCCCCGACACGCCGCAATCCCGGAACGTTCGCAACTGGAGAACCCACCCGAATTCCTGGCATACCCCTTCGGGCCGCTCGGATTGCCGGCGTGTGCTGTCCCCTTTTTTCTGCTCAAGGGTCGAGAACCGAAGGTATGAGTACGCTGGCCGTTTCATTGAAGCTGCTCCATTTCCAGCATTCTACGGAACTGGTGGTGTTTGACAAAACTGTTTCCTTTTGGACGCAGCAACCGTGCCCGATGCTCAGGAACGTGAACCGGCACTCATCGCTTGTTCGCGGCTGACCCGAGATTGCGAGCCCGGCGAACACCCACACCGCAAGTGCCAGCAGGCAACGCCGCGACCACGGAGGCCCGAGTAGCACCGAACCTGCAACGATGAGGTAGAACCCGACGAGCCACCACATCGCGGGTGCGGGCGAGTAGATCCAACTGCCGGGAATCTGCTCCACAGCGTGAACCAGCAATTCGCACCCCGCGAGGCTCCCTTCCGTGAGCTTGGCGAAGGGCCACCCGAGCCAGCCGGTGAGTGGCGACACCAGTAACAGTAAGAACCCCGCGACGAGAGCGATTGACGTGAGCAGCACGAGTGGCGGGCCGAGCAGGATGCCGACCGGCGAAACTAGGTTCTGCCACGCGAGGATCAGCGGAGCGTTCGCGCTGCCGAGGATCGCACTGATGGCGAACGCGACCCACACGATTCGCCACAGTCCGCGAAGCAACTTCACAGTTGTGGTGCGGCTCTCTTCGATCAACTGTTCCACGGGCGTGAGCGGTCGCGGTGCCAGCCAGCGACCCGCACCCCAAACAAGAAAGAACACCGAGAGGAACGAAAGCTGGCAGCCGGCCGTGAACGGATCGCTCGGGTTCAGGATCAGCACCACGAGCCACGACAGTGCGAAGATGTTCGCGGCCATCACGGGGCGTCGCAGCACGATGGCCAGGCACACGCAGCAGACCATGACCGTCGCACGCACGGCCGAGGGGCGTGCCCCCGTGAGCAGCGTGTAGCCAATCATCACGGCGATGACGAGCCACGCGCCGTGTCGCCGGCGCACGTCGAAGATCAAGAGAATGAGCCACACGAACGCGGCAAGCACAACAAGGTGTTGCCCCGAGATGGCCAGCACATGCACCACGCCGGTTCGGACGTAAGCATCCCAGCCGTCGCGATCGAGGGCGGCAGTGTCGCCCAGGAGCAGTGCCGCCGCGAGCCCCGATTCATCGGGTGGCAGCGATTCCTGCAACGACCGCGTTCCCCAGCCGCGAACTACGCCGAGCCAGCCGAACAGCGTGCCGCGCCAGCCTTCCTCCAGTCGCGTCACGCCCGCCGACATCTCCACGCGAACTGTTGCCGTGATCCGCTGATCGAGCAAGTGTGCCCGAAAGTCGCGCTCGCCGGGATTCGCCGCAGACGATGGCTTGGACAATCGCCCGCTCACTTCCAGCACATCGCCGTGGTGTAAGCCGTCAAGCTGCCCTTCCACCGTGAGCCGCGCGCGACCAGACACAGGTGCCCAGCCGTCGCGGGTCTCGACCGCACTGACGGCAAGCACTGTCGCGGTTGTCTCACCCTTGGGTTCCGTCACGAGCGGATTGGGTTTCGGTGGCCGATACCGCATCGGTTCTTCGTCCAGCGTGCCACGAATCCGCACGAGCGTCGGCACATCGGGGGCCATGTAGCCGATGTCGTTTGGTTCGAACGAGTGCAGGTGGTTGTGGTGGTGCGCTGCAGCGAGCCCCGCCGCCGCGATGGCGAGCCACATCGGTGCCGACGGCCGGGATCGCCCGACCAGCCATGCGACCAGTGCGGCGAACCCGACCGACAGCGCCGCGAACGACGAGGCACCCGCATAACGATCGACGATCAACCCGAGCGTTGCGGCGAGCGCGACCGGCACCAGCGGCGCACGGGCGAACTCGCGCCACGGCGGTTCGGGTGGCCGGTATCGCGGATCATCCGGTGGCGGCAGGGACGATGACATGTGCGAGTCCAGACAAGCGGCGATTGGCGAGCCGTGCCGGTCACGGCACGGGTGACTCACAAGAACCCGCGTCATAACTGACGCGGCTCGCCGATCACCGTTCGCCAGGATAGACCCAAGCCGCACGCCTCGCCACGGAATAGATTGCCTGTATGCAAACCGTCCGCGTGAACCTTGGCCCACGGTCCTACGACATCGCCCTGACCACCGGCGACACCACCGGCATCGGTCCGTTCACGCGAGCCGCCCTCCCGAAAGCGAAACTCGCGTTCGTTGTCGCGGATGCGAACACGCGACCACACGCCCAGGTCATTGAGTCATCACTCCAGGAAGCGGGGTTCGGCACTGCAATTGCAAAAGTGCCGGCAGGCGAAGAATCGAAATCGCAGACGGAACTATCCCGGCTCTATGATGCGATGTACGACGTGGCGGCCGACCGAAGCACCGTTGTCGTTGCGGTTGGTGGCGGCGTGGTCGGCGACCTGGCGGGGTTCGCGGCCGCGAGCTACAACCGCGGCTTGCCGTTGCTAATGGTGCCGACGACGCTGCTGTCGATGGTCGATTCGTCGGTCGGCGGCAAGACCGGCATCAACCACGCGAAGGGGAAGAACCTCATCGGGGCGTTCCACCAACCGGCCGGCGTCTGGATCGACACGGCATACCTGGACACGCTCCCGGAACGCGAGTTTCGTAGCGGCCTCGCCGAAGTGGTGAAATACGGCGTCATTCTGGATGTAGAGTTCTTTGCGTGGCTGGAAGCGAACGTGGCGAGCGTCATCGCTCGAAAACCCGAATCGCTGATCCACCTCATTCGCCGGTCGTGCCAGCTCAAGGCCGACGTGGTGGAGAAGGATGAACGTGAAGAAACCGGCCTGCGGGCCGTGCTAAACTACGGGCACACGTTCGCGCACGCTTTCGAGACGGTCGGCGGCTACGGCGCGTGGCTCCACGGCGAAGCGGTCGCGGCCGGGATGGTCTGCGCGAGCCGGCTGGCCGAGAAACTCGGGATGATCGACGCGGATATCACCCGCCGGCAAATCGCGTTACTCAACGAGTTCTCGCTGCCCACCGCACCGCGGCCCGGCTGGGATACCGACAAACTCATTGCCGTGATGCGACGCGACAAGAAGTCCGCCGCGGGGAAATTACGGTTCATCCTCCCGACACGACTCGGCGAAGTGAAACTTGTCGGCGACATCGACGAAGGACTGGTTCGCGACGTGCTGGAAGGACGTTGACACGCGTGCCACGAGGTTCATCCCCGTGGTGTTTGGAGATGTCAGACACCACGGGGATGAACCCCGTGGCTCCCAGGTGGCAACCCCGAGCGCAGTGCTGAACAATCGGTGATCGTTCGGTTTGTTCGGGCGAATCCCGCAATCGTTCCCGCGAACCGAAGATTCGCGAACTTGACCGAATGGGTGAACCTCCGACAATTCATGTAGAATTGGTGTACCCACCCTGCCCAGCTTCTCTCCATTAGCGGACGTCCCCAGTCATGGCCCAGCGGCGAGTCGGATTGTGGTTCATCGGTGCGTGTGGCGGAGTCGCCAGCACGTCCGCACTCGGTCTGTCGGCCCTCGCACGGGGACTGACGCCGACCACCGGGCTTGTCACGGCACTTCCGCTGTTCGATAAACTCGAACTCGACGAACCGGCCAGCATTGTCGTGGGCGGGCACGACATCCGGCAAGCCACGTTCCTCTCGGCGGTCTGCGAGATGCGGGCACGGGCGAACGTGTTCGATGAGCGCACCATTGCCGCGTGTGCCAGCGACCTGGAAGCCTGGTCGAACAACCTTCGCCCCGGTGTCGTGTACAAGCCGAACTCCGCGATCACAGCGCTGGCCGACCGAGCCGACGTGCGACAGGCCCGCACCCCTCGCGAGGCGATCACCCAGATTCAGGCCGACCTTCGCGCTTTCAAAACGAGCCAGAACCTCGACCAACTGATCGTCGTGAACGCGGCTTCGACAGAACCGCCGTTCGAAGCGAGTGCCGAGCAAGAGTCGCTCGAAAAACTGCTGCCCGCGCTCGAACGCCCGGCCCCGGCCGCGCTACCGACAAGCAGCATCTACGCCTTCGCCGCGATGGACGCCGGCTTCCCCTATGTGAACATGACGCCGAGCCGCGGCGCGACGCTGCCAGCACTCGACGAGTTGGCCCGCAAGCGTGGCGTGCCGCACGCGGGGCAAGACCTCAAGACCGGCGAAACGCTCGTGAAATCGGTGCTGGCTCCGCTGTTCGCACGCCGCAATCTGCGCGTGCTGAGCTGGGTCGGGCACAACATCCTCGGCAACCGCGACGGGCAAGTGCTGAACGACCCCGAGAACAAGGCATCGAAGCTGAAGAGCAAGGATGCGCTGCTCGCGGAGATGCTTGGCTACAAGCCGCAGTCGATCGTGAGCATCGAATATGTGGAATCGCTGGACGACTGGAAAACCGCGTGGGACCACATCCACTACGAAGGCTTCCTCGGCACGAAGATGACGATGCAGTTCACCTGGCAGGGCTGCGATTCGCTCCTGGCTGCGCCGCTGGTGATCGACCTCGTTCGCCTCACGGCCCTGGCTCAGCGCCGCAGCGAAACCGGAACGATGCCGCACCTCGCGTGCTTCTTCAAGAGCCCCATCGGCGTCAAGGAACACGACTTCGGCAAGCAGTTCGCTATGCTGGAGGAATACACGAAAACGAGCCACGGATGAAACACAGATAAGAGAGAAAGCAATGGCCACAAAAAGGTACAAAAACGCACAAAAATGAAGCAGAGACCAAGAGTCTGCTGTCTTTCCTTTTTGTGTCTCTTTGTGCCTTTTTGTGGCCATTCTGTGCTTTGTCATTTATCCGTGTTTCATCCGTGCTCGTCCGTGGCTCTCTTCTCGGGTTTCAAATGCAACTGGCCTTCTCCACCAACGCCTACCTGCACCACTCCTTCTCCGACACGGTCACGCGGCTCGCCGGTCTCGGCTACCGTGGCGTCGAGATCATGGCCGACGTGCCGCACGCCTGGCCCGCGTATCTGCTGCCCGAGCAGAAGCAGGCGATCCGCGATGCGCTGACCCGCAACAAGCTCGCCATCTCGAACATCAACGCGTTCATGATGCACGCGGTCAACGACCACCGCCAAAAGTACTGGTACCCGTCGTGGATCGAGCCGGACGTGAACTACCGCTGTGTTCGCATCGACCACACGAAGCGGGCACTCACGCTGGCCAAGGAACTCGGTGCCAAGTGCATCACCACCGAACCCGGTGGCCCGATCGAAGGCCGACCATGGGGCGAGTGCCTCAAGCTGTTCGTCGAGATGTTGAAGCCCGTGGTCGAACACGCCGAGAAGGAGCAAGTGCTGCTGCTCGTGGAACCGGAGCCGGACCTGCTCATCGAAACGGCTGATCAGTACCTCGAATTCGCCAGCAAGATTTCGTCGCCGTTCCTGGGCCTAAACTTCGACATCGGTCACTCGTACTGCGTGAAAGACGACCCAGCCGACACCGTGCGTCGGCTCGGCAAACTGATCCGCCACGTTCACCTCGAAGACATCGCGCCAACACGGGTGCATCACCACCTGATCCCCGGCGAAGGTGCGATCGACTTCGGTTCCACGCTGAAGGCGCTGAAGGAAATTGGTTACCAGGACTGGGTGACGATTGAACTCTACACCTGCCACGAGAACCCGGACGGCGCTGCGAAGACCGCCCGCGAACGCGTGCTGAAGATCGCGAAGGACGCGGGCGTTACGCTGAGTTGAATCGGACAAGAGAATTAACCACAGAGTCACAGAGAGCACAGAGAGGAAACCCAACACCGAGAAAATCCAGGGTTTGAACACAACTCTGTCTCGGCCTTTTGTTTTGTCTCTGTGCTCTCTGTGACTCTGTGGTTGATCCTGGTTTTGTCTGATCCTCTTCATCCGCGTTTGATCTGCGAGATCCGCGTGCCATTGCTTCGATTTCTTTTGCCGCTCGCCTGCCGCTGCACTTCCCGACAGACGTTACCCACTCGTTACAGCTTCCGCATCGCGTTCCAGCCCGTTCCTGGGTTACAATCAAAACGTTCGGTCGTCCCGTCTTGTCGTTCGCGTCTCTCACTCACTTCGGCGGAGGGATTCATCGTGAAATCGTCCTACACAGCGTTTGGCGTCGTGTTACTCGCCCTCACGGGCCTCTGGTACGTGGGCGGCGGGTCGGCGGTGCCCACGCAGGCGGCCGCGGCCGCCGAGCAACCGCATGTCTCCGCCCCGGTCACCCACAACAACCTCACGGTGTTTTTCATCCACGGGCGGGATGCCGTTACCGACACGCACAAAGTTGCCACGCTGCAAGAAGCCCTCGAAGCCGGCTGGGCCGTTGTCCACGAAACGAAGAATGTGAACACCCTGGAAGTCGAGAACAACTCCAGCGACTACGAACTGTTCATCCAGGAAGGCGACATCATCAAGGGCGGCCAGCAAGACCGCGTGTTCGCCATCGACATGCTCGTGCCACCGAAGTCGGGCCGGGTGCCGTTCCCCGCTCACTGCGTCGAGGCCGGGCGCTGGACCAATCGCGGCAACGAATCGGCCACGCAATTCACCAAGTCCGACCAGCGAATCGTGGGGAATAAACTGCTGTACGCGAACGCCACCCGCCAGCAGGGCGAGGTGTGGGCCAACGTGAAGACGAACCAGGACAAGCTCTCCGAGAAGCTCAAAACCAAGGTTAACGCCGCCGAGTCGGAGTCGAGCTTCCAGCTTACCCTGGAGAACAAGAACCTTCAGGCCAAGGTGGCCGAGTTCGAGACCGCATTGCGCACGGCTGGCGAAACCCGCAAGAACGTGGTCGGCGTGGTATTCCTCGTGAATGGGCAGGTGACGGGAGCCGAGGTGTACGGCTCGAACGCCATGTTCCAGAAGGCATGGCCGCGGTTGTTGAAGTCGCAGGCGGCGGACGCGGTCGCCGAGACGACCGACAAGCCACTGCCGCCAATCCCGAGCACGCAGGAAGTGGAACGCTTCCTGGCGATGGCCGGCCAGCAACCCGCCGCGGGGGCGAACAACCTGACCAACGCCGATACCGATCTCACCAATCAAGATGTCGGGTTGCAAACGAACCTTGAAGCCGCAATGCCGGACATCACGGCAGCCCAACTCCAGTCTTCGTTCACCGGTCGCAGCGGAGCAACGCGGACTCGGATGCTGACGGCAAATGGTGGCAACATGGCTCAACCTGTCGGACGCGATCGCAACCCGGCTGTTCAAACGCTGCAGACCAACGATGGGAACCAACTGCAATTTCAGGAGGTCGCACAACAGCAACTGGATCGTGTGCAGACGCCCGGAATCGCGAACCCGGCACCGAATGGCTCGACGAGTTCGACCGGCAACCGGCTGAACGTGCAGCGAGTCGAGGACCGCGCGGGACTCAGCACGGAATCCCGCGACCCCGCTCGGCAGAACGCTCTCATCCACAAGAGCTTCATCAAGAAGTGACAGCCGTTAGGCGTGCCGCCCCGCTGGGGCGGCCGCTAAAAGATGTATAACATTTCGCATGACCACGCTCACACCACGTTCCACCTCCCTGCTCGTCGTCGATGTGCAGCAGGGGTTCACCGAACTGTGCCCGGCCGAACTCCCCGTGCCGGGCGCTCTCGCGATCATTCCCCACATCAACGCGCTGCTGGCGCTGCCGTTCGCGCGGATCGACGCCACGCAGGACTGGCACCCGGCCGACCACTGCTCGTTCCTCGGCCAACGCGACAACATCTACCCGCCGCACTGCGTGATCGGCACGCCCGGTGCGGAGTTCGTTCCGGGATTGCACACACAGCGATTCTCCGCGATCTGGCACAAAGGATACGACCCCGCCTTCGACGCCTACGCGGTAACGGCCCAGCACACGGGTTTCGCAGCGTTCCTGAAGGCGAGCGGAATCACTGCGGTTGTCGTGTGTGGAATCGCCACAAACATTTGCTGTTTCTTCGCTGCCCGCGATTTGAAGCTGGCGGGGTTCGACGTGTGGATGGCGGAGGACGCCAGCACCGGGATCGACATCCCCGCTGCTGGGTTGTACCAGGCCAAGACGCGGGACGAGGGCTGTGCCCTCGGGATTCGATACGTGTCGGTGCGTGAAGTTACGGAAGCCTACCGCGGTGGTTGAAGCCCCGGAAACGACACGATCCAGACCGGTGATGTCTGGATCGTGCGTGATTTCTGGCGTCCTTTATCATCAAGGAATCACGGTGCTGTGCTGGCTCCCGAGCTGAGCGGCTGCCAGGCCAGACCCAGTGAGAAGGCCTTGTCTCGCTTGGCCTGCACCGCCCACGGAGTTCCCTTGTGCTCGGTGATGAGTTTGTTGTACGCCTCCTTGGCCTCAGCCGCGATCGCCTGAACATCCTTGCCGCTCTTCATCTTCTCCTGAGACGTCAGCTTGTACGTATCCTGGCCGAGTTTCATATCGAGTGCAGGGAGGGTCTCGGTCAGAACGTTGCCCATAAGCTTGTTGTACTCGTTCATGAACGCGAGCCGGGCTTTGATCGTCGCAACTGCGTAGTCGTAGTGGGCCTGCCAACGTTTCGACTGAGAGTCGCGGCTCGCGGCGAGCGAGTCGAGTTCCGCGTTGATCAGTTCGAGTTCCGCCACGCCGATAGCCCAGAAATCCTGCTCCTTCTTGATCTCGTTCTTGAGGGCGTCATTGACGGGTGCCTTGAAGTCGTCTCGCATCTGCGGTCCGCCCGAGGCACCACTGGTAACGGTCCACATCGAGCGGACCTTGTCGAGAGCTTCAAAAGTCTTGGCCTGGAACTTGTAGTTGGCCTTGTCCTTCAAGATCGTGTCGATCGGGATGTCGGCCTTGTAATCCTTCATCACTTCTTCCCGGAATGGTAGGGCACCGAGTCCGGCGTCGATGAGGTCGAGCTTGATCGACGGAACGTTGAACTCATTCACGATGGACGCCACTTCAGCCGGGTTGGTCCCCTTCGGCGGCAGTGGGAAGTCGAACCGCTTGGCAATCGGTTCATCCGGGTTGAACGCCACCCAGTTTGCTGGAGCCTTTCCTTCCAGTTTGACCCCTTGCTTGAGATTCACCACGGGCGACGTTGCCATGACCGCGACGCGATCGCCAACGGCCTTCGCCCAGTCCACTGTCGGAATCGGGTCGGTCTGCACGGGTTGCTTGGAAGTCGTTCGCCCGCTCTTGGCGGCGACGTATTTCATTGACTCCAGGAACGCACTGCCCGCGTACTTGGCGGCATTCGCGGTCGCACCGGCCTCGATCTGGACGTTGAAGAACTCCAGTGCGTTCTCGCCAGGCTGGCAGGTGATGATGACCTCGACGCCGGGCGGAGCCGCGGCGAGCGATTTATAGAGCGATTCGGTCATCGGCTCACTGCCGGGTCGCTGGCGACCTCGCTGCGGGTTGTATCGGCAAACGTCCCAGATCACGAGCTTCTGAGTCGCCTTGCACGCCTTCATCTTGTCGTAGAAGTCCGACAGTGGGATGAGCGTGGGTTCCGGATCGTCGAGATCGCCCTCGATGGGTGCGAGGTACGTCTTGCCGCCGACTTCGAGAGCGTGGCCACCGAAGTACACGGCGATGCGGTCCTGCCCGCGGCTCGTGGCGAAGAACTGGGTGTAGGTCCCCTCGACGACATTCTTCATGGGTGTCTGGATGTCGTTGGACTTCGGATTGTCGGGGCGAGCGGTGTCAGACATGAAGAACAGTTGGTTTCGCTCGTTATCCTTGGGGTCGAACGGGACATTCCACTCGTTGGCGAGCCGGATGGCTGCCCCCTTGGTGCGGTCCTCGCCGCCAGCCTGGCCCGCCGTAAGCGGGTTCAGGAACATGTATTTGCTGATGTGGATGAACAGGATTCGCCGGGGGAACGCCCCGCCAACCTTCGCGTGTCCCTTGTCAGGCACCTTGATGAGGGCGAACAACTCCTGGGACTTCTTGGCGATATCGGGGTTGGTGGATCGAGCGCCTTCCTTGAGGGCAGCATCGGCCTTGTCTCCGAGTTCCTGGAGAGCCTTGTACGCGGCCTCACGTTCCTTGGGCTCGTTGCTCCCGAGGAGTTCGACCAGCTTGTATGGGTCGTTGATTTCCTTCAGCTTGTCCTTGGCAAATTTCTCGTTCAGCGACTTGGCTGCGAGAATCGCCCCGGTCACCATCCCGCCCGTGATCACAAGGCAGATGGCGAGCCAGATCATCTTGGATTTGGCGTTCCCCTTCCGGGATCGGCTGCCGACAACGGGCACATCCGTCTTGAATGCGCTGTTCGGCACGGACTGGGCAGCGGGTCGGCCGTTGGCTGGTTGCTTGGCAGCCGCAGGTCGCGCGGCTTGCACTGGCGCTCCGGGCTTCGCGGGCACTCCGGGCTTCGCGGGCACTCCGGGCTTCGCGGGCACTCCGGGCTTCGCAACGCCCTGCCCGTTGGCAGCCGACATCACGCCCGAAGCGGGAGCCTTCGCAGCGGGAGCCGGGGGTGCCGCGAATTTTGGTGCAGGCGGAGCGGCAGGCGCGGCGGGCGCGGGTGGGTAAGCACCTCCACCGCCCGAGTAAATCCCTGAGGCGGGGGCAGCAGGCATTCCAGGCGCGGGCGTCGCACCGGGAGGCATCGGGTAGGGATATCCCGGAGGCGCTGCACCGCCATAGACCCCGGAAGCGGGGGCTGCCGTCGGTGGGTAGCCCGGAGGGGCGCCGTAGGGATAGCCAGGAGGAGCACCATAGGCTCCCGGAGGGGGACCATATCCTGTAGGAACGCCTGGTGGATACCCCGGAGGGGCGCCCGGCGGATACCCTGGAGGAACGCCCGGCGGATACCCCGGAGGGGCGCCCGGCGGATACCCCGGAGGCGGGGCATACGGGTAACCCGGAGGTGGAGCGTATGGGTAGCCCGGAGGGGCGCCGTAAGCTGCGCCTGGTTGCGGGTAGCCCGGAGGAACGGGGTAAGGGTAACTCGGCGGTGGCGGAGCTGCGGGTTGCGAGGAGACATCGGCTCCGCCCGTTGGGTCGAAGCCATCGTTCTGTTGTTCGGGGACGGAGAACGGGTCGGGCAACATTCCGTCGCCTTCATCGGCCCCTGCGTTAAAATCGAACGCGCCGGGATCAGCCCCGTTCCCGTTGTGAGGCGTCGAGTCCAGTTGCCCGGTTTCGGAGGCGCCGTCGCCCCGTGCCTTTGTTCGCACGACCGTGCCACACTTCTTGCACTTGATCGCCTGGCCAAGCCACTGGCTGGGGATCTTCAAGATCGTCTGGCATTGTGGGCAAGTTGCGCGAACTGTCGTATCCATCGGTCGCCTCCGGCGGCGGAACGGAGCTACTTAACTATCTTGGAGTCGATTCTAGCAGATTCCGTTCCCAGAAGTCGCGATGATTCCGCGCATGAACAACTGCTTTGACTCACAATGAAATTCATCGCCAAGCGCGACAATTACGAGAACGAAATGAGCGAAGGGTGACCAGTCGTGAGCAAAAAGGACTCACGACCTTACCGCTTGCCGCTTGGCACCTCGTTCGGCATGCTGACGGATAACCGAGAGGGCTTGCGATGCAGATCGTTTTGATCGAAGGCGACGGGATCGGGCCAGAAGTAACTCAGGCGGCGTGCCGTGTGGTCGCGGCTGCCGGTGTCAAAATCGACTGGGTAAAAGCCGCGGCTGGCATTCCCGCTGCCGAGCAACACGGGGAACCGCTCCCCGAAGAAACCCTGGAGATGATCCGCCGCTACCGAGTTGCGTTGAAAGGGCCATGCACCACGCCCGTGGGCAAGGGCTACCGCTCCATCAACGTGCGATTGCGACAAGGGCTCGACCTGTTC
Source organism: Planctomycetaceae bacterium (assembly GCA_013823135.1). GTDB lineage: Bacteria > Planctomycetota > Planctomycetia > Gemmatales > Gemmataceae > Gemmata. The sequence goes on from PNLP01000047.1 coordinate 25,850, forward strand.
GCCAGCGTTCGCCCCGTTCGCACGCTCCCCGGCGTGAAGACGCCCTACGAGAAGGTGGATCTCGTCGTTGTCCGCGAGAATACTGAGGGTCTGTACGCGGGGTTGGAACATCAGGTGGTTCCAGGCGTGGTGGAAAGCGTGCGACTCATCACGCGGCCAGCGGCGGAACGGATCGTGAAGTTCGCGTTCGAACTGGCCCGGCACGGTGGTCGGCGACTGGTAACGTTCTGCCACAAGGCAGATGTGATGCGACTCTCCGACGGCTTATTCCTCGAGTGTGCCCGCACCGTGGCGGAGGATTACCCGTTCATTCAGTTCGAGGAGAAGCCGATCGACAACGTCTGCCTGGAGCTGGCGAGCGACCCATCAGAATACGATGTGCTTGTCATGGAGAACCTCTTCGGCGATGTGATCTCGGACCTGGCGGCGGGTCTGGTGGGTGGGTTGGGTGTGGTTCCGGGGGCGAACTACGGTAGCCGTTACGCGGTGTTCGAAGCGGTTCACGGCAGCGCGCCGGACATCGCCGGCAAGGGTTGGGCGAACCCGATTGCGGTGGTTCGCAGCGCCGCCCTGATGCTGGAGTATGTGGGTCACCGCGAGGCGGCTGTGAAGATCGAGAAGTCCGTGGCGACAACCTTGCAGAACGGTGTGGGCCTGACCCGCGACCTCGGCGGCGACGGTACCACCGCCACGATCACCGAGCAACTCATCAAGAACCTGAAAGTGTGACGTTAGCCGAAGATCGCGTTCGCGTCTTGTGCCGAGTGGAGGACGCGAAAGACGCGAATTCCATCAGTTATCGGTACGTAGTACACCAACCGACGCCGAAATCTGTAGACGGGACGCACCCGCAATTCCGGGTGTTTGGGGTAAGGTGGGTCGATCGGAGCAACCGCCAGAGGGAGCCGTTCAAGCCGTCGAAGTGTTTTCAGCGAGGCGACGTTGAAACAACAAGGAGATCGCCGCCCCATAAGTATCGGCGAGTTCTTCGGACGCGATGTCGATGTCCGCTTGAGCGCGGGCCGCGATCACGATGCTCACGAGGCGATCCCAGATTTCTTTGCGAGTTTCTCCAACAGTACACGCTGGCGTTCGGCCCAGAACGCATTGTCGGCGATTACGTCGCCACCGCTGTTCATGCCTTCGTCCAGCATCGCTTCGAGTTCTGCCCTGTTCCGCGGGGTCAGCCGGGAGTGGGCAACGTCCGGCCCCTCGACATCCTCAGCCATATTTTCAATGACGAGATTGAGAGCGTACTCGTCCACGGTCGCGAAGCCGCTGGCTTTCGCTTTGCGTTCCAGTTCGTCTCGCAATTCGTCCGGTAGCGTGATCGTCATGCGTGCGTCCTCCGTGCGTTCACATTACCCGGCGCGGGCCGCTGTGGTCAACGGAGTGTCACGCGGTTGCGGTCGGCGGGGCGGGTGGTAGTGCGGTCTCTGGCGTTGGGGCTGCCAGGAACGTGCGGCGAACCACGCGGTAGACGACGTAGCCGATGATCGCCCACGGGAGAATCACGCACAGGCCGAAGATCACCCACGTCACGGAAGTCAGCAGCACCGAGGCGCTGTACGAGAGCCCGCGGCGAACCTGCGAACCCAGGCCGTCCTCATCCGAAACGATGCTGTCGCGGTTCCCCAGCGTGACCTCGATGCGAGCTGTCGCGAACCGGCCCTCGGTGGCCTGCGGATCGCGGACCGATTGCGACACCCGCACGGTCCCCGCAGCCTTGAAGCGATCGATCACCCCCGCCGCGGCTGTCAACGGCACCTCGAACACCAGTTTCGCGAGCGTCTTACCCGAGCTTTCCCGGCTGAACTTGGCATCGACCTGCCGGCCTTTCACCTCCGCGACCTGTGCGGCGAACAGCGTCGCAGCTTCGTCCACGTTCCCCACTTCGAGGCCGAGCGTCGTGGTCTCGCGCGGCTTCAGGCGGTTCGCGGCAACCAGCGTCGCGGTGTAGCGCACCTTGGAGTCGGTGACGTTCTCGCTCTCCCCAGCCCGCGTGACTTGCCGTGCAAGGACTTCGCCGGCAGCGTCGAAGGCCGCACGAATCGCGGGCTCGTCGGCACGCTTCACATCGAGATCGAGAACGGCCGTGATGTTCGTGCGGTCCTGCTCGTTAATCTGTGCGTTCAGAATGCGGCCGTTCGCCTTCGCGATGGCATCTCGCAGCGACTGATACGCGGCAGGCACGTCCACCACTGCGACGTTCATCGTGGCGGTTTCACGCGGTCGCAGCCGGCTCATCGAGAGAATTGTGACGCGGTAGAGAACCTTCGTGTCGGTGACGTTGTCGCTCTCGGGGCTGCGTGTGAGTTGCCGCGAGAAGGTTTCGCCTGCGGCTTCGAGAGCAGCGCGAACGATCCCTTCATCCGTGCGGCGAACCTCGAAATCGAGTTGCGCCGTGATGTTCTGCTTGTCCTGTTCGTCGAACTTTGCGGTGAACACGCGGCTCGTTGTCTTGCCCACGACTTCTCGCAGGGTCTGGAACGCCTTCGGCACCTCGGAGACCGCGATCTGAAGCAGCGCCGTTTCACGCGGGGCGACGTTTGCGAGGTTGTAGATCGAAACCAGGAACACGGTGTCGCCGCGCTTCGTCTTGGCGTCGGTGGGGAACGTTCCGCCTTCGACGTGCTGTAGGCGATCGATCTCCAGTCGGGCGATGCGACCGAGTTGCTTGAGTCGATCGCGGATCGTGCCCGACGCTTCCGGGGGAACCTCGAAGTTGAGCGAGGCGTTGAACTGCCCGGCCGCGAGTTGCTTCACTTCGGACTTCGTGATGCGGCCCTTCGCGTCGAGCACCGCCTTGAGAACTTCCTGATAAGTCTTGTCCACGTCATCGACTTCGACACCGGCCTGCACTCGCTCGCTCTCGGTCAGCGAGACCGCAGCGCGAAGCTCCTTCTCGGTCAGCGTGATCGTCAGCGTGCTGAGTGCCGCGAGGTTCGCGTAGTACCGCAGTTCACCCTCGGTTGCCTCGATCTTGGTGCGCCACGTGCCGAGTTCCCGTTCCGCTTCGAGGAGCTGTTTGATCTCGCCTTTCCCTTCCTTGATGATCTGGATGAGCCGGGTTTCCATCGTGCGGTAGGCTCGCAGGTGGCTTTCGAGGTCGGTGTACTGCTTGGTCACGTCCTGGCTGGAGATGCGAACGCCCTTGAGTTCGCCGTCCTTGCCGAGTTCCTTACGCAGTTCTAGCACCAGCGAATCGAGATGTTCCGGCGGCGTGCGAACGGTGATCGAACCCTTCACCTTGCCGTTGGGAAGCTTGTCGCTGTTGATCGTGGCGATGAACGCACCCTTGAGGCCGGTCACGCTCTTGGTGACGGTCGCGGCGGCGGCATCGAACGAAGGCACCTCGAACTCGATGTTCCCCGAGCGAAGGATCACCCGCTTCGTCGGTTCCGGGCTCGGATCGAAGCCCGGGTCTTTCTTGGGATCGCTGGGCTTCTGCGCCCCCTCGCCCATTGGAAGCGTCGGCGTGGGGGACGTGACAGGAAGCACTGGAACGGGAGCAACGGGGGTGGGAATTCCGGTTGGTGGCGGAATCGGTCCGCTGACTGGAGTTACGCTGGGTGGAAGTGACGGGAAGGGGAGTTTCGGGTACGGATCGGCCGATCTCCTCGATCGGGTATCACCCAATCGCCCAGTGGAGGACGTATAGCCCGTGCCGCCCACGCCACTGGATCCCGCCGCGGTTTCTCGTGGTGCGTTCGGCTGACCGATGTTGTCTGTCGTGACGGCCGCATCCACGGTCTGCTTTTCGAGGCGATCCAGGTCGGGCAGTGCGGCTTCGAGATTCGATTGCAATCCGGGGTCTTCGTTGACCAAATCCCCGAAGACAGCATCGTCCCGCGAACGGCGAGAATCCGCTTCACCAGCGGCACGCGAAGTCGCAGCCAATTGCTTCTTCACTCGTGAGCCGCCCGGCATCGGCAAGTTGCCGTCGGCGACGGAACTGGCGAGTGCGCCAAACGCCCCCACGAACACCACAGCAGCCGCGGCGGCGACGGCCCGTGCGGACCAGCGCGAAAGTATGGGTTTCGGCGCTGCCGGCTCGACGCGAAGACGGTCCATGATACGATCCTCAAGTTCGGGGCCGGGTCGAACGCCAGCGAACAAGTTGTTCAACTCGCATTCCAGACCGCGGGTAGTGGAGAGCAAACTTTCGCACTCGGCGCACTCCTCGACGTGGGCTTCCAACCGCTCCGCTTCCTGAGCGGTCAGGCCCCCGGCGAGGTATGCTTCGACGTGTTCTTCGGTCCAGGTGTGCGTTGACATGGGTTCCTCGGAAGCAGTGTCTTGGCGAGCGGGGGACGTAAGTCCCCTGTTATTTGCGCATTCAACAGGGGACTCACGTCCCCCGCTCGCCAATGCCACTCGGGGCGAGATCAGCCGGCAAGCGCTCGCGAAGCATCTTCAGCCCACGGTGCAGCAAGCCTCGCAGCGATCCGTTCGTCAGCCCAAGTTGCTGGCTGATGACCTCGGCATCCGCGCCGGTGATGTATCGCAGCGTCAGCGGCAGCCGGTACTCTTCCGGCAGCGACCGCAGCACGGCCAGCACGCGCTGGCGCATCTCGCTGTGTTCCGCGACTTCATCCGGCGAAGGCCCGGCCGACGGCAACTCCGAGATTGGCCTGTCCGACGGCGGCGGCTTGAGTCGCTTGAGCCGGGACGAGCGGCGAGCGTCGTCGATCAGTACGTTGTGAGCAATGGAGAGGAGCCACGTTCGGAAGCCGGCGGGATCCGTGAGCTTGGGTATCGCACGAAACGCGAGGAGAAACGTTTCTTGCAGCAGATCCTCGGCTCGGTCGGCGCAGCCGGTGTCGAGGTACAGGCGTGCGTACACGAGTCGCGACGTGCGGCGAACCAACTCCTCAAATGAGGGTCGATCGCCACTGCGTGCCCGGTTCACCAGGGCCGTGTCGGTGTCGCTCATGCCGTCCTCCACAGTAGAGACGACATTGGGATAAGCCGCGCACGCGAAAAGTTCCCCCGGATTTGCGAGAATGATGAGTGGTTGCCGCGCGAAGCCGCAAGCGGCTTATACCAATTGAAGCCGCTTGCGGCTTCGCACGGCACAGACGAGGGATTCGTTTTGGAACTCACATACGCCAGCTACCTGCACGTCGAAGAACTGCTCGCGCTCCAGCACCCGCGGTCGGAGCCCGAAGAGCACGACGAATTGCTGTTCATCATTGCACACCAGGCTTACGAGCTGTGGTTCAAGCTGCTGCTCCACGAACTCGATAAGGTGAAGGCCGATTTCGTCGCCGGTCGGCTGTACCCCGCGATCAGCACGTTCAAGCGACTCCGCACCATCATGAAGGTGTCCGTCGAGCAGGTGGACATCGTCGAGACGCTCACGCCCATGTCGTTCGGTAGCTTCCGCGACCGGCTCGAAAAGGCGTCGGGGTTTCAGTCGTCGCAGTTCCGCGAGATGGAATTCGTTCTCGGCTACAAACGCGCCGACATGATGAAGTACCAGCAACCCGGCACGCCCTCTTTCGAGCGATTGCAGCGCCGACTCAACGAACCATCGGTGGTGGACGCCTTCTATGCGTTCCTCGGGCATCACGGCGTGGCGATCCCGGAGCAACTCTTGCAGCGCGACCCGACACTCCCCACAGCGTCGGACGAAGCGATGGAGGAAGGGATTCTGCGGCTCTACAAGACCGAACCGAACCTGGAGATTCTCTTCGAGTTGATGACGGACTTCGACGAGGGCTTTCAGGAGTGGCGTTACCGACACATCAAACTTGTGGAACGGACCATCGGCAGCAAGAAGGGAACGGGCGGCTCGCTGGGCGTGGAGTTCCTGAAGCGCTCGCTATTCCTGCCGGTGTTCCCCGACCTCTGGGCCATCCGCCACCGGCTGTGATGACGATCGGACTGGGATGTGCTTCGAAACACGCGACAGCCTGACTCAGGAAGTTCGTGTTGGTTCAGGTCGGTCGCAAACGACAGCGACTCGATTGCGATTCTATGCGGGGATCATCTTCCACATCCCGAACGGATTGTGAAACAAATCGCCTGCCTCGTACATCCGACACGGTTCGTGAAAAAGCCGGTACCGTGGAGCATCCGCGTCAACACTGAAAGTTTCGCGGTCTTTTAGCTTTGGGTTCTCGACTAATAGGTAGCCGACGAACGTATGCAACAATTTGGCCGCGTCATTCGGAGGAATTTTCGCCTCAACGACTGCATCAGGGTGTCCGAGGTTGTGCATGCCGCAGGAGTAATACACGCCCTTGCTGCCGATGTAGCTTACATACGCTTGCAATAGGTTGCCAAAATGATCGTGGGCGCAATACTCATCCCACTGGTCGGCACGATGAGCCGTTCCCGCCGATTCGACTTTGACCGCCAAACCTCCAGATTTCAGCAACGCATTGCCCGCATGAAGAAGCTTTTTGGCTGCTTCGACGGAACCACCTTCGGTTGTCAGGTAAAGCGTGAAGGTGTGTGATCCGATCGCTTCCAAATCATCATCTGTCAACCGACCTTGGCCTGCGATCGTGAATGCGTTCTTGAGCTTGGGATCGTGTTCGTAGATTTCCAGCGTGAAGTTGTCCTCGGCTCCGATCTTCACCATTACCATTCCAGCAAAGAGGTAGCCTCCGCTTTGCGATGCAATGGAACAGACAACATCGCGTCTGTCAGACCACCGACCGGGGATGCCAATCACGGTCTTGGGACTTTGGGACATTCAGGCTCACCTCCGCTTGTTTGGCGGTTCGCAATTCACACCCATCTTGCACGAGCGTTCACGGGTTGTCCAGCAAACGCAGTTCGGTTGGGCGAAGTGCGACCGGAGTTTTGGTTTTGAGCCGCGGATGCGGCGACGGAGTGTAGCCAGGGGTGCAGCGAACGAAGTGAGCAAACCCCTGGTCCGGGGCTTCTGTCGTCCTTCCGGGGCTTTGACCCTTGGTAGGCCGTCGCTTAAGTGAAATGATTCCAGAATGGTTCCGGACGTGGGTTGTGCAGATCGCCCGGAATCATTTTTCATCTTTGACAATCGCCAATCGTTCATTCCGATTCCGTCATTCATCGTGTTTCATCCGTGTTCATCCGTGGCTACTCTTCTTCTTCTCTCACTCCGATAAGATGATCGCGTCCCAGGGCTCCGAGGTGCAGAGCATGCGGAAGGTCGTTTTTGTTCAGGGTGGCGGCATTGGGCTGGATCAGGAAGCGTCGATCCGGCGACTGTTCGAGGCCGCAAAAGCCGAGATCGAGTTCGAGGTCCACGTTGCGGGTCGGGCCGCGCTCGACCAGGCGCGTGACGCCTTACCCAAAGAGACGTTCGACGCCGTGAAGGCGTGCGGCGTGGCACTCAAGACGAAACTCCTTCAGCCGAAGGGGGCAGGCACGCCAACCGCTCACGGCCCCACGGTTCCCACAAACTTCAACGTCGCCTTCCGTCGCGGGTTGGGGCTGTACGCATCCGTGCGGCCGGTCCACAACATGCCGGGAATTAAGAGCCGCTTCACCGACGTGAACTTCCTGCTGGTTCGCGAGATCACCGAGGATATGTACACGGCCAGCGAGCACGAGATCGTGCCGGGCGTGGTACAGAGTTTCAAGATCGTCACCGAAGTCGCGTGCATGCGGTTCTTCCGGCTGTCGTTCGAACTTGCACGGAAGACGGGCCGCAAGTCGATCCACTGCATCCACAAGGCGAACATCCTGAAGATGGCCGACGGCCTGTTCCTCGATTGCTTCCGGACGGTGGCCAACGAATTCACGGACATCGAACCCAAGGAATTGATCGTCGATAACACCTGTATGCAACTCGTCAGCCGCCCACAGCAGTTCGAAGTGCTCGCGGCCGGGAATATGTACGGCGATCTGCTCTCGGATCTCGGAGCGGGTCTGGTCGGCGGCGTGAGTTGCACCGCGGCCATCAACCACGGCATCGGCGTGAAGGTTTACGAGGCGGTCTATGGCGCGTCGCACGAGGCCGTGCCTCGCAACACGGCCAACCCACTGCCACTGATCCTACCTGCGATGGAGTTGCTGAAAGACCTGGGGGAAACGACCGCCGCCCAGCGCATCCAAAAGGCTGTGGAATCCGTGCTGATCGAGGGCACTATCCGCACCCGCGACATCGGCGGCACCGCGAGCACGACACAGTTCACCGATGCCATCATCGCGAAGATGTGAAAGGAGAACCATGCCATTACTCGACCACTTCCGACCGCCGTTGAGTGGTCGGCGGCACTGGCATTCGTTCCACAACTCGTGGGCAACGTACCTCGCTGCTGATCTCAATCGACGGTTGCCAGCGGGGTATTTTGCCGAGGCCAACGTGCAATTCGGCATCGAGATCGACGTGGCGACGTTCGACGAAGCTAATACACCCCTCGCTGGCGGCTGGAACCCGCCCGCACCCACGACCACGATCCCCTATGCTGTGACAACGGATCAGATCGAAGTGTTGGTCTACCAGCAGGAAGGTGGGCCACAACTTGCGGGTGCCGTGGAGTTCGTCAGCCCCAGCAACAAGGACCGTGCCACGGCTCGCGATGCATTCGTGTCGAAGTGTGTGTCATACCTGTCGCAGTCGATCGGACTGTTGATGGTCGATGTCGTCACCGATCGGCACGCGAACTTGCACGCCGAGTTGCTCGCACGGCTCGGCAGCCCACACGCGACGACCGAGCCCGAACTGTACGCCACCGCGTATCGGCGAGTCGTGCACGAGAAAACGCAAGGCGTGGATGTGTGGCTCGAATCGCTCGCCATCGGGCAACCACTGCCGACGCTTCCGCTCTGGCTTCCTCACGGGCTCTGTCTTGAGGTGGCGCTGGAAGAATCGTACACCCGAACGTGCCACGAACAGCGTGTCATCCCGAACGGGGCGTGAACCCGGAGTCCGCGTTGGAACTGCTTGAATTCGCCGGGAACGTCGGTCTCGCGTTGCTTCTCGGCACCATCATCGGAGCCGAGCGGCAATGGCGTCAGCACCCGGCCGGGTTGCGGACCAATGCCCTCGTTGCGGTCGGTGCGGCGCTGTTCGTGTCCCTCTCGCGATTGATGGTCGACACCAATAGCCCCACTCGAATCGCATCGTACATCGTCAGCGGAGTCGGGTTCCTGGGTGGTGGTGTCATCATCAAGGAAGGGGCGAACGTCCGCGGGATCACGACAGCCGCGACGCTCTGGTGTTCGGCAGCGGTCGGGACGCTCGCCGGAGCCGGCTTCGGTGGGCACGCGACGATCGGAATGGGATCTATCCTCTTCATCGTAGTTGGCCTTCGTCATCTCTCGAAGGGGATCGACGACATCCGGAGGCAGCGTGCCCTCCAGGAAGGACTGTACCGCGTGCGAGTGGCTTGCGATGCTAAAGAAAACGCGGTCGTCCGCACGGCCCTCGTCCGACACGCGAATGGTCACCCGGGGATGGCGCTTACAGGAATCACTGCCCGAAAGAAGAAGGGCCGCAAGCGGATGTCCCTGGTCGCGGACATTCACGCCGAAGCAGCAGACGACAAGGACGTGCAAGAGATCGTGAACCGCTTGATGATCGAACCCGGTGTGTCGGCAGCGAGCTGGGAAAAACTGCCGCCCGCACCCGAGTAAAAGGGGTAGGCGATGCGTTGGATCATCGTGGTCGCCGCTGGCATGGTCACGCCCGCCGTTCACGCGGCGGATGCCCCGGACTTCAACCGCGACGTGCGGCCCATCCTGTCGGCACGCTGTTTCAAGTGCCACGGACCCGACGACGCGGCTCGCAAGGCGAAACTGCGACTCGACACGCGAGAAGGTGCCGAAGCCACGCTCGGAAAAGTCGATGATAGCGAGTTCGTGCGCCGCATCTTCGCGACCGACGACAAGGAGATCATGCCGCCACCCGCGGTCAAGATCCCACTGACCGCGAAGGAAAAGGAAACGCTCAAGGCGTGGGTCGCCGCAGGCGCGAAGTACGAATCGCACTGGGCGTTCGGACCGGTTGTGCGCCCGAATCCGCCAGTTAGCCGCGACCCGAAGGGGAGCGTGAATGCCATTGATGCATTCATCCGCGCCAAACTCGACAAAGAAGGTCTCACGCATTCCCCACCAGCCGACAAGCCCACGCTCATTCGCCGCGTCTACCTCGACCTCATCGGCATTCCGCCAACGCCCGAGGAAGTCGATGCATTCGTGAAGGACCCCGCTGGGGACGCCTATGAAAAGCTCGTCGAGAAGTTGCTCGCCTCTCCGCAGTACGGCGAACGCTGGGCACGCAAGTGGCTCGACCTCGCCCGTTACGCCGACACCAACGGCTACGAGAAGGACCGCCGGCGTTCCATCTGGCCGTACCGCGACTGGGTCATCAAAGCGATCAACGACGACATGCCGTTCGATCAGTTCACGATCAAACAACTCGCGGGCGATCTTCTCCCGAATGCGAACCCAAGCGACCGCATCGCCACGGGCTTTCACCGCAACACGATGCTCAACGAGGAAGGCGGCATCGACCCGCTGGAGTTCCGCTATTACGCCGTGGTGGATCGCGTCGCCACGACGGGCACGACCTGGCTCGGCCTCACCACCGGCTGCGCGCAGTGCCACACGCACAAGTTCGACCCAATCACGCACACGGAATACTTCCGCCTGTTCGCGTTCTTGAACAACGCCGACGAACCCGAGATGTCCGTACTCACCGCGGAGCAACTGAATAAGCAGCGAGAGATTGAGGCGAAAGTGCGGGTTCTGGAGATGCAACTCGCCACGAAGTTGCCGGCTGAACAGCGCGACAAACTGTTCGCGGGGTGGCTTACCGCTGAACGCAAGACCGCGGTGAAGTGGGACACGCTGCGACCCACGAAGCTCGACGGCGGACCGAATTCGAAACTTGCTATCCTCGAAGACGGTTCCATCCTCGCCAGCGGCGACGCGATGAAGCACGACATCTACACGCTCACGCTCACCGATCTTCCGGCGGGGACGACGGCCATCCGGATCGAGGCGTTGCCACACGAATCGCTTCCCGCGAATGGCCCGGGTCGCGCGTTCTACGAAGGCCCAAAGGGCGACTTCCTCCTCGGCGACATCTCGCTGATAGCGGACGACAAGCCGGTGAAAATCGCCAGCGCCACCGAGGCACCCGCGCGTCCGAAAACCCCCGCGATGAAGGCGCTCGATGACAACACGCAAACCGGCTGGGCGAGCGCCGGGAACGAGGGGAAGCCCAGCTACGCCGTGTTCGTGCTGGAGAAACCGCTCACCGCGAAGACTGCGAAGTTGAAGCTTGTCTTTGAACGGCACTACGCGGCGAGTTTGGGCCGATTCCGCGTCTCGGCCACGACTGTTGATGGAGCGAAGGCCCGCGAGTTCCCCGGCGAAATCGAGGCCATCCTCACGATTCCCACTGAGAAACTCACCGCAGAACAACGCGAATCGTTGCTCCGGCACTGGGCGAAAGTTGCTCCCGAGTTGAAGGCAGCTCGCGACGAGATCGACGCTCTCCGCAAGCAAATCCCCGCACCGCCGACCACACTTGTGATGCAAGAACGCCCCGCGGATAATCCCCGCACGACGTTCCGCCATCACCGCGGCGAGTTTCTTCAGCCCAAAGAAGCGGTCGAGCCCGGCGTGCCGTCGTGGTTGCCGCCGTTGCCGAAGGATGCACCCGCGAATCGCCTCACGTTCGCCAAGTGGCTCGTCTCCAAAGAGAACCCACTGACAGCGCGAGTGACAGTGAACCGTCACTGGCACGCCTTCTTCGGCCGTGGCCTCGTTCGGACGCTCGACGACTTCGGTTATCAGGGCGAAGCCCCGACACATCCCGAGTTGCTTGACTGGCTGGCGAGTGAGTTTGTCGAACGTGGTTGGTCCGTGAAATCGCTTCACCGCCTGATCGTGACCAGCGCCACATATCGGCAATCGTCGCGGGTACCGCCCGTACTGCTCGCCAAGGATGCCGACAACAAGTTGCTCGCACGCGGGCCACGGGTCCGGCTCGAAGCCGAGCAGATTCGCGATTCCGCACTGAAAGCCGCCGGGTTGCTCTCCGCAAAGATGTACGGCCCGAGCGTGTTCCCGCCGCAGCCAGCCGGGGCCACCGATGTCTCTTATGGCAACTTCCAGTGGAAGGTGAGTGATGGCGAGGACCGTTATCGCCGTGGGCTCTACACTTTCGCCAAGCGGACAGCCCCCTATGCGATGGCCGGCACGTTCGACGCACCCAGCGGTGAGGCGTGCATCGCTCGCCGCGAGGTCACGAACACCGCGCTACAAGCGCTCACCATGCTGAACGATGCGGTGTTGCTGGAAGTAGCTCAGGCGCTCGCGCGGCGAACGATCGAGCAGAAGGGGAAGCCCGAGGAACGTGCCGCGTATCTGTTCAAGCTGTGTCTCGTCCGCACGCCGAGTGCCGAGGAAGTGGCCCGGCTCGCGCGATTCTACGAGGCTCAGCGGGCACGGTTCGCGATTGACCCGGAACGTGCCGACGCGGTTGCTGGAGCGGGGAACGGCCCTGCCGCCGAGCGTGCCGCGTGGACAGCCACCGCACGGGCGATTCTGAATCTGGATGAGTTCGTGACGAAGGAGTAACCGTTCGCCAAAGTCACTCGTCCACGTCCCAGATCACGATGTCGCCCTTGTCGCCGCCGGCCGCAGCGAGCATTCCATCGGGGCTGACCGCAACCGCCTTGAGGCGACCCAGTTGCCAGGTGAAGCGTCCAACCCAGTTCCAGCTTTCGGTGTCGAAGACATGAACGGTCGTGTCGTTGCTCGTCGCGTAAAGTCGGCTACCCGAAGGGTGATAGGCCAAAGCCGTAAACTGTTTGCGGTTGTCGTTGGTGATACGTCGCGGGGCACCGAGCGATCCCACATCCGGCACAGGCCACACAAGCAACGTCATGTCGTTGAAGCCAACGAGTTGCCGACCATCGGGCGAGAATAACAACGGTTCGGCGTAGTTATAGGGGTAATCGCCGACGCCGCGGATCACACCGGTCGCGGCATCTCGCACCTCGACTCGCCGCGGCCCTTGCTGCCATTTCTCCCCAACCGCAGGTCGCGTGAGCATGGCGAACTGGCGGCCATCTTCCGAGAGCGTGACGCTTTCAACCGCCAGTTCCGCAGTGGAAATGGACCAGGAGCGAATCCACTCGTCGCCAATAGAGCGCCAGCCGTTCAAACAATAATCGGGCAGGCCGTGCTGCGATATAACCCGTGATCCATCTGCGCTTTGTGCGACACCGTGTGTGTTCTTCATCACCTCGAACGACGTGTTCGACATGGCCCGTTCATCACGGTCGTACACCCGACGAGCAGCGGGTTCGAGCCAGCCGAGCCAGCGGTTGTCGGTTGAGAAGCCCAGCCCGCCGCGATACTCGCCTTCCGTCTCCAACCTCACGGGAACCGTGGCAGCGGCCTCCAGGTTCCACAGGTAGACCCCGTCGAAATCGGCCGTGACGGCGGCAGCCAACGCCCGCCCATCCGGGCTAAACGCCAGGTCCAACACTTCGCTTTCAGCAGCCTTCAGCACACGCACATCGGTTCCCCCATTCCCGTAGCAACCTCAATAATAACGGGTTGCGTCCGAAGCGCGAGAGGTGGTTGAGCAGTGAAGGCCAGACTGGTGAGACGGACCTGCCGTGAGCGCGGGTTGTCGCGGTCGTGAGAAGCCGATTATGCCGGCGACGGCCCCGATAGCTCGCGAGCGTCGAGCCACGCGAGCACTTCGTCCGTGGCGTCCACGCCGCCGGTCAGGTTCACCCACACGGCACGCGGAGTGAAGATGAGCCCCCATGGGACGCCCCACGGACCGAGCAAAACTGCCGCAAAGGCGTACCAGATGCCGCGAAGGTAGCGTTCCTGCCACGACTGCGTGAGATACACCGCGGACTGCCGGCGAATGGTGAACACCAGAGCCGAGATGCAAACCTCGAAGCGAACGAGCCGGGCACCGTCGGCGACACGGGCGCGGATTTCCTCGGGGAATAGCGCGCGCGACCCTGCCAGCGGAATGAGGTTCGACACCGGGGGAATTGCGTGCGTGGGTTCCATGCGAATCCTAAAATACGGATGTGCCGCCCGTTCCGACATCCCGATAGCACTCCGGTTATGTGCGTATGTTGGGTTTGGTGGCACAGGCCTCTGGCCTGTGCACGGCAATCACAGGCCAGAGGCCTGTGCCACCAAACCAAGATGCGAACAACCGGGATCATCCCGAGAACCCCATGTTCACCCTCTTCCTTGCCTCCATGCTCGCCGCACCGCCGGAGGCCGCGACCCACGAGGCCAACAACCCATTGTTCAAGTCGCTGCTAGAAGACGGACTCGCTGTTGGTGGTAAGGACAAGGTGAAGTTCCCCGCACCAACCATGCCCGACGGACTCGATGGCCCGAAACAGAAGGCCATCATCAACGCCCTCATCGCGGACGACTACAAGTTCGACAACTTCACCGATAAATCGGTCGTCGCTCCACAACTCATCAAACTCCGGGACGAAAAGGGTGGCGACCCGAATGCCCCAGCCCGCGGCGTGGACGTTTGGTTCGTCGTCTACGGCGATGTCAAATCACTCGACGACGACAAGTTCCTCGATCGCGTGATGAACTCCGGGCGAGGGAACGGACAGGCCAAGGGACTGACCGCGGCCGACCTGATGAAACGCAAGATCGTTGTCGCGGACCCCAAGAAGGAAGGTTTCGGCCACCTGGAGTTCGACTTTCTGGAGAAGGTTCACCTCAGGGCAACCGGCCGCAGCATGTGGACACGCACAGCCGACTCCGTGGTGGTGGCCGGCGAGATCGACCCACGTTTCGCGGGCGACCCCGATTTCCCGAACCAGTGGCAGTCGATCATCAAGGGCGGAGCCGCACCGAACTTCGGACCAGCGAATCCGTGGGCGGGTGCGGCTTTCTATCTGAAGATCACGAAGCTGGCGGAACCGACCGAGGCGTTGTTCTGCGAACAGCACGTGATCTTCGTGGAACCTCAGGGCTGGTTCGCCGGCGCGAACCTGCTGCGTTCGAAACTCCCCGCCGCGGTGCAGATCAACGTCCGCAACATGCGGAAGGAATGGGCAAAGATCGAGAAGTGATGGACATTCCTGGTCCGAGCCCGAGCGCCAGGCGAGGGGCAACGCTTTACCCTCGCCTGGCGCTCGGGCTCGGACTCGAACCACGGACGCTCGACCTCAATCAATCACCTTGCTCAGCGGGAACTCGACGATCCCACACGCCCCGGCGGCCTTCAGTCGCGGGATGATGTGACGCACCGTGTTCTCGTCGATAATCGTCATCACGTCGATCCATTCCGGGTCAGATAGCGACGAAAGCGTCGGCTTCTGCAACGCCGGCAGCACGCCGATCACCCGCTCGACGTCCTTCTTCCGGACGTTCATCATCAGCCCGACCTTTCCTTCGGCGGCCATTGCCCCCTTCAGCATCAGGATCATGTCGTCCATCTTCTCGCGCTTCCACGGGTCGGCGGCGGCCTCCGGGTTCGCGATGAAGCGGGTCGTGCTCGTCAGGATGTCGCAGACGATCCGCAGGTTGTTGGCCTTGAGGCTGCTGCCGGTTTCGGTCACTTCGACGATGGCGTCAGCGAGCCGTGGCGGTTTCACCTCGGTGGCCCCCCAGCTAAACTCGACCTGAGCCGTGACGCCGTGCGACGCGAGCCAGTTGCGGGTGATGTTCACCACCTCGGTGGCGATCCGCTTCCCCTGCAAGTCTTTCGGTTCGCGGATGGGCGACTCGTTCGGCACGGCGAGCACCCAGCGAACGGGTCGCCGGCTCACCTTGCTGAACACGAGTTCGGCCAGTTCGGTGACGGCCCCGACCGCGCCGTTCTCGACGACCCAGTCGTGCCCGGTGAGCCCGCAATCGAGGGAGCCGTCGCGGACGTAGCGAGCCATTTCTTGCGCGCGGATGAGCGTGCAGTGGATCTCGGGGTCGTCGACGGCGGGGTAGTAGCTGCGGGACAGGAACGTGATCTTGTACCCGGCTTTGCGGAAGAGTTCGGCGGTGGCTTCCTGGAGTGATCCAGCGGGAAGCCCGAGTTTGAGCACCTTGTCCATCGTGGAATCCGGAGGTCGGGAGACGGAGGTCAAGTAGTCAGGAGTCGGGATACGCCCCCCGGAAGTCAAGTTGGAAATGCGAACGGTGCGATGAGAATAACCGGCAAAGGTCGCGAGGATCTATCAAAACGAACACGCCCGCGGAAAGGATCCGCGGGCGGGAGCGTGCCAGCCTGGGGGGGCCGGAGGTCAGTACTTGAACCCGAAGCCGAAGCTCGCACCTTGCAGCAAGTAGTCGTCCTGAATCAGCCCCTTCAGTGGAGCCGGGATGCTACCGGCCGCGCTGTAGGTCGGGCTGAACGGGATTGTGGTGCCGTCAATGATCGGATTCAACTGGTTCCCTGGTCGGAGAACCCGATTCATGTAGATGACGTTGTAACCGACATACATGCTCAGCGAGCGGGTCAGGTTGATCCCGACAGTCAGGTTCAGATCCGGAATAATCGAGAACTCGTCGTTCGTGTACGTCCCGATGTTCGAGGAGTTCGCGTAGAGGCCCGAGTAGGCGAAGCCCGCGGCTCCGGTGCTCGTGTCCTGGAACGACGTGATACCCCGGATTCGCAACGTCTGGTGCATGTTACCAACGGCAACCTTACCAGTCGTGGACAGCGTGAACATGCCGTAGCGGGCGTCGGCACGGAAGCCGATGTTGCCGCCGTTGAACCGGTTGGTCGTGACGAACCGGTCCGCGACGTCGAGCGTGCTCGGCGATGCGGTGGACACTCCGCCGACAGACGTCGAAATCGGGAGACGCTGCGTCGTGATCACCAACCGAGTGACCGGGATAAAGAACGGCGGGGGTCCAATGATTGGATTGCCGTTTCCGTCGAGAACCGGCACCCGCTGTGCAATGTTCGCAAACGTAACTCCCCGGAGTAGGGTCTGCGACTGAATCACGAACTCTTCATTCAACTGAGCGTATTTGTAACCTGCCAGGAGGTCCAAAGACAGCGACAGCCGGCTCTCGGGTTTCGACCGAAACACGTTAAAGATCGCGCTGGGATCAGCGGCCCACAACGAAGTCCGGGTCGAGACGCTCGCACTACCCACGGACAGGTTGGGCAAACCCACGATCGCCGAAGTGGGCAGTGGCACCCCACCTGGGACCGGCGTTACCGCACCGGGCGAGAGCGGGCTCACGATCACGAGCGTGGTGTTCCCGGCGTTCGTGTCGATGAACGGCCGCGCCAAAACCGGAATCCCGGTCCCCACGGCAGCCCCAAAGGCGGACGTATTGCCGTTCACCGTCAGCGGCCCCGCATTCGCGGAGTTCGCGTCGAACGTCTTCGAATATTGCGTCGGCTGGGCGTAAAAGGCGCCGAAGTCGAACCCGAACCGGCGGTCGGTATCGCCGAAGAAGCCACCGCCGAGGCGGAAGCCACTGATCCCACCGTAGTTAATCTCACCGCCGCCAATCAGCACGGTGGTGGTCGGTTGCCCGACGACGCCCGCCTGGGTTGGAGAACCCGAGGTGAGGATCGGGAAACCTGAGCCGGGTTGCGACTCCCCGAACAAGATCATGTACTCGCCCTTGAACCACACCGTGGGTGCGTTGCCGTACCCTTGGGTGGTGGAGGGCTGGTACTGGGGCGCGGTGTACGGGCCGGGTGGCGGGTACATCGGACCGGGCGGTGGGCCGAAGCCCCCCACCGGTCCCATCCCCTGCGGGTCGCCCGGTGGGCCAACCGCAAGTGGAGGCATCAAAACGGGGTTTGGCCCTTGCACGGGGATGATATCCCCTGCTTGGCCGATGGCCGCCGGGGCTCCCCCTGCCGGGGCTACCGGCATCGGAACCTGGCCCCACGCGGCGCCGGCCCCTGCCGCCAACGCAGCAATCGATCCCAAAATACCTTTTCGCATGGCACGCTCCTGCTCTGCCAGCCGTGGCGGGACGAGGCGGCCGCCGGCCGAGCACTCCCCCTTATCCGGCGACTCGTGCCCAGTTGCCGCTCGGTGCGGCTGGTGAGCATCCCCCGATACTCACCCCGGGCCGGACAATGCATATCGTCCTGCTACATGGAAGAATCGGCATAGCTGGAATGCCGTCTTGAGCAAGATTCCAGAATGGAACGAGTGTGACGAGTATGGCGAGAGGCACGAATGACACGATGAGATAGATTGGAGAAGATAGGATGCCGAAATGGCGAACCCGACCGTTCGCACGGCACCTGCGGTGCGTGTTCGTCCCGTCCGGGCGGCCCCGGTGACTCCCTGCTGTCCCGGCGGCTGCTCTGTCGAAATCGTGGAGATACGCAGGAAGCGACTTGGGGCCGCCTTCCGTATCGGCCCGTGTGAGGCCGACAACTCCGACCAAGCATTCCGGCGGTCAGTCCCGGCGTGATCCCGGCGTGGAGCAGGGTTTCGTTACCCGCAGGAGACCGACCTGGGCCCCTCCCCAGATCGGCGTTCGCCATTTCGTTAGTCATTTTCCGCAGAACAGTAACTGCCACGACAATAATGAAGAAACTTCATCTTGATTCAGCACCCCAAGGGCAGGCCGCCGGGTGCGAGCGAGTTCCAGGAGATCATCATGCCTCGACCGGGTTTGAAACGGAGCGGGTTCACGCTGGTTGAGCTCTTGGTCGTAATCGCGATCATCGCAATCCTGATCGGCTTGTTGCTGCCTGGGGTCCAGAAGGTCCGCGAGGCCGCCGCACGGATGAAGTGCCAGAACAACATGAAGCAGCAAGCCCTGGCCCTGCACACGTTCCACGACGCCAACGAGAAGTTTCCCTACGGTCAGTACCCCATAGACCCCTCATTAAACCCGGCTTACACCGCAACCAATCTGCCAAATCACTTTTCCCCGCAAACCAATGGCAACATGGGTGAGTACCCCGCAGCAATTGCGGGTGGTCAGAATAATAAAGTCGCTTGGCCTCTTCACATCGCGCCTTACCTTGAGCTGTCCAACTGGCATGAAGAATACTGGAGAACCTTCCGAGCAAGAGTCGTAACGAATCCTTCGACTGTTCCCTGGGGGACCGCCCCACTGCGAGCGATAATTCAAAAGACTTTCCCAGTTTATGCGTGCCCCACCGACCCAAACGGGCGGATTGCCTACACCGCTGGTTCAGGTGAAGGATTGGCAACGAGTTACATCGCGAATAACGGAAACAACGGCGGCGTGAGCTACGATTCGAGGACCACCGGGAACACTGGGGTGATCCTGGCCGGCTCGCAGATCAAGCTGGTCGAGATTACCGACGGCACCAGCAACACCCTCCTGCTGAGCGAAACACTCCACTGGCCCGGTGACGATCGCCGCGGCCGTGTGTTCAACACCGGACCCGGAACTTGTGGCACCCTGTTCAGCACGTATAACACCCCGAACACGGTCGTCCAAGACAGGCTGTTTAATTGTGTGGCAGGCTTGCCGGCGTACATGCCGTGTGCGGGCGGTAATGTCATTTACGCACGCAGCCTCCACATCGGGGGGGTGAACGCGGCCTTCTCCGATGGGTCCGTCCGGTTCATTTCCGACAACATCACTCCGAATAATTGGAGGGCGCTGGGCACACGGGCCGGGGGGACCGGTGCCAACACAGACCAGGTCGCCTCGCCGACCTGGAACTGACCCGTGCCCTGGTACTATTATCTCTGCTGCGTTACAGCTCTTGTCGCCCAGGAGAACTCATCCCGTGTACCGACCGCGACTGTGTGTGCTGGTGGCGTCCTTGGCCCTGCTGGTGACGTCGTGTGGTGAGGACATCTTCCCGGTGGAGGGGGTCGTCACCCTTGACGGCAAGCCCCTTCCCAACGGCTACATCGCATTCGTGCCCGACGGGTGGGCGGGGGGCAGGGGGTCCGCGAGCCAGATCACGGACGGTCGGTATCGGGTCACCGCCAAACGGGGCAAGTATGTCGTGATGATTACTGCGGACCGTACGGAGGGTATCGAGACAAAGCAGTATCTCCCGGACAAGTACAACGACCAAACGACCCTCAAGACCGAGGTCCCGGTCTCCGGGCCGCTCGACTTCGACCTCAAGTCGAAATGAACCACTTGACCGGAGCGGACCTGACGTTGTGCCGGCCATGCCGGAACCTCGTCAGGATTTACACGTC
Source organism: Planctomycetaceae bacterium (assembly GCA_013823135.1). Lineage (GTDB taxonomy): Bacteria > Planctomycetota > Planctomycetia > Gemmatales > Gemmataceae > Gemmata. The sequence goes on from PNLP01000047.1 coordinate 45,931, forward strand.
GCGCCCGGCCGGTTACGTGGGAATCGCGGGCGCCACCCGTGCCCCCTACCACTTATCGGGGCGGGTCGGACAATAGCCCTATGCACGACTTCGCCACCGAGCGCCGGGATTCCCTCGTTCGCAATCTGCGTAAACACACCACCGCCGAAGTTCGGTTCGACGACACGAGTCGGGCTCTCTACGCCACCGACGCCAGCCATTACCAGATCCGGCCACTCGGCGTGTCGATCCCAAAGACACCCGACGACCTGCTTGCGACCGTCCAGATCGCGGCCGACCTCGGGGTTCCCATCACGGCACGCGGCGGCGGAACGAGTCTTTCTGGTCAGTCGATCGGGCCGGGCGTCGTCATCGACTGCTCGAAATATCTGAACACCGTCGGACCCGTCGATGTGTCGGGGCAGCGGGTTCGCGTGCAACCCGGCGTGGTCCTCGATCAACTCAACCGCGAGGTCGCCAAGTATGGCCTGATCTTCGGACCCGATGTCGCGACCGCCAGTCGTGCAACGCTTGGTGGAATGCTGGGGAACAACTCGGCCGGGGCCCGGTCCGTGGTGTATGGCCAAACGGTCGATCACATCCACTCGCTGAACACGATCCTTTCCGATGGAACCCGTGCAACCTTCGGCCCACTCTCGCCCGCGGAGTACGAGCGGAAGTTGGAGTTACGCACACGCGAGGGAAACGCTTATCGCGCCGCCGACACCGCCGTTCGCGATCACGGTGCCGAAATCGCCGCACGCACTCCCAAGATCGTGCGGAAGGTGTCGGGGTACAACCTTGAAGATTTACGATTGCAGATTTGTGATTTGAGATTGAAAGACGATGGCCGCAATGCCGTGATCGCAAAACGGCCCTTCTTCAATCATCAATCGCAAATCGCAAATCACAAATCCTTGGTTCCCCTGATCGTTGGCTCGGAAGGTACGCTCGCGGTCATCGCGGAGGCGGAAGTCGCGCTCATGCCGCGGCCGAAGTATCGCGGGTTGCTCGTGCCGCAGTTCGACTCGCTCGGCGCTGCACTCGACGCGCTCGCGGTCTGCATGGAGCTCGGGCCATCGGCCGTCGAACTGATGGACCGAATGCTCATCGACCTCGCCCGGCAGCAACGCAGCCTCAAAGACACGATGGCCGCTGTTCGCGGGCGACCCGAAGCGCTGCTGATGGTCGAGTTCAGCTCCGACGACGCGGCTGATGTGTCGTACCGCGTTCACGAACTTCAACGGCGACTCGGGCCGGCGGTCGGGTTGATCGCGTCTGTCCCGGCACTTGAAGCCGCGGTCCGTGACCCGCTGTGGGCGCTCCGGAGCTCGGCCGTTCCTCTACTTGGAGGAATGCCCGGCGACGGCAAACCTGCGACGTTCGTGGAAGATTGCGCGGTGGCCCCTGAACGGCTGCCGGAGTTCGCGGCCCGCTTCCGCGAAATCTTCCACCGGCACGGCACCGACGGCGCGTTCTACGGTCACGCCAGCGTCGGTTGCCTGCACATCCGCCCCGTGCTGAACCTGCACGACCCGCACGACGTGGTGAAGATGCGGCTCATCATGGAGGACGTGACCGATCTGGTGCTGAACTTCAACGGTAGCCTCAGCGGCGAACACGGCGACGGTCTCGTGCGAAGCGAGTGGAACCGGAAGATGTTCGGGCCAGTTGTGTACGAGGCGTTCCGGCAAGTGAAGCGCGGCTTCGACCCCGAGAACGTGCTGAACCCCGGGAAGGTCGTGGACGCGCCGGCGATGGAAGAGAACTGGCGAGTGCCGCCGGGGCCGCTTCCCGTCGATCCGCCGACCGTGCTCGACTTCAGCAAACAGGGCGGCTTCTTCAAAAGCGCCGAGGCGTGCAACGGGGCCGGCGTGTGTCGCAAGACGCAGGGCGGCGCGATGTGCCCCAGCTATCGCGCCACCCGCGACGAGATGGACACCACTCGTGCACGCGCCAACGCCGTGCGCATATCTTTGAGTGCGGAATCGAATCCCGAACCGCCAGGTTCTTCGTCTTCTCATTCCGCACTCCGCACTCCGCACTCCGCACTTTCGCAAAGGTGGGTCGCCGATGTCATGGACCTCTGCCTGTCTTGCAAGGCGTGCAAGAGCGAGTGCCCCGCGAATGTCGATGTTGCCAAGTTGAAGGCCGAGTTCTTGCAGGCGTTCTACGCCAACCGACCGCGACCACTCGGCCACCTCGCGGTGAAAAACATTCACCGACTCAGTCCGCTCGCGGCTCGTTTCGCGGGTTTCAACAACTGGCTGGGGCGTCGCCCGTTCGTCCGCAGGATCATGGAGAGCATCGTCGGCTTCGACCGCAGGCGGAGTCTGCCGGAGTTGCACCGCGAACACTTCCGAAGGTGGTACTCTCGAAGGATGAAGGATGAAAGAGGAAGGATGAATAAAGACAATGCAACAGAAAGGCAGTCTTCTGTTCATCCTTCATCCTTTAACCTTCATCCTTCTCGGCGGGTTCTCCTGCTCGACGACTGCTTCACCACGTACCAGGAACCGCAGATCGGCCGTGCGGCCGTGACGCTGCTGGAACGGGCCGGGTACACCGTTGAACTTGCCGGGGTCTGCTGCGGGCGAGCGATGATCTCGAAAGGCTTCCTCACAGATGCTCGCGAACTAGCACGGGCGGGCATCGCGAAGCTCGAACGCTATGCGGAGGCCGGCATTCCGATCCTGGGCATGGAACCGAGTTGCATTCTGACGCTTGCGGACGAGTGGCCCGAGTTGGTGCCGGGGTCCGCCGGGAAGCGAGTGGCCGCGGTCGCGGAAATGGCCGATTCCTGGCTGGCTCGACAAGTGCGTGACAACGGACTGTCACTAGACCTGCCGACCAAGGTGGGGAAGATGCTGTTCCACGGACACTGCCATCAGAAGGCGCTTGTCGGCGTAAAGGGATCGGCCGACGCACTGCGACTCACTTCCGGCTCCGACGTGACGGTTCTCGACGCGGGCTGTTGCGGCATGGCTGGCGCGTTCGGGTACGAGAAGGAACACTACGACGTGAGTGTGGCGGTCGCGAACCTGTCGCTGATTCCGTCTTTGAAAGCGGAACCGGAGGCGACCGTGGTGGCAACCGGCACATCGTGCCGGCACCAGATCCGCGACCTCACCGGCAGGGTTGCATTGCACCCGCTTGAAGTGATGGCCGCGGCCGCGAACGACTCCCCGCCGGGGTGAACTGAATCATACGCCCGGTTCGGCGGCCTGCTTGCCCTTGTGATACGTCGTGTAGATGTAGATTGGAATTGAGAGGTCGCCGAGGTGCTGCTGGATCAACGGCTTCACCTTCTCCCACTCCATGCCGCCGACACCTGTCGCCAGCTTCGGCAGAGCCAGGCTCTTGACCCCACCCTTTTCCAGTTCGTGCCGCAACCGCTTGAGACAGTGGTTGATCGTGGCGTCGCTCGCGGGGCCAGCCTTGCCGCCATGCCCGTGCTCGCCCTGGGTGAGTAGGTTGAAAATGCGAACGCCACCGGTGCCGCCCCACTCCCAAATCTCGCCGGGCTTCGGGTGGCACTGGTGAGCGTAGTGCCGGAAGTCCTTGGCCATGGCCGGCCACTGTTCTCGCAATTCCAGCGCGAGCCCGTGGTCGAAGTGGTCACCAGGAGCGACGCCATGGGCAATGGCCTGGGCTTTGGTGAGCAAGATATCGCCGGACACTTCGTGAATCATGACTGCTCCGAGAATGGTCTCAGCCCGGGCGATGAATTGACCGGGCACAGGCTTTGATAGTCCCGAACGCGAATAAGGTTCAGGAAATCGGATATTTTTATCCTCTCCGTGGAGATCCCGCGAATCACCAATTCTACCCAACACTGTGCTTAACTCCGAATGCCATCGCGCAGAGGGTCGGCGGGGTCGGCGAGGAGCGTGGCTTCTGCTGTGATGTACGCCGTGCCCGTGATGCTCGGGATCACCACACCCGGTTTGTCGGTCGGTTCCACGGCTCCTTCGAAGACGCTGCCGGTGATGCTTTCCTGTCGCCACACGTCGCCGGGTTTTAGCTTGCCGTCGGCAAACACGCACGCCAGTTTCGCGCTTGTTCCCGTGCCGCACGGTGAGCGGTCGTAAGCCTTGCCGGGGCACAGCACGAAGTTACGGCTGTGGTTCGTCGTGTCGGCTGGCGGCGCGAACAACTCGATGTGGTCGATCACGCCGCCGTCCTCGCCCGTGATGCCTTGCGTTTCCAACGCCTGGCGAATCTTCCAGGTCACTTCGGTGAGCCGCTCGGCGTTCGCAACCGCGATCGTTTGTCCGTGGTTCGAAACGAGGAAGAACCAGTTCCCGCCCCACGCGATGTCGCCGGTTACCGAACCGATGCCGGGCACATCGACGCTGACCGCCTTGCGGTACCGGTAGCTTGGGACGTTTCGCACGGTCACGCGGTGAGTGTCGTGGAGCGTTGCCACGACCACGCCCACGGGCGTCTCGATGCGGTGCTCGCCCGGCCCGATCTTCCCCATGTGTGCCAGCGTGACCGCGAGGCCGATGGTGCCGTGGCCGCACATGCCGAGCACGCCGACGTTGTTGAAGAAGATCACGCCCGCAGCGCACGTGGGATCGCACGGCTCGCAAAGCAGTGCCCCGACGAGCACATCGGAACCTCGCGGCTCATTCACGACTCGGGAACGGAAGGTATCGAATTCGTCCCGGAAACGGCGAGCCCGCTCAGTCAGCGGCCCGCTGCCCAGGTCGGGAACGCCCGCGACGACGACGCGGGTTGGCTCGCCGCCGGTGTGTGAGTCAATGACGGTGGTGCGTTGCATGGTCGGTCTGTTTGTCGATGGAATGGCGGAACAAGATTCCGGTTGTTGTAGCTGTTTCTTACCCAGACTCCGCATCTCCTACTTTTGATCAAGTGCCTACAACCCCTCCAGGCCCAATCTTCCGCATTTTCCCGAATTCCCATCCTTCCGCTGCCGATATCAGACTGTGTATCTTTCCGGCCGAGCAGGAGGCACGGGTATGGCTGATCCCATCGATCAACTGGAAGAGCGAGAACGTCAGCTCGCGGAGCGGGCCGCGTCGATCGCACACACCCGTGACGAATTGCGGGCCGAACGGGAGCGGATCGCTGCGGACCGGGCGAAGGCCGATCGGTTGCTTGCCGAGGCTCAGCACGTCCACGAGGAAGCCACCCGCGCTCGAAGTCGGGCACGCCGACTGGCAGGCCGCTTTGCCAGCAATCTCGAACAGCGCACGGCCGCGGCACGGGAAAAGCTCGGCGACCAACTCGCGGCACTGGAACGGGAGCGGGCGCGGTTGGAATCGGATATCGCTCAGTTCAACGCGACACGCAGCGACTTCCACGCGACGGCTGCCGCCACGCAAGACCGCCTCGCCGATGCCTGGGCTGTTGTGGAGTCACAGCAACAACGGGCGGCCGGCGAATGGGCCGAGGCGAACCGCTACTACACCGAGCAGAACGCCGCTCTGGACGCTCGCGCCGCTGAGGTGGAACAGCGAGAACGCGGCGCGGCCGACCGCCTTGCCCGCGCCGAAGCCGATGCTGCCGGGCTACAGGAAGAAGCTGCTGCACTTGAACAGCGTGTGAAGAACGCTCGCGCTGCTCTCGCCGAACTCGAACACCGCCGCGATCTCATCCGTGCCGAGTTGCTCCACGCCGACCTGCCCGACGATCTGATTCAGACTGTCACCGCCGGCGACTTCGCGACACGCGAACGGGATCTGAACCGCGACCGCGTTGCCGTCGCGGCGCTTCGCGCATCGCTGGAACGTGAGTCAGCCGACGTTGATGACCGTCGCAGGCTGGTCGCGGAGCAACTCGACCAACTCGCGGACGCCCGTGCCCGCTGGCAGCGAGCCGAACGGCAAACGGTCCTCGAAATGGAGGAGTTGGCCCGCTCACTCCGCCACAAGGAACAGGAACTCGACACCCGCGAGCAACGGCTCATTCGGGCCGACGCCCGCCGGCGCATAGAAGCCTACGACCTCTGGCAACTTCGCCTCCGCCTCGAATCGTGGCAGTCAAAGCTCACCGCGTTCGAGGTCCGTTGGCACACCGAACGCGAGCAGCTTGAAGCCCACCTCGAACGCCGGATCGCGACGGCCGCCCGTCGGGAGGCCGCCCACGCCGCCACGTTCGCCCGCTGGGAGCAGGCCCGCACCGCCGACCACACCCGACTCCGGGAAGAACTGAAATACTGGGCGACCGACCGTGAGCAGATGAACGCCGCGACCAGTAGCTTCGATCAACTTCAGCAGGCCACGCTCGACGAACTGGCCAAGCACGCCTCACACGCCCTCGCGGCAGATCAGCTTGTGGGCGAGACGCTCCACGACGCGGGTTCGAAGCGTGTCGTGCGGCGACTCCGGGTACTGCGGAAGCGATGGGAGCGAGTCTTCGCTCGTCACGCGAAGGCGATCATCGCTCACCGGACGAAGGTGACCGAGGAGCGGGCCGCGCTCGAGGAGCGTTACCGCGATCTCCACGAACGGCTCGTGCGGGTCGGCGAGCGTGAGGCCGAGGCAAACTCCAAGCAAACGATCGCGGAACGGCGGGCGATACTTGATGCGAACCCACCGGCCGTGGCCGCGCTGGCACCCGCGGCGCTGTCGGCTCCGTCGGCAGAGCTAACGGCTTTGCGTGCCGAAGTAGAACGGCTCGCAACCGTGGTGCTGGAGATCGACTTGCCCGAGTCGGAAATCCCGTGGGCGATTGAAGAGAGCGACGCCGAGCCGAAAGTGCTCTCGTTCGAGTCCGGGAACCGTGCCGCGTGATGTCAGCTTTTGCCGAGGACGAGATCGACGGCCCAGCAGCCGCGCACGTGAACCTGGTTCGCGTCGCGGCAATGGTCGAGGATGTCGGCGTTGTCGCAGCCCGCATCTTGAAGGGCGTCCGCGAGAATCGGCATCGCTGAGAAGTCACGGCTTTCATAGATGTGCCGCGCCAGTGACAACACAGTGTCAGTGCGGCAGGATGGGTTGAACACGACAGGGCGAAACGGGTTGCCGAAGATGTCGCGCATGTAGTCACCCTGGAGCGCGTTCTCGGCCTTCGGATCGCTCTTGACCAGTGCGCCCCGGTGCTTGAGCACGTACAGCGAGTGGTTGAGGCTCACCTCCAGCCCTTCGAGCGAGTCGTTTGACAGGTCGATCAGGCGTGTGATGGCGGTCCGCAACGGGTCACGGGGCGTCGCGCCGGCGACCCGTCGAACGGCTTCGCGGAGCGGCTTGCGGGCAGCGACTGCCTCCTTCCGCGCCCCGGCGTCATCGGCGTACCGCTCGGCCGCTTCGATGGTCGCCAGGAACGCCGGTTCGGGCGGGAGCGCCGGGAGCATGCGCCGGCAGCACGCACACGCGAGCAACCGCAGCTTCCTGCGATCATTCCAGTTGGGATGGTTCATCAGGTGGCCAGCGTTTTGCGCCGACAGCCACTGCTTCTCCGTCATCGCGTTTCCTCCGAACTCGAAAATACCCCCGTGCAGCGAACTCCGGTCACGGCAGCAGTTCGCGTACCAGAATCGTTGCGGTCGGTGCGGCGAGTGGGGATGCGGTGTCGGTTTCCGCAAGCGTCACGTGCTTGCGATACGCATTTGCGCCAAGACCGGTCGGCAACTCCACTGGATCGCGAAACACATGCAGTTGGCGGTTGTCGAGGTCGAGTACCCAGTAGTCGAGAATCTTCGCAGTCGCGTACAGCTCCGCCTTGATTGTGGCGTCCGTGTCGAACGTCGTGTGTGAAACTTCCACAATGAGAAGTGCTGTTTTCGGGTGGTCGGTGTACTCTTCAAAGCGACCCGCGAAGACGGCCACGTCGGGTTGCGGATCGCTATCACCGAGGGCGATTGGTTCCGCTCGACCCACCCAACCGATCCCCGCGAACACTCGTTCCATCAACTCGGCCGTCTTTCGGCAACCGACGACGTGCGGCCAGTTGATCGGGCTCATTTCGATGATCTCCCCGAAGATCAGTTCGACCCGCTTGTCCTGGAAGAAGCCGAGTTCGCCGAGCTTGTAATATTGCTCGCGCGTCCATTTCCACCGATGCAGGCCGTTCACAGTTGCCCCGGGAGTTGGAGCAGCAACGGGAGCTGGCAAGGTTGCGGTTGCGGACATGGTTCACCTCCACGGGTATCGTACCGTCAGCTTTTGCCGAGAACCAGATCGACGACCCAGCAGCCGCGAACGTGAACCTGGTTCGC
>PNLP01000048.1 GCA_013823135.1 Planctomycetaceae bacterium
GGGTGGATCATTGGGTTCGGCAGTTCCCAGGGCGGCGCCTTCGGCTTGCCCTGGGCTACGTTGTCCCACCCCTTCGGGGTGAAAACAAAAAGCCACGCCCAATATCGTAACTTCAAAATGCGTTACCGAGGAACCACATCATCCTCGCTAGCGTTCGGGCTCGGACAACGGCTTCGCGAACCTGAACCCCGGTGCCGGGGTCTGTCCATCTTGGTTCCCGCGTCGTGAAATGCGGGAACCTAGATCGTTCGCGAGGTGCCAAGCGTGCCCATTCCCGTTCCCGAGTTCGCCCTGGTTCTGCTCGTTGGCCCATCTGGCTGCGGCAAGTCCACATTCGCCCGCAAGCACTTCAGAGCTACGGAAATCCTGTCGTCGGACTTCTTTCGCGGCATGCTCTCCGACAACGAGATGAACCAGGCCGCGTCTGCGGATGCGTTCGAGGTGCTGCATCTGGTGTGCGCCAAGCGACTCGCGGCGGGTCGGTTCACGGTCATCGACGCGACCAACGTGCGGGCCGAGAGCCGCAAGTCGTTCGTCGAGATCGCACGCAAATATCACGCCCAGTTGGTCGCGGTCGTGTTCGACTTCTCGGCCGAGTTCTGCCACGCCCGCAACCAGCAGCGGCTCCATGAACGGCCGTTCGGGCCGCACGTCACGCAGCACCACGCCGCCGACCTGCGACGGTCCATCGGTCGCCTTGAAGAGGAAGGCTTCCGCCGCGTGACCGTGTTCCGCTCCGAGGAGGAAGTGAACGCGGCCAAGTTCGTGCGCTACCCACTGGCGGTGAACAAGCGACACGACTGCGGCCCGTTCGACATCATCGGCGACGTTCACGGCTGCCTGCCGGAACTGCTCGCGCTACTGGAGAAACTCGGGTACACGGTGCGGAAGACCGAGACCGGTTGGGATGTCGGCCACCTCGCGGGGCGGAAGCCGGTGTTCGTCGGTGACCTGTGCGACCGCGGCCCCGACACGCCCGGCGTCTTCCGCCTCGTGATGGACATGGTGCGTCGCGGTGCCGCGTACTGCGTGCTCGGCAATCACGACGACAAACTGCTGCGCTGGCTGAAGGGCACCACCACGAAGCTCACGCACGGCCTGGCACAATCGGCCGAGCAGTTCGAGCGGGAGTCGCCCGAGTTCCGCGAGAGCGTGATCGAGTTCATCGCGCGGCTGCCATCGCACCTGGTTCTGGATGGCGGCAAACTCGTGGTCGCGCACGCGGGGCTCACCGCCGAGATGCACGGTCGCGTCTCGGGGAAAGTGCGGGCGTTCGCGCTCTACGGCGACACGACTGGCGAGAGCGACGAGTTCGGCTTGCCCGTGCGACTGAACTGGGCCGCGAACTACCGTGCCCGTGCGACCGTGGTGTACGGCCACACGCCGACGCTGACGCCGACATGGGAGAACCGCTGCATCTGCATCGACACGGGATGCGTCTTCGGCGGCGCAATGACGGCATTGCGTTACCCCGACCCGGAACTGGTGTCAGTTCCCGCCGAACGGGCGTATGCAGAATCGAAACGACCATTCTTGGCGAGCGGTGGGCGTGAGCCCACTGTTCTTGATACCACGCCTCAGAACAGTGGGCTCACGCCCACCGCTCGCCAAGAACCCGCTCCCGATTTACTCGACCTCGCCGATGTAACCGGTCGGCGCACGATCGAAACATCCTTTGCCGGGAAGATCACGATTCGCGAGGAGAACGCCGCCGCTGCACTCGAAGTGATGTCGCGGTTCGGGGCCGACCCACGCTGGCTCATCTACCTGCCGCCGACGATGTCGCCCGTGGAAGCGTCGCCGTTGCCGGAGTTCCTCGAACACCCCGCCGAGGCATTCGAGTACTTCCGCCGCGAAGGGGTCGAACGGGTCGTGTGCGAGCAGAAGCACATGGGTTCGCGGGCGGTCGTGATCGTGTGCAAGGACGAAGACGCCGCGAAGCGCCGCTTCGGTGTGACGGGCGAAACGGGGATCGTTTACACCCGCACCGGTCGGCGCTTCTTCGACGACGTGGCAACCGAGGCTGGCTTCCTGGAACTGATCCGCACCGCGATCACGGAACGCGACTGGTGGGCGCGGTTCGGCACCGACTGGTTCGCGTTCGACGGCGAACTGATGCCGTGGTCGGCGAAGGCTCAGGAGTTGTTGCGCCGACAATATGCCGCGACTGGTAGCGCCGCACGAGCGGCGTTGGCCGAAGTGAACGCCGCATTTCACCGATTCCAGGAGCCCTCGAAAGACGTGGCACGTTTGTGGGGTCGCTTCACTGCGAAGTGCGACAACGCCGAGCATTTCGTCGCGGCGTATCGGCAATATTGCTGGCCGGTGGAATCTGTCGCGGACCTGAAGTTCGCCCCGTTCTTCCTGCTGGGCACCGAGGGGAAACTGTACTTCGACCGCACCCACGACTGGCACATGCAAACCTTTGCGGAACTGTGCTTGCCCTCTCCCCTTGCGGGAGAGGGCAGCGAGCGGGTGAGGGGTGAAGCTGTACCCCCTCTGAGCGTTAACCCCTCACCCGTCGGCGAAGCGCCGCCACCCTCTCCCGCAAGGGGAGAGGGCAAGACTCTGCTCCTCGCGACGCCGTACCGCGTCGTGGAACTGGCCGACACCACGCAGGTTGACGCCACAACGCAGTGGTGGCTCGACCTCACGAACGCGGGCGGCGAGGGGATGGTGATGAAGCCGTTCGACGTGCTGAGTCGCGGCAAGCGGTTCTTCGCGCAACCCGCACTGAAGGTGCGTGGCCGCGAGTACCTCCGCATCATTTACGGCCCGGATTACCTGATGCCCGAGAACCTGACGCGGTTGAAGCACCGTGCGGTCGGCTCGAAGCGTGGCTTCGCGGCCCGCGAGTTCGGCCTTGGCCTGGAAGGGCTGGAACGCTTCACGAAACACGTGCCACTGCGACACGTCCACGAGTGCGCCTTCGCAGTGCTGGCACTGGAAAGCGAGCCCATCGACCCACGGCTGTGAACGCTACCCGGCTCGCGAATGGGGCACCGCGTCCACTACGTTCGGGGCGTCCCACTCCGCCTGTGTGGCAGTCATTCGGGCTGCAACCCGGTCGTTGAGCACAGGCAATTCATCGCCACGAGCGATCTGCTCGACCTGATCCGGGCCGATCAGCAGCATGGGGATGTGAAACGCCTCGCGGAAGTACGCCCGCACAACGGTGTCAATGCGTGCCGCACCCGCGCCCCGTTCCGCGATCGCGCGAACGATCGCGGACACCGACGCACCGGCCCGGAAGAGTGCCCGAAGCTGGTCGACAAACGCGAGATCGACTTGCATGGAATCCCTCCAGGTCAATTGCGTCGAAACTCTACCAACACCGCCGTGTAATGCCCACGAGCCTCTTCGGGCTTTGCTCGAGCAACCGACACAGTTGTGTATCCTCTGCGGGTGGCATAGATGCCTGTTGGCGTCAGAGTTGCTGCATCCGGTAATGTTACGCTGGTCGTTCCCAGAACTCTGTTGAATGCCTTGAGGTTCGTGACCCACTCGGGGTTTGTGTCTTCCCACTGGCCCTCGATCACATCGACCGCGTCGTTCCCGAAGTGGTCCATCATTGCGGTAAAGAACTCGCTTCCTCGAACACGTCCACGAGTACCATCAAGCAGTTCAGCGACAACAATGAAACTGAGCACGTTCTCGCTTCCGACGGTGCGAAGGCTGGCTTCGATTTGGAATCGCGAGTCGGTGTAATCGGCCGCAAAAAACGAACGCGGCCCTGTTTGGCTCGAGTCCACTCGGAGATTCGGATGCGACACCGGTGTTCCTTCCGTTTCGACACCGATGAACACGGTTCAAGAACGCCAAGATTCTACCTGGGCTGAGCGGAATCCGTCCAGCCGAGGTCGCGGAAGAGAACGACAAACATCGTGCCAACCCCTTATAATGCCTTCACTTCCACTCGCGGGGCGGGTTTACCCTCAATATCTGCCTCCCGGCGGCGAATCATCCGTGTGAGGGGACGGAGTGCCCCAGGTCGAGGGGCTGCGATGACCACGCTCAAATTCACCTACCGATCCGGACAGCGACCGCTCGACGGCTTCACCCTCAAACGGGGTGTCGGCCAGGGCGGGTTCGGCGAGGTGTACTTTGCCGTCAGCGATGGCGGGAAGGAAGTCGCGCTCAAATTGCTCCGCGGCCACACCGACGCCGAGCTCCGCGGCATCGGCCACTGCCTCAACCTCAAGCACACCAACCTCGTCCACCTGTACGACCTCCGCACCGACTCCCGCGGCGAAAAATGGGTCGTGATGGAGTACGTGTTCGGTGAGTCGCTCTCCCAGGTCATCAACCGCCACCCGAACGGGCTACCGTCGGAACTCATCCGCGAGTGGTTCGGGGCGTTGTGCCGTGGCGTCGGCTATCTGCACGATCAGGGAGTCGTTCACCGCGACCTCAAACCCGCGAACATCTTCCTCGAACACGGGCACCTGAAGGTCGGCGACTACGGGCTGTCGCGGCGGATGAGTTCCAGCGAACGCGGCGAACTCACTCGCGGCGTCGGCACCCCACACTACATGGCACCCGAGATCAAGAACGGCAACTACGGCCGCTCGGTGGATGTGTACGCGTGCGGCGTCATCCTGTTCGAGATGCTCACGGGTCAACCGCCGTTCGACGGCGAAACTGCGGCCGAGGTGCTGATGAAGCACCAGCTCGACACGCCAGACCTGAGCAAGGTGCCGGCGGTGGTTCGGCCCGTGGTCGCGCGGGCACTGGAGAAAGACCCGACGAAGCGATTCTCGACCGTCCTGGAACTCGCCAGGGCCGTGGACGCGGTATACGGAGGTGAGCGGCGGGAAGCGACCGCAGCCACCCTCACTGCTGTTCACGCCCTGGCGACCAGTCCGAAGATCTCGGCCGCGGATACGGTCGTCGATGAACGGCTCCCGCTGCCGGTGCGAACACTGAACCCGAAGCCCGCCGTGCGGCCACCCTCGTTCCGTGGCCGGCTCGCGGATCTGGTGGGTGGGCTGGCGATCACGCCGGCCGTGTGTTTGGTCAGCACCGCACCGTGGGCACTGCTTCAGAGCACGAACTCGTGGTCGCTATTGGGTCGCGTGTTCCTCGTGTCCACCGCGTTGACGTGGGCCGTCGTGCTGGTGGGTCGATTCCCCGGTCGGAACGATCGAAACACCTGGGGTCGGCGGGCATTCCAGCTTCTCGCGGGTTTGGGCGTCGGCGTGCTCGCGTTCTGGCTCGACGGCTGGGCGTTGCCAACGGGTAGCGGCACGGCAAGCTCACGCGATCTCGTCTTCTGGTCCGGGCATCGCCTCAGCCCCGAGGCGTTCTCGATCGGCGTGCGCTACCTGTTCTACTTCGGACTGGCGACGGCCGCTTGCCGGTGGTGGCTGGCGACCGATCGAAACCGCCGCGAGCGAGTGCGAATCTTCCCGATCGCCGCGGCCTTGTTCTGGGGCGTCGTGTTCCTGTTCCTGTGGCCGTGGGAATCGTCCCCCGCCGTTGCGGGCCTCGCACCGCTGATGATCGCCGCTGTCGCGTCGCAGGTCGTCAGCCCGTGGGCCGGAACGAATGAAAAGGACAAACGGTAAAGAGGAGGCACCGTGGCTCGCTTGCTGCTATCCGCCGGGTTCATTGTCGCCGTGGGGGTTGCCACGGGTTGTGTTCCCACATCCGTGCAGAGCAAAAGCACAGCCCCATCGAAGGCGGATCAGGCTCGCACGCAGGCAAACTCTGGATCGAAGGGAGCACCCAGCGCGAAAGCCGCCCCCGCACAACCGCCGGCCAGAACCACGCCCCGCGTTCCCTACCGATCCGGTGCGGTGCCGGTGGTCAAACTGCACGCGGTGAGCTCGCTTCCGTACCCCGCCGAGAGCGATGCCGACGAGGACGCACTTACCGTTGCCGCCGACGCGATCCAGCAGAAGCTCGCGGAACTCGACCCGCCGGTTGCGTATCGCCCGACAACGACCGAAGTGCGAAACGAGTTCGTTCGCCGCGACACCCGAACCGTTCGCCCCCCGGATGCAGGCGAGCGGGCGGAACTCGAACAGTACAAGATCGACCCAAACCGGCTGTACGTCGAGTATGATGTGGAAGTGTCGGGCGATCAGGTCCGCGACCTCCGGACACGCGACCGCGTGGTGGACGCAACCCGACTCGTCGGCGTGCTGACTGCCGTGGCTCTCGTGGGATTCCTGTTCCTTCGCCTCGACGAGTGGACCGGTGGCTACCTCACCCGTTGGCTGGCGATCGGTGCCCTCGTCCTCGCAAGCGGGGCCGCGATAGGGCTGTTGTTGATTTAGTGAGTTGGTCGTTGTGTGTTGGTCGTTGTGTGTTGGTCGTTTGTTGTTCATCAACAGCACAATTCGCTCCCAGGCTTCTCCTTGAATACAGTCATTTCGTGTTGTCGGTGTGGGTGGTTTCTGGTGTGTGTGCGTACCTCCTACTGCTTCTCTTGACCACAACTTTTGACTCCTCACCTGATGCTGGGCCCTCAAACCATCTCTCCGCGTTTGCGATCTGTGGCACGATGGGTCCGATTGCCTTAATATTGGTATCGTTGCAGTTTCTCTCAATCGCCAAACGTCTCGCGTTGCATTTGGTCTCCATCACCCTACTTCTCATTACGCAGAGAGACGGTCGCTCGATTACCCACGAACCACACCCAACCAACAACGACCCCCAGACATGACCTCCGACTCCGACCGACTGCTGATCCAACAAATCCGCACCAACGACGCGGCGGCGTGGTCCGAACTCGACAAGCGTTATCGCGGTCGGCTCACGGCCTACGTGCGGCGTCGGCTCAAGGATCACGCATCGGTCGAGGATGTGGTGCAGGAAACATTCATCGGGTTCGCCAACAGCCTGGCGAACTACGACGACAAACGCGATCTGCAAACGTGGCTCTTCACCATCGCGGCTCACAAAGTCACGGACCAACTCCGGAAGATGGGCCGGCGGCCGATGTCGTCCGGCAACGACGGCGAGGATGAAGTTCTGGGGCAGGCACCCGATCAGAGGCAGCGGCCCGCGTCGAGCCTCGCTCGCAGTGCGGAACAGCGAGAGAAAGAAGAATCGTCGCTCGGATTGGCACTGCGTGAGTACGTGCGAGACCTGCAATCGAAAGCCGAGTACGCCAAGCTCATGGCACTCGAACTGATGTACGTGAAGGGTTGGCGAAACCAGGATGTGGCGGTGCGACTTTCGATGTCGGAGCAAGACGTGGCGAACCTCCGGTTCCAGGCCAAGAAGCGACTCCGCGACCGCCTGACTGCCGCGAAGCTGTCGCCCGAGATTTTCCCCGAGTTGCAGGGGTAGAACCAATTCCCGCGCACCACTCGATTTCAGAAATCGTGGCTGGCAGACAAAAACGTCGTACCAAATCGGTGGACTCAGCCGGTACGATAAAGAATGTTGTCGCGTTCACTCGCGATTTGCCCATCGTGTGTCTGACAATCGCCCGGGGGGGTCATGCGTAAGGAAGACTGCATCGATTTGTTGACCAAGCGGATACCCGAAGACACCCATCCGCAGGTCAACTTCTGTTTGGCTAACGGGATGGTGCTGTCCATGGATGCGGTGGCGCGGTTCGAGGAACAGTACGTGGTATTCCGTGGCCGCGAAGGTGGCACGAGCGATGAGGGTCGCGCGTTCTTCCTCCCTTACGACCAGATTACCTACATCCGCATCGAGCGAATTGTTCGGATGGGTGAACTCAAGAAGATGTGGGGCGAAACGGGCTACGTCGATGCTGAGGATCGATTGACGACACCAGCCACACCGGCCGGAACCCCTGCCGGAACCCAGGCACCCCCGGCGACACCCGCACCAGCCGCGAACGCAAACGACCCGGCTGCCATTGCCAAGCAAAACCTCCTGAACCGCATCCGTGCCGCCCGTGCGAATGTCGCTGGCAGTTCGAGCAAACTGGGCGGCAGTTAGGACAGAGTGGGAGACAGGGAGAAAGACACTGAGGTGTTTTGTCTCCCTGTCTCCCACTCTGTCACTCAGGCTGTTCGTCTCAACGGAAGTAAGGACAAACGCGGGGCAGCGGCGCGGTAGATCGCTTCCAACGCGGGCGTCAGTTGCTGCCCGCGGCGGCGCATTACCGTGTCGGCCGTCGTCAATAACCGGTCGATGTCGGTGAGTATCTTCAAGTTGCCGACACCACCACATCTGTGGAATCCGGGAATCTCACGCGGCGTGAACCCGCTGTTCGGCAACACCTGGGCGAATGGCCCGATCACGCTGCCGCAATCCAGTAGCACTCCCAAGCCCGTCCGAACGTGGTCCCCAATCACCGACCCGACTTTCGTGCGTCCTGTCGCCACTTCCACACCATCGATTGGCACCGTGACCGGGCGGTAGTCGCAGCGCAGGTCGCTCGTGTGCGTCCCGGCTGCGAGGTTCACCCACTCGCCGACGTAGCTGTGACCCAGAAACCCCTCGTGGTACTTGTTCGTGTAGCCCAGCAGGATGCTGCATTCGACCTCGCCGCCCACCCGGCAGTATGGGCCAACGGTTGTGCCGCCCCGAATCTTCGCACCGAAGATCATCGCCCCGGTTCCGACACTGCATGGTCCTTCGAGGCGGGTGAACGCCTGCACAACCGCACCCGGACCGATAACAACTGGTCCGTTCGTCGTATCCGCAACGACCATTGGATCGAGCCGTGCTGTCGGGTGAATCAGGAGTCGTTTGGTCGGCCCAACAACGGCGACGCGGGACTGCTGAAACCCGCAGACGTGTGGGTCCGACCTCGCCTCGAAGTCGTTGGCGATCTCGGTGGGGTTCAGGTCGATCAACTCCCACGGTCGCCGAACAAGCGTGCCTGCAACGTCACGGGTTGGTAGCGTGTGCGACCAGGAATCCAGGCAGTCTTCGAGCGTGTGTGCCGTGAGTGCGTGGAGTTGGGGCAGTTCGAGAACCGCGTAGGCAATTTCCCCGTTGACCAGGCCAAGGTGCGGGTCTTCCGCAAACGGATTCGGTGCGCCGAACGCGGGCCGTGGCGGCGGCACCCAGCGTGCGTTCACCAGAACCGTTTGCGCACCGTGGAGCCACGCCGGGTCGTTGACGGGGCAAAGCGGGTCGCGTGCCCGGATCAACTCGGCCACACTGGCCCGGCACAGATGCCCGACAGACCCCGCCGCGAAGTAGCGAGTCTGTTTCTGTACGAGCGTGTCCAGACCGCAGATGAGATCGGCCGCCGGGCGGGTGAGTGTGAGCGGGTCCAGGCCGCGGACGTGGCTGTCTTCGTAGACGCAGATTCGCATTGATGTTCCTCCCGGGCGGTCATCTGGGCGGGCAGTCTAGACCGAGAGGCTTCCTCATGAAAAGACGAGTTTGGGCGCAGTGGGCCATCCAGGGGTACTTCATTCACAGAAATCTCTCAATCATCTCTCAGAAGTCGCCTTTACACGCCAGGAATCGGTTGGCATAAACCCACCGTTCATCGCGAACACAAAAGCCTTTCACGCACGGGTTGGGTCGGTCGGGGGGACCGCCGATCCGCGGGGGGAGTCCATGAAACGAATCCGAGTCTGGGGGGCGTCCGCGGCCCTGGCATGTGGCCTGGGGGGGCCGGTTGCCGCTGCTGATTCGCCCGCGCCTATCGAGCAAACAACGCTGATGAAGAAACTGTTCAGCCCCAAGGCGGCCAAGCCCGCCGGGCCAACAGTTGGAACGCCGCGGCCCACCACGATCACCGCACCGCTGGCACCCGAAGTGCTGGCTGATGCGCTGCGGGCCGAGCAAGATGCCTACCTACGTCGAGTGTCGGTTTGCACCGAGTTGCGCCGGGTTGCCATCGAGAAGGGCGACGATGCCCTTGCCCGACAAGCCGACGAACTCGAACGGCAAGCATCCGCTCTGTACAACGTTCGCGTTGCAGGGTTGGGTGTGACCCGAAGCAAATCGACGGAATCAGCACGGGGTGCTGACAGTCTCGACCGCGAAACCACCACACCGGGCCAGGCCGTCACGCAGGCTCGGCGGCTTGAAGCCCCGACCACTCGGGCTCCCGGAACCACGACGGCACAGGTTCGGGAGGTAAAGCCATGACACGACTTCTCCTGGTGCTGGCACTCGGTACGCTGGTCGGTTGCACCAACATCTACCCGGCGGGTCCGCTGGCAAAGTCTGGGTTCGGGCCGAAGATGGGCAAGGACAAGGGCGACAAGGAAAAGGAAGAGCCGCCGGAACCGGTTACGGTGCCGGCCGTGAAGCCGACCCCACCGTTGAACACGACGGGGCCGGAGGACGTGACGCCCGAAGACCCGAACTTCGCAATCCGCAAGTTGCAACAGGAACTGGAAGCGGACAAGAAGACGATCCCGACTGCACCGAAGACCGCCGAGGTGTCGCGGTACAAGAATGGCGTGAAGGTGAACTGAAGACAGTTTAGCCGCGACCGAAGGGAGCGAGTGATGCTCCCTTCGGTCGCGGCTAAACCATTATCGATCAAACCTCGTCTTCGTCCGCGAACTCTTCGAGCCGGCACGAGCGAGTGGGTTGACGCAACTTCAAGAGGCCGCGTGCTTCGATCTGGCGGATACGTTCGCGGGTGATGCCATACTGCTTCGCGACTTCATCAAGCGTGCGCGGAGTTCCGTCCTTCAGGCCGAAACGCAGTTCGATCACTTCCCGTTCTCGAGGTGCCAGCGACCGCAGCACTTCGCCAATCCGCTCCTTGAGCAATCGCTGATCGACGTGCTCGCCTGGGTTCGACACGTGGGTGTCGCTCAGGAAGTCTTCCAGAGCGCGTTCGCCATCGCCGCCAACCGGGTCGTTGAGACTAATCGGGTGCCGACCAACAACTCGCAGGCTCCGCGTCTCTTCTTCCTTGACGCCAAGGGCCAAGGCGAGTTCGGCACTTGTCGGATCGCGACCGGTTGCCGCTGAGAGTTCGTTCCGCATCCGCTCCATCTTGGCGAGCGTCGCAATTTGGTGGCAAGGCACGCGAACCGTTCGTGCGTGGTCGTGCAGTGCCCGCGTGATCCCCTGGCGTACCCACCACGTCGCGTAGGTGCCGAACTTGAACTTCAGCCGCCACTCGTACTTGTCCACGGCTCGCATCAGGCCGCGGTTCCCTTCCTGAATCAGGTCGGAGAACGGCAGGCCACGGTTGCGGTAGTTCTTGGCGATCGACACAACCAGACGAAGGTTGGCCTCAGCGAGTTCCTTCCGAACCCGCTGGTAGCCCTGGCGGCGTTTCCGGAGAACCTTCACCAGCGCAGTGAGCTCTTCCGGTTTCATCAGCACCCGGCCCATTGCATCGCGGAGGATCTTCTCGTGCTTCGCCTTGTCGGCCGGGCAACCGGCTTCGACGTGGGCCCGTGCGAGGTGCCGGAGTTCGTCGGCAAGGTCCGTGAGTTCGTCGGTCCATCGCTCGAGGACTTCCGTCCGCGGCGACAGTTCGTTGGCGAGCTTGCGGCACTTGGCCAGTCGGTGGAACCGATCACGCTTCCATTCGGAAAGCGATCCGTCGTATTCATCGCGAATCCCAGCGGCGAACACTCGCGACTCCTGATCGATCAGGGTCGTGAGAGTGCCGAGGTTCTTGCTCAACCTCGCCAAAATCTGAGCACGGGTGAGCTTCAGTTCTTCGGACGAGTACACGTCCACGTTTGGGTCAATCGGGGTCTGCCCTGCGGCGATCTGCTCGAACTTTTCGAGCACGCGGGCCAGAACGTGCGGGCACAACAGCGCGGTGTTGCGGAACCGATTCCGGTGGTGCTCGAGTTTTCGCGCCAGGGCGAGTTCCTTCTCCTTATTCAGGAGCGGAATGGCACCCATCTGCCGGAGGTACAGGCCCAACGCGTCGTCGGGGCCGCCGGTGTATTCATCTTCGGCGACGGGTTCGGGCTCTTCCGAAGCAACGCCGAACCCTTCGACTTCGAGCGCGGTGTCGTCGTCGGCCGGGCTATCCGCATCGGCTTCATCGGCCAAGTCGTCGTCATCGACGAGCGAGTCCGAGTCGCCGCCGAGAAGGGCGTCTTCACGCTCTTCGTCAGACGGCAAGACGTCGGTCGGCCGCTCTTCGCGGTCGTTTTCGGGCGTCTCTTTGTGGCGAATCATCCGGCTCATGTCCAAATCCACTCCCCGGCTGGTGATGCCAGCCGGCATGGCGATAGTCAGTACGGTCCGTATCACGGTAAGAGAACGACAAAGCGCAGGCTTTGCGGTCCCGTACCAACGGGTAATCTTGTGGGGTATCTATTTCGCAACGGTTCCGGTCGTTGGGAAATAGAGCGAAACACCAACTTAGGTTCCTGGCTGGGGTGCGGCAACCCGCCACCCAATTCCGACGCCGGGCCAAACCAAAAGGTTCGCCCGTTCCATGCGGAATTGCTCAAGACTCCTGGTATTATACCCGACTCCTGACGAGGTTCGCGAGAATTGGCCGCTAAAGTTTCGCTGGCTTTCCCGATCAGCCCGTTCCACCCGCATCCCGAGTAAAACACGTTCCCACCCTTTCCACTGACATCGCCCTTCGCGGGCAGAAGCAACTCTGAGGTGTCAACATGCGTCACGCTCTCTCCCTCACCTTTCTGGCCATGAGTTCCACAGCCTTCGCACTCGAACCGGCGAACATCTGGATCGTCGTTAACAAGAACGTGCCGGAGTCCCGGCAAGTGGCCGATCACTACATCGCCAAACGCGGCGTGCCGAAGACCAACGTTATCGAGCTAGATTTGCCCAAGGGAGAGGACATTTCTCGCGGAGACTACGACACGAAACTGGCCGAACCCATCCGCATGGCATTAACGGACAAGAAGGACGCCGCGAAGGTTCTTCTGACCACCTACGGCGTCCCGTTGCGGGTCGGGGGTCAGCCACCCAGCGCCGAGGAGCAGAAGGAGCTCAACACCTTTCGCCCCGACCTCGACGCCGCCCGAAAGGGACTCGCGGAACTCGAGAAGAAGGACCGCGAAGCCAAGACACTCGACCCCGCACGCGCGGAGTTGCTCCGCCGACACGTTACCCGGCTGCAGTTCCGCGAAAAGACACTCACTCACCCGGAAAGTCTCGCGTGTGTGGACAGTGAGCTGATGCTGCTCTGGTGGCCGAAGTATCCGCTTGAACGCTGGGTGATGAACCCCCTGCACTTCCAGGCATCCGAGCGATACCGGAAGGCCAACCCCGCCGCGGTGATGACGTGCCGGCTCGACGGCCCAAGCGTGGAGATCGCCAAACGACTGATCGACGATGCCATCGCGGTCGAGGCCAAAGGACTGACTGGCGAAGTGGTCATCGACTCGCGTGGCATCCCCTTCACGGGCAAGGGCGACAGCGGGCACGGCTACGGTGGATACGACGAGTCGATGCGTGAGGCTGCGAAGCTCCTCGAAACCGCCGGCATGAAGGTGACACTGGATACGAAGAACGAGGTGTTGCCGGCGAACAGCGCGAAGGGTGTTGCGATCTATTGCGGCTGGTACTCACATGCGAACTTTGTCGATTGTTGCGAGTATGTCCCGGGTGCGGTCGCGTGGCACCTCGCGAGTTCCGAGGCAACCACGCTGCGAAAGAACGATAGCAAGGTGTGGTGCCCGAACTTGCTGAAGAAGGGCGTGTGCGCGACAGTCGGACCAGTGGCCGAGCCGTACACCGTGGGGTTCCCGAAGCCCGCCGAGTTCTTCGGTACACTGGCGACCGGCGAGTACACACTGGTCGAGGCCTATTCCCGCACGGTGCTGATGTGTAGCTGGATGACCGTGCTAGTGGGCGACCCGCTTTACAACCCGTTCAAGAAGAACGCGAAGCTGAAGTCGGCCGACGTGCTACCCAGCCCGAAGGGCGGCCGAAACATCAGCCCGTGAAATGCCGGCCCATCCATCGTAGTGGGTGTAACCGGTCAGGCTCACGTGTGATTGGTAAGCGAAAGCCGAAGACCCCTTACCCTGGAAAATTCACGCGAGCCTGACCGATTACACCCACTACGATGGGTGTACTTGCATTTCCGAGACTTTAACGACGCGGGGCGGGTCAGGGGGTCAGGATGTGCTTGCCGTCCTCGAACTTCTTGTGGCAGGCGTTGCAGTGGGTGAGCATCAGTTCGTAGGCCTTCTTCGCACCCGCGAAGTCCTTCGCCTTCGCCGCCTTCACCATGTCGGCCCCCGCGTCGCGCGAATCGACGCTGTATTTGGTCCACAGATCGGCGTCCTTTTCGGGCAGGCGCAACAGGAGCAGGTTGCCGCCCTCGGCCAGGATGAGGGCGTCGGAGCGGATTGCCTTCCAGCCCGCGGCGTCCTTCGGCTCGGCGGCCATCCCGGTCTTGAGCCGCTTGTAGGGGAACTGGAACATGCCTTCCATGAAGTCGTGCATGTTGACCGGGACCGGCTTGGGGGTGGCCTTCGTCGGTTCCTTGTCGGCAGCGCGGGCGGGAGCGACGTTCTCCGATCGAACGAGCAGGACACTGACCAGAAGCACGGACAGCGCACACGCGAGGAGACGCATCGGACACCTTTCAGTAGGGGAGCAGGTTCGGAGCCGAGTTGATTCTCGTCTTTCAAACCAGCGCCGAACTCAATTCCTTCACCAGTTGTCGCACGCTGGCGAGCGCTGCGGCGCGATCGGTGACCGCGGCTTCCAGCTTCTTCACCAGTGCGCTGCCAACGATGACGCCGTCGGCGATCTCTTTCAGGTCGCGGACGTGTTCCGGCCGGCTCACGCCGAAGCCCACACATAACGGAAGGTCCGTCATCGTGCGGAGCCGGGCCAGCAGTTCCGGCACCCCACCCGCCATCTTGGCGCGCTCGCCGGTGATGCCGACGACGCTCACGACGTACACGAAGCCGCTACACGCCTTCACGACCTTCGCGGCACGTTCGGGCGACGTGGTTGGCGTCACGAGCAGGATCAGCTTGAAGTCGCGATCGGCCGTAAGCTTCGAGAGTTCTTCGGCTTCTTCGACCGGCACATCCGGCACAACGGCTCCGCTGAACCCGGCCGCTTTCGCGGAGTCGATGAACGCGCTGACTCCTCGCTTGTACATGAGCGAGTACGACGCCATCGAGACGAGCGGAACGGTGGGTTTGATGCTGCCGAACGTGCTGAAAATGTCGGCGAGCTTGAGCTTCTTGTCGAGGGCACGCGTGTACGACGCCTGAATCACCGGGCCGTCGGCGATCGGGTCCGAGAACGGGAACCCCACTTCAATGAGGTTCGCACCGGATTCGGCGACGGCGGGGATGAGTTCGCGCGTGAACGCGATGTCCGGGTCGCCCGCCGTGACGAACGGCATGAACGCCTTGCGGCCTTGGGCACGGAGCGACTGGAAGAGTGTGTCGATCGGATTCATGCAGTGGTTTGTATACGCCGCCGCGGTCGCTGTCCTCAGTCCGTTCATGACTCCGCGATTCCACGGGCTACACTGTTCCCATCCTCATTCGCTGTCTCCCACCGTCGGAGCCTATCTCATGCCCAAAGTGCTTCAGGGTGTGCTGGCCATCGCCCACACACCGTTCACCGAACACGACGAGATCGACACGGCCGCGTTGAAGCGTTCCGTTGATTGGGCGTTTGGGGTTGGGGCCGATGGTCTCGGCACCGGGATGGTTTCCGAGACGATGAAGCTCACGAGTGACGAGCGGGTGTCACTCACGCAGATGCTCGTGGAGTACGCGGCCGGTCGCGGGCCGGTGTTCGCGGCAGTGGGTGCCGAGAGCACGAAGCAATCGCTGGCATTCGCCGTCGCGGCAGAGAAGGCCGGTTGCGATGCCGTGATGGCGGTGCCGCCGCTCACCTCGCGGCTGAGCGAAACGCAACTGGTCGATCACTTCCGGGCACTCGCGGACGGCATCGGCATTCCCGTGATCGTGCAGGATGCGTCGGGCTACGTCGGGCAGTCGATCCCGATTCCGGTGTGTGTGAAGCTGTTCGAGCGGTACGGGCCGGACAAGGTGCTGTTCAAGCCGGAAGCGGCGCCGAACGGCCCGACACTTTCCGCACTTCGCGACGCAACGGACGGAAATGCACGGATTTTTGAAGGCTCCGGGGGTATCTTCCTGATCGACAGCTTCCGTCGCGGCATCGCAGGCACCATGCCGGGAATGGATCTCCTCGATGGCATCGTGACCGTGTGGAAGGCGCTTCAGCAAGGCGACGAGGAAGCGGCCTACCGCGTGTACTTCCCGGTCTGTGCCATCGTTGCGCTGGAACTGCAAGCGGGCCTCGATGGCTTCCTCGCGGTCGAAAAGCACCTGATGGTGAAGCGCGGCCTCTTCCCGAGCGTGCGCCGCCGCAAACCTTACGGATGGGAACTCGACGCCGAGACCGCCGACGAAGTGGACCGGTTGTTCGAGCGAATGCAACACGCTTTGGGCGAGCGGCCAGCGTAAGCTGGCTGTTCTCACCGTCAAAACAGTGGGCTGACGCCCACCGCTCGCCAGGAATTCCCATGCGATACACCCTCCTCGCGTTCCTGTGCGTCATTTCCGTCGTTGCCTATGTGCAGCGATCGGCAATGAACGGAGCGACGAAGGCGATCGAAGACGACCTCCAGATTAGCTCCAATGATCTCGGGATCGTGATGAGCGTGTGGTATCTGGGGTACTCGCTGTTCCAGTTGCCCGGCGGCTGGCTGGCGGATCGCATCGGGAGCAAGCCGGCACTGATTCTGTTCGCGCTGTTGTGGTCGGTGCTCACGGGTCTCGCCGGATTGGTCGCGGGACTGTCGGGGTTGCTTCTCTGCTGGGGACTGATGGGTGCAGCGCAGGCGGGTATCTTCCCCTGCTGTACGAAGGCGATCGGAGCGACGTTCCCGCGAACCCAGCAGGCTTTTGCCTCCGGGATGTTGGCGTGCTGCATGAGCCTGGGTGCGGCACTCGCTCCGGCGATCACGGGTCAACTTCTCGGGCCGCTCACCTGGCCGCAAATCTTCGCGCTCTACGCGGTGCCGGGCCTCGTCTGGGTGATCCTGTTCGCGCTGGTTGTGCCTCGCCCCGATGCTCCCGCTTCGCCTCCGCCGTCAACTGCGACCACAACCGTTGCCGTGCCTGTTCAATGGTCGAAGCTCGTCACTGATTTTCAGATGCTCCTGCTCTGCTTTCAGCAGTTCTTGCGAGCCGGGGCCATGGTGTTCTTCTACACGTGGTTCGCGCGATTCCTTCAGGAAACGAAGGGTATCAGTGGCCAGGACGCGGGCGGGTTCGCGGCCTGGCCTCCGTTCGCGGGGGCGTTCGGCGGTTTCTTCGGCGGCGTGCTTTCCGACTGGCTGTTGAAGCGCACGGGGAACGCACGAATCGCTCGCCAGGGGATGACCTTCGTGGCACTCGTCATCTGTGCGGTGGTTGCGCTGGTCGCGTACTTCGTGGACGATCCCCGCATCGCCGTGCTGCTCATCAGCGTTGGGGCATTCTGTGGCATGGCCAGCGGCGTGAGCGCGTATGCCCTGGCCATGAGTTACGGCGGGAAGCGGGTGGCCACAGTGTTCGCCACCATGAACATGAGCGGAAACTTCGGGGCGACGTTGTTTCCACTGGCCGTGACGTGGATCGTGACCGCGACCAATAACTGGAACTACGCCCTGCTGCTGTTCGTGTCGATGTTCGGCCTCAGTGCCGTGTGCTGGGCGCTGCTGAACCCGAAGGGAACGCTGTTCGGAGACGTGGAGGAACCCCAATGACAACGCGAGCTGACACGCCTATTCCGAGTCTAGGAGGAATCGGGCGTGTCTCGCAAATTGACACGCCGCAAAGCTGGTGCATGGTCGGGTTCGCCCGTGCGGATATCACGCCGCCGGTGGGCATCTACCATCGCATGTGGGGGGCCGCGCTGCACGACCGCGCGACCGGCATCCACCGGCCGCTGACCGCCACGGCGCTGTGGCTCGAATCGTTCGACCGCGAGCAGCAGAAGGTGATCCTCGGCCTCGACCACTGCCTGCTTGACCGCAACGAGTTCGACCGCATCCGCAACTGCGTTCACCTCGCGGTGGGCTTGCCCGCCGAGAACGTTTTCATCTCGATGTCCCACACGCACGGCTCGGCGTGGATGTCGCGGTCGCGGTCGCACCTCCCCGGGGGCGATCTCATCGGGCCGTACCTCGACGCGATGGGCGAAACGTGTGCTCGCATTGCGGCAGATGCTGCCCTCGGTGCCGAGTTGGCGACGCTCGTCTACGGCACCGCACGCTGTTCGCTAGCCCGACATCGCGACTTCTGGGATGCGGGCTCGAAGCAGTTCGTGTGCGGCTTCAACCCCGAAGGGCCGTCCGACGATACCGTGGTGGTGGCGAAAGCGATCGCTGACGACAGCGGCAAGACGCTCGGAACGGTGGTGAACTACGCCTGCCACCCGACGACGCTGGCGTGGGAGAACACGCTGATTAGCCCGGATTACCTCGGCGCGATGCGGGAAGTCGTGGAAGCAAACACGGGCGCACCGTGCCTGTTCCTGCAAGGCGCGTCCGGGCAACTCGGGCCGCTCGAAGGCTTCGTCGGCGACACGAAAGTCGCGGATCGGAACGGTCGGCAACTCGGCTTCGCGGCGCTTTCTGGGCTGGAGGCACTCCCCGAACCCGGAACGTACTTCGAGTATGCGGGGCCGGTCGTGTCGGGTGCGATTCTCGGGACGTGGAAGCACCGCCCGTTCGACGCACAACAAGAAGCGGACTCGCGACGCTGGCAGACGCGCGACTTCACCGTGAACCTGCAATATCGGATGGAGCTGCCGACCGAGGCTGAGACGCGGGCCGCACTCGCCAAGTGGGAAGCCGAAGAGGAGACCGCTCGCGCCGCGAACGACACGACAAAGGTGAGCGAGTGCCGTGCCCGCGCCGAACAGATGACACGCCAACTCACGCGGCTCGCGGCACTACCCGCGGGCAAGGCGTATCCGTTCAAGGTATCGGTATCGCGGCTCGGCAGCGCACTGTGGGTGTTCGTGCCGGGCGAGTTGTATCAGGAGTTTCAGATTGCGTTGCGACAGCGCTTCCCGCAGTTCGCGATGGTGATCGCCACACTCACGAACGACTGGCAACCCGGCTACCTGCCGAGCGCCGAAAGCTACGGCTACGGCATCTATCAGGAGGTCATCTCGGCTGTCAGCCCCGGCTGCCTCGAAGCGCTGATCGAGAGCGTGTGCCGAGAGATCGAAGGGATGGTGTGAATCGGGTCCGAGCCCGAGCGCCGGGGAGGGGTAGCCCGGATCCTCGCTGGCGCTCGGGCTCGGACCCGATTCACACCCCGAATCGTTTCAATGCATCCCGGTTCAGTTCGATACCCAATCCGGGTTTGTCGGGTAGCGTCAGCATGCCGTCGGCGTCGGGGCGGAACGGGTTCACGATCAGTTCGTCGATGTACGGCGAAGGTGACAGGAACTCGACGTACTTCGCCACGGGCATGGCACACGCGAGTTGAATGTCGGCCGCGAGACCGATGGCCGTGTTCCAGCCGTGGGGCACCCACTGCACGTTGTGCTCGTAAGCCATCCATGCGATTCGCCACGCTTCGGTGAGTCCGCCACACTTGGTGCAATCGGGTTGCACGATATCGACGCACTGCTGCTCGAATAGCGGCTTGAAACTCTGACGGCGTGTGAAGCACTCGCCCGTTGAGATCGGCAGCGGGGCGTGCCGTCGCAGTTCCGCGAACCCCGCGAGGTCGTCCGGCGGCAACGCTTCCTCGAACCACACCACGTCGTAGGCCGCGAGCATCTGGGCCGTGCGGAGCGCCCACTTGTAGCCGTGCGGCCAGTACGCATCGCTGCCACCCGCATCCACCATGATCTCGACACCGGGGCCAACTGTCTCGCGGGCCGTGCGAATCAGCAGTTCGTCGGTCTTCGCGTCGCGGCGGCCGAATGGCTTCCACCCGAGCTTGATAGCCTTGAAGCCGCGGGCCACGGCTTGTTTCAGTTTCTCACGTAGCGGATCGACTTCCGCGAACAGCAGTGAGCCATACGGCTTGATTTTGTTGCGGTAGACTCCACCGAGAAGCCGGGCGATGGGTTGGTTCGTGATCTTGCCGAAGAGATCCCAAAGGGCGATGTCAATGCCGCTGATGGTGTGCTCGACGCTGCCGCCACGGCCCTGCCAGAACGTGTTCTGCCGCAGTTTCTCGCTGACCCGGGCCGGCTCGTCTGCACGTTCGCCGATCAGAAATGGCCGCAGCAACTTCAGCGACGCGCCAACGAGATGGCTGCTCGTGAACACGCCGCCGATGCCGACGAGTCCCTCGTCGGTGATGACCTCGACGACGGTGTGAACGTCGTCGTCGGGCGTGAGCTCCTCGGCCCAACCGCCCTCGACGGTGCCGCCTGTGAGCCCGGTGAACTTGATGTCGGCGATCTTCATTCCGTATTCCCTACGGGAGTCAGCTACCCGCGTCAGTTCTTACTCGGACCGTGCCGCCTTGACCACGGCTTCCGCGAACGGGACCACATCGTCTGGCCCTCGCGCGGTAATCACCTTGCCATCGACGACAACCCCTTCATCCTTCCAGGTCACACCCGGGTCTTGGGCCATACCGGGGAAGTTCTGTTCCATCGCCTTACTGCGTGCGGCGGACTTGCCCCGCAGCACTCCGTGAGCAATCAGAACTCGCTCGCCCACGCAGATTGCGGCGATGGGCCTCTTGGCTTCTCGCATCTTCTCAATCAGGTCACGAGTCGCTTTGAGGGTGATGTAGTCTTCCTTCTTCTTGGGTGGACCCTTCTCATCACGCTTCGGTGGCGGTGCGTACTCGTCCACGTTGTAGCCACAGAAGATGATCGCCGAGTATCGCGAGGGATCGGCGGCGGCATCGGCGATGGTGAGGTTCACGGGAACCGACCGCAGCGGCTCGCCCTGGCCTCGGACGAAGGTCGCGTGACCTCCCTGCCCGGAAGCCGTGACGACATCCACACCCAGTTGCCGGATGCGGTCCACGACCGGCCCGTAGTCCGGACCGTAGAGCCCGTCGCTCGGCACAACGAACAGGATGGGGAGAATATCCTTCCCCTTCCCCAGGAACGGCGGATCTTTCTTCGGGGGCAGGAAGGGGAACGGCGGCGAGGTCAGTTCCTTACCCCCAGGAAACAGTCCCTTTCCATCGCCTGGCAACGGACGTATCGGCGTGTTGTTCGCGACGGGTGTGTTGTCTGGTGCTGGCGTCTCTTTCTTCTTCCCGTTCCCGCTCGCCGCGATCACCAGAGCCACGACCATCAGGACCGATGCGACGGCCCCGATCTTCGCCGCGGGGTGCGAGTACCACGGCTGTGCCTTGTTCGACTTTTTCTTCTTCTTGCGTGGCCGATCGTTCTCAAGAACGGTCCGCTCGCGGGCGGTGGGCTCGGTGTCGGCGACATCGAACTGTGCGGGGGTCAGTCCCGGAACCGCCGACTGAATTCCGACGCCCGATGCCGGTGCCGTGGTGCCTTCCACCACCTCGAACGTCTTGGCCTCGGTGTCCGCGTTGTTTCGGAGGAACGGTTGGACGGCGATGGCAACCTCGGCCGCGGTGTCGAAGCGATCATCGGGCTTCTTGGCGAGGAGTTTATCCAAAACGGCAGCGAGTCCCTCGGGCACATCGGCCCGCAAGTCGCGGATCGACGGCGGCGCTTCTTCCGTGTGTGCGAGGAGTTTGTCGATGAGCGACGAAGCGTGCGAGAATGGCGGTTTGCCGGTCAGCAGAAAGAACAGGGTGCAGCCCAGGCTGTACAGGTCCGAGCGCGAATCGACGTTGTGCGAGTTCTTCGCCTGCTCCGGCGAGAGGTAGTCCGGCGTCCCCATCAGCAGGTTTGGGTTCGTCAGCGGATCGGCAACGGGCCGGCCGGCACCGAACGGCAGCCGACCACCTGGCCGAGTTGCGGCAGCGGCCTCTTCCTCATCGTCCGTGTGAACGAACCGGGCCAGGCCGAAGTCCATCACCTTCACCTGGGCCTTACGCGTCACCATCATGTTCTGCGGCTTGATGTCGCGGTGAACCATCCCCTTCTCGTGTGCGTTCTGAAGCCCGAGCGCCGCTTGCCGGATGAACGAGCACGCCAACTGAACGGTGACCGGTCCCTTCCGAGCGACGAGGCGATCGAGGCTGGTTCCCTCGACGTACTCCATCACGAGGAAGTGCAACCCGCCGGCTTCGTCGGCATCGTGGGCCGTGACGATGTTCGGGTGACCCAACTGCGCCGCGGCACGGACTTCCTTGCGGAAGCGTTCCACGGCACCGGGCTTCGCGGTGAGGTGCGGTGCCATCACCTTGAGCGCGACGAGCCGACCCATGATGCGGTGTTCGGCCTTGTAGACGACGCCCATGCCACCCGCGCCAAGTTCACGCAGCACCTTGTAACGCGGGTGGTCGGCCAACGGGGCGGGAATGCCGTCATCGACTTCCGGGGCAGGTTCGGGTGCGTTCCCGCCATCGCTCCCAACCGTGGGTGCGGCCCCTGCACGCGGGATCTCGGCAGCGGGAGATTTGTCCGTGCCGCCACCGGCTTCGCGAGCCAGCCCGGCAAGGGTGTCGTCGGGAACTCGCGAGAGAATGGCACAGCACGCCGCACACGCACCGATGTGTTCCGCAACCGCCGCGAGTTCAGCCGCCGGCAGATCGCCCCTGGCAAACGCCGCGAGAGCTTCGGGTGTGGGGTGGGTGGCGACGGTCATCGGAGACTCCTGAACAGACGCCGCAAGTGGGCGAGGCTGCCAGATATGATGGCAGAACTCGCCGCGATCTGTCAGGAAAATGTACCGCCGAGAGAATTTTCGCAAAAGCCTTGCGGGGAAATGGCTTAGGCCCGGGTCGTCACAAGTCTTCCTCGGTAACGACATCCTGAGCGGCATGTCGAACGCGGTGTACCATAACCTCATCCGGCGAGTAAGTGTAAAGGATGCGATAGATGTGGGGTTTCTTGCCAGCGAAGCGCACATGGAGGTTGCGGGCCAGTGCCGCGGCTTCGTCTGCCTCAGGATGCCTTTCCGCCGAGTCTGCCAGATCGAGGATGGCCGTGCGAAGCATCCCAGACCACCGCCGTGCCGACGCGATCGAAACGCGGCCGCGGATGGCCTCTGCGATCCCTCTGAGGTCTGCTTCGGCCAGCGGCATAACTCGAACCCGACGCGACACGGGTCAACCCTCTCCGATCGCGTTTCGGTCGAGCTCCTGGTCCAGTTCGGCAAACACCTGCTCTGCGGGTTTGCCCTTTTCCCCGGCGTCCATCGCAGCGATTGACTCGCGCAACAGGGCGAGTTCCTTCTCCCAATCATAAGGAGCTAATGGGTGGGGATACTCGAAGCTCCCTTGGGCCTCGAACATGACTCGGGTTCCCTCCGGTGGAGGTGGTCCGTCTGGCACAATCACTCCGTTGACCACAGTCCCGTGCTGCACCATGATCTCAGCTCCGCGTGATGCGGTCATCGTAGCACAACAATAGACCCGCTCCCAGCGCCGGTGTGATTAGCGAGACAGGGCCAGCACGAACTTGAGGATGTCGCGGGCGTCGGACTTCTCGAACATCTTCACGATCTCGTAGTTCTCACGCAACTCGGGCTCGCTCCTGATGACGGCCTGAATCGCGCTGATGGCGGTATCGGTGGCCGCGAACGGTGCGACCGTGCCGTTGCGGCCCGCGGTCTCCACGGTCATGTAGTAGCCGGCGTCGTCGAAGGTGAAGGCGAGGTTCGAGTAGAACTTGCAGCCGTAGCCACGGAACGCGGTGTAGTTCATCTCGTAGACGACCTTGAAGCCGCCCGCGATCTTCTCGGTGCGGACGTGCTTCATCTCCCGGAACCGCGAGGTCGGGTGCGCGAACGCCGCGATCACCTTCTGGTTCCGCTCGACCAACCCGCGAGCCTTCTCTTCCGCTTTCGGCGCGGGGCGGTCCGCAGCCTGTGCGGGCGTGACGACGAACGCGAGCAATCCGGCTGCGATGAAACTCCACAGTTTCTTCGAGGTGAGGCGGATCATGAGGTGTACCCGGCATGGTGGAGGGTTGGCGGGGGCTACCTTTATCCTGACCGCCAACTCGCCACTCCGCAAGGGGCGCACTGGTGTGTGATGTGATTTTGGCGAACTCATCGTTGTGATCGAGGTACAGGTGGCGAAGCAATGGCACGCGGATCACGCAGATGAACCGCGGATGAAGAGGATCAGACCAAAGCTAAAGGCAGTTTGATCCGCAGATTACACAGATGGGCACAGATTTAAAGACAAAGCAGAGTTGTGTTCAAAACTCGCTTTCCCTGTCTTGGTTTTCCAATCTGTGTCAGTCTGCGTAATCTGCGGATCTCTCTTTTCTCTGATCCTCTTCATCCGCGGTCCATCTGCGTGATCCGCGTGCCATTGCTTCGCTGCCGCGGCTCACTTCTCCAGGCTCTTCACCCATTCGCGCATCAGGGCCAAGCCGGCCTCGTCGACGCGGTTCGACGACATCGGCGGCATCTGCCCTGAGACGCCCCGCAGGCCGATCCGGTGAACCAGCACACTGCGTTCGGGTGCGCCCGGCACGAGCAGTTTCGCGTCTTTCAGGTCGAACGTCGTGTGAACGGGCTTAACGTCCACGACTCGCATCTTGTCGAGCTTCGTCACGAATTCGAGTTCCATCAGGGCGTTGCCGCCACCCGCCTCGACGTGGCACGACGAGCAGTTCGCGTGGAGCCACGACCGCGCACGGGCTTCGACAGGTTGCTTCTTGTCGTGCGGGTCCACGAGTGCCTTCATTTCCGTGATCGATCGAGTCAGCATCGTTGTCGGCTTGGGGCCACGCTGGTCGGGGAGCGGCTTGGCGTCTTCGGCGAGTTTCCCCCTCACGTCGGCGAGCCAGTCCACCTTGAACATGCCGAGGTGTTCCAACTCGCGAATCTGGTTGTCGCTGCGACCGCTCGGGTAAGCGTGCTCCTTGTTCATTTGGAGTTCGCACAACCCGAGCACGTAGTTCTGCGCCCGGCTATGGCAGACCATGCACTCGGCTCGGCTCGGGTAGTGCCACACTTGTTTCCGTTCGCCGGTGGCTGTCGCAATCGTGAACTCCTTGTCCATCCCCTTCGCGTCGATGAGCGTGGCATCGGTGCCGGCGTCGTTCCACAGGTAACTGTAGCCGTACCATTCGCCGGCTTGCTTCGTCATGAACCGCGTCTCAATCCACTTGCGACTCGTGGGGTCGCCTTCCTTCGTGTCGAGTGCGAAGCTCTTGACCAGCACGGTCTTGTCCGGGAAGTTCCATCCGCGGTTCCCGGTCATGCCGATGCCACCGCCCGCTGGCAGTGCGAGGAACCGCTCCTTGTGCATGCCATCGGACCAGAACGAGGCGTTCACGGAGTACGGGAGCACGCTCGCCTTCACCTTGTGATCCTTCACCGATTCGAAGAGACCGCTCTCGGACAGCTTCTTCGGGAAGTCGTTGGCCGCTTTTTCGAGGTTCGGCGTGAGCGTGAAGAAGCCGCCGTCGTCCTTGCCGCTGTGATGGAGGATGAGGAGTTCGCCGTCCTTGTCGAGTGCGAATGCGGTGATCTTCAGCGTGGTGATGGCGATCTTCTTGTGCCAGACAATCGCCTTGCCGTCGTGCTTCACCGCCCAGATGTGCCCGGTGCTGTAGTCGCCATAGATGTACGCACCCTTGAGCTCGGGCAACTTGTCGCCGTGGTACACGATGCCACCGGTGAGCGAGCGTGCTTCCGAGTGGTGGTGTTCCACCGTCGGCTTCACGACGGGCGTGGGGCCGAGCTTCCGTTCCGGGTAGAACGGGTGGCTTCCTTCGGTGACGCTCCAACCGAAGTTGTCGCCCTTCTGCACGAGGTGAGCGTACTCCCACAAGTCCTGTCCGTTCTGGCCGAGCCAGAGTTGCTTGGTCTTGGCGTCGAACGTGATTCGCCACGGGTTGCGTGTGCCGTAAGCCCACGTTTCCGGCACGAACCGCTTGTCGCCCACATAAGGGTTATCCTTGGGGATGCTGTAGTTTCTCCGGGGGCTTACGCCGCCCGGCTCGCCTGGTTCGGGGTGATCCACATCGATGCGAAGGATCTTCGCGAGCAGCAGGTCGGTGCGTTGACCGGTCACGTTCGTGTCGGAGTCGGAGGTGCCGTCGCCACTGGTGACGTACATGAGCCCGTCGGTATCGAAGCAGATTGCACAGCCGTTGTGGCCGTCGGACTCCCATTCGATGATCGTCTTCGCAGTCTTGGTGTCGATCGTGAACGGCGGCTTCGTCGGCATCGTGTACCGCGTGATGTAACTGCGTTTGCTTTTCTTCGGCTTGTCCTTCTGTTCTTTGGCCTCTTTCGTCTCCTCGGTCTTGCCGTT
The DNA here is from genome assembly GCA_013823135.1 of Planctomycetaceae bacterium. Classification (GTDB taxonomy): domain Bacteria; phylum Planctomycetota; class Planctomycetia; order Gemmatales; family Gemmataceae; genus Gemmata. The sequence goes on from PNLP01000048.1 coordinate 26,196, forward strand.
CCAGCCGATGTAGACGTAACCGTTCTCCGCGAACTTGGGGTGGAAGGCGATGTCGTAGGCGGTGCCGCTATTGGGCGTGTCGAACAGTTTCACGGCGTCGGCTGGCTTGGCATCAACCTTGAGCGGGAACAACGAGACCGCCGTGTGGGCGTAGCTCCACGGTTGCGTGATGAGTAGCGCCTCGCTGCTGCCGGGGATGCGGGCCACCTGAATCGGGAACTCGGGCCGGTAGTCGCTGATCGCCCGCACAGCCTTGAACGCTGGGGGCGGATCGGGGAAGCCGACGACGGTGCTTGTGGTGAGCGGCTCGCGTTTGTCGAGGGCGTAGGTCTTGGCGTCAGGCCCGACGAACGTGATCGTGGCGTAGTCCTCGGTTTGGTGGAAGAACGGCGGGATCTTCCGCTTCGCGATCGGGGCGACGCACGAGTACTCCTCGCTCTTCCATTCCTTGTGGTAGTCGAAGCGGCACAGGTTCATCTTCCACGCCTCGCCGATCACGGGGCGGCCGCCCGTGCGCGAGAAGTCGGTCCACGGAATGCGGCCCTCGACGCTCCAGCCCTTGTCCACGTCGTCGCGCTTGTTCAGCGTGCCACGCAGCTTCACCTTGGCGTCGATGTTGAACTTCCCCTTCTTGCTGTCGGGGCCAATCGTATCGAGGTGATATTTCGGGTAGAACGCATCGAACTTCGTGCCTGCGGCGCTCACCTGGAACTCGTAGTACCCGGACTTCTCCGCGTCGGGGCGGAAGAACAGCTCGAACACGTCGTTCTTCCACAGGTCGCCGTCGTGCTCTTCAACATCCGCGAACAGGTCGCCGTCTTCCATCTCGGCGAAGAAGTACAGGTATTCGCGATCCCACAGCAACTTCGCGGTCGTGCTGGTGCGGCTCATGCGTGCCTTGTCACCGAGCCACGGGAGGTGGAATGCGTCGATGGTCTCGGCCAGTTTCCACGCGGCTTCGTCGGCGGTGCCGTCGATGGTGACGGGCGTCTCGACGAAGCGACACTCGAACTTGCTCGGCGGCGCTTTCTTCAGCGGCTCGGGGATCGGGTGATCTGCGGCACTGGCGAGCCGGGGGTGTGAACCCCCGGATAACACGATTCCAGCGACGAGTGAAACCAGAACGATGATCGCGGCGAAGTGATGACGACGCATGAAGCGGTCCGGTGGATATAGACGAGGGAGGCGAATCCGCAGACTCATCAGATTACACTGAGTGCGAGGCAGATGACAGATTTGGGATGCCCCTTTTGGATTTGGTATTTACCCCGACGGGGTTGTATTCCACAGCCCAGGGTCAGCGCAGCGCCACCCTGGGTACGCTGCGAGGATCCAATCACGTCAGGCTTCCCAGGGTTCGGGCGATCCCCCCAGGGAGCGCCGAAGCGGCGACCCTGGGCTGTGGATACAACCCCGTCGGGGTAAAGGTGTGGTTGGGTTTCGGGTTCACGCGATCCCCCAGGGTGCGCCGAAGCGGCGACCCTGGGCTGTGGAATACAACCCCTTCGGGGTAAATACCAAATCCCAACAACGAAAGAACCCGGCGTTTCCGCCGGGTTCCGTGTCATCGCGAAGTCTGTTTCACTTCCCGGCGACGGCTCCGACCACAACCCGCGTCACCCCGGGAGCCCCCCGCAACTTCTCGGCGAAGTCCCAGGCGTCCGCGGCGTGCGGGGCGGCACCCGAGATCACCAGCGTGCCGTCTCGCATCTCGACGACCAGTTGGGCGAACCGGCTGTCCGTCTTCCGCACCGTCGCGGCCATCGCCATCACGTCGCCCCGATTCGCGGTCAGCGTTCCCGGCACCGGGGAGGAACCGACGCTCACCGCGGTCGGGCCGGCCGGGCTCACCGGTCCACCCAGCACACCGGACTCGGCCGTCGGCTTGCGAACGACCACGGTGTTGGTCGGGTTCGCGGCAGCCACCATCGTGTTCGAACCGCCCGCTCCCCAGTTCGGCGTGGATGGCCCCACTGTTCCCGTCAGCGGGCCGGGAAGGTCGTACAGGGTCGGCCGTTGCGGGAGCGACGAGGCGATCTTGTCGGCAAGCGGCCCCTGGAGCGGGTCCACGCCGGCCGACACGAAGCAATTGTTCCGCACATCTGCGATCCCCGCGATCGAGCGGAGCAAGTCTTCGAGTTTCTTCGACTGGCGGGCACCGGACACCGGCCCGCCGATGACGGCGACCCGGTCCACGATGCTGACCACCACGTTCACCCCCCGCAATTCGGGGTCGGCGTCGATTGCGGTGAGTGCGGTGCGTGCGAGCACCACGTCGGACAGCCTGGGAGAGACATCGGCTGCGACCTGGGTCGCGGTGGAGTTTTCAGGCTCCGCATGTGGCTCCCGTGAGGGGTCGCCACTGAAGACGGCTGCGGGTGCAAACCGCGTTGCGATGCCGACGCCGATCGCTGCCGCGAAGGCGAGCAGGATGGCAAACGGCGATCGTCTGCGAGGAGTGTGCGGAGTGTTCATTGGGTGCTGGCTCATGATCGACCTCGCGGTCTTGGGGGCGGCCGAACGACCGATACGACTCGCCATGTCCCGGATCAGTGACTGTATTCTCTGTCAGGAAACGCATGGACAACACCGAGCTTGAGTCAAATTTACAAAACGGTGTGGCTTCTTTGTTCCATGCAGAGCGCAAGGGGAACAACGGTGGTTTCGCGAAGCGGTTCCGCCTGGGTAAGCTGTGCCGGGTGATCTTCCACAGTTATTGTTCTGGCGGGTAGAATGTGACCCGACCGCATTCCGTGCCGAGGTGCTTCGCATGACGCCGACGACTCAGGAGGAACGCGAGCGGCTCAAAGCGATGTACGACGAATCCGCACGGCGATACTATCTGTCGCTTCCAATCGAAGAAACGATCGACACCTTGCGGCAAGCGAACTCGCGGAAGATTGTGCTGTCGAGTTTCAGCATGATGAAGGCCAAGCGGCCAGACGTGCATTGCTTCAACGAACTCTTGATCGAGTATCCGGGAACTGACGGCAAACCCGGCCGCGTGGTGCCGAGCAACTTCATTGTGATTCACCCCGAACCGATCAAGGCGAACAACAGCTTTGACATCTCTCAGCAGCCCGCTCGCCCGTTCCTCGCGTTGGAGTATGTGACCGAATTGCGGCGTCCGGAGTTCCACCAGAATCGCGACAAGTACGAACGGGAACTGCGAATCCCTTACTATCTGCAGGTGTATCCGCACGATGAGAAATTCACTTTGTTCCAGCTCCGTGGCGGGCATTATGCCGCAGTGACACCGAACGCAGCGGGGCGATACCCTGTTCCGGAGTTGGAACTCGAAGCGGCGTTGCTCGACGGTTGGGTGCGGTTCTGGTTCCGTGGCGAATTGTTGGCTCTCCCGGGCGACCTACTCCGTGAACGCAACACCGAACGGAACGCCCGGCAGGCTGCCGAAGCAAGGGCGGCCGCTGCGGAAGCCGAGATCGCGAGACTTCGCGAGGAACTGGCTAAGGCGAAGGGGCTTAGTGGACAACCATGACCAGAGTGTTCCAACTTGAAGTTGAAGTCGGCGACGATTGTCCACTCATCGACTGGGAAAGACATCCAGCGGTGGCGGATGCCTTTATACAGTTCGATGCACTGTTGCGTGACAGTAACCACGAATCGGAACTGATGGACCGTTTACTTCGCCTAACGACTCAAGGCCATCGTAGTAATGAGGTCGATGCGATTTATCTCACGCCTGGCTTGGCAGTTTCGGAGCGTGCCAAAAATGCACTTCGCTTGCTGAACATTCCTCGCATCCGCTTCTTCCCATTTCAACTCGACTCCGCACGATTTTTCGTTGTAACCACGGATCGAATTGTAGATTGTCTGGATCACGAACGGTCGCAGATTGAGTACTTCCGGTCCAATCCCACCCGAGTCAAACACATCCGGCACTACGCGTTTCATTTGAGCATCATCCCTGACCCAGACCTTTTCACGATCCCGGAATTGTGCGATGGGATGTTCTCATACTCACGGCCACTCTTTGTGACCGGTGCTGTGGTTGCTGCACTCTCGGCGGCCGGACTGCAAGGATTCCGATTTGAGCAACTTGTTTGAAATTTCGCACTGCTCGCCTCTCATCTGCCTTCGCCTTACAATCTCGGCACGCTACCCGTATCTCCAGCATCTCCAGCCCGGCGAGAACGCCGAGCCGACCAGATTTACACCCAGTACGTGACGTGGACGAACGTCGGCGGTGGTCAAGGGCGTGCGGTTTCGATTGGGTCAGATGTCGTCTTCCGTGAGTCGATCCTGGGCAGCGTGGCGAACGCGGTGGACGTTGACCGTGATGGCATCGAACGTGAAGAGAATGCGGAAAACTTGCGGCCGACGACCGCTCAACAAGACCCGCAGGTCGATGCCAAGGTCGTCCGCTTCGTCCGCTTGCGGGCACCGCTCCGGGCTGTTCGCTAATGTCTGGATGGCAGCAATAATCCCGTCATTCCACCGGTCGGCCGAACGCGCCGAGAAGTGCCGCCGCAACCATTCGGCATTGCGGCGGACGTCGGCCCGTGCCTGTGGGAAGACGATGACGGTGTGGGCCACGGGTTACTTTCCCGTTTCTGGAGGAACGCCGAACTCCTTCTTCAGTTGAGCAGCGAACTCCGCAAGCGGCATGCCCGGGACACCGGAGTTCATCTCCGCGATGGATTGGCGCAGTGCCTCCAGATGTTCCTCGTAGGTCTCCGTTGCCTGTGGTGGTGGCACCTTGGCCAACTCGTCCCACAGGTCGTCGTCGGCGTCTGAGAGTTCGACCCGCAAGCGGGTGCCATCGGGTGGTGGGGGACCGTCGAATACCAGCACCCCATTCACCACAGTGCCTTCAAGTGCCATAACCGCCTCCTCTCTTGATGCGGTCAATGCTACCACACTTCTTCGCAAGGAAGAACCACACCCGCGCTGCTCGCCTCTCATCTCGTCCGGCCTTACAATCTCGGCACGCTACCCGTTCCATTCTCCCAGGGAGTTCCACCAGTGCCGACCAACGGATCACTCAACCGCAAGCTTCGCATGGGCCTCATCGGAGGCGGGCAAGGCGCGTTCATCGGTCGCGTTCACGCCACGGCCGCCGTCATGGATAACCGCGCGGCCATCGTCGCCGGCGCACTGTCGAGCGATCCCGCCAAGGCGAAGGCCAGCGCTCCCGACTACGACATCCCCGCCGAGCGTGCGTACTCCTCCTATAAGGAGATGGCCGAGGCCGAGAAGAAGCGGCCTGATGGCGTCGATTTCGTCAGCGTGGCCACGCCGAACCACACGCACTTCGAGATCGCCAAGACGTTCGTCGAGGCCGGCTTCAACGTGATCTGCGACAAGCCGATGACGTTCGACCTCGCACAGGCCGAGGAACTGCTGAAGGTCGTCGAGAAGTCGGGCGTCGTGTTCGCGGTGTCGCACAACTACACCGGGCACCCGCTCGTGCGGCAGGCCCGCGAGATGGTGCTCAACGGCGAACTCGGCGAGATCAACGCGATTCGGGCACGGTACATCCAGGGCTGGCTCCGCACTCGCCTCGAAAGCAGCGATCAGAAGCAGGCCAAGTGGCGCACCGATCCGAAGCAATCGGGGATCGCGGGTTGCTTCGGCGACATCGGCACGCACGCCTACAACCTCGGCCGTTACATCACAGGGTTGTTGCCGAAGGACATTTCATGCGTGCTGGCGACGTTCGAGCCAGGCCGGGCGCTCGACGACTACGGCACCGCACTCATCCGCTTCGAGAACGGCGCGCTCGGCACCGTCACCGCGAGCCAGATCAGCCACGGCCGCGAGAACGACGTCATCATTGAAGTGGATGGCACGAAGGCGTCGCTGGAGTGGCACCAGGAGAACCCGAACCAGATGATCGTGCGGAAGAACGGCGAACCGCACCGCATCTACACGCGAGCCGGTGCCGGGCTCGGCGCTGCGGCGGCCGGGGCCACACGTATCCCCGCCGGTCATCCGGAAGGGTACCTCGAAGCGTTCGCGAACATCTACACCGCGTCTTACGACGCGATGGCGAAGCGAGCCGCGGGCGAGAAGTTCGAGACCGTGAACACCGTGTACCCGAACATCTACGACGGCGTCGAGGGGATGCTGTTCATCACGCAGGCGGTCGCGAGCAGCAAGCAGAACGGCCAGTGGCTGCCGTTCCACCACGCCAAGATGCGGAAGTGATCCTGGCGAGCGGGGGACGTTAGTCCCCCCGAGTCTGAGAAAACCAAAGACTCGGGGGGCTGACGCCGCCCCGCTCGCCGAAGTCCATTATCCCTCGGTCATCAGCACCAGCGTGGCGAACGGGGCCACGGTGTACAACTCGCCCGCCGCAACCAGCGGGCCTTCGCCCTCCGCAACGATGTCGTCCGGGCTGGCCAGGTTCGTGTCGATCACGCGACGCCATTTTCGCCGGGTTGGCGCGGGCGGAATCCGGAACTTCAACGGCTCGACCCAGGCATTCATCGCAACGTAGAAGTCGGCGTCGATCTGGTAGTCCGGGTCGTGCTCGCGGCTCGTGAACCGCCCGTCGAGGCTGAACGCCAGCGATCGCGAGCCGTAGCCGAAGTCGGGGCGGAACGGTTCGACGCCGTGCCAGTGGATGTCCGCGAGCCCGGGGGCGGGCGGGACGTTCAAGCCCGTGGGGGCGGGGTTGGCGACACTGCGGCCGTCAACGGCGTCCGGTACAAGGCCCGCCTCGGCCGGTCGAACTGGTCCGGTGGGCGGGAACGGCCCGACCGTTGGAACGCTCGTTTCGTGCGTCAACCGACTCGCAACCACACCCTCGGCCGGTTTGAATTCGCCCGCGAAGAACCGACGCCGACGCAGCACCGGGTGCCGCCGACGCAGCCAGATCAACTCACGCACGAACCGCAGGAAATCCTTGTTCTCATCCGCGAGCTTCCAGTCTACCCACGAGAGTTCGTTGTCCTGGCACCAGGCGTTGTTGTTCCCTTTTTGCGTTCGCAGGAACTCGTCGCCCGCCAGCAACATCGGCACCCCCTGACTGAACATCAGGGTGGTCATCTGGTTCTTGGCCTGGCGCTGTCGCAGCGCGATCACATTCGCGTCGTCGGTCGGCCCCTCATCCCCACAGTTCCACGAATGGTTGTCGTTCGAGCCGTCGTTGTTGCTCTCGCCGTTGGCGTGGTTGTGCTTCTCGTTGTAACTCACGAGGTCGTTCAGCGTGAAGCCATCGTGGCACGTCACGAAGTTCACCGAGTGCCGCGGCAACCGCCCGCTCCGCTGGTACAGGTCGGCGCTGCCACCGATCCGGGACGCAAGGTAGCCGACGATGCCGTTGTCGCCCTTCCAGAACCGCCGCACGTCGTCGCGATACTTCCCGTTCCACTCGCTCCAGCGCCGACCAAACGGGAAGCCGCCGACCTGATACAACCCGGCCGCGTCCCACGGTTCGGCGATCAGTTTCGTGTCGGCCAGCACGCCGTCCTCGGTGATGCTCTCGATCACGGGCGGCTCGATCATCACGTTACCGCGACGGTCGCGACCGAGGATGCTCGCGAGGTCGAAGCGGAACCCGTCCACGTGCATGTCGCCAACCCAGTAGCGCAGGCACGTCATGATGAGGTCGCGCACCACGGGGTGGTTGCAGTTCACCGTGTTGCCGCAGCCGGTGTAGTTGAGGTACTTCCCGGCATCGTCGAGGAGGTAGTACAGTTCGTTGTCGAGCCCGCGGAAGGAGAACGTGCGGCCGCGGTCGTCGCCCTCGCCGGTGTGGTTGAACACCACGTCGAGAATCACCTCGATGCCGGCGGCGTGCATCGCCTTCACCAGGTCGCGGAACTCGTGGTTCTGGCCGTGCTCCTTGCCGCTCGCCGCGAAGCCGGACTTCGCGGCCGCGAACGCCGTCGGGTTGTAGCCCCAGAAATTCACGAGCTTCTCGCCCGTGTCGGGGTTCGTGAATGGGCAGTCGCACTCATCGAACTCGAACACCGGCATCAGTTCAACCGCGGTGACGCCGAGCCACTTGAGGTAGGGAATCTTCTCGATCATCCCGCGATAAGTGCCGGGGTGTTCGACTTTGCTCGTCGGGTCGCAGGTGAACCCGCGGACGTGCACTTCGTAGATCACGCTGTCTTCGAGCGGAGTCAGCGGTGGCGCATCGTCGCCCCAGTCGTAGCGTTGCCCACGCGAATACAAACTGCGGCGACTCGTTCGTTGCGGATCGGTTTCGCACGTCCCGGCCCACACCGCCCCGCCCGACAGCACCGTCCCGGCCGGGTCGAGGAGCAAGCGACTCGGGTCGAACCGGGTGCCGGGCCCGCGGGGTCCATCGACTCGCCAGCCGTAGCAAAACGTCTCGGGCAAGCCGATGACGCGCATGTGCCAGTGGTCGCCGGTGCGGTTTCGCTTGGGGTCGAGCTGGAATTCCGCGATCGGTTGCCGACCGCCTTCTTCCGGAAGGATGACGAGTGTGACGCGGGTGCCGTGCCGGCAGAGGAGTGCGAAGTTGTGACCATCGGGACTGGCAGTCGCGCCAAGGGGCAAAGGGCGACCGCGACCGGTAGCGAAAGTGGGCATTTAGGGCATCCCGATAAGCTGGGCAAACTCCTGTTCAGGATACGAATATTCCGCCGTGGGAAGCAAGACGCTGACACGGAACAGAGTGCCTTTTGTTTTTGGCGAGCCGCTCCGGTCACGGTGCGGGTTCCGATCGTATTCGGAATGCACCCACCCCGTAATCCCTCGGGACTCGGGGTGCGCCCACGGCACCCAGGGCTGACGCCCTGGGCTACTGTCCGACGCCCCGTTGGGGCGAAAACCGCTCCGCAGAACGCGACAACCCCAGGGGTTCAACGGTGCAACCAACCACCAATGCTCGCCTTTAACCTCATGCACTTCTATCATCATGTGTGGTCCCGCTCTCTCACTGTGAGTTGTACTTCCGATGCGGCACTTGCTTTCCGCGCTGGTGCAGAACCGTCCCGGGGTTCTCGCGCACGTTTCGAACATGCTCGCCTCGCGTGGCTTCAACATCGATAGCCTCGCCGTCGGCGAAACCGAACACCACGACCTTTCGAGGATGACGTTCGTCGTCAACGGCGACGACAACGTCCTCGATCAGGTCCGGAAGCAACTCGACAAGATCGTCACGGTCGTCCGCGTGGACGACATCAGCTCGGAGAACTTCGTCGAACGCGACCTGATGCTCATCAAGGTGAGCACCACGGGGTCGCAACGGCCCGAGATCTTCCAGCTCACCGAGAGCTTCCGCGGCCGCGTCGTGGACATCCAGCACAAGAACGTGATGATCGAGATCAGCGGCACGGAAGGGAAAGTCGAGGCTTTCATCGAGCTGATGCGCCCTTATGGCATACTCGAACTAGCTCGCACCGGCCGCATCGCGATGGTTCGCGGCGACGCGAAGCCGCCAATCCCGGAGGAAGGAACGTGAGCGCTGACCCCGCGAAGATCGTGCTTCCCACGCGCCGGCTCGCGCCGGCACAGGTGGACTTGCTCCGGAGCCTCAAGCCCGGCGACAAGATCCGCGTTACGCAGCAGGTGCGGGTTGGGGCGAAGAAGTGGGACGCGACCGCCGAGGGCGAGTTCCGCGCCATCGCCTACCTCGAAACCGGGATCACCACCGAACGCGTGAAGGAAGACGATCTCGTCGTGCCCGTCGTCCGCTTCACGAAGCCCAACGGCGAACTCAGCAGCATCTCCCTCGACGAACACACCCGGGTCGTGAAGATTTGATCTGGAGTAGAACAGATCGTTTCTGGACGGGGTGTCCCACCCGCCTGGACTCACTGCGAACCGCTTGCCAACGGCAAGCGGTTCGCGTTAACACCGATCCTCTCGACACGCACACCAAGGTCGTGAAAGTGTTCGCTGAGGCTGGCGACAGTAGCTTTCCGCTGACCCGTGCGTTACTTGGGAAGTGGCTTTAACTTCGGAAGCGTATAAGAATCGGAGACATTGATGATGACCGGTACCACATAAGATTCGCTCGGCAATTGGATCGGCTGCATACCCCAGGCCCAGTTCCCTGGAAGGGTAAATGGATCGTAGGCGATCTCAACGATCTGGTCCAACCGCCAGACAGCCACATAAGTATGAGCCGGGATCTTCACCTCGACCGTTCTTGTATTTGTCAGGGCTTGGCTCTTTGCCACTTCGAGCGATGTCGTGATCTCTGCACTGAGCGTAGCCTTGACCTTGCCAAACCCAGGAATGCCGCCGCTCGACTCCAGGCTCGCTCCCAGTTTTGCTCCCAGGGCGGCAGTAGTACTGACGCTATCCGTGATGGAGATGGAATACGTCTCGGTGGTGGCCAATCCATGGTAGGCAACCTCCATGTTCTGCCAACGGTAGTAAGTGGTCACCTTTGCTGTCGCTGGACCGGTGTACCAGTAGCTGGAACCGATAGCGCTAACTGGGATACTCGCTGTCACGGTGGATTTATCGCTGTCAAAGATGCGATTCTCGGAGACCCAATCCGGCGTGACGTCTCTCATCAGAGGCGGGGTAATTTTCGAGAAGACGGGTGCCTTTGCTGGCGGTTGCGCCGCGACTGATGGTGTGAGGCCAGCGAAACCAAACAAGGCACAGGCCAGAAAAACGCCGCCTGGTACGGCGCGATATTTTCGCGGGTTCATGGACAACAAACAAATCACGCTAATGCTCCAAATGGGGGTAATGAATGATGGAAACGGACGGCAATGAACGAACTGAAAAACGCGGCTTCGACGAGCCCACCGAATCACTTCTTGGGGGCCGGTAGTTTTTCCTGGAAGGTATCGACCTGATCGCGGATGGCGATCACATACACTTCTTTGGGCCAGGAAACCTTCAGACGGGAAAGATGTGGCTTCACAGCCGTGCGTGTGGCCTCGGAGGTCGATCCCTTGGGCATCGATAGGACGACGGCATATGCGTCCTTTTTGTCCCAATCGTAGGTGATGGTGACGGTCTCGACGAGTTGCCACGGAACAAACCAGAGACCCGCCGGAACAACGGAATTGATGACTCGCCCCTTTTCTTCAGCGTGTTTGCGATCGGCAGCAATGGCGGATTCGAGTGCGGGCATCAGGTCTTCGCGAAAGGCTTTCAGTTCCTTGCCCTCAGCTGTCTCCAAACGCTTTTGCAACTTCGTCAGATGTGTCCAGGAATGTGTGAAACCGTCTCGAATGCTCGCCTTGTGCTCTTTTTCGGAGAGGTCGGGCAGCGCTAAGCGTACCCAACTGGACTGCTTGGTGATCACGACCGGCACCATGGCGTCCTGGAAATGGAGCGGTTCATACTCCCCTGCGGGCAGCGAGAAGGTCTTCTTGATCTCAGCCTGAGTCTTCACGATGGGGCCGGCGAGGGTCCCATTGCGGACGATCCACTCAAGTCCGACCTCTTTCCCCTGCGGGGGATCTTTCTTGTTGAACTCAGGGGGTGTTTTGGGATTCTGGGCGAAGGCAACGACTCCGAGGCCAAATGTGGCCACGGCTGTACAGCCGAGTGCCACCGCGAGATTTTTCGCGGTGGTCAAGATGCGTGGGTGCATGGTGGGGCGATACTCTCGGAATGGGGCTGTAGCGATTCACGCCACGGGGCGAAACACACGGTCGATTCCTGACAGAGATGGATCTCTGAGAACCCGGAACCACCGTCGTGAGTCACCATACCCCCACCCATGAGAGGCCGCAATCGATTTCCAGTCCGAATGAAATTCCGATCGTCTCGAAGTGATTCTGGAAGTGCCCATCTCATCTGAAAACACCGCGAACCGCCCGACAATCGCCAGGCGGTTCGCAAAACGGCCGATCACACCCGGCCGCGGAAGAACACCGCACCCAGCGGCGGCAGGTTGAGCAGCACGGAATACTTCTGATTGTGGAACGGCACGAACTCGGCGTAGGCTCCGCCGCCGTTGCCGACGTTGCTGCCGCCGTAGGCTCCGGCGTCGGTGTTCAGCACTTCCGTCCAGAAGCCTGGCCCGGGCACGCCGACGCGGTAGCCGAGTCGCGGCACGGGGGTCATGTTGAACACGACCAGAACCACGTCCTCGGTCTTCCCCTTGCGCATGAAACTGAGCACGCTGTTCGCGGCGTCGAGGCAATCGACCCACTCCAACCCACCCGGCTGGTTGTCGAGTTGGTGCATGGCCGGTTCGGAGGCGTAGAACTTGTTCAGGTCGCGGACGAGCGACTGCACGCCCTTGTGCGGGGCGGTCTTCGTGAGGTGCCAGTCGAGGCTCGCGTCGTGCCGCCATTCCTGCCGCTGGGCAATCTCGCAGCCCATGAACAGGAGCTTCTTGCCGGTCATCGCCCACTGGTAAGCGAACAGCATTCGCAAGCCCGCGAACTTCTGCCATTCGTCGCCGGCCATCTTGTCCCAGAGCGGCCCCTTGCCGTGAACGACTTCGTCGTGGCTCAGCGGCAGCACGAAATTCTCGTTGTAAGCGTAGAGCATGCGGAACGTGAGATCGTTCTGGTGGTACTTGCGGTGAACGGGGTCGTACTGGCAGTACCGCAACGTGTCGTGCATCCAGCCCATGTCCCACTTGTAGCCGAAGCCCAACCCGCCGACGTATGTGGGTCGCGACACCATCGCCCACGCGGTCGATTCCTCGGCATACGTCTGCACGTCCGGGAAGTGGCGATACACTTCCTCGTTGAACCGCCGCAGGAACGAAATGGCGTCGATGTTCTCCTTGCCGCCGTACTGGTTTGGAATCCACTCGCCTTCTTTCCGCGAGTAATCCAGGTACAGCATCGACGCGACCGCATCAACGCGGATGCCGTCGATGTGATACTTGTCGAGCCAGAACAGGGCGCTCGACAGCAGGAAGCTCCGCACCTCATGCCGGCTGTAGTTGAAGACGAAGCTACCCCAGTCCGGGTGGAACCCCTGGCGACTGTCGGAGTGCTCGTAGAGGTGAGTGCCGTCGAAGTTCGAGAGTGCCCATGCGTCTGTGGCGAAGTGGCTCGGCACCCAGTCGAGAATGACGCCGACGCCTGCCTGGTGCATGACGTCAATGAGGTACATCAGGTCTTGCGGGGTGCCGTAGCGGCTCGTCGCGGCGAAGTAACCGGTGGTTTGGTAGCCCCACGACGCGAAGAACGGGTGTTCGGTGATCGGCAGCAGTTCGACGTGCGTGAAGCCCATGTCCTTGCAGTACGCGGCGAGCTTCGGGCCGACCTCGCGGTAGTTCAGCGAGTGGTAGGGCGGGTCGGCTTGCCGCATCCACGAGCCGAGGTGCACTTCGTAAATGCTGACCGGCTTGTCGTGGGTGGACTTCTCCTTACGCGTCGCCATCCACTCGCCGTCGTTCCAGGTGTAGTTCAAGTCCCAGGTGACAGCCGCAGCCTTCGGCGGAATTTCGCACGTGAACGCGAAGGGGTCGGTCTTTTCAGCCGTGAAGCCACCCGGGGCGGCAACATGGTACTTGTAGCAGAGGCCCGCCTTGGCTCCGGGAATGAACCCGGCCCACACGCCGCTGGTGCCCACTCGCTGGAGGGGATTCTTCCCCTTGTCCCACGAGTTGAAGTCGCCGACGACGGCGACGTAATCGGCGTTCGGAGCCCAGACCGCGAAGTGGTAGCCGGCCACGCCGCCGCTGGTCGTTGGGTGTGCTCCGAACTTCTCGTAGAGCCGCAGGTGGCTCCCTTCATTGAACAGGTAGAGGTCTTGCGGGCCGAACCAGGGTTTGTCGGGAGCGATTGTCCCGGAGGGGGCGGCCTCAACGCCAAAAGGGAGGAACTTGGCTGGGGCGTTATCTGGTTGGCTCATGGGGACAGCTCAGACGCGGCGGTAAGGCGACGGGAGATAGATAAGTATGAACTATCGGAAATGTGTACCAAACGCCAGAGACAACGGGGATGATCCGGTTGTTTGGCGAGCCGGGAGCGTAAGCGACCGGAGTGTTCGTCATCTCCGGTCGCTTACGCTCCCGGCTCGCCGATATTCACGCCGAGGTCATCTCTCCCTGTACCATCCCCTCCCAGGTTTCCTCCAGCACGGCGAGCGCATCGGCTGGCGGTGCCGTGTGGGAGTAACTCACCCGTGCGTAAACCTTCGCGAATTGGCTGAACTGCTCGCCCAGATCAGGGAACAGTTCACCCAGGCGACTGACGAACTCCAGCGGAGTCTCGGCTTGCTCGCGCCCGCAATCGCGATCCGTCGCCCACGAGTCGAGCGCCAGAAACGTGTACGCAACCAGTTCCGCTGGATCGCGACCGCGTGCCGTGCCGTCGGCGAACGGATTCGAGAACTCCGCGAACGGCGGCGGTCTCACCGGGCCGGTTTCCTGGCGAGCCCCAGACGTCAGTCCGGGGGTGGATTTCTTCGCGAACAGGTTCGCCCACCACTTCGCGAGCGCTTCCAGTAATCGTTGAGCCCACTGCGTGAACGGGGCGAGATATCGCAAGATCACCAGCAAGACGGCGATTCCCACCAGCACCGCGACGATTGCGAACACCAGCCACTTCAGCTTGTTGACGAGCTGTTCCACGGCCGCCGCGAGTCGATGCTTCGCTTCCGCTGTCCCGCGCGTTCCGCCGTCGTTGTCTTGGGAATCGTCGTTGCTTGCAGACTCGCTCCCCTTCGGGTCGCGGCTACGCGAGTCAGGCGTTGTGCCATCCTTGCCACCGTCCGATTTCCCTGCTTTGCCGCCATCCGATTTCCCGTCTTTGCCGCTGCCATCCTTGCCGTCGCCATTCTCGCCGCCGGGTTGGCCGTCCTTGCCGACTCCCTTGCCGTCGCCAGCCTTGGTTTGGCTGCCGTTCGTACCCTCGCCCTTACCGTTGCCGTCGCGCAGCATGGCGTGCGTTGAAGCGTCGCGGTCCGACTTGCCGGCTCGCGGGATGCCGAACCACGGCACTTCCGAGTGCGGTCGCGGCAAGAACGCTCCGATCACCAGGAACACGGCGATGAACAGCGCCCCCAGCCCGAGCCAGCCACCGGAGAGTGACATCGGAATCTTGGCTTTGCGTTGCCGCAAATAGCGCCGCAGCCCGAGCAAACTAGTGGTGACGAGCAACGCGAGGGCGCTGCCGACGTACACGACCATCTGGAGAAACGTGGTTTGCCGGCGACTGGCATCGTCGGGGCTGATGAGCGACTGCCCGAGCGCGAACAGCGGCAGTGCGGCGAGTGCGAAGTAGATCACCCACACGCCCGGCGTGTGCGGTGCGGCCCGGCGTGCTTCGCGGTGCTTCTGGTAACGCTCGATCCAGTCCCACAAGCGAGAATCGTGTTTGGAGCGTTTCGACTTCTTGCGTTTCGCCGAGGCGGGCACGCTCCCCTTCGGGTCGCGGCTAAACGAGGTTTCTGACTCCGGATTCCCGGCTCCTGATTCTAACCCGGCCGCTGAGAGCAACCCGCGGCCGGCTCCCTTTTGTCGCTCGTCGATGTGCGTGCAATCCCACGTCAGTTTGTGAGCACTCCACCAGATGAGAAGCATCAACCCAAGGTTCACGAACCAGCCGAAGGAACTCATCCAGCCGCCGCCGGGATATTCGACGAACCGAAGCAACGCGAGGTACGTGGCACCACCGAGGAACAGGCCGTACAGCGAGGCCCGGCTCGCGTCGGTCTCGATGGCGATGCGTGCAATCAGCACCGCCCCGACGACGAAAAAGAACAGCGTGTACAGCAACCGACCGGAGTACTTGCCCTCGTACAACACTTCCACGAGGAAAAACACGAGGCTGCCGACCATGAGCATGACGAGCACTGGGCTGAGTGCGGTCACGACATAATCGGTGGCGGTCGGCGGTTCGCGTTCGGTGGCCATGTGAACCCATTATCGTTTAGCCGCGACCCGAAGGGGAGCGAGCCCGACACGATATGACGCCTGCCGCGATTCACGGTTCCGCGAGTTGCACCTTGAAGCACCCGCCATCTTGGAACAAGATAAACTCGTCCCGCCGATTGTTCCCGCCTCCCCCGAGCAGGCCCTATGCGCATTTCAGCCTTTGCGTTGCTCCTTCCCTTGTTGTACGCCGGTAGCGCAATCGCCGATGAACCGGTGAATAACGAGTTCTTCGAGAAGAAGGTCCGGCCGATCCTGGTCGAGAACTGCGTGAGTTGCCACGGCCCCAAGAAAGATAAGGGCGGGCTGCGACTCGACTCGAAAGCGGGCTTCACCAAGGGCGGCGACACTGGCGCGACCGTGAAAGCCGGCGATCCTGACAAGAGCCTGCTGGTTCAGGTGGTGCGATATCGCGACGACATCAAGATGCCCCCGAAGGGGAAGTTGTCGGATGGCGATATCGCGATTCTCACCGCCTGGGTGAAGGGCGGTGCTCCGTGGCCCGAGGACATGGCCACCGGAGCCAAGAACATCGAGACGTTCGACCTCCACGCCCGCGCGAAAGCCCACTGGTCGTTTCAGCCGATCACCCGACCCAAGGTGCCAGAACTTCGCAATCCGCAATCCCCCATCCGCAATCCGATCGACGCATTCCTGCTCGCAAAGTTGGGCGACGCCGGGTTGAGCTTTGCACCGCCCGCCGAGAAGCGAACGCTTCTCCGCCGCGTGTACTTCGACCTGATCGGGTTGCCGCCGACCCCCGAAGAAATCGACGCCTTCCTGAAAGACACCGCACCCGACGCCTTCGAGAAGGTCGTCGAGAAACTGCTTGCCTCTCCCCACTACGGCGAACGCTGGGGTCGGCACTGGCTCGACCTCGTGCGTTACGCCGAAACCCACGGCCACGAGTTCGACTTCGAGATCGCGGACGCCTGGCGTTACCGCGACTATGTCGTTCGGGCCTTGAACGCCGACGTGCCGTTCGACCGCTTCCTGACCGAGCACATTGCCGGCGATCTTCTCACGCAGCCACGTCGCGGCAAGGACGGCATCAATGAGTCATTGCTGGCCACTGGGTTCTGGTGGCTGGGCGAAGCGAAGCACTCCCCGGTCGATTCGCGAGCCGAACACGCCGACCGCATCGACAACCAGATCGATGTGTTCGGCAAGACTGTGCTGGGCCTGACGATTTCGTGTGCCCGCTGCCACGACCACAAGTTCGACCCGATTGCCACGAAGGACTACTACTCGCTGTACAGCGTGCTCTCCAGTTCCCGAATGAACCGCGCCGACGTTGACGACTCCGCACCAACCGTGAAGTTGCTCGACGAGATGAAGGCCACCCGTGCGGAACTCGCGAAACTCCTGACGAGCGGGGTACGTGAGCCCGCTGTTCCTGGGAGCAGCGACTGGCGCCACAAATCCGTGGCCTTCGAGAAGTTCGACGCGGGGTGGCGTTCGCGGTGGGATGCGGCCGGGCTTGGCTTCCGCCCCGAAGCCACGGAACTGGTGGCGTTCCCGCACAGCGGACAGGAAGTTCGCAAGCTTCGCGGCGCGGTGCGATCACCCACGTTCACAATCGAGAAGCCGTTCTTCGCGATCCGCGTTGCAGGGAAGGACGCCAAGGCTCGACTGATCCTCAACGGCTTGCAGCTCATCCAGAACCCAATCTACGGCGGCCTCGCGCACCCCATCAATCACGGCGAAGAACTGAAGTGGATGGTCTTCGATCTTCGCATGTGGAAAGGCCAACCCGCTTACCTCGAACTGCTCGACGACGGCCCCGGCTACGTCGCGATCTCGGAGGCGTGGTTCGCGGACAGCCCGCCACCCGGTGAGCCTGCCGTGAAGGTTCCACTGCCGGAAGTGCCGCTTCCCGACAAGCCCGAGGCGAAGGCGTTGCTCGAACAGATTCGTGCCCTCGAAGCGAAGATTCCCGACGCCCACCGGGCGCTTTCGATGCGAGACGGTAACGGTGTCAACGAGCGTGTGTTCATCCGCGGCAGTCACAAGACGCCGGGCGTGGAAGCTCCGCGGGCGTTCCTCGAAGCGTTCCGCAAGACGCCGTTCGCTGGCAGCGGCAGCGGTCGCCTCGAACTGGCGAAAGCGGTTACCGACCCCACGAACCCACTGGTGTCTCGCGTGATCGTGAACCGCCTCTGGAAGCATCACTTCGGCGAAGGAATCGTGCGTTCCCCCGACGACTTCGGCAAGCAAGGCCAGGCGCCAACGCACCCCGAGTTGCTGGATTGGCTGGCGAGCGAGATGGTGGCGCCAAGCCCACCAATGGCAATGGGTGGGCTTGGTCAGCCGTGGAGCTTGAAGCACATGCACCGGCTCATGGTGCTCTCGACTGCGTACCAACAATCCAGCCGGGCAACGCCGGAGCAAGCCGCGAAGGCCGTGACCGCTGATCCGCTGAACAAGCTGCTCCACCAGCAGAACGTGCGCCGCCTGGAAGCGGAAGCGATCCGCGACACGCTGCTGAGCGTCTCCGGTCGCCTCGACCCCAAGATGGAAGGGCCGGGCGTGTTGCCGTACCTGACGGAACACCAAGTCGGGCGCGGCAAGCCGGCATCGGGGCCGCTCGACGGCAACGGTCGGCGAAGCATCTACCTTGCCGTGCGGCGAAACTTCCTGAACCCGATGTTTCAGGCGTTCGACTACCCGACGCCGTTCACCGCCATCGGTCGGCGAACAGTGTCGAACGTGCCCGCACAGGCGCTGGTGATGATGAACAATCCGTTCGTGATCCAGCAGGCGGAACTCTGGGCCAAGCGTGTGGCGGCTACAGCAGACCGCACCCCTGATCAGCGGATCACGGGGATGTACGAAGCCGCGTTCGGGCGGCCGCCGACGAAAGCCGAACTCACGGCCGCGAGCGAGTTCGTGGCCGAGCAAGCCAGGGAGTACGGCAAGCCCGACCACCCGAAAGCCTGGACCGACCTCGCCCACGTTCTGTTCAACGCGAAAGAGTTCATCTTCGTGGAGTGAGGGTCGGCGCGGCCGTAATTCATTGCCTGCACCGGTGATCTCTGCGGTCAACGGTGCCGTTTCGCTCTCAGGTCGAATGTTGCCCCACGTCACGTTCAGGACACAATCATGATCGCCTCTCCCACTCGCTACTGCGTCGCTATCCTCGGGCTCGTTCTCGCTGCCGGCCTTGGTTTCGGAACCGAGGAGGACGGCATCAAGGCTGTCACCGCAGCCGGCGGCAAGGTGACCTACGAGAAGGCGGGGAAGAACAAAAGCGTCGGCGGCGTCACACTCGCCGGCCCAAAGGTTACCGACGCGGTCATGAAGAGCCTGCTCGAGTTCCCAGCACTGACCCGCGTTGAAGTCAAGAACGCACCCAAGCTCACGGCCGACGGGGCCACAGTGCTCGCCAAGGTAAAAAAACTCCAGGTCGTCGATCTATCCGGGCCATGCGTATCCGACGCAGCGGCCAAGTCGCTGTCTTCGGCCGCCACCATCACCGAACTGACCTTGAATGGTGGGAGTCTGACCGACGAGGGTGTAAAGGATCTGGCAGCGTTGACCAAACTGGAAGCGCTTGCCGTGACGCAGAACAAGAAGGTGAAGGGAACAACGGTGCCCGCGTTGGTCGCGGTCAAGAGCCTGAAATACCTGACCATCGGCGATTGCGCACTGGGCGACCTCGAGGGATGGGCAGCTCTCAAGGCATTGGGGAAACTCACGAGCATCGCCTTGCCCCAGGCGGGCGTCACCGACGCGGGAGTGAAAGAACTGATCAAGCTCACGCAACTCACAGCGTTGAACCTCGACGGATCGCCGATCACCGACGCGGGTCTGAGCGAACTCAAAGCACTGAGGTCGCTGGACAAGTTGAGCGTTGTGGGCACCAAGATCACGGAGAAGTCTGTCGCAACTCTGTCAGCGATGAAAAAGCTGACGTCTCTCACAGTGAGCGAGAAACAGATCGGCAAAGCAGGCGGTGACACGCTCAAGAAAGCCTTGCCGAACTGCGACGTGAACGTGTTGCCGTGACAGGTATTCCTGCCGATGAAGGTCGAAACCCGCTTCATCGGCCTGGGACGAGTCGATATGAGAATGCCCCCAATAATGCTCCGCGGTCGCCGCCGTGGCAATCGACACACTGCCGTGCGCTACGGATTGCTCCGACGAACCGAATCCCGTCAGACCCGTCCGTGGTGTGCATGTCCGCACCACCACGTAGGGCGGTCAGAGCGGTCGTTTCAAATGGGTCGAGTGGTCGGGTCGGAGCCTCACGGAGTTCGTCCATCCGGGGTAACTTTGCCGAGACATAGACCCGGGGTTCATCGTGCCGAAGCAGCCCGACCAGATCTAGCGAGGCCACCTTCCACTCCCCCGCAGAATCAGGCACGCGGGTAAATCCGTGCGACTGGAACCCCGCAACGTGTCGCCGGTCCTTCACGTATCCGAAGCCACGCGGGTTCACGAAATCGAGAATACCCTTTTCGTGCAACCCATCGAGCGCAGATGAGGTTGGTCGCGTTGGCCATCGAGTTGGATCGGGAAGAGTCGGTCGGAAGTAATCCGGTTGCTGTGGCGAGTCCTCGCGAGGCTCAGGTTTAACGCTCGTTTCTGCTGGCACGCCGGGGACTCGGACCATTCGGCCCACGCCGAAACCCGCCCGATCAACAAACCGGGTCACCGTACCGTCGTGGAGCCGCTGGAGCGCGTGTGTGCGATATGATCTGTCATCGTCAATCAGGCTTTCCAGTCGATCAAGCCGCACCGAGGAGTTGCCTGCAGAAGCTTGGGGTTGATAGGGCAGGCGTTCTTCAAGCGATTCCATGGGATACGCTGTTAGCAGTCGCTCTTGTTCCCGTCTATCCTTCTCGAAGGATAAACACAAGATGCCATACGCAATCAAAACCGAAAGAATCGAAAGTGGTCTGATCGCCTTCACGCCATTTCCGAACGAGGCTGCGACCAGAACGCCAACGGTCAGGATTCCCGCCTGAATTAACACGGGTGGGAAAACAACCATGCACATTCCGGAACCGAAGAGAACGAACGTGCTAATAGCCCACCCCACAGCTACGCCAACGGGATTCTCGGCATAACGTGCCGCCACGTTCACTGCCAACAACAGAATCCCGGACAAGATGAGTGATGCAATGAGCACAGGCGACCTCCGGAAGATGGGACGGAGTCATCTCGGATCACGCGGTGATATGGATGCGGCGTGCTCCCGACTATACGACGTTTCCATCGCCAGACGATTTCACGCCATGTGGCGGATTCGGTAGAGCGTGCCCTTCGTGCGTTCGCCGCCGGGTTCGCCGGCACGGATGAACTCGGGGGTCACATCGTAGCCGGCTTCCTGCAATTTCCACTTGAAGTAACGGGCCGCGGCACGGTCGGGGTCCGTGATCAGGCACACGCCGCCGGGGGCGAGCACGGCGGCCAACAACCCCACCAGCGGATTCACCATCCGCTCCTCGTACATCAGATCGGAGCCGAGAACGACGGGGTACTTCACGTCGTCCGGCGGACAGCGGAAGTCCAGCGGAATTGTCCGGAAGCCTGCCGAGAAGCCGTTGTGGCGGGCGTTCCTGGCGACGAAGGTGAGTGCGGTTTCGTCCACGTCCGAGAACGTCACATCAAGCCCACGCGACAGGCACGCCACGCCGGCCAGTCCGAGGCCACAACCGACTTCGAGCACACGGACGGGCTGCGGGTACGTCTCCCACGGCTCACGCACCACGACCTTAGCGAGCATCCGGGCGCTGGGCCAAAGCGTCGGCCAGTACGGCGTGTACTCGTCGGCCGCGTAGGCGGAGCGAACCCACGGGTGGTCGAAGAGCCGATCGGAGTCGACGGGCCGCTCGATGAAGAACGTGTGGTTGTCGATGAAGACCGATTCGCGGATCGTCTCGGATACGACTTCCAGTGGCGTGGCGTGGTAGCGGGGTGGCATGAGAACCAAAAGGATTGCGTTGGTTAGCCGCGACGCGGAGTCTTCGGAGCGGAGCGCGGGGGATAACCCACACGCTCCGCTCCGAAGACTCCGCGTCGCGGCTAAACGGTGCTCAAATGATACGGATGCAGTGCATCATGTCCGCGAGGGTCATTCGGCGACGGGTCGGGAACATCACGAAGCCGCCGGGGTTCTCGGCGCAGTCCAGGATCAGTTGGCGGTCGTGCGGCACGCGGTAACCCTCCTCGCAGGCGATGTGCCCACTCACGAGCAGGTCCGCGTCCATCATTTCCAGGAACGCCATCACCGTTTCGCGGGCCGTGTCGCGGCCCCAGAGCAGGCTGTGGATCGCGCCGCCGGGTTGGAGGTCGGCGGGGTCGTGAACGTCGGCGTGCAGGCGGGTCGGGTCGAAGGTCGGCAGCACCCGCGAGCTGGGCAGGGTGTGCGACACGAGCACGCGGTTCGGGGCTCGGACGACCACGGGCAGCGCCTGGAACAACTCCAGATAGGCCGCGTAAATCTTCGGCCCCCACTCCTTGCCGTAGGCTTCCGTGACGCCTTCATGGAAGAGCGCGTTCACGTTTTCATTCGCCTTCAGGACCGGTCGGTCGGTCCACTGCGCCAGTTCGTGATTGCCGGGGATGTAATGGACCTGCTTGGGGAACTGGCACTTCAGTGCCGCGAACAGGTCGACGACCTGGTGCGATTTGTCGCCGCCCTTGGGGTAGCGGAACTTCCCGTGGATGAGTTCCTGGAACACGAGGTGGCGGGTCGGGTTGTCCGCGAGGTCGGCCGTCTTCAGGATCACCTGGAAGTGTGCCACCCGGCCGTGCAGGTCGCCAGCCACGAGCAACTCGGTGCAGTTCTTCGCATCGAGTTCCAGAACATGCCCCATCCGGCCAGGCGTTGCTCGGGTGAGCATGATGGCTTGTTGGAGATACGTCAGAATCCGGTCGGGCGCGGGCACGGGCGATGACTCCTTCGAAGATGGGTTGATTTTAGAACACGGGACATGCGATAACCGCGAAAATTGAAATGCCCGCCTCGAAATCGGACTCACGATTCCTCTCCCCGAGTCCGAGTTTTGAGGACAACAACTGAACTTACGCTTCGCGTTGCAAAATTCAGATTCGGGCAGCCGGGCTTGCCCATCTTCCCCGTGTTGTGAGAATACCCACCGCCCTTTTCCCACGAACCCACACATGAATCGGCTCCCCAAACCGGGCCGTTCCCAGTCCGGTGCAGCATTGCCCGCGCTTGGTCTGTACCCGATGGAACTGTCGCGGAACATCCGGGCTGACTCCGTCTCCAGGCTCGACCCATCGCCGCCGTTGGCCATCGATGCCGCGTCGTCCGTGGCCGATGCTGTCGCGGCGATGCGGACCGGGAAAGTCGGGTGCTTACTCGTTACTGACCGTGGTCGGGTCGTCGGCATCTTCACGGAGCGCGACCTGCTCACGCGGGTACTCGCCGCTGGTCGATCTTTGGACACGACCAGGATGCGGGCGGTCATGACGCCCGATCCTGTGACCGTGGGGCCGAAGGATCCGGTCCGCACCGCGATCAAGCGAATGCAGCGTGGCGGCTACAGGCACATTCCCGTCGTGGATGAAGCCGGCCGACCCGTGGGCACGCTCTCGGCTCGCCGCGTGGTTCACTACATCGTCGAACACTTCCCCGCACTCGTCTTCACCCTCCCCCCAGACGGCAACCAGTACCCCGAATCACCTGAAGGCGCATAGGAGTAAGACAAGACAACTAACCACAGAGGCACAGAGACACAGAGAAAACCAAAGCCAAGCGGTTCTTTGAAAGAAGTCTTACCTCTTGTTTTCTCTGTGTCTCTGTGACTCTGTGGTTCAACCCTGCTTTCTCTCTTTTGTCTCTGCCTTTTGCGTTCTGGGTTGCTGCGCCTATCGTGGTAGTAACCCAGGGACGCAAACATGCCAAACAACTACGACGCCATCATCATCGGGGCCGGGCACAACGGTCTCGTCACGGCCGCGTACCTCGCCAAGGCGGGTTACCGCGTGCTCGTCCTCGAACGCCGCGAACTCGTCGGCGGGTGCTGCATCACCGAGGAACTCTGGCCCGGCTTCAAGGTCTCCACGGCGGCTTACGTCAACAGCCTGCTCCGCCCCGAGATCATTCGCGATCTCGAACTGAAGAAGTACGGCTTCGAGATGTTGCCGCGAAGTCCGTCGTCGTTCACGCCGTTCCCCGACGGCCGATACCTGATGATGGGGCCGGACAAGGAAATGACGCACAAGGAGATCGCCAAGTTCTCGGCGAACGACGCGGAAGCGTACCCCAAGTACGAGGACATGCTCACGCGGGTGGCCGACTTCCTCGAACCGATGCTGGTCGAAACGCCCCCCAACCCCTTCTCGACAAGTCTTGGCAACCTGTGGCAACTCGCCAAGACCGGCTGGAAGTTCAAGGGGATGGGCCAGGATGTCGCTGGCGAAGCGGTCGAAATTCTCACAGGTGCCGCGCGACCGATCCTCGATCGCTGGTTCGAGTCCGATGAACTGAAGGCGACCATCGCCACGGATGCGGTGATTGGCGCGTTCGCGCCGCCATCGCACCCCGGCACGGCGTATGTGCTGTTCCACCACGTCATGGGCGAATGCAACGGCGTTCGCGGCGTGTGGGGCTACGTTCGCGGTGGCATGGGCACTGTCTCGAACAGCATCGCCAGCGCAGCGAAGAGTTACGGTGCCGAGATTCGCACGAACGCGGACGTCGGCAAGATTCTCGTCAAGGACGGCTACGCTTACGGTGTGGCTCTCAAGGACGGCACTGAGTTCACCGCACCGCGTGTCATCTCCGGGGCCGACGCACACGTCACGTTCGTGCGGTTGATGGATTCCAAAGATCTGCCGACCGAGTTCCTCGCGGCGATCAACCGCATCGACTACAGTTCCGCGACGGTGAAGATCAACGTGGCCGTGGATCGCCCGCCGAACTGGAAAGCGTTGCCTTCGGACGGCAAGATCGGTCCGCAGCACCACGGCACCATGCACATCTGCCCGAGCCAGGACTACATCGAGCGTGCTTACGACGACGCGAAGTATGGCCGCTGGTCGCAGAACCCGATGATCGAATGCACGATGGCGACGGCCCTCGATAACACGCTCGCCCCGGAAGGGAAGCACATCGTGAGCATGTTTGTGCAGTACGCACCGTACCACCTGAAAGACACGACGTGGGAAGTCGAGAAGGACAAGTTCGCGGACCGCTGCTTCGACATCATTGAGGAGTACGCGCCGGGGTTCAAGTCGAGCGTGCTGCACCGGCTGGTGATCCCGCCACCGGACATGGAACGACTCTGGGGGATCACGGGCGGCAACATCATGCAAGGCACGATGTCGCTCTCGAACATGGCGAGTTTCCGCCCGGCCGCGGGTTACGCGAACTACCGCACGCCGGTGAAGGGCCTGTACATGTGCGGCGCTGCAACGCACCCCGGCGGCGGCGTGATGGGAGCGTGCGGCCTGAACGCGGCCCGCGAGATTCTGCGAGACGGGTGATCGCTGACACCAGAACGAAACAACGATTGAGCGGGATGCAAGTCGTCCCGCTCGTGTTTTTGATTCCGGGCGATATGCACACCCCTCTCCGGAATCATTTTACCTGTCCGGAAGAATCTATATCAGAGCGTTGCTAACCATCTTCAGCACATCGAGTTGATATAATTTCTCGCTTGGGAATAAGGCAAATTGAGACCCGACGAGTAGACCCAGACGTGAATTCGTACGCGGTTGTGACGACAGAAAGCAACCCCAGCGTTCCTGGCCTCCACGGCAAAGTGAACCTCACGTAGTTCATGGCGGGAGTAGTAATTGACTCAGAGAGTAAGACCGGACTGGCGAAGCAGGCTGGGTTGCTTCAATGACCAGAATCCACCACCGGACCCTTCGTGGTGGTGGATGTGCTTCTTCCTACCGGACCGGTTCACAGTGCGACTCGATGCGGTTGCTCAAACGCCCATAACTGAGTAGCATCTGTGTGTTGGTTCTCTCCACACTTCAAAGGGTGTTCCCCATGCCGCGAATGCTGCTGCTTGCCATTTTGATCATCTTGGTTCTTGGGTCGGCACAGCCTGCGCTGGCCGATCCGGCCGAGGACAACGCCGTCAAGTTTGTCGAAAAACTCGGCGGCACCGTTCGCCGCGACGCGAAGGCCAAGAACAAGGCGGTGATTGAGGTCTATCTGACGAAGTCGGCGATCACGGACGCGGGTTTGAAGCAACTGGCAGCCATGAAAAGCCTCACCACGCTCGATCTGGGTCTCACCAAGGTGTCGGACGCCGGTTTGAAGCAACTCAGTGGGCTGAAAAGCCTCACCGTGCTTCGGCTCGAAAAGGTGGGATTGACGGACGATGGCCTGAAGGAAATCGGCAAGCTCGACAGCCTCACCACGCTCGACCTCACCAACACTGCGGTGACGGACGCGGGCTTGAAGGAACTCTCATCGCTGAAGGATCTCAAGAAACTTCAGTTGGGCAACACCAAGGTGACGGACGTGGGAATGAAGGAACTCGTTCCCTTGAAGAACCTCACGTTCCTCGAAGTGTCGGGGACCGGCGTGACGGCGAAGGGAGTCGCGGAGGTCAAGAAGGGCTTACCCAAGTGCAAGATCGTCTCGCAGTGAATGGAATGTGCTGTGAGTGTTATCGGAGTGTGAACGCCGAGCGAAGGCAAACCACGCCCCTCGCTCCTTCTCCTGCAGGGTCGTTGAATTCTCGGGCTTGGAGAAAGTAGGCGACTCGC
>PNLP01000049.1 GCA_013823135.1 Planctomycetaceae bacterium
GCGATGGGCGCGGCCGGAACCGATGCGGCCATCGAGACGGCAGACATCGCCCTGATGTCTGACGACCTGTCAAAGTTGCCGTGGTTGGTCCGCCACTCGCGTCGTACGCTGGCCGTGATCCGGCAGAACGTGGTGTTTTCGCTCGGCGTGAAGGCGGTGTTCGTCGTTCTGACGCTGGCGGGGCACTCGTCGATGTGGGCGGCGGTTGCTGCCGACTCTGGTGCGACGCTGCTCGTCGTATTCAACGCACTCCGGCTTCTCCGCCCAACCGAACGTGAAACATGAGGTTGGGCACCTCCGCGTTCTGAGCCGGGTCGTTGTTTGCTATCACCCGGTGTTTATGGTGCGCCGATCTTCTTACCGTTGAGTTCCGGCTGTCCACCGGCAAACCGCAGAAAGGTCGCGTCGTTGTTCGCTTCGGGGGCCGGCAATAGCGGCTTATCGAGCTGGGAAAGTTTCAAATCAACATTTCCGGGCTTACTGTCCGGACCGAACGCATTTGTATCAGCGGTAACTCCGGGCACGGCACCCTTGCCGCCGTTACCCTGTGCGACTTGCGGCGTCTTCCCGAAGTAGTTCTGCCGGACGGTCAGGTCGAAAGCGTTCGCGGCCAGGTTATTGAGGTCGAATTCGAGACCCGTCCGCGAGTCGTAAATCGTGTTCGACGCAATCTGCGCCTTGATCGTTTTCGCTATTGGCTTGCCGAAGTACAAAGCCGATTCGAGGCTGAAGAATCGGTTATTCGAGATTTCGACATCCGTCGTGGCCGCCTCGAAGCGTATTCCCTTGCCAACTTGGCCGCCCACGCCTTCAAAGCGACATTCGCGGATCGTAAGGCGACGCGTGTCGTTCTGCCCCGTAGTTTCGAGTATGACAGCCGTTTGCCTTGTTTGCAGTTGAAAGCGAACTTTATCGAGAAGTAACGGCTGGCTCTCAGTACCTGCTGCGTTGACGAACAGTATCGCTGCGGTCTTTGCACCCTTCATGGTGCAGCCTTCGACCGTGAAGCCCGGCGCGGCACCACTCACTTGGAGGCAGTGGTCGGACTTCCCGGCTCCGTCGAACTCGATGTTCTTGAATCGAATGCTTTCGATGCCGTCCACGTTGATGAGAAACCGCAAATTCCCGTTCGCCTCCAGCACTGTCGGCCTTCCATCGTGAGTCGTCCCTTCGATGATTAAGTCTTTGAACTGCGTGCGAGCAAGCTTGAGCGAGGGTATCTTGACATTCGCCTTAGCGAGAATGATCGTGTCGCCAGGTTTGGCCTTCTTGAGTGCGTCGGTCAGTGAAGCGACGGCATTCTCACCCTCACCACCAACAACAATCTTGTTTCGTACTTCTGGCTTCTTATCGTCAACCGATAATCGGGTCACTTCAGCGGCGGTCTTCGCTGCCACTGGCTCCGGTAGAGCAACTTCGGGTTCGCCTTTGTCTACCCTTTTGGCACCCGAAACCAGTATGCAAATCCCGACACATAGTAACGACATTTGGATGTTTCGCACGGTCTCTCCTCTCAGGTGAACGACAGCCTGGAAGCCTGTTTAAATAATAGCGACTCGTAGATGTCATTTACAGAACCGTAGCTCGTAGAAGTCGGAATTGGTGGGATCAACGTCCACCATCCGACGAC
Source organism: Planctomycetaceae bacterium (assembly GCA_013823135.1). Taxonomy (GTDB): domain Bacteria; phylum Planctomycetota; class Planctomycetia; order Gemmatales; family Gemmataceae; genus Gemmata. The sequence continues at coordinate 1,631 of PNLP01000049.1, forward strand.
AGCGAGCCGCCGTGAAACCTGCGAAACTGAAAGCCCGTTTCGGCCAGATCATTCGCCGTCGCCGGTTGCTTGCACAAATCGGTCAGGAAGCCCTCGCCGACCTCGCCAAGATTCACCGGACGCATCTTTCCCTGATCGAGCGCGGCATGCGAATGCCGACGCTGTACGTCGTGCAGCAATTGGCTCACTCTTTGGCGACCACGATGGTGGAACTAATGCGCGATGTCGAATCTCAAGAAGAGCCGGGTGACGAACCGCCACCGTTGCCACGCGGACGGCCGAAGAAAAAGAAGCCGGCGGCACGGAAGCGATTGGGATCACACTGACGGAATTGTTTCGCGAAGTGGAGTCGGATCAGAAACCGGCGGCAGAGCCGCCAGCGATTCCGAAGGGCCGTCCCCCAAAGGATCAGGGCACGCAGGTGGGGCGGCGGAAAGCCGACCCGAAGAAACGCGGTGTTTCACCGAAACAACAATTAGAGTGGGAGCGGTGGCACTTGGCAATCGCGGCAGCACGGAAATCTACAAACGCACGTTGTTGCATCGAGATCATCAGTCGGATAGGCTCATACCCAATCGCTGTATCTAACAGCACTGCGAGCGTCGAATGTTGCGCGTGACCACACAAAGGGGAGAGTGATGACCGAGAAGAACGACAAGTGTTCGACTGCTCCAAAGTTGGAGATTATTCCGTTTGATGCCTCCAAGTTTCGGGACGCGCACACCTACACAGTTGAATACTGGCACGATGCGAGCAAGTGTTATCCCGTTGAGATTCAGAAGGGCTATTCGGTCTTGTGTGAGGCCAAAGTAAGCCTCTCGGACGGCTGGACTTATGACGGAGGCGCGACGCGGTGGAATGCTGACGGCAACCCAGGGCTGAGCGTTCCGGATAGTCTGGGACCGGTGACCATCCAGGTTGGAGCGTTGATGGGGATGCAGGTCTCACGCCTCGTATTCGATGAGAATTCGACCTGCGAAGATTACCAACAGCACTTCCGAGGCGGTGGCGTGCTTTTCGGACGCGAGAAGCGATTTACGACGGCGTTGGATGGATACCTGTATCTCTTGATGCAAGATAACTGCACCTACGCCGACAACTCTGGAGGGCACAAGGTTGTGTTGACGTTCACACGGAACTGACTCTGCAATTGAGTCGGCTGAAGTCACTCGGTCGGGGTTCAGAAGACGAATCGCGAACCGACATCGCTTGCCTTGAGCAGAAATCTCCGGCTCGGGTAAGTGAACTGCGTTCTGGTCATCGAAGGTGCCAGAACGCCATCAGTCGTTCGGAAGCGCCACTTCTGACAATCCTGCTTTCGCAACCTATGCGAGGAAGGAATAACCCCAGAGGCCGCGTCCGTCAGTCAACGAGGCCGAATGCACGCCCGACCACGTCTCGCCCGTGCCTCGCGGATTAGCCGAGCGTCATGTTCAGCCAACATCCCGTTGGCTCGTGGCGCACGAAACGCATCCGCTCAGCCATGATGAGTTCGACGGATAATTCTTTAGGGCGGGGGGACAGAGAGTGGTGTTCGGGTCGTGCGTCTCTTTTGAAACTGGGCTGGTGTCCTGGACACGGTTTCGCATGCAGGTTCATCCACACGCAACCTCAACTGGTCGGGTCGATGACGCCCTCGATGGACCTCGCCGTGTTTCGCATCAACACGGCGAGGTTGTGCCGTGCCTGCGCATTCTCGCGAGCCAGTTCCAAGATCGCCCGCAACGCCGCTTCAAGCACATCGGGCGGTGAACCATCTGCCAATCGCACATGCGAAAGCGTGATCCGCAAACTCACCGCACCGGGAAAACTCCTTGATCCCCGCGATCAAATGGGAAGGGCGAGCGCTGCCCGAACCACTCGTGTATCCAGGCGAAGTCACGCCGATCTGAAACCAAAAAAGCAAACCCCAAACCTAGGCGTTGAGCCTGGGTTTTTTCGTGTCCGGTTCCCTTGAACTGGCTGGCCCCGTCTGAGAAAATTCAACCGACTCTCTCGGAAGGCTCCGACGATGACGAACACCGAAGCAAAGTTGAAGAAGATTCTGAGGATGAAGAACGAAGACAAACAAACCGTCAAAACCAAGCTGCCATCATGCCAAAATCAACTACGGCGACCGTTTACATGACCCGATGGTTTGCTGCACGACGTGCAGTGATCGAAACTGAAGAGGCGCAGGTAAAGCACATGCAGGAGCAGGTTGAGTTGGCTACAACTGAGGAGCGGCTAGACGACGCTGCTTTGTTCAACGACCTGTGGAACGAGCAAGCCAAGATCGTAAGTGACCTTCGGGACCACTACAACCGACAGGCGAGCCGGTTCAATAGTCGTGGTTACAACTTACCTTTGCTGGATTGATGGAGAAGAAAATGAAGCTCTACGTTTGCGAATCTGGCGATCTTGCCGAAGGCGCTTTGGTGGAGGTGACAGTCTTACATTTCAAGTAACCCCGCGTATCAGTTCTCGTGCTATGTCTGCTTTTATGTCGGTTTGCAGTGGGACGAACCGAAGACTGAGGACAACTCCTTTGAATTCTTCGCAGCCCTCTCGTGATCGGATTCACCAGCGATTCCCGTTCACGGTTGCCTCACTTCGGTCATCCACGCAACCCGTGTTCTGCAACCGAATCCGATATTCCTCTCCTGCTTAACCTTTGCCAGGCACATGCCATCCGGCTACTCTGTCGTTTGCTTGTGTCTGTCGGTGGCGACGGACAGTGCCACCAGAGAGTCCGTCGAAGGAGTGACTGGAGATGACTGTTGCCACCAGCACGCCCGAACAAGGCCAGATGGTCAGCGTTCGTTCCCGTAACTGGATGGTTACCGACGTTTCCACAAGCACGCTCCCACCCGACCGTTTGCAAACTGGCCTGGAATCGCCGCAACATCTACTCACCCTTTCGTCAGTGGAAGACGACGGCCTCGGCGAAGAACTCAACGTCCTCTGGGAACTCGAACCAGGGGCCAGGGTCATCGAGAAAGTCGCCCTGCCTGATCCAACCGGGTTCGATCCGCCCGATCAACTCGACGCATTCCTCGACGCCGTTCGTTGGGGTGCGTCATCGTCTGCCGACGTGCGGAACATCCAGTCTCCGTTCCGCTCCGGCATCGACATCGAGGACTACCAACTCGATCCTGTCGTGCGAGCGATCCAGATGCCACGGGTCAACCTGCTCGTCGCAGACGACGTTGGGTTGGGCAAAACCATTGAAGCCGGGATGGTGGCCCTCGAACTTATCATCCGCCACCGCACACGCAAGATTCTCGTCGTCTGTCCGGCTTCCTTGCAGTTGCAGTGGAAGGAGCAGATGCGGGACAAGTTCGGCCTCGATTTCCGCATCGTCGATTCGACCTTGATGAAGCAACTTCGGCGCAGCCGGGGCATTCACGTCAACCCGTGGAACCACTTCCCCCGCCTGATTACATCCATCGACTTCCTCAAGCGTGAGCGACCGCTGCGGCTGTTCCGAGAACTGCTGCCCGGACCAGACGAACCAGCATTCCCTCGAAAGTTCGATCTGATGATTCTCGACGAAGCACACAACTGCGCCCCTTCGGGTCGTGGTCGATATGCCACCGATTCCATGCGAACGCAGGCGCTCCGGCTCCTGGTCCCGCACTTTGAACACAAACTGTTCCTGACCGCCACGCCGCACAACGGTTACCCCGAGAGCTTCTCGGCCCTGCTCGAACTTCTCGACAATCAGCGATTTGCCCGCAGCACGCCACCCGACCGCAAGCAACTCAATGCCGTCATGGTTCGCCGGATGAAGTCGGAGCTTCCTACGACTTTCGACGGGAAACCACGATTCCCACGTCGGGTTTTGGAACCTATCGAGGTGCCGTACACCGATGAAGAAAGGGAGATTCACAGCACCCTTCAGATATACACTTCTCTGCGAATCGCCCGTGCCCAGGACAACACCGAAACCCTGGCGACCGAATTTGTTTTGAAGACACTGAAAAAGCGACTCTTCTCTAGCCCAGCGGCGTTCCTGAAAACGCTCGAACAGCACGAGAAGTCTCTGCGGCAAGCGAAGCGGGGCAAGCTCACTCGGAAACCATCGGTTGGGGTGTTGAAGCAGGAACTCGACCGGATCGACGAGGATTACGCCGATGACGGCGAGTACGACGAGGCAACGACGGATGCGGTCGATGCCGCCTCGCTCCTGTTCACGGAACCCACGGCTGATGAACTCGCACTGCTCAAGCAAATGCGGTTGTGGGCGGAAAAAGCGTCGGGTGAACTCGACTCGAAAGTGAAGTGCCTGATCGAGTGGCTCAACACCCACATCCGAGCCGGGAAGAAATGGAGTCACGAACGGGTCATCATCTTCACCGAATATCGGGCGACCCAAGGCTGGCTGCTCGAAATCCTTGCCCAGCGTGGTTTCGTAGGCGCTGGGCGACTGGTGACCATGTACGGCGGCATGGACATGGAGGAGCGGGAAGAAGTTAAAAACTCCTTCCAGTCTGGCCCTGAAGAAACTGATGTCCGCATTCTGCTCGCCACGGACGCCGCCGCCGAGGGATTGAATCTCCAGAACCACTGCTATCGGCTCATCCACTACGAAATCCCGTGGAACCCCAATCGCCTCGAACAACGCAACGGGCGAATCGACCGCCACGGCCAGAAGGGGTTCCTGACGCCTGGCGGCGACCGGCAGGTCTTCGTCTACCACTTCGTCGGAAAGGGGTACAAGGAGCGGCAGGGGAATTCAGCCGTGCAAGCGTCCTACCTCGAAGCCGACCTTGAGTTCCTGATGCGGGTGGCGCAGAAGGTCGAGACGATCCGAGAAGACCTCGGCAGTTACGGCACGGTGCTGGCTGATGATGTCGAAGAGGCGATGCTCGGACGTGGGTACACGATGCCGGGGGTGGCCAAGACCGAATCCAAGGTCGAACCCGTGCGGAAGATGCTCAAGTTCGAGCGGGATTTGGCGAAACAGATTGGCGAACTACTCAAACAGTACCGGGACACGCAGCGAGAACTGCGGCTCTCACCGGAGAACATCCGTAAGGTGGTGGAGGTCGGGTTGACGCTAGCGGAACAACCCTCACTCATTCAAAGCACGGATCACCCCGGAAAGCCGATCTTCGTACTGCCAGCGTTGAAGCACAGTTGGGCTGCGTGCGCCGAGGGGCTTGAACATCCTCACACCAACGACATTCGCCCGATCAGCTTCGACCACACTGCGGCAGCGGGGCGGGATGACATCGTTCTCGTTCACCTGAACCATCGGTTGGTTCAGATGAGTTTGCGGTTGCTGCGTGCTGAGGTGTGGGCGGTTCAGGGTCGCAAGCGTCTGCATCGAATCACGGCTCGGGTGGTGCCGAACTTCGCCCTCGAAACACCGGCAGTCGTTGCCCATGCTCGGCTAGTCGTGATCGGCGGGGACAGCCATCGGCTTCATGAGGAGATCATCACGGCGGGTGGTCTTCTCAAGGAAAAGCGATTCTCTCGGCTCAACCTCGGCGAAGTGGACAAGGCACTCACCGCTGTCACGGACGGGCAAGTTGCCGAGCAGATGCAGCAACGGCTTCTCGCAATGTGGGACAAATTCGCTCCAGGGTTGTCGGACTCGCTGGAGGTCCGCATGAAGGACCGGACCAGCGGCCTCCAGAAAAAGTTAGGCGAACGAGCCGAAAAGGAAGCAGACGACATCCGTTCGATTCTGCTCGAACTGAAGAAGGCCATCGACACGGAATTGGCCGACACCGAGGCCAGCACACCTTCTCTCTTCGACAACACGGAGAGCGAACAGTTCGAGCGCAACAAAGACTTCCTGCGGGCCAGAACAAAGGCGATCCCTGCTGAGATCGAGCGGGAAACGGCAGCGATCAAGTCACGCTACGCAAACCCGCAACCGCGGATGTTCCCCGTAGCGGTGACATTCCTCGTTCCGGAAAAGATGGCGAAGGGGAATTCATGAGCGTTTTTCCAAACTGGAGGACATTCGCTGTCCCGCAACGTCGGCTTTCGACCGGCTGCATCCCAACTGGCTACCAGATGATCTTGGAAGCAGCAGCAGCACAGGACGTTGACTTCGCAAGTTTTCAAGACGATTTCGATCTCGACATCAATCTCGGAAAGGGACAAGCGGAGCCACGAAATGACTTCGGGAGTGTCGCAACTGCTGTGAAGCAGCGGTATCCGTGGATTAGTTTCGAGCAGAAATCATTCGGGTCAGGGATAGAGAAGACGGCGTTCATCGACGCCATGCTGGTTGCCCAGAAGCCAATCCTGATCTCGCTTGCGATGAAGCCGTTTGGTGGCAAGGGCTGGCACATCATGCCGGTGGTGGATGCAACGACCGACCAATACCTGCTCCTCAAAATCGTCGAAGCCGATGGCACCCCGAACACAGAATGGATCAGGAAGGCCATGTTGTCTGAAGTGCATGACGGATTCCCTGGAGGTAAGGAAGTCGGGTTTCTTGCTGATCTTGGAAAGCCAGGGGCAAGCTAACCAATGTCCATCGCTCGTCACCACAACGAATGGCTTTCGCTCGTGCCGAACTCGGGGCCGTTCCTGAGTCTGCCCGTGCTGAAGGATGCGTTTCCGCAGGGAATCGACGCCCACGATCCGGACCACACTCGTCGGCTGCGCATGGCCTTCGAGGAATGGGACGACAACCAGACGGGGCGACGGCCTGACCCGGCGATTCATCGAGCGTGGGTGAAACTGGTTCTGGATGAGACGCTGAGTTACGCCGAACTGCTCGCCGAGAAACAGGCGATTCCGGAAACGCTCAAAAGCGAGATCGCCGAGTACGGGGAAACACTGAGGCCCGATTGGGTCGTCAACGATCCGGCCACCAAGAAAGCCCGGCTGCTCGTGCAGGTTTATCCACGGTCGCAGGCACTCGGTAAGCCGGTGGCGGCGTCCCGGTGGAAGACATCGCCCGATACCCGCATGATGCAACTGCTGCACGACACGGGCATCCGCCTTGGGATCGTGACCAACGGCGATCACTGGATGCTGGTCAACGCCCCGAAGAATGAAACGACCGGCTACGCTTCCTGGTACGCAAACCTCTGGTTGGAAGAACCGATCACGCTGCGAGCGTTTCGCACGTTGCTTTGCGCCGACCGACTCTTCAGTGTGCCACCGAACGAAACGCTCGATTTGAAAGATGGCCTGCTCGACCGAAGTGCAAACGATCAGCAGGAAGTCACCGATCAACTCGGTTATCAAGTCCGCAAAGCCGTTGAAGTCTTGATCCAGTCGCTCGACAAAGCCGATCAGGACCACGGGCGGAAGCTGCTCGCCGACGTGAGTGAAAAGGCGCTCTATGAATCTGCACTCACCGTCATGATGCGGCTCGTGTTCCTGTTCTGTGCCGAAGAACGTGAACTGCTGCTCCTCGGCGATGACCTTTACGACCGCAATTACGCTGTCAGCACTCTGCGGGAACAACTGCGGGCCACCGCTGACCAGTTCGGCGAAGAAATCCTCGGCCTACGTTACGATGCCTGGGTTCGCCTGCTGACCACGTTCAGGGCTGTGTACGCCGGAGCGAAGCATGATCGGCTCAAACTCCCGGCTTACGGCGGCAGTCTTTTCCATCCCGACCGCTTCACGTTTCTCGAAGGTCGGGCGGCTGGCACCAGTTGGAAAGACACCCAGGCCACGCCGCTGCCGGTGAGCAACCGAACGGTGCTGCACTTGCTCGAAGCCCTTCAGGTGCTTCAGGTGCGGTTGCCGGGTGGCGGTGCGCCAGAAGCCCGCAAGTTGAGCTTCCGAGAACTCAACATCGAGCAGATCGGACACGTCTACGAGGGGTTACTCGACCACACCGCTAAGCGTGCCACCGAACCGATGCTCGGGTTGCAAGGGACACGAGACAACGAACCCGAAATCCCGCTGGCCGAACTGGAGAAGGTCGCTGCCAAGGGGGAGAAGGAACTGCTCGACTTCCTCAAAGAGCAGACAGGCCGTTCGACGGTCAATCCGATCAAGAAAGCTCTCAAGGCCGAGATCGACGATCAACTCACTGGTCGGTTCCGCACCGCATGCCAGGGCGACGAACTGTGGAAGCGGGTGAAGCCGTTCGCTGGGTTGGTGCGACTCGATACGGTCGCATATCCGGTCGTCATCACAACGGGCAGCGTCTTCGTCACTGCTGGGACCGACCGCCGTTCCAGCGGCACGCACTACACGCCCCGCAGCCTCACCGAACCCATCGTTCAGTACACACTCGAACCGCTCGTTTACATTGGCCCCGCCGAAGGTTCGCCCAAAGAGCAATGGAAACTGAAGTCCGCTCGGGAACTGCTCGCACTCAAAATTTGCGATATGGCGTGTGGGTCCGGTGCTTTCTTGGTGCAGGTGTGTCGCTATCTGGCCGCTCGGTTGCTCGAAGCCTGGGACGATGTGAAGCGGACGAATCCGGACACGGTGCGGATCACGCCCGAAGGCCAGCCGTCTACCGGGCAACCGGGTGAAATGCTGATCCCCGACGATCCCGATGAGCGGTTCACCTACGCCCTGCGAATCGTTGCCCAGCGGTGCCTGTTCGGTGTGGACAAGAACCCCCTCGCCGTAGAGATGGCAAAGTTGTCGCTGTGGCTGCTCACGCTCGCCAAGAACATGCCGTTCGAGTTCCTCGATCACGCCATCCGCCACGGTGATTCACTCGTCGGCATTCACACTCTCGACCAACTCCGCAACTTCAGTCTTGATGGCAAAGGAGACGACCGACGAGTGGTGTTGGCCTACCTGGACGACAAGATCAAAGAGGCCATCGCCCTGCGCCACAAATTGACGGAGATGCAGGCTAACACGGTTGAGGAAGTCGAAGCGCAAGAGCGAATGCTGGAGGAGGCGAACGAGAAGATAGACCGGCTCAAGTGCAGTGCCGACCTGCTGATCTCGGCTGAGTTCGTTCCCGGCTCCGCTGTCGCCAAGGAATCCGCCAGAGACGATGCGGCTGTGAAGGTTGCCGTGCATTTCAACAACAGCGATTTGCCAATATTTCGCCAGGAAGTTCAGAAGGCGCTCGGTGGTCAGGTGACGTTTCACTGGCCTCTAGAGTTCCCTGAAGTGATGATCGAACGGGGCGGGTTCGATGCATTTGTGGGAAACCCGCCGTTCATGGGCGGGAGCAAGATATCGGACGCTTTGAGTAACGAATATCGAGCATATCTGGTTCACCATCTTGCACACGGACAACGAGGGACGGCGGACCTTTGCGCATATTTTTTACTCGTCGGGGCCGCTCGCTTAAGAATCGGCGGAACATTTGGATTTATTACGACAAATTCAATTGCAGAAGGATTTACCCGAGAAGTTGGACTTGCCCAAATTGTACATTTCAAGTTCAGTATTTATTTCGCTATTCGTAGTTCTCCCTGGCCCGGAACGGCAAGTTTGGAGATTTCTCAATTATGCGCAGTAAAGGAGCTGTGGTCTGGCTCACACACACTGGATTCTCTTCCGGTTTCAGGAATCACGTCCTACCTAACAGAGAAGGAGGCAACAAGTGAGCCACCCCACTCACTTCAGGGAAATGTTAACAAAGTGTTTAAGGGGCACAATGTATACGGTCTCGGATTCGTGCTTCAGCCCGAGGAAGCGAAGAAGCTACTCGATGCCGACCCCAAGTATTCGGAGGTGATATTTCCGTATCAGATTGGTGCTGACCTCAATAGCCAACCCGACCAAATACCTGAGCGTTGGGTAATTAACTTTCGTGACTGGACGCTTCGAGAGGCCGAAGAGTACCCATTAGCTTTGACCATCGTTCGTGACCGAGTAAAACCTGAAAGAGACAACAACAATCGCTCAGCGAGGCGGGACAATTGGTGGATTTATGGCGATTACGCTTCTGGCCTTGAGAAGGCGATTCGTGGCAAAGATTCTGTACTGGTGAGGGCACGTATAGCAAATATACATTCAATGGTTATTGTTCGTACTGACAGAGTGTTTAATGAGAAAGTTCTTGTCTTCATTGATTGCCCGTTCTCGGTCATGCAATCGACAATCCACGAAGTGTGGGCAAGGCATTTTAGCTCGACACTTCGTACTGACATGCAATACACTTCCACGCAGTGTTTTGACAATTTCCCATTTCCGCCCGAATGCCCATTCGCCCATCAAGCAGGCACCCAGTACCACGACTATCGTGCAAAGACCATGCTGAGTCGGAAAGAAGGGCTGACGAAGACCTACAACTGCTTTCACGATCCCTCCGAAACGGGCGGCGATATCCAAAAACTCCGGGAACTTCACGTCCAGATGGATCGGGCCGTTGCCGCAGCCTACGGGTGGATCGGCTTAAACCTCGATCACTGCTTCCACGAAACGAAACAGGGCGTTCGGTACACGATCAGCGAAGCCGCCCGACGGGAAGTTCTTGCTCGCCTGCTCAAACTGAACCACGAGCGCTATGCTGAGGAAGTAAAGCAAGGGTTGCACGACACGAAGAAGAAACCGAAAGCCGCTTCAACGCCCAAACCCTCAACGGCGAAGGTCGTCCCGACGCTCTTCAGCGATGATGCCACGTTCCCCAGCACGGAACGAGACAGCTACCTTTGCGGGCTTGTGTGCGACCTAGTTGCAGCCGAACCTGGCCTCCCTGTGTCGGCGTATGTCGATAGCCTCGTGATTGCGTTGGGCTACAAGCGGCACAAGCGACTTTTGACCGGACGAGACGCCACCAAGTTTGCCAAGTTGTGCAAGGGCACGCCGTTGGCGTCGTGGACTGCCACCGACAAAATCCCGTGGGCCGAAATGATGAACCTTTTGCATCAACGCAAGGCCATCGAGCCGGAAGGCCAGATGCTCCAAGCCGGGGCGCAGTTGGCCGAAGTTCGGAAGTCGTACCAAGATGTCGCACCGGAACTGGTCGCCCTGCTTCGCAAGGCATCAACGGAGTTGCGTAACCTTCAGGCACAGGTCGGCTTCGAGGACACAGGGACGCCCAATGTCATTCCGGCAGAGAAGGCCGAGATTTTCAAGGCGTTTGTTAAAGACAGAGATCAGTGGTACGGAGTGGCAGCGTGACCCGAAAGGCGGCGAAGACCGACAGCAAACGCACTTCTCCCTTGATCTGGGTGAAGCAGGTGACGCTGTATAAGTCGATCTCGCCGGTCGAGGAAATCCGCACCATCCACTTCACTCCGGGCTTGAACATCGTTCAAGGCAAGTCCGATGACTCAGCCCTGGATTTCGAGTCCGGGCACGGCAACGGCAAAACGACTTTATGCCGACTGATTCGATACTGCCTGGGGGAAAAGACGTTCGGCCAACAGCATGTGGTCGCTGAGGTCAAACATTGCTTCCCGAACGGGTACATTGGCGCAGTCATCGTTGTGGATGGCGAGGAGTGGGCGGTGCTGCGGACACTCGGAACGCACCGAAAGGAATACGCCCAGCAAGGAGGGAACCTGACCGAACTCGCTAAGGCAAGCGGCAGGCAGTCGTACTCGGAATTCGTGAAGCGAATCCAGGAAGTCGGCCTTTCGAGGCTCAAACAGCGAGAAGTCCTGTCCGGTGGCGAGGCAATCCAATGGCTGCATGTGTTGGCACTTTGTAGCCGGGATCAAGAGAGCCGGTACGACCGCTTCTGGAACGTGCGTCCCACTCGTAGCGATTCAGGACTCTCGAAGTTCACCAAGGCTGATGTGTCCCTCTGCGTGCGGGCGATGTTGGGTATTCTCGACATTAGAGAACCGCAGATATTGAAACGCCTGGATGCGTTGGAGTCCGATCTCAAGCAACTGCGTGTGAAGATTGCGGACAAGGCTGGGGAGCCTGCGTTTCACATCGCTCAACTTCGCACCCGACTCCTCAATGACTACGGTGTGGCCCAGGCGGACACAGCTTCACTGATCGAAGGCGAGCTTTACGGTCTTCCGCAAATGCGGGACACCCGCCTCTCGAATCTTCGGGATGAGGCCAAGGAGATCGAAGGGAAGATCGCCGACCTCGACACGCAGATCAACGGAGCGACGGCGAGGCTCAATGAAATCCACGAGGAGCAGGAAACGAAAGTGACAGCGAAGGAAGTCACCGCCACGGGTTCTGCCGTTCTCGAACAATCCACAAGCCCGGAAAGCCAACGCCAGACGATCTTGGAGAAGATGGACAGGCTTTGTCCGTCCGGCGAACTGGCTCGGAATTGCGATAAGGTCAAGGAACGGCTTGCAGAACTGGATGACCAGATAGCGAAATCGAAGCCAACCGATTCGCAACGACAGGCGCTCAAAACGGTTCAGAAGCGTGACCAAGTGGAAGCCGGATTGGGCGATGAAGCGAAACGACCTGGGAACGAACTCGAACAAATCCGGGCAAGGTTGAAGCAACTCAACGACGAGAAAAACACGTTCTTGGTGCGCCGTGGCCTCGTCAGCGAATGGATGCGATTGATTCCGCAGGTCACGAACAACTTGCTGAGGTGGTCCAGAATTGAGCAAGGCGAAGAACCGAACCAGGAACTCACGACGCTCCGCTCACAGGAAAAGCAAAACGTCGATGAGGCCGAGCAACTGAAGCAGGAGTTGACGGAATTGCTGGCAAAGCAGAACGAACGGGTACAGCAATTCCGAGAGCGATTCCACGGCCTCGTCCAGCGAGCGATAAACACCACTTTCAAAGGCGTCGTCGCCGTGGAGAGAGAAGAAATCGCATTTCGTATCAGCCGGGAACGGTCGTTGTCTGGCGAAGCGTATGAAACGCTCTCTGTTCTGCTGGCCGACATTGCGATCCTCATGGAGAGTTTCTCGGAAACGGTTTGCCATCCCGGATTGCTCATTCACGACAGCCCAAGGGAGGCCGACCTCAACGTGCGGCTTTACGAGCGGATGCTGGAAACTGCGTTTTCGCTGATGTCCGATGGGCTGGGCGAGACGCCGTACCAATACATCGTGACCACGACGACTCAGCCAGCCGAATCTCTTCGTTCCGCAAAGGTGACGAAAGAAGTGTTGAGCGGTGGCAGCGGGTCGTTGTTCAGGATGCAACTGGAGATGAGTCAGAACGACGCTGAAGAATCGACTCTCTTCGAGAACGACGCAGACTTCTGACCGAAGGCGACAACGAAAAGCAGTGGCCCGACCGACGCAGCACAGGCGACCAGATCGAGGGGAGCTAGATTCCAATGGCCGAAACACTGAAGCCCACCATCTCGCCGCTCCAACTTCGAGACGAACTCGAAGCGATGGTGATGAAAGAACTGCTCGGACCCGGCAGCGAAGATGAGGAGATCATCCAGTCGCCGGGTACTCGATACTTCGTCGGCGTTCTGGCACCTCGCAAACGTGCAGCGGCACACGCTGCTCCTTCTGCGGCCACGAAACCCACCGAGGAGGACGAGGAAGAGGCTGATGGCGAAGCACCCGACAACGATGAACTGGCGCTCGGCGGCAAGGACACGACACAAGACGGCACGACCGATCAAGCACCGGCTCAGGACAAGGCACTCATCCCGTCATCCTTCGGCATGACGTTTTCCCTCGACCTCGAAACCAAAGTAATCCTCGTGTCGGCGGGTTGGGGGCACTACCTGAAACTGCCCAGCGAGTACCTGCGCACAAAAACCGGCGAATCGAAGGTGGTTTGGAAGCGGCACCCTCGAGGGGGCAAGCACCGCCTGAAACTTATCGAAGGGCCGGTTCAGCCGATTGTCGTCGATAACAACTGCCCCGATGTCGTCGTTCAGGGGTTGATCCGCAAACGCAACGATCACTGGTGCGTCACCCTGTTCCTGATTAACGACCAGCAGGAGCCGGAGAAGACCAAGGACACGGCTTGGGTGTTCCAACCGGAACTGACTGCCGAGGGCGTGGACGGTGCGGCGGTCATCCACAAACGGCACACGGTTCTCGAACTCAGCGGCACAGACCCTACCGTGAAGGCCGAGAACGACCTGTTGGCGATGCTGTATCGCCGCCACGTTGAGTTCGCTGTCGGGCATGGAATCGGTGTTCACGTCGATGGCTCACCCGACCCGAACCACGCCATCAAAGTCCGCACCAAGGTTGTGCCGAGTTACGAGATTCCCAAGACGACCCCGCCACGACCCGAAGATGCCGAGGTAAATCCGGCGTTCGCCAAACTGGAGGGGTTGGTCCTCGACATGAAGGTGTTGGCGGAAACGCAGCCGAAGCAATACCGTCCGAAACTGAAGCCGCTCATCGAAGCATACCAGGACTGGATCGACCGAGAGGAGAAACGGATCGCTGATCCCGCCGAGGGGTTGGCGAACTTCAAACTGGTCGCACCGCAAGCGATTGCTCGATGCCGCTCCACGTTGAAACGAATCGAGGCGGGATTGGACCTGCTCGACGCCGATCCGCACGCCGCCCAAGCGTTCCAGTTCATGAACCGGGCGATGTGGCTCCAGCGAAAACACACGCTGTTTGCAGCGCAGGTTCGCCGGGGTGACGAGAAACCCGACATGGAAACCTTAGATGTTCCCGAACACCGCTCGTGGTATCCGTTCCAGCTTGCCTTCGTGCTGCTGAACCTGCCGGGCATCACGAAGTTCGACCACCCGGAACGCAGCGAATCGCCTGAAGCCGTGGCTGATTTGCTTTGGTTCCCCACGGGCGGCGGGAAGACCGAAGCGTACCTCGGCCTGACGGCGTACACGCTTGGCTTGCGGCGTCTCCAGGGAGTGATCGAAGGTCGATCCAGCGAGAACGGTGTCACGGTTCTGATGCGGTACACGCTACGGTTGCTGACACTTCAACAGTTTCAACGTGCTGCTGCCCTGATTTGTGCGTGCGAGGACATCCGCCGAACGGCGTTAAGCAACGGCGATCCCCGTTGGGGGAAGACGCCCTTTCGCATCGGGCTGTGGGTCGGCGGCAGTACGACCCCAAACTGGAACAGCGATTCGGACGAGGCGGTCAAGGCGGCGCATGCGGGCAAGAAAACTTCTGGTGCTGTTGGGGGTGTGGGGTCGCCACATCAACTCACGAACTGCCCGTGGTGTGGCACGAAGATTGATCCCGGCAGGCACATCAAGGTCGAGAAGTACGCCGAAGGTGCTTGCCGCACGCTGATCTACTGTGGTGCGCAGTTCGGTCAGTGTAAGTTCTCGAAGACAGAAGCGCCAGGCGAGGGACTGCCGGTGATGGTGGTGGACGAGGAAATCTATCGCCGCCTTCCATCACTCCTGATTACCACAGTCGATAAGTTCGCTCAAATGCCGTGGAACGGTTCGGTGCAGATGCTCTTCGGACAGGTAGATGGCTACTGCGAGCGGCACGGTTTCCGTTCTCCGCATCTGGCAGACGCATCCGAAGAACTCGGAGTCAACGGCGTCCACAAAGCGAAGGGAGCGTTACCATCTGCGAAGGTGCTTCCCCAGAACCCGCTCCGGCCACCCGATCTCATCATTCAGGACGAGTTACACCTCATCAGCGGGCCACTCGGCACACTCGTCGGGCTTTACGAGACGGCAATCGACCACCTCTGTACCTGGGAAGTGAAGGGTAAGAAGGTCCGACCCAAGGTAATTGCTTCGACGGCAACGATCCGGCGGGCTGGGGATCAAGTTCATGCCCTGTTCCTCCGAAAGCTGAACGTGTTCCCGCCCACGGGCCTGGAGATCGGCGACAACTTCTTTTCGCTGCAACGCAAGTCGAGCGAGAAGACGCCAGGGCGGAAGTACATCGGCATCTGCGCCCCCGGCCGTCGTCTCAAAGCGGCCCTGATTCGGGTGTACGTTGCCTTCCTCTCCGCCGGTCAAGTCTTGTTCGACAAGCACGGCCTCGACGCCGACGCATGGATGACGCTCGTGGGTTACTTCAACAGTTTGCGGGAACTCGGCGGCATGAAACGGCTGGTCGATGACGACGTGCGATCCCGTCTCCGAAAGATGGCGGATCGGGGTCTTGCGAACCGAACCCTCTATACGCCTGACACGGTGAAAGAACTGACTTCACGGCTCGGCTCGACGGCTATCCCCGAGACGCTTGACCTTCTGGAGAGCCGCTTCGACCCGACGATCTTCGATGAGATCAAAAACCACAAACCGGGGAGTCCGTACATCGCCCGCCCGCTGGACGTGTTACTCGCCACGAACATGATTTCGGTGGGCGTGGACGTGCCCCGGTTGGGGCTGATGGTGGTGGCCGGTCAACCGAAGACGACTGCGGAATACATCCAGGCCAGCAGCCGGGTTGGTCGAAAGCACCCCGGCCTTGTCTGCACGGTTTTCAATTGGGCGAGGCCACGGGACTTGTCGCACTACGAAACATTTGAGCATTACCACAGCACTTTCTACAAGCACGTTGAGGCGCTTTCGGTCACGCCATTCTCGGCAGGTGCCACGAGTCGGGGGTTGACGGCGCTCCTGGTGTCGTTGATCCGACAACCCGGTGGTGAGTTCAACTCGAACGACAAAGCCATGCTGATGGCGACGAATCGAAACCATCAGTACGTCACCGACGCAATCGAGGCAATCGTCCGACGGGCCGAGTTGATTGCGGGAAAAGTGGCAGCTGATGAGGTCCGTCAGCAACTCAAGAGCAAGATGGACAAGTGGCAGAAGCTCGCCCAGGGGGCGAGCAAGGGAAGTTTACTCGGTTACGAGGCGAAGAAGGACGGCGTAACAGTCGGGCTGCTCCGCAAACCGAGCATCGAAACCTGGAGCGAGTTCACCTGCCTGAACTCACTGCGAGACGTTGAACCGACGGCAAACCTGATCCTCGACGATTTCAATCTGGATGACGACGGCGAAACTGCTGAGGAAGAGGGGGCCGCATCGTGACACCCAAGGAAAACAAGCGATGCAAAGTCGGCGAACTGCGACCGAGCCAAGCCCTCACCACCTTCGGCATCGGTGCGATCATCGACTTGCCGAACCTTTCCGTCATGGTCATGGGGTTGGAAGACTGGCAAGTGAAGGACACGGTAGAAATCGGCGAAGAACGGTTGCTGGCGTCGGTGAAAGAAGTGTTGGGACAGCAGGTGAAGGCGCTCCGTTCGGCTCCTGTGGTAGCGGACAACTATCAGGTCAACCAGTTCGATGGCTCGGCCCTGGTCGGGATTCCGGTTGCTCCGTTCCCCCGTTGGATGGTCTGCCCGTATTGCCGACGATTAGCACCACTCTCCAGCGGACTTTTCAAATTGGAAACGGCGTACCGCACGGACCAGATTCGCTACGTTCACGCCAACTGTACCAAGCAGGGCAAACCGCCGTCGGTTGTCCCAGCCCGGTTCATCATGGCCTGCAAGAACGGGCACTTCGACGACTTCCCTTGGCGGAACTTCGTGCATCGTGGCACGACCCCCTGCACGGGTGGTCTGAAACTTTTCGAGTTGACGGCCACGGGTGAAGCCGCTGGGATCGAGGTGCGATGCGAAGGTGAGAACTGCAAGGCGACCCGTCGCATGTCGGACGCTTTCAAAATGGACCTGAAGGCGTTACCGGTTTGTAAAGCTCGTCGGCCTCACCTCCGAGATCACGATACTTGTGGGTGCAAGACACCTCTCGGACAAGACATGCGAATGGAGCCGATGCTCCAGGGTGCATCGAACTCGTGGTTCGGGATCACGCTCTCGGCACTGGCAATTCCTCAAGCCTCGGGCAAACTCAAGCAACTCATCAACGACCACTGGACGGTGTTGGAGAAAGTTCAGAGCGAGCAAAACATCGAACTGTTGCTCCAGGTAACCTCTCAACTGCGTGACCTCGCCGAGTATTCTCCAACGGAAATCTGGCAGGCGGTTCAGGTTAAGAAGACGGCAGTGCCAACCGAAACGACCGATCCCACCGACTTAAAAACTCCCGAATGGAAAGTGTTCTCTGATCCTGCGTCGGCGGAAACGAGCAGGGACTTCCAACTTCGTGAAGTGGCACCGCCGAAACGCTACGCAAACTACTTTGAGAAGGTCGTCTTGGCCGAGCGACTGCGGGAAGTGCGGGCGCTTGTCGGTTTCACCCGCATCGAGTCGCCAAGCGATTACGACAACCCTGCGGCGTTCCCTGAGAACCAGCGGGCGAGGCTGTCCCGCAAAGACCCGACATGGGTGCCAGCCTCGGAAATCCGTGGCGAAGGACTGTTCTTCCAATTCAAAGAAGCGCTGATTCGCAAGTGGTGTGCGAAGGCCAAGGTCAAAAGTCATCAGGCGGTGTTCCTCGAATCGCACCAGCGATGGCGGATCGCCCGAAAACTGGACCCACCGCAGGATTTCTTCCCCGGCATCCGGTTTGTTCTGCTGCACTCGTTTGCCCATGCTCTGATCCGGCAACTGGCGGTCGAGTGCGGGTATACGACGGCATCACTCCGGGAACGCATCTATTCCCGCAACCCCGGTGAAGACGAACCGGAGATGGCAGGCGTTCTGATCTACACGGCTGCGCCAGACAGCGAAGGAACGCTCGGTGGGTTGGTGTCCCTCGGCAAGCCGGAAATGCTGGAGCGGCATCTCGATCAAGCGTTGGATAACGTGCGACTGTGTGCCAGTGACCCGTTGTGCGCTGAACACCACCCGTATCGGGATGGAATCACGCTTCACGCTGCTTCATGCCATGCTTGCATGTTCGCACCGGAAACGTCTTGCGAGCGGGGCAACAAATATCTAGATCGGGCGGTTCTCGTGCCCACGGTTGAGCAGAGCGACTTGGCGTTCTTCGAGACGGTGCAATGACCGGCGATCTCAACAGAATCGGGGTGGGTGCCATGCGGTTGGCCAAACGCCTTCCGTATTCTGTGTTGGTCAGCGTGGCCGATGTTGTTGCGAATTCCGCTGGAATGGAGCGGTGGTCGGCACGATTGGCGATCTTGCAAAGTCTTCCGACGCCTGACTTCCGTGATGCGACCGCAGCCTTCCTCGACATCTGGGCCTCGTGTCCGAGTGGGGTGAGTTCGGATGCGGTGACTGTTGCAATCCTGACTGCGGCAGAGAGCGAACGAGAACACCGACAGGCAGAAACGCTGGAGGTTGTATGGACCGGACCAGAACCGGCTGAATCCCGATTCCGACACACGGAACAGGCCATTCTCGAAGTTCTGAACTCGGCAACGACCCGGTTGACGGTCGTGAGTTATGCCGTCTACCGGATTCCTCGCATTCGTGAAGCTCTGGTGGCTGCGGCCCATCGGGGCGTGTGCATTCGGTTGATTGTCGAGACGCCGAACCGCATTGAGGGCCAGGGCGAGTACGACTGTCTGCTGGCGCTCGGGAGTGATGTGGCGTCGGCATGTTCGGTTTACTATTGGCCCCAAGAAAAGCGGGGAAAGGATGACAACGGGAAAATCGGCATCCTGCACGTCAAATGTGCGGTCGCCGACGGACACCGGATGTTCCTTTCGAGTGCCAACTTCACGGAATACGCTTTCACCATCAACATGGAGTTGGGCCTTCTGGCGACTGGCGGAAATCTGCCGGGTCAGGTGGAGCGGCACTTCGAGCGATTGGTGGCGAATGGGATTGTCGCAAGAGTGGAGTGACCCGAGCAACGAAATGAATGCAACCGATAGCCCTCCGAATCAAGTGAACGGCGGTTGTTGATTAAGGAAGTGACCGGCTCGACCGGAAACACGGGTGGTGCGGGCTAACGGTAGCAGAGCAACCGGGATCGAGATGCTGAGCGTCTGTCGGCGTCCGAGGAATACTGTTGGTACTCCTGGCCGGAGCAGATCGAGTCGGTGCGGCGGTTGGGTGTTTACCGCTTCGAGTGGGTGATGCCAGGTCATGGGCAGCGGGTTCACTTGAAGGCAGGCAGCATGCGGGAGGAAGTTTTGCGACTGGTTGAGCGGTTGGGGTGAAGCGACGGGTGAGCGACGCTTGCGAGACTAGCGGCTCCGGTCGCGAACGACGCCCGATTCCTGAACCGCGCGTGCAGGAATCGTAACCTCGGTTTGGAAAGGCAATTCACGCAAAACCTTTCAAGGTCAGTCTCCCGTGACGGCGAGTATCACCTTCCTAAAGGTCAGCGAAACGCGGCGGCGGCGAGTGATGCTCTTGCCTTGGAAGTCATCACTTTTTCGCGACGCGATGCCGTGAGTCCAGTTGTACCGGGACTCGCCCTTCAGGATGACGAGACTGCCGGGATTGAGCAGCAGAGGGACAACCAGTGCTGTCTGCTTGTTGGCGAAGTTCATTATGCAAGCGCTGCCAAGGCTAAGGGACACAATCGTCTCGGTGAAGCACGGAACGCAATCGACGTGCGGAGCGATCCCTTGGCCGGGCTGGTACTCGTTGACGATCAGTTGGTCGGGCCGTTCCGGCATCAGGCCGCGCTGCACCAAGTCCTCCGCGACCCGAATCGCCCACTTGGGCAACGCTCCCATACGCATCGACTGGTCGATTCTGCGGGCCTTATAATCGTACTTGTAGCCGTAGTGCTGCACCCGCCGCTTCAGGTCAGTGAGCCACGGTTGCGCGTCCAAGTCACGCAATAGTTCGTCTTGCTGAACTCGGTCGATGAAATCGGTGACGTACTGCAAGCCCGGTATCCCGGAAATGTCCGCTGACCGAACTACGTCATCCGCGTCCTCGAATAGACTGGGCTGGTGGGTGGCACTCATTTCTCGTTTCCTTTCGCCAAGTGGTCTGACCAAGCAGTGTTCAGCAGCAAGCCCCGCCTGAGCTTGATCGTCTGCGGGTTGTTCTGGGTTTTTCGACCCGTGACATCGTGGTACTGGATTTCCTCGTAGTCATCCGACACAGAAGGGAGCAGGGCTTTCATCCCCTTCTTGAACTCCTCCCACTTCTCGTTTACCGCTGGGTGTGTCGCGTTCTGATAGACAAGGCAGACCTTGTCGTCTTGGAGGTGTTCAGTCAGCAAGTTCTTGACAACCGAAACCAACGCTTTCACATCGAGCGTCCTGCTGCCGAAGTAATATGAGCAGTTCAGGATCACTGTCAATTCCTTGTTGCCGTTAGCCTCCCGATACTTCTTGATGTACCCAGGCAGCAGAGTTGGAAGGTTTTTCCGGCTGATGAAATCAAACGTTGCCTTACTGTGGAATAGGCCCGAGGAGAGCGAAGCCGCTTGAGCATGTGCCAGCATTGCTTCGCTGCGGTCGATGCCGATGTAGTGGACCCGAAGGCCGTCCGGCGCGCTCGGAGTCTTGTGTTTTCGCACGACGAGGTTGTACCAAGCCAGCGATATCCCGCACGTCAGGGGTCCGCAACCAAAGTCGATGAACACCGGGTTACGGAGGATTTCCAACTTGCGATCCTGGAGGTTCCGGTAGAGAACATGGAACCCGCTCACCGTGTGCATCTGCATGTAGCGGTAGCAGTAGATCAGGACGAGGTCTCCTGGTGACAGCCCGTTCTTGGGTTCGGAGAAGCTGGACCTGCCGTTGTCGATCAGGCTCGCTTGGTAGCTCCAGTTCTGCGTTGCGACTTCGCGCTTCCACGCTTTTGTGGCTTCGTGCTTCTCGAACGGGTCGGTGACGAACTCCTGAAAGAATTTCGCGATTTGCGAATGAAGCAAGTACGGCGATTCCGGTTTCGGTTCAGGCTTCGGCTTCGGTGGAATCAAGGGCATTCGCAACTCCTGTGGTTCAGCGGAATCTTCTCCTGCGGCTTCCTCTCTCCGGGCACCAAACTGAATCTTACGCCATCACCACCGACTGGTGGCGAGTCGGACAGCGGGAAGTCGAAATCGAGACAGCAAGCCCCCATAACGAGCAGGCATAGCCGCTCCACCTTCGTGAACGGTAATGAAGTGGAAATCGCCCAACCTTGATGTGACTGCCACCCATCGCAAGCTATCGGCTACAAGCGATTCCGCTGCGTCCTTGTGGCTGACATCCAGAACAGCCGCAACTCCTTCCTACACAAGTGGCCTGCGTGAGATGAACGGGCCGAGCCACTTCTGATTCCGTCTGTGGCGGTATCACGCGATCAATTGCCTTTTGGCGAGCCAGTGCCCGCAGTGTCGCGTAATCGGAGGGTTGGCCTTGTTGACCATTCGGTTTCAGGTGAACCTTGACACGGCAGGAGAGCCTGCTTTCGAGGATTTGGTCGGTGATCTTCGTGTCATGTGATATACTCCGCGCGGCCCAGGATGAGGGCATCGTGCTGAGGCAAGCCGCGACCGCAAGGAAGCGGGAAAGGTGAACCGATCCCTTGCGGTCGTGGCTCGCCAAACGCCTCATTTCCCGCCGCGCGGAGTATATACCTTGCCGGGTTATGAATCGGACCGTCCGGCCGGGCTGGCGTTGGGTATCGAGACGGTTGAGACCCCGCACTTCTTCCGAACCTGTAATACTGTAACGGTGTCCATCGCACAACGATCCGGCTTCTTTCAACAACCTCGGGTGCGAGAACGCCATGTCAATATTGCGGCTGTCCGATTTCGGGTATCGCCGTTTCGGGCCACTCCCTGCGGCTGGCGGCGGGTTCCCAGCCAGCCGAGCCGCGACCGGCGCGGGAAACACTGGCGACTACGAAGTCGCAGGCGATTGGGTCCGCCGTCGCGACCGTCGGCGCGGTGGCCAATCGCTTGAGAGCCTCCGAATTGTGGACGTTCTCGATGCGGGCACGGACTTGAACAGTGACCGGCTTTCGTACATCGACAGCTACTTTCGTGGCGCGGAGTTTGCGAACACGCTGCTTCCAGAACTCACAACGAGTGATGATGTTCTCAATGAGTTGCCCGAAGTCGCCGAGAACCCAGAGGAGCCTCGCTGTCGGGGCATGTATCGGCTCGCCCAAGCATTGAACCTTGCTGGCCGACACCGGATTCTCAAACTCTTCCGCGACCGCATCGCCCCTTGTTTCTTCAGACTCTACCCCCAGGGGCGGATCGCGGTCATCCGGTACGACGACAAGTTCGAGACTACGTCTGCCCAACTTCGCGTGCTGTACACCCTCGCGCAGGTGCCGTTCCCGGACATGGCCACCGCCGCGCCGAAGATCAACACGTTGCAAAACTGGCATCTCAACTCACTCACCGTCCTCGGGCCGTTGCTGATTGATCTCCTGCTCTACCAGTTCTACCCGTTCGTGGGCGGGTTCCGCGCCGGACCTCCGGGACTCGACTTCGTGTTCTTGTTCGAGCCAGCCGAATCGTACACCCCGGCAATCTTTCCTCGCAGTTGGTTGGCGATTGCCAGCACCACCGCCGGGTTTGGGAAGGAACAGTTCGATTGTTACGAAGCGATCACGAACTTCGGTGGCCCGACTTGGAAGGACGCGAGTCACCAGAGGTTCCGGCACGACCGGGGATACACCGCCGAAGAACGGTTGAGTCTGCTACGGTGGTATCTCGGTCGTGTGAACCGGCTGCTCTCCGAACTGACGGATGTCGCGAACTTCACCCAAGACCGTGAGATTGAAGCCCCCATCGACCCGGTCTTTGCGTTCGAGCATCAACTCACAGTTGATCGGCTGGCCAGGAAGACCTTGCTGTCGATGAGTTTGGAAGAACCCGGCACGGCGAAGTTTATGGCGTTCGAGGTTGCCGAACTCTACGACGGCCTGAGCAGCATGTTCGGCAACCACACTGGCGCGAGCGACTTCTTCAAACGACTCTTCCACTCGGTTGAAGGGCCAGCCTTGTTACGCGACCGTCTGGCCCAACTCCCGGCACCGTTCGGGACCGAGTTGCCAGCGCTGGCCGACCGCCTTTACAAGACAATTGAGGACACGGTGATTGAGTCCGTGTGGTTGAAATCGAAGCTCACCCCGGGTGGGGTTCTGGTTCGGAACAAGAATCTGTCTTCGGAAGTGGTCGTGCCCCGCGCGGACTTCGTGGCCGATCTGATGCGTGTTTACCGCAACGGTCACCACGGGTATTTCACGGCGGGCGACAAGCAGGGCAACCGACCGTCTCGCTATCTGTTTCTCACCGACGGCAACCTGCCCGCCGAGTTGAGTGCTTTGCCTCCGTTGTGGTGGTTGGCGTATGTGGCGGACCCGACGATGTTGGGTTGGAAGCACTTGCCGGTTGGCGAGTACGATTGATCCAACATTTCGATGAAGGAGCAGAATCGTGACCACCTCGCAACCGACTGTGTGCGCGTACTGTGGCACCGACCAGGGGCTGTTCCAGGCCGAACACGTCATTCCCCGCTGTTTGTGGGAAGCCGACCGACCTGGGCACATGCTAACGGTCCCCGCCTGCGGCCCGTGCAACCACGGGTACGGCCGTGATGAGGAGTATTTCCGAACTGTCTTGGTCGCTCTCACTGGCCAAGGTAGCCACCCGCAAGTTAACCAACTCCTGGGCGGCAAGGTGCGGCGAGCGTTGAAACGGAATCCCCGGTTGCGCGAGGATATGACCCGGAATGTCCGCCCGATGCCACGCCGGAGTCCGGGTGGATTGTTCGCTGGTGTGCGATTGGGGTTCGAGTTGGACGTGAAACGATTTTACCGAGGTGTCGAAAAGACGGTGCGTGGCCTTTTCGCTTACAAGAGCGGGCGGCCCCTCGCCCCGAGTACCGCAGTCCGAATCTACGAAGGGAATGGGTTTTGGGAAACACCCGGGTTTCAAAGTCTGCTCGAAGAGATGTCTGAGCCTGCCGGGGTTGGGGATGACGTGTTCAGTTGTCGCTGCGCCCGTTATTCGGTTGATCCCGAGTGGAGCGCATGGCTTCTTATCTACTACCAAACACAAGGGTTCTTCGCGTGGACGGAGCCGCTTGGGTCTTCGCACGAAATTGCTGGCGAGGATACTGGTATTCGTGATCGGGGTATCGCGTCACGGCTCGCAACGAACAGTAACATCGTAGACCCAGAAGGGTCTTGACCGAGGCGGAAGCCCAGGCGGGGCTGGCTCCTGCCAAACACCTTCGAGTTCGGTTGTCGGTGCGCGGGGTTCTTGCACCACCGTCTGATGCGCGCAAAGTGCGAAGCAAGTTAAGCATGTCGTGGGTTGCTCGGCGCACGACTCGGTCGCCGCTCAGCGGTGGCCGCGGAGGATGCTGTCCCACCCGCGACCGACTAACAAGCTGGTGTGTCAACTAGGGCCATATGGGTCCGTCGCCTAACAAGTCGCTGCAGCAGACCGGACGGCGTGACGGGTTTCTAGTGGAGTGATAAGCCGCCTCGCCGCCCGGCTGCTGAGCTGGGCGACTATGAAGCCGTGTGCAGCAGGATGTTCAGACTGTCGCGGAACTGCCAGACATAATGGCCCGGCAGCGACGAACGTGTCCCGACTCCGTCACGACGGCAACACCCGAGCCTCTCTCCTACCAGGTACAATTTGTGAGTCGGGTCGAACTCCCCAAAAGCTTCCCTCATCCGTCGTTCATGCACAGCACGTTTTTCACCAATTTGGAACCGAGCCGAACCTAGCGTTCATCCAGTGTGTCAAGAAAATGGGTCGAATAATAGCGAACCACAACATGGAGGCGAGGATGTCCAGAAAGCTCTCTTCCCTCGGACTCGACATGCCAGATGACTTCCCCGTGGACGCCTACGACGGAGTATCTGCAAAGATTCAGCCTGCTCGGGAAGTAACTGCTCAAGAAGCCAAGATGGCATTGATGGCCCTTGCCTACAGATTTCTTGCTTGCTCCGACCACGATTCAGCTTTCAGTAAACTTGTTGCCGAGCATGGTGTTGCTCCACCTATTCAACAACGGTACGAGCAAGAACGCGAGCTATTCAACTTCTTCGTGAACGGCCTCTCGGCTATCGAATGCCTTTCTTACAGCCTTCACGCAGTGGCAGGAATCATTGACTCGACGAGCTTTCCTCTGGATACCTTCAAAAAGAAGAAAGCCGTAAGTCTAGAGTTGACAGTTAAGCGGTTCGAGAAGCGATTTCCAGGGGATGGGCTTACACAAGCACTCCATTCTCTTTTGGATGATAAGGAGAACGAGCGGTGGGAAGGAATACGGAATATCCTAACCCATCGGGTGACATTTGGGCGAGCATTCTCAAAGAACCTGAGTTTCCCTGAGCTAGATACAGCCTGTTTCCATCCGGTCGAACTCAAGCCCAAAGGCGAAGATAAGACCGAGCTGGAAGTCATCGTTATCGACGAAACCACAACACGACAACGGCGAGAATGGTTGTCCGCATCAATCACGAAGGTGCTAGTCGAGGCCGAAACATTCGTTACGCGAAACGAAGAACTCTTTCGGGGAAGCGATGCTCCACTCTCGCTACGTCTCAAGCCAATCAATATTCCGTTTGAAGCGGATGGAGCGGTCAGCCGGTTAGCAGATAAGAAAATAGCTATTGAGCAGGAAAGCGACGATACCATCTCAGCAAATGAGTGACTATGATTACCTCCCTATTTTCTGCTCACTTTCCTGAGTTGATGGGCAGTTCGAGGAGCAAGCTGGTGCGAGGAACCAGCCGAAAAAGCTATTTCGGTCCGCGAGTTATCCGCGTCAAGGCGGTGCTTCGGGTATATCTCGGTGGTCCGATGCGGGTGAACGATGAACGCACCGATGTAGAGGGATTCCCCAAGCCGGACGGGGGCACTGACGACCATAGTGACGCCGTGGGATGTTGCCGAGTCAAGCAGCGGTGAGAGACGGTGGTCGTTCTCGGAGAACGCCAGCCCTACGGCCAATTCCAATTCGTAGCCGATCAGGGAAAGTTCGGGGAAGACGACGACTCTTGCCCCTACCTCAGCGGCACGGCAAGCCAGGCGAATATGCTCATCGAGGTTCGCCAGCACGTCGCCCGCCACAGGGCAGGTTTGTGCTACGGCAATCGAACGCGAGTTTCGCATACTTCACTCTTCGGCATGACCTGGTTCGCCATCACCTGTGAAACTTCTCGCACTTGCTTCGATTCGATGCAAGAAGTGACCGGCCATTTTGTCATCGCCCTGGCCCGGTGGTGATGCTGGCTACGGCAACCCTGGCCCGGACCCGCTCGACCACCTGGCGGTCATGTTCGAGCGAGCGGGCCAGTGAATGCACATTATCAAGCCGACTAAAGTCTGGGTCCCATTACGGCCGCAAGCAGGCCGGCGGCTCATCCGGCAGCTCGAACGCACACGGATCGCCGTCCTCATCGTCCGCGACCGAGTTCGTCTGACTAACCACCGCAGGCAACAGGCTGTCAGGCACCGGCGGCGTGATTACCGGATCGGCACCTCGAACCGGTACGATCCGTTCGACAATTTCCAGCACCACCGGCCTGCCACCGCTGATCTCTTGTGAGGTCCGTTCGGTCACCTCACCGATAGCCAGCCTCTCGAGTTTGCATGCCTCTACAAGAAACCTTAAAACGTCACCGGCGGCCATCTCCGAAGCTGGCAATGTTTGTAGAGCTTCGATTGCCCGAGCCTGGAGTGTACGGGCCGCGTTCGCGTGCCTCTCATTCATCGCCTTGACAGCGTCGATCTGTGCGACGCGTGCGGCCCGATCAACTTCCGCATCCCAGGCAGCGGCCCTCGCAACCCAGTCGTGCCGGCGCGACCACGAGCTAATGTGCCCCCGGCGACGATGCCTGGCGCTCGATGGAGCCTCTTCGGGCGCTCGGGCAGGCGGTGGGTAGAGTTGTCGGTCTACTTCGTCGAGGGTGCGGCGCGGGCCAAGGTCGCGGTACCGCTGGAAAGCGTGCCAAGCCGGCGAGGATTCGCCAACTTGACGCTCCCAGGAGTGCGGTGTGAGGTCGCCGTCGGTGATAGGGGCAGATTCGATGGAGCGGTCACCGTCCGATGAGGCATGCATGTGAGGTTCCAATCTAAGAATCAACCAGAATGAACTGCTGTGTTCATGGTCTTGCGATGGCGCGGCGATGTTCT
Organism: Planctomycetaceae bacterium; assembly: GCA_013823135.1. Classification (GTDB taxonomy): domain Bacteria; phylum Planctomycetota; class Planctomycetia; order Gemmatales; family Gemmataceae; genus Gemmata. Next base: position 29,262 of record PNLP01000049.1, read on the forward strand.
TGGCGAAAGCCATCCGTGTCGGTTGTCCGCAACGCCGCCGAGGCCGACGTGAAGGGAAAGACTGTACCGAAGCGGGCGACAGAACGCATACCGGGTGAACTCATCCCAGCCTGAGATCGCTTTTCATTCGAGCCGTGGTGATATGGGGTCGCTCGGGTCTCGCAAGCGACCATCGAGCCTCGAAACTGCCGGAAGGGCAGTTCCAAGAACCTGCCGACGGGCCATTTTTGGTCAAACTGCCGGATTCAACTCCTGGGATTTGCAGCGAACGCCACCGCTTGAGGCAGTTGCGGCAGTTTCCCGAACGGAAGAGAGAGAGCAGATAACACCAGTGAAAGGAGAGGAGTCTCAAGCCGTCTCCAATCACAACCTCTAGTTCCCCTCTGTTTCCTTATCTCTCTCCCTCTTAATTGAAACTGCCTTAACTGCCTTACCTGTTCAATTTCCCGAGGATTTCTAGGACTTGATGGTCCGGCAGTTTCAGAAACCGTCTCGCAAAAACTTCCTCAAGCCGCCGGAAACTGCCACGAAAGGCAGTTCCGGTTACGAGCGTCAAATCGAGTCGAACACGTCCTGAGCGGGGTTGTCCGGTTCCTGTGGCAGGTCCTTCGGCTTGGCCCCGGTGAGGGTGCACGCCTTGATGTGAACGACAGGTCGGTTCGGGACGCCACCGAGCGACCGACGAACGGTCTGGCCACGGTCTGAGTCACGGGTCGCCAAAAAGCCAAGCTCGCGGAGTCGTTTCCGGATCGTCCTCGCACCAACGTGGAACCCGTCCCCTTGCTCGCGGGCCAGGGCACACGCTGCCGCGTAACTGGAATCGGGTTCGAGATACAGATCGGCTCCGACCACCCACCCGACGCACGGGCCAAGCGGCTGCCACTCCCCGTCGCCGACTCCCGTTGTCCGCAACCGCCACCCCCACCTCGCGGGCGTGTTGTCCGGAGGTGCGCCGTCTGTCGCCAAGGGCTCTCCAGGTGCCAACCCGTCGGCACCGGCGATGTGCGCCTTCCCTGACGCGATGGTGGCGGCCAGGAGTCGAAGAAACTTACTGGCAGGTTCCTCAGCTCCCTGATCGTCTGTCTGACGCACGGCAGCGTCACACAAGGCCTCGCGACAACGGGTCTCATGCGCCAGGGCTTCCTCAGGTGTGATCGCCCCGACCTCTTGCGCGAATCGGAGGAACCACGTCAAGCCCACCAGCAACTCGGCAACGATGGCAGGTGTACGTCGGTGTTGCCCACTTCGAGCCACCAAGTCGCGCTCCCCTTCCACCTCGGCGGCCAAGCCTGCCTTCATCCGTGCGTACTGCGGGGCGAGCCAACGGAGATACGCTGCCATCGCTCTCGCGTAACAACCTGACGCCGCGTCTCGCTGACAGTCCGTCAGCCGGTCAGTATTCACGGCCCCAGGTTCCACGTCGATCTGCATCATGCGGGCTTGGAGCGACTGGCCACGCGGCGATTCCTCACCCGTCGAGAGGATCAGACACCTCGGCGGCTTGTCCGGTCGGAGGCTTGTGTCGGCCCGCATCCGCTGGCGACCCGCGCTGTTTCCCGCAGCGCGCAACACTTGATCGGCCTTCTGGTGGTAACGGGCCGCGTCAGGCCCATTTGGAGGGCAGAAGTCGTCAATCGTCGTCAGGGTGTCTTTGGCGGCGTGTGCAAGGGCCTCCAGAGAGTTGCCCGAGCTGCTCCAGTTCGCTGGCAGGTGTCGGGCATCCAGGCCCTTGCCCCAGTGTCGCTGGGCCAGAGAAGCCAGTTCGGACTTGAAGCTGCCGGTCAGTCCGTTCATCGCGACGGTCAAATCCGTGTCGCCGAGAACCGCCCGCCAGACTGCCGCGACCAGCGGGTAAACGACCCGGTCTGGAGCAAGCCGGTCAAGCAGACGGAGACTCGACCGAATGTCCCGATCCTGTTCCGCAAGAATTGGCGACTCAGGGAGTACCATTCGGCCTAGCGAGTCTGGCAGCTTCACCTCCACTTTCGCGACCGCTCCACTGCCCCCGATTGCCCCACCACCGTGGAGGTAGACCCATCGTCCTTCAACTTGTCGCCAGCCAGTGTGGGCGTAGGCGGTCCGCCGGTGGATGCGACCTGACAGGTACTGTATCGCGACTCGCAGGTGGTTTCGTGCCGACCGAACGGCGTACACGATGGCCTGCGCTCCCCAACCCGGCGTGACCCACTCCATTTTGTCGTACTCGTCGGCCCGGACCTCGATCTCTGGAAGTTGCCTGCCGCCCTGAAGTGACCCGACGATGGAGAAGTTAGTGGTGGTCTCGGCACCATCATCGCGGCTCACCTCGCCGGTGATCCGAGCCGCGAAATTGCACAACGGGGAGTCTTCGATCTCGCCGTTGGCATTCGTACCCCGTTGGCAAATACATCCGCCGGCAACGACGTACTGGAGAGTCGTGGTTGGGGCATTACCAGCGGTCACCGGCCGGGCAGCATACACCGCCCGCTCGGTCGCCTCGAACTCTTCGTCCGCGACCAAACTGGCCCACACGCCGATCCTGACCCAGCGGTCACGCTCCGCTTCCTCACCGCGTGAGGCCGCCAAGGCCGCTTCCTCTGCTGAGTGAAGCTCCATCTGGCTCAGCATGCCCCGTGTCCGCGCAGCCAAGGACAAGTACTTGCGATAGGGTGGTTCCGGGCACAGGGCCTCGATGGCAGCCTCAGGCAAGTCGCTGGGAGTCGGGAGGGGACAGTTCTCAGGCCAACCAGAGTAAGGTTCGCCTGGCGGAACCGAGACGGACTCAATAATGCCTGCGAGTCCATTACCGAGAGCCTCAAGGTCCTTCTGACAAGCGATAGACGGGATGCGGTCAGCCACCCACTGGTGGTAATTGGAGTAGCCGACCGGGGACCGGCACCAGAACGCGAGTTCGATCCCCGCTTCGCGGAGCTTCTCAGCCACCTCCGCCGCCCAATCGCCGGGTCCGACACAGAACCACCCGCGATCAGCCATGCCACGCTGACGAATCGTTTCGATAAGAATCGGGAGGCCCGTCTCAAAGTTGGGCACAGCGACCGCACAGACTCCGATTGTCCAGAAGGCGAGTGCGTCGAGCGGGTTCTGTGTGACGACGACGATGCCGGGAATTTCATCCCAGAGACACGGGGCAACGATCCCGGGGCCACCGACCTCCACGGGCAGGCGGTCCCCGAATGGGATCACAAACAGGCCGCCAACTTCACCCCGAACGTCAGACAGTGGGAGCAGCAGGCTGTCTCCCTTCACTCCGATTTGCTCGGGGAGTCGCCCCTCCTTGCACTTCGCCGCGTCGGCTTTGGGGTAGAATGCCGCCTCGGCCAGTGACAGGGCGTTGAGGCTGACGCGGTATCGTTTGGCCAGTGGGACCCGCGCACAGGCCATGCGTGTCTCGACGCGTGCGAATCGCAGGATATCAGCAGCATTCACCTCCGGTTGAGTAGGCACCGGAATGAAGTCCATGAGACTTGGTGGGGCAGGTGGAGTAATCGCGCGCGTTGATGCCTCACTAAAAAATGGGGGCAGCTCCCGCACCCCTTCCGGAGCGTTCGACGCGAGCGCGAGCAATTCGGAGACGGGCCGTTTGTCTCGAAACAGGAAATCGCGAAGCGATTCTCCACCACCGTTCTCGAACTCGGAGGGCAAGCGAACATCCTTGATGACTCGGCAGGATCGAGCCATCGGCTCGACCCACCGGTTGGCTCCCACCGCGCCGCCCCAATCGCGTGTGTGCGTAACATACACGGTCTTGCCCGCGAGAAATTCAAACCACTCGGGTACGACATCTTCGAGGGGGCCGAAACAGTTTGCCACGACGACGTGACGACCGAGGAGGCCGGCAGAGTTAAGGGCCGCGTGAAGGGTGAGCAAGTCGTAGAGACGCTCAACTTTCCAAATCACCTCGACGGCTGGACCGGTGCCATCACGCTCGGCGGCGAGGGCCCGCAGACCGTAACTCCCGAGCAGACTGCCTTTCGTCCAATGGGGGCAACGAGTGTGAATCTGAGACGCCTCCTGGTCTGGCCCGCTGTTCACAACCATGGGGCCACCAAGCGAGTCGGCGACCACCCAAGCCGACGGCTCGGCGTCCACCATCTCGGGGGAACAGTGCCCTGGGAATGCCAGGACATATTGTGAGTGTTCGACCGGGGCCGAGCGTGGGTAGCGAGCATACACGCCACCGTTCTGCTGGACTGCAGTGAGACCGAACCCACCGATTGACTCTGCCCAGCCACGCGAGATTCCGTCTCCAACTGAGCGTTGGTCCAGGAACTCGATCTCGTCGGCCGACTCGCGAGGTGGTGGACCGAAGGGCAACCTGACGCCAGCTTTATCGGCGTAATGTTTGCGGGCGGTGCAAAGGTCGGGGAAGCGACCTGACCTGACGGCGAACTCCCACAGGCTCAGGGAGTAGCGGTGACCCCGGAGGTACCGCCACCGTCCTCGCGCGGGCCCTGTCCCAACATTAACGGCAGTGGTAGGCGTTGCATCGGCCGAGCCTGTTGCCTTGCACGGAAGCCAACCCCCGGCGAGCAAGGTGTCAGTCGTGAAGCCGACTCCCAGATCGGAAAATTCCTTGCGAATGTCGAGGGCCGTGAGCGTAGTGGCTTCTGCCTCTCGCCAAGGTTTAGGATCAACAGGGGCGGCTCCCTTCCGGGGCCTTGGTGTGAAGATCGGGGCAAGTTGTGGGGAGTCGGGGCGCTCAGAACCAAGTTGGTCCGGAGGCAAAGGGTCGGCGGGGTTGCCGGCCGAGGGGTCGGTAGTGCACACTGTTGCGTCCTCATTATCTTGACGATTCGGCTTCTGGGGAGTCGCCGAACCGTCAGGGAGTTGGGAGTGGGAGTTAGGGAAGTGTTTTCAGTTGGCGGTAAGGGATCAGTCCGTGCCGCCTGCCTGTTTCGAGTGAGATCGGTAAGGGTTATGAATCTCGTAGCGGCTTGGTCCCACAATAGGCCAAGCCGCTGGCCATTTGGGGATTACACAACAACCTCGGGGTCGGAGGTCAGATAGCCGGCGCGGGCGAGGGCAGCCAGCACGAGAGGTAGCTCCTCTCGTCGCACGACCCGATAGCCGCCAACACGACGATGGGTTTCGACGATCAATCCCAGTTCAAACACCCTCCTAACCATCCAGGTCTGGATTGGGCGGCCGTCCGGAGTCCGGTAACCCTGGTTTCGCAGCTCGCGAGCAAGCTCGCCCGTCGTCAGTTCAGATTGGTTCGTCTCGATCATCACGGTCATTTGGGGTCCTCAGAGAGCCTTGGTCGCGTGAGATCACGCGACCGGGCCGTGAATGGTAAATCCACCGAGGCTGAACGGAAAGCCACACCACGTTGCCCAGGTCATAGCGGAGTTGGTTGAGCGCTGGGCCGAGGCGGCGGAAATACTTCAGGAATAAGGCATCATGAGGCTTTCGAGTGCGATGAGATTCGTGGCGAACGGGCGAAAACAAGGCATTCTGAGGGCGTCGCTGTGAATCGCTGCCCTCAGAATGCTGCCACGACCGGAGCCGGTACCGCCCGCTTGCGGCTTGCCGAGCCGAGAGCCGCAAGCCCGGCGACCGGAAGCAGGATCGTGCAACCGCATTCCGCGACGGAACCCATACTCCTGCCAAGCTTCGTCATGAACGCGCTGGTTCGGTGCCTGGCATTGGAGCAGGAAGCACGGTAGCCTGACGGCCTGTCGCGGGCTGGCTCATCACTCACATCGAATGCCTCTTGCCGCGACGTAGGCGGTTGAGCGATGGCCACCATCGGCATCACTTGCCCTCTTCGGGTTTGTCCGTTTCGGCGAGGCGAGCTTTGGACTCGGCAGCCGTAAAGATTCGGGCTTGGAACGCGACGATATGCGTTCGGTGCGTTTTGGCACCGTCTTCGTCGTACTCGCTCATCTGGTCCAGAAGCTCATCGAACAACTTCAGTTGCTGTTCGCGTGGCATCAGCCCGACAGGAATCATTGCGCCGACGTGAAACGTCACGGTTACTTCGCCGTCGAGGTACTCCAGCGTGCCGCCCTCCGTGAGGTGACTCTCCCGTTCTTCGTCGGTCCAGTCCTTCGTCATGACCCGAAGCATCTGTTGAAGTTGCTCCCTCGCGTCGGCCGCTGGCGTTGCCTTCGGGGCTGGCTTCTTTTTGGTCGTCTTGAGCTTCGGGGTCGGTTTGGCTTTCGGCTTCGTGGGCATTGGGCAAACTCCTTAGATGGTGGGCGATCAAACGCACTCTTCACGCTCGGCCATCGCGTCATTGGGCGAGATGTTGGTTGTCCAATTCACGCGGGATACTTATCGCCCCGTGTTGCACCGCACCAACTCGCACAGCCATTCGCAAGTAGCGCGTGGCATGGCTCACGGCAGCAAGGTGCCGTTGTCGCCACGCAGCCCGACCTGGACTGCCGCATCCACCACCGACTTCATGTGTTCGGGCGTGTCGATGGGGTGCAGAAGCATGAGCCGGATTAGTGCTACCATCTGCTCATGAGTGCAACCGGCCGGTGATGATGGCATCACAGCACCCCCGTCGAACGCCGGATCGGAAGATTGACATTTTGTCTTCTGTTGATTCACATATCGAACAACATCAAGCCACTCGCGAAAGGGCGGCAGCACTTGGGATCGCTGCCGCGCGTACAACTCGGAACACTACTTCGTGGCAATGTTATTCTTGCGCTCGTCCAGATAATTGCCAAGAATGATCCGCACCCGGATCACGACGTGGTCGCACGCCTCGCAGCAACGTCCGTTTGGCACGTCCCGGCATAGCGGGTCCGGGTTACGTCCGCGCGATTTTTCGATGATGCCACACAGGCAGCATGTGATCGTCGGCTCGTAGGTGTTGTTGTTCATGATGTCATCCTTCGGCATCCCCTTCGGCCTCTTGGGCTTGGCGGTCGGTTCTGCTGTCGTTTTCTTCGGCATCGGCCTTCACCATTTATGTGGTAAGTTGGTTGGGTCGCAGCCGTGGTGGACCACGACTGCAACTGACAATGCGTCTCTTCAAACTGTCGAGTCACTGGCTTAAACTCACTATGACCGCGTCGAAGGTCGTAGTGATGCCGCCGCGAGGCGGTCTTTGGCGTCGAGAAGGTTTGATCTGTCGGCGCAGCGCACCAACGTAGGTGCGGTCGCGTTCAGTCGCGGACTCAATCGAGCAAGTCGAGGTACTGACCCGCGCGACTGATGAGGCCAGCGAGATAACGATAGTCCTTTGCCGCCTGATGCTCGTCGCCGCCCGGCGGGCGTTCAGCAACCTGAGACTTCCAGCACAAATACTGCGCCTTCACACCGGCCTCGTAGGCGGCGAAAACGACAGGAGGGATCATCGCGGTCGTCCCGTACGCAAAGTGCGTCACCGGTCGCGCCTTGGGAGGTGGTCTTGCGCCGTACCTCGTGAGGATGGCTCGCAAACGGTCTGTGAGTTTAAGTTCGCTCATATTGTTTCTTCGGGGAGCTAGGGGTGTGTTGGTGTTTGGGAATCGTTGCCCAGTGCCGGGACTGGGCATGCGGCTGTTAGCTGTGGGAGTGCGGACGTTCCGCCGCACAGTCTGGGCACTCATACTCAGTCAATGCGCGACCCGCCAAGCAGCAGGCCGGACACGGTGCTGCAATGACAGATTTAGGTATGCAGGTTTTCACAATCATCATATAGTTATTGTAAATTGCCATACTCATGTCGTCTGGCTGGTCTGTGTATGTGTCATTGACTACCGGGACCCAAACAGCCAAGTGGAACGCGGCGCAGCATGGGGGATACCCTTGCCCAAGTGCCTGAGACAAGAACATGAGACAGGGGCGATGTTCCTTGGAGTTCGGCTCCAGCCCCATCTTTCGACCAAGGGCGATGGCAGCTTCGGAAATCGAACGGTCGTCATTCGCAGGCATTGTGTGCCCTCCTTGAGTGATGCAGGCCCCGTGTATGACCACGCGACCGCGAAGAATAATCAAACCACAGCGATGTATTCAGGGCAGCAGCTCCACAGCGGCCTTCACTTGTTTCTTTCACTTCAGTCGCGAGGCGTGCCAACCTTCGCGTCTTTGATCCGCTCATAGGTGAGGTTCGTAAGCTCGCGACCGCGGAGGCCAACCTCGCACGCTTTGAACCACACCGGATGGCATTCCCTTGGATTGCGAAGGACCGCTGCCATCGCTAGGGCTTCTGGCGAGTCGAATCCGTACTTCCTCAGGTACTCGTCCCAGGTCTCAGGGATGGGGTCTTCGACCTTTTCTTCACGCGCCATCTCACGCATCTGTTGCTTCGCTTCCTCAAATCCAACCTGAGATTTGAGTTCCTGCCAGTCGATCTTCTCGTACTGCTCGTCGTAGTCGGTGAACTCGTGCCGGTACCGCGTCTTGAAGGCGATAACTTCGGCATCGCGTTCGTCAATGCATCCGCCCTTGAGCCACGCTTCGCACTTGCTCCCGCGCTCGTAGCCGACACGGGCTGCGCGTTCGTCGAGTTCCTTTTCGTGTCGGTCCGCAGCTTCCTGTCGCCGCTTGGCTGCTCGCTGCTTCGCCGCGATAACCTTCGGATCGTTACGCCGCCTCTCTCTCTCGGCGATCAGTTCGCACATCTTCGCGGCTTGCCGGTCGGTGACGACGATCCCGCCGATCTTCGGTCTGCTCGGGTATTTCCGATAGCGGGAAGGAATCCACTCTGTGACGGCTGGCACAAACTTGATCCCGTGCTTTCGGGCAAGTGGCTGAAGGCATTTGCCTTCCACGAGCGTGTAACCCTTGGGCAACTGCGAATGGGTGACATCGAAGTTGCCGTACTTGTTCGCAATCTTGAGCATTCATGAACTCCTAAGTGGTCAAGGACACTGACCTCTGTGACCGTCAGGGTGCGCGGTCGCGTTCCGTCATCCTGTTAGCTCAATGAGAATTCCTTGCGTGCAAATTCCCCAACTGGGCAGTTGGAAACAATCACTACTTAACCCCGCTCACCACCAATTCGGCGGCTGCGGCGATGCTCGCCTTCGTTCGTTCAGCGGGTGAACGGGGGACTTGCTCTGGTAGAGGTTGGTCGTCTTGCTGTGCGCTGAGGAATCGCAACAATGCGGCCCTCGACGTTACGAGGCGTCCGCTGACTCGGATGCACTCCAGTCTGATCGTGCGACCACTCGCAAGTTTCCAACCGTCGCGGTACCACCTCGCGATGGTTGCAGGGTGTACTGGGACGGCAGCTCGAATGGTGCCCAAAATGCGTGCAGCACCTGCCAGTCCGATTGGCCCTTCGGTGAGGATTCTTTCGATCCGCGTTTCCGCTGACTCCACGGTGACTTGAACCGGGTCGTGCGGCGAGCGTGAGTGCGATTGTTGAGTGACTGGTGGTGTGTGTGCGTTAGCCATGGGGGTGCCTCGGTGAGTGAGGCACAAGATGACATGGCGTTCTGGAACTATGCTGGAATTTGACGAGAGAATTACGGAATTTCAGCGGAACAATCGTAAAATACCAATCGAGATGGCGAAGCCATATCGAGATTCACAGCAACAAGTTACGTCCATAAATTCCTTTAATTACAAACAATTACCGATCCTTCTCCCGAGTTATTTACGGAGTACGCGATGCTTCCCAGAACACCCTTGGATCGCAAAACGCGGCTTTGGATCGCCATCAAGCTGGAGCGAGTAGATGTCCTTCTTCACCTTCACCACCAACGTATTCCAAGCCTTATGCATTTCAGTCCTCCCTCCTTCTCGGGATTCCTTGAAGATGTCGCGAAAAGATGTTCCAGTGGAACCAGATTTCTCGAGAAGGTCGAGTTGTGAAACCCCCGGCGTGCCGTGAATGAACGCCTCGATAAGCGCTTTTATCACCGGTCGCTGGCGACCGGTAAAATAATACTTATTTCCTTTGACAGTTACAGTTGAACAGTCATTTGTGTACAAAACAGTATTGAGAGATTCTGTGTTGCCTTGGCTCTCTCGAACCATCGCAGCAGGGGGGCCAGAGTGAAGTTCGAGGTCTGTTGAGATCGGTGCGGCGTCAGATAGGAACTTCGCAGGGGAAGTCTGGCCTGATTTGCTGCCAGTCAGTGTCTCGCAGTCCTGCGTACTCTCCGGTTGCGAATTTGCTCGACCATTTTCCAACTGCAACGTTGGAGCAGTCACATCCTGGATTGAGTCGTCCACCTCCACCTCAGGTGGGTACGGTTCCGGCATTTCCCCTCGACTGTATGACTCTCGCCAAAGAGAATCTCGCCAGACAGAATCTGGTAAGATGTCCCCGCACAACGCCATCAAGCGACAGATGGAAACTCGAGCAGTTTGAGCATCTTTCATCAGCTTGAATTGCGTTTGGTAGCGATCCAGAGGTTTGTTGCCACTTCCTCCCATATCGGCTTCGCAAATCGGGAAGATATCAGTCATCTGCTCGATGAGTTCGGCGACTTGTCGGATTGGGGCTAACACTACGTTTGCCTCAATACCACAATCAACCAGATGAGTGAGGGCTTTGCACTCAATAAACACGATATCCTTTTTCTCTTGATAATATTCGGTCAAAGATCGATATTGCCGGACCCGATTTTGCTGCCCGTACGTCGCGAGACGTAATCCTGCGCGCAACCGGTCGAGTCGATCCAAGAGGAACTGAACGGGGTGAGTATTCGGTTTCCACACGCAAGGAGATGACATACTCTGTATCCGAGACGGTGGCTGTTTGGTTGGCCCATTGTCGGCGCGGTGCAGATCGACTGTTGCTATTATTCTGCGGCACGCGGTGGAAAGGAAGCCCCTGTGCACACCCGACCAAACGTCTTTCCTGGAAGTGTGGTTTCGGCATCTTCCCAAAGGCATCACGAGTGCGAGTAACCTTCGAGAGAGGCGACACGTCCCAATCCCGCGCGGTCCTTCGGTGGTGAGTTCAACCAAAGACAACGTCGCTCCCGAGAATTCCCGTTAACCCGAAAATGACCGTGGCATTTGTTGCGAAAGTAGGTCTTTGCCACGCACCCGAAACCGAGTAAAGTGCTTGAAACAAGGGTTTTCCGGCCCCTGTTGATGCGGGGAAGTTCGGCCTGAAAATCGCTAGGTCCCCGGTTCAACCCCGGGACTGCCCACTCTGGAAAATGTAGGGAAATGTAAAATCCCGATTTTCCTCCAGAAACGCTTGGTACAGAATCGCGGTACGGAATAATACCCCTAACGAGTGTCGTGACTCACCACCACGAACTCTAAAGGGGTATTTTCATGGCTCGCGCTCCAAAGCCCTGGTATCGCAAAGATCGTCAGGCATACTTCGTCACGATCCACAACACCCGCCACAACCTCGGCTCCGACAAAAAAGAAGCCGACCGTCGATTCCACGAATTGATGGCTCAGGCGGACGCCACCCCCCTACCAGCCCACGCAATTCCCACCACAGGCTTGACCGTTGGCGAAGTGTTCGAGAAGTTCCTCAGTTGGTGCAAGCAGCACCGCTCCGCACGCACCTACGAGTGGAGCCGAAAGCACATTCAGACGTTCTGCGATCATCTGAAAACGGCTCGGACTATGTTGGGGAACGAACTCCGCCCGTACCACGTCGTCGAGTGGGTGGACTCGAAGGACGCCTGGGGGAACAACCAGAAGCGAGGGGCCATAGTCGCCGTCACCCGTCCGTTTAACTGGGCCGCCAAACTCGGGTATATCTCGTCAAGTCCCGTGCGAGGCGTTGAAAAGCCATCCCCCACGAAGCGGGATAGCCACATGACGCCTGCGGACTTTGAGACGCTGCTGGCCCAGGTGAAAGACACCCCCTTCCGTGATTTGCTTATCTTCGCCTTCGAGGCTGGGTGCCGTCCGCAAGAGGCCCGGATGATTGAGGCCCGGCACTTGAATATCGACCAGCGTCGCATCGATATCCCGGCTGCCGAGGCGAAGGGCAAGAAACGGTCGCGACAGATCTATCTGTCGGACAAAGCCTACTCGCTGGTCAGCCGGCTTGCCGTACTTCGGCCAACCGGCCCGCTGTTATTGAATATGGACGGCAATCCGTGGACAGCCCAAGCAGTAGTATGCCGTTTCCAGCGGCTGCTGGTGAAAGTGTCTGGCCCGGAAGTCGATCTCCCTAAGCTGCCTCGGTTCGATCATCGGAGCTACACGGATGCGGCGGAACTGGCTTCCGCACGGGAGGAGCATCGAAAGAAACTGGTGGCGTTACGGAAGAAGCGGGCAAAACTCGCGAGGCAGGGCGACCGTCGCTTCGCCATGTATGATCTTCGACACTGTTTCGCGACGAGAAAACTGAAGGAGGGCCACGACCCAATCACGGTTGCGGGCCTGCTCGGCCACAAGGATGGTACGATGCTCTGTCGCCATTACGAAGGAATCTCAACCGACGGGGACCACCTGCGCAGTGCGGTCACGTGAGACGAATATGATGGAAGCTGTCCACCGGAGGCACTTTCTGAGACGGCGGGGCAGGTTTGGATGCCTGCCCCGTCACTTTGAAGTTCGCCAGCAGTTGGTCCAAATCCTCCACAGAAATCAAGATCTTGCCGCGCCTGCCTTGCGACCCGACCCGGAAGTGCGGGAGCGTCCTGTCAGCGACCCAGTTGCGGATCATCGTTTCACAGACTGTGGCATGTAACGCGGCCTCGCTAACGCTCAACATGCTCCACCTTTCGTTGGCCCTTCACCGATGGTTAGTTCGAATAAGTCGCCATGCCGCCCGGTCTTTAAGCCCACCCGCAGGTAACGCCGCAGTTCGTCAGGTCTGATGCCGCGGGCCGTGAATCCTCCGTGACCGGATGAGTCGCAACGCGGGGTGAATTCGACCTGTACTGCACTATTCTCAAACCAGTCTGAATCAGTGTTGAGGCGATTGAAGAATCCACGTTGCGGAAGCATCTCGAGGGAAAACTCTGCCAGGGTGACTTATTAGTGTTCCTTTATAGTATAGACAGCTGTTCTGAACGCATCAAATTTCCTCCGTACAATCGAGGGAGATTAAGCCTTTTTTTGAGATGAGAATCTCTCCGATGATCCCTTGAAATTAGATGCGTTCCGGTTATTATCAGTTCCTCAGTTGCCACAATAACAGCAACAACCATTCTGTAAATTATTGAGATTATTTCAATGTCGACCGAACTCACGCCACGCGATTTCGTTCTCGCCTGGGAGTCTTCTCAGTCCTTGAAAGAGGTCGCAGAGAAAACAGGGATCAAGGCTTCGATAGCAGCGGCCCGAGCCAGCCTTTATCGAAGTCGAGGCATCAACTTGAAGAAGTTCAAGCAAGGCAGGAAGCCGCAGGATAGTGTCGAAGAGTTGAACAAGTTGATCGAAGAAATGGGTGGGACACCGGCAAGTACAGTCACGGTCAAGACGCCTGCCCAAAAGGCCGACAAAACCCCCGAACAACTCCGCGAAGAAGCTGCCGCTCAGGCGAAAAAGATAGCCGATAAGCTTGCAGCGATATTGGGGAACAAGAAGTCTCGTTCTTGACCGCCCCGGGATCCGAGCTGAACGCCCGCCGCACAATCCCGGCGCACAATCCGGCCCGGCCGGGAAGCTGGTCCAGTGTGGCAAGAGTGATCTCGCCTTACCTCGAGGCCAACGCCCATGAGGACTGGCGTCTAATGCCACCTGGAGTTCCGCATGCTCTTCAACCCCGTTGACCAGATGCTCGTCATCTCTCATTCAACAAGTAGCCTCCGCCGCTGGGTCTTTTCCCGGCCGGGAAGCCCTGAAATGTTGATGAGTCACCATCGGACTCCCTTCAAGGCTTTCTTCGCAGGCTGAGATTCTTGGGCTTCGGGCTTCTGAAACAAGCCCTATGGAGGATCGAGACTTATGGGACGTTTACTGGAAATCATGGCAAAACGACGGATAGAAACGCTTCGGGGCCGGTGGGGTATTCCAGGAGGCGATCGCAAAGCAACATCCCCGATTGTGCTCTTCGGGTTTGATGTTTGCCTCGCCCGATTAAGCCCGATTAAGCCCAATGCCCTTCAGTTAAGGCGCTCACCGCGGTCCCTGGCGTTGCGAAATAACGACTTACGGCGACAAAGCAGTGAACAGCCGTCCCTAACTGAAGGGCATTGCGATTAAGCCAGCCTCGCTGGCTACCAGTGGCGTGGCTGAAAGAACATTCCCTGGAAAAGCAGTGACCTCACGATAGAAGCCGAATAACGGTGGTGGCCCCAGCATGGCTATTGTGGCCGACAACGGCTCATCGGTCATCGAGCCAAGCGGGAGAGACGATTTCATCTCACGGTCATGGACGGAGCCGGAACGCCGGTCCTGTAGGGTTATGAGTACCATTGCGGCGTCTGTGGGTTCGACTTGCAAGTGTGCAGCGTATCGATCGCACTGGACGCGGCCCACATCCGTTGGCATCAAAGCAGCTGGGCCAGACACGGAGGCGAACTGATGGATTCGCCGCCAGTTGTTGTCTGCAACACCTCTCCTTCATCCGCCCCCCTCAAGATCGGAATCCACCAGCCAGACAGGATCACCCACTGACACTAGGCCGCCGCGAAGTGTGCTCCCGTAAACGCCTACTATTGCCGAGTTGTGCGTGACCGCAGCGCGAAGAACCTGCTGGTCAGCCGATAAACCCGAGTGCGAGAGTGTCGTCATCACGCACCGGGAGCACGGTGCGGTGATCGATAACGCCAGGTCACCGATGACAACGGTCCGACCCACCCACGCGTTTTCGACGAATCCAGTCACCCCTGGGAGCGTTTCAATCACGAGGTTCGGCCGGAATCGCCTCGAATCGAAACCACATCCGGGAACGAGTTCGCGGAATTGCCGCAGAGTTGCGGTTGTGAGCAGATGTATCGGGGCGAGATCGAAGAACCCTCCCGCAGGCAAGCCCTCGACGGAATCCGAGCCGGCGTTCGGCATGCCGGGCAAATCAGGCCAGTGAATCTCGATCGCAGGCGAAGGGAGCGGCGTTCCGCGAACCGTGACAGCACGGCACAGGTATCGCGACAACTCGATCTCGAAATCGGCATGGTCGCTACGGAATATTTTGCCATTCTGTGCTGTGATCACCAATACGCCGTCATGCAATTCCGCCCGGAGATCGAGCAGTGAGCGCCACTTGCGAGGGTTCTTCGCACTGGCGACATGCCCGGTCTCGGTGTCGATCACCGCAAACCGGCGATCCGCTTCCAATCCCTCGGGACCAATGCGCACATTTGCGGGACTTTCGCCCTGCATCGACTTCACGGGGTAACGGCAGATTTCGGAGATGTGCCCGACCAACGTTCGGTTTTCACTTCTGGTCATCGTCTCCTCCCGAACGTGTTTGCCACAACTCGACTGCGGCAACTGCCACGATCGCCACGACGATCACCCCCAACACACCAACCGCCGAAACATCATTCGGCGAACCCAACAGGTCCGGGCCGCCGAACGCGGCAACGGTTACTACGCCCATCACTCCAAGCGCGACCGCGAGTGCAGCGACCGCCACCCAGTGGAATCCGCGTGCCGGCAATTCGACGGGTGGAGTTGCCTGCGGTGCCACATCTTCGGGAATCCGCGTAACGCGCTTCCGTCCACAAAGTGCGAAGTACGTGATCCCCATCGCGTACATTCCTAACCCCAGCGGCACCACTACTCCGTTTTTGTCGATCCGAGGGTACACCGCCACCGCCATCACCGAGAGGAGCACCACACAGAGCGGAAGCCACCAACCAAGCGGGGCACGGTAACCAGTGAGCAGGACCGGTTCGCGTCGTCGCAGTCGGAAGAGCGACCACATGCTGAGGAGGTACAGCACCAGTGCCGCGAATCCGGCGACCAGCACCGCCATCTCGATCGCTTCCTTGAACCACAGCGTCGCCAGAACGAACCCGGCCGTCAACAAGCTGCACGCCGCGAGCGCTGGCACGGGAGTCTGTCGCTTCTCGTTCACTCGACCGAGCGCCGGGGACAAGAACCCACTCCGGCCCATTGCGAACACCTGCCGACTGGCACCGTAAAGGAGACCGTGATAACTCGCGACCAACCCGAACAGGGCGACGACACCGAAGCCGTAGAACACCAGCGGCGACTTACCGGCTGGAATCTGGCGGATGACTTCAGCGAGCGGATAGTCCACCGGGTTATCGTCCTTCACCGCGATCTGCTGGAATGGCAGCGCCCCGCACGCTGTCACTGTGGTGAAGACAACGAGCACAATCACCGTGAGAATGGCCCACGTCAGCCCGCGCGGGATCGTGCGAGCGGGCGTGTGCGATTCTTCCGCCGCGAGCGCTGCGGCTTCGATGATGATGAGCCACCACAGCGCGAACGGCATCGCGTCGAGAACCGCTTGCCAACCCTTCTCGGCGGGGATCACAGGTGTAGCCCAGACGCGATCCCACGAGAAATTCGTCAGTGACACCACCCAGAAGATCACCAGCCCAAGGATCGCAGCGTAGGTCATGAGCACGAGGGCGCGAGCCTGCTCCTTCACCCCGCGTGCTTGGAGCAGGAAGAAGATCACCACAATCGACAGGCCGACCGCAACGGCGATGGAGTTGTCGGGCGGGTTGTTTGGGTCGATCAGGAACGCGACGTACTTCCCACCGGCGAGGGCCGTGGCGACGCCACCGAACAAGCACTCCAGGAACATCGACCACCCCATGAGGAACCCGAGCCACGGGCCGCCAGCGCGGTGCCCGTAGTCGAGCGGACCACCGGCGCGAGGCATGGCGACCGTCAGTTCGGAGAGCGTGAGAACCCACGCTAGGAACAGCAGGCACACCGTCAGCGACGCGATCAGCATCGCCACCGGGCCGTTGTTTTCGAGGCCCAGATTCCAGCCGAAGTATTGCCCACAGACGACGATCCCGACGCCGAGCGCCCAGATGTCTCGGACACGAAGTTGCCCACCCCTCAGATCCGATGCACCGTTCGGTTGCTCAGCACCCATTTCGGCTCCTGATTCCGCGGAAACCGTGATCCACGCTGTCCGCTGCAGATGTCAACGGAAACCCGTTCACGGACCCGACAGGGATTTTTCGGATTTCTTCACGCGGTGCGGCCTCGTACCATCCAATGTCCCATTCGGAGTTGTCTGTGTCGCAAAATTCCGTCACCCACTGGCTCGATCAACTCAAGGACGGCAACCCCGCGGCCGCCGGCCCGATCTGGGGGCGATACTTCCCCAAGTTCGTCGAACTCGCACGGAACCGACTCGCTGGCTTTCCACGCCGAGCGGCCGACGAGGAGGACGTTGCCCTCAGCGCGTTCGACAGCTTCTTCCGTGACGCGACCGCCGGCCGGTTGCCGCGACTCGACGACCGCGACGACCTGTGGCGGGTACTCCTGATGATTACGGGGCAGAAGGCTCTCGACCTCATTCGTCACGAGAAAGCCGTCAAGCGAGGTGGAAGATCGGGTGGGGTGGAGTTCGATCTCGAAACCCTCGCGGGCACCGAGCCGACCCCGGAGTTCGCCGCACTTGCAGCCGACGAATTCTGCCGCTTGCTGGGAAAGCTCCATGACCCCGATCTGAAAACGCTCGCCGTGTGGAAGATGGAGGGCCACTCGAACGAAGAGATCGCAGCGAGGTGGGGATGCGTGCCGCGGACGGTCGAAAGGCGGTTGCGAGTGATTCGCAGCCTGTGGGCCGGGGAGGACACGGCGTGAACGATGACGAACCCCGTACCTGGCCGCCCGCACTCGCTTTCCGTCTCGACGCCGTGTGCTGTCGGTTCGAGACTCTGATGAAGAACGGAGCGAACCCACCCCTTGAAGATTATCTGGATGGGTTCGAGGGAGTAGAGCAAGCGGAGTTGAGACGCGAACTGCTGGCCATCCAACAGCAGTGGAAGGAGCGTAACCAAACGATCGATCACACTGCCACTCATCGCCCCCCCGCGGCAACAGCATTGATCTCGGCACCCCCGCGATACCAGATTGAATGCGAACTCGGTCGCGGCGGGATGGGTGTGGTCTACAAGGCCCGCGATACGCATCTCAACCGCGTCGTCGCCCTCAAGAGGATACTAGCTGGCGAACACGTCAGCGAACGCCAACTCGCTCGCTTCCGCGCCGAGGCCGAAGCTGTCGCCGCCTTGCCCCACCAGAACGTGGTGCAAATCTTCGACACCGGCGAACACGATGGCCGACCGTACATTGTGCTGGAGTTCGTCGCTGGTGGTACTCTCGCCGACCGCCTGACTCGCGGTGAGCTTACACCAGCCGAAGGGGCACGACTGGTCGAGACGCTGGCCCGTGCGCTCCAGGCCGTTCACGCACGGGGTATCGTTCACCGCGACCTCAAACCCGCGAACGTCCTGTTCACCGCCGACGGCATCCCGAAGGTCACCGACTTCGGACTCGTGAAGCGCCTCGACGACGATTCGGCACATACCCGGACTGGCGAGTTCCTCGGCACCCCAGCATATATGTCGCCCGAACAGGCAGCGGGAAACGCAAAGGAAGTCGGTCCCGAAGCCGATGTCTACTCGCTCGGTGCGGTGCTGTACGAATGCCTCACTGGTCGGTCACCGTTCCGCGCAGCAAGCGCGCTGGAAACTGTTCGCCAGGTGTTGAACGATGAACCGATCCCGCCGCGTCGCTTGCGACCCGACCTACCCGCCGATCTCGAAGCCGTCTGTTTGAAATGCCTGGAGAAGAACCCTGCCCACCGATACCGAACGGCCGAGGCGTTGGCCGATGACCTCCGGAACTTCCTCGGCGGCAAGCCAACCGAGCGCCCGACTTCTGCATGGCGACGACTGGAAGCCGACCTGTATGCGAAGAATGTCGCACTCGCCGAGCGGGAGTGGGTTGCCGGGCGGGCGCAGAACGCGGCTCTTTATCTGGATGCGTGCCCGGCCGACCTGCGAGGTTGGGAATGGCACTGTCTGCGAGGACTTCGCGGACGACCGCTCACGCTGAGAGCGCACGACGACGTCGTGTACGGGGTGACGTTCTCGCCAGACGGCCACCGGATCGCGTCGGTCAGTGACGACCAGACGATCCGCTTGTGGGACAGCGCGAGCGGCGAACTCCTGCGAACCTTCACCGGTCACGCCGATCAGCTCTACACCCCGAGATTCACACCGGACGGAGTTCATCTTGCCACGGCGAGCCAGGCCGGAATGGTGAAGGTGTGGGATCTGGCAACCGGTAAATCGCGGGCGTTCACCGGACACATGGATGTTGTCGTCGGGATTGATGTGAGCCGCGACGGACGGTTGATTGCCTCAGCCAGCGACGACACCACCGTTCGCCTCTGGGACATAACCACCGGGGCAGAAGTGCGAGTCTTTTGCGGACACTCCGACATGGTGAATGCTGTCGCGTTCTCGCCAGACGGACGGTTGATCGCGTCGGTGAGTTACGACCAGACGGTGCGAATCTGGGACGTGGAAACCGGCCGCGAACGTCACCGGTTGTGCAAACACACGAGCTTTGTGTGGACGGTCGCGTTTTCGCACGACGGCAAACTGCTGGCATCGGCCGGTGGCGATGCGACCATCCGCGTCTGGGATGTCGAAACGGGCGAGGAGCGAATGACCCTCGTGGGGCATTCGGGCGTGGTGTGGAGCCTCGCGTTCACGCCGGACGGCACGCGACTGGCTTCGTCAGGATGGGACAAGACGGTTCGCCTGTGGGACGCGAACACAGGTCAGGAGACGATCGCACTTCGGGCGCACGCCGACGCCGTGAACTCCATCGCGTTCAGTCCCGACGGCACACGACTCGCGTCGGCGAGTGACGACCGCACGATTACGGTCTGGGTCGCGACACGTGGCGAGAGCGTGGAACGGCCCGCGGCAAGGAGCCTTCGAGAACACACGGGACCGGTGCTGGCGGTGGCGTTCAGCCCAGATGGGCGACGACTCGCATCGGCAGGGGACGACCGCACGGCCCGTGTGTGGGACGTGGATACCGGTTCGGTGCTGTTCACGCTGAGTGGGCACGCGGCACTCGTGGCGGGGGTTGCGTTTAGCCCGGACGCTCAGATCGTGGCGACAGCGAGCGCCGACAAGACCGTTCGGTTCTGGAATGCCGAGACCGGTTGCGAAACTCGCGTGCTGCGCGGACATACCGATCGGATCTACGGCATTGTGTTCAGCCCCGATGGACGCTGGCTTGCGACGGGCGGTTGGGACCGAACAGTGCGAGTGTGGAACGTCGAGAGTGGTGACACAGTTCGCGTCCTGCGTGGGCACACGAACTGGATCTGGTCCGTGGCGTTCTCACCAGACGGCCGGCGGCTTGTGTCGAGTAGCACCGACCGCACGGTGCGTGTGTGGGATTTGGTGAAGGACGCGGAGCCACTCATTCTCCGTGGGCACAATCTGAAAGTCCTCGGTGTGGCATTTTCACCAGACGGCCGGTTGATCGCATCGGCTGGGACTGAAGGCGTGGCGAAGTTGTGGGACGCGCAGAGCGGCGATGAACTCCGAACGCTAACGGGGCACACTGATCGCGTGACGGGCGTGGCGTTCAACACGAGCGGCACCTGTTTGGCGACATCGAGTGAAGACCAATCGGTGAGGTTGTGGGATGTGCGAACTGGCGAGGAACTCCGTGTCTTCCTGGAACACGTAAGACGGGTGAACGCCGTGTCGTTCGCGCCGACGGGTCACCGACTTGCGTCGACTGGTGACGACGGGAGCGTGAAACTTTGGGACATCTCAACCGAGGCACACGAGAAAGACGCCTAAGCTCTTGCGCATGGGCCTTTCTCCCCCTGGTTCGATAGATAGGTACGCCCACCTGCGGGGGATCCTGGCTACGACCGTTTTGGCGATGGTTGCTGTTTCGCTAAAGCCGCGAGAGTGAGCACGCGAGTTTGATCTACCGCCAACCCAAATAGCTCGAAATCTTGCGGGGATCCGTCCTTCTGGCCCCACTGTCCAGGTGACAGTACCCGTATCAGCTGTGGGCAGCCGGAACCAACTGACCCGGCCGGGAAGCGCACGGACATCGAGGAACAGACAGCCTCTCATCGGGATTACATCACGGTGTCCAGCACTCAGCACCTCCGCCGATTACCAAACCGAAAGACATCCACGACGGGGAGAGACGTGGACGGTTGAGCGTGACAGAGTCACGGACCGGCGGGGGAACTCTGAGTCGAACTGGGGCGAAGAGGGTGACCGCGATTGTCGAGGCGGGTCGTCGCATGGTTGCGGACGTGGACTGCAATACGCCGAAAACGAACAGAGCGACGCGTCGCACGAGTGATTTGCCTTCGCTCCCCATGCAGACGCGGGGGCGGAGCGCGGGACGCCAAACATCCTGCTTGGCAGGATCCTACCTCGATTCTCCTCGCTGGAAAGGCTACAACGTCTGGACCAGTCTCCCTTTCCGGAGGGCGTATGCCGCGGCAATTCTGTATCGCATTTTTGGTTTCGGGCTGGGTCGTTTCGGCCGGATGGGGTGCCGATCCCCGAGCGACAGACGTTTTCGTCCCAGCGGGGCATTCCTCGCCGATCCGGTGGTCCTCGTGGAGTCCGGACGGGACCCGGATCGCCACCGCTGCCGATGACCGTCAGATCCTGATCTGGGAGGTTAAGACCGGTCAGGTCGTCCAGCGGATGCCGCAGGAACGGCAGGGGTTCGGCCGGCCGGTCTGGAGCGCCGACGGCAAACGCGTGATGAACTCGGCGGGGGCGGGCTACGCGGCGTGCGTATGGGATGTCGCAACGGGCAAACAGATCCGCAAACTGATCGACTACCAGCAATTGCCCGGGTCCGGCTGGCTGAACGCGGACGGTACGCGGGCCATCCTCCCGTGTCAAAACGGCATGATCGGCGTGTGGGATGTCACCACCGGCGAATTGAAGGTGATTGGCACGCGGCGCCAGGGGTTCGTCCATACTTTGGCCGTGGACTCGTCCGGAGCGGTCGGTCTTGCCGGTGGCAAGGCTGGTCTGGTCTTCGACCTGAAGACCGGGGTCGTCTCGCACAACCTTGAAGCCCACAAACAGCAGATCAATGCCGTCGCTGTGTCTCGGGACGGCGCCCTGGGAGCAACCTGCTCGAACGACAGCCTCGTTATCCTCTGGGATCTGAAAACGGGACGGAAAAAGTACGAGTGGAAAGACCACACAAGGTGGGTTCAGAACGTGAGCTTCAGCGACGACGGGACCCGTCTCGCTTCGACGGACGGTGGCAAGACGATGCTGTGGGACACGAAGACGGGCGAAAAGATCAAGTCGCTGGACATCTCGGAATCCTCGCGTGGGGCGATCAGCGGCGACGGGAGGTCGCTGGCCACGACCGACGCTCCCTGGGTGACAGTCTGGGATCTGGAGGCCGGGAAGGCCGCCCGGGAATTAAAGCCAGCGGTGTTCCCCGTACGCGACCTGGCGATAGGCGGCGAGGGGAAGTATCTGTTCGTAGGGTCGGACGACGGCTCGCTCGTGGTTTGGGACATGGAGACGGCAACCCCGAGCAAAGCCTGGGCCGCCCACCGGGGTGGGATCACCAGGGTAACGAGCGGCACCAAGGGCGACCGCATTGCGACCGGATCCGGATCCCGGTCAGTAGCCGGGGACACAACCGCCGTGCTGTGGGACGCGAAAACTGGGGAGAAGCTCAAAAC
>PNLP01000050.1 GCA_013823135.1 Planctomycetaceae bacterium
GAGGCAAACCCTGATCTCGCCAGCAAGGCAGAGAGTCGAAGGCACCCTGGGTTTCATTGTCGGCTCGGATTCGCACGATGGGGAGACAGTCTATGAAGTTCCCCATGAATGGTGGACAGTGTGAATGCGGTGTAAATTCTGAGAACTGAGGAGTGAAGAGCGGCGATTAGAACTCCCGTCGTGTTGCCTCACCCAAGAATGTTACCGAGCGGCGATCGCGTATTCCGGAAGGCAATCGAAGTGGCCAGGCAGGGGACAACCCAGCGCGGAGGAATGCGTGGCGTTCAACTGTTCAGAATGGCTTGGCCACAAAGCGATAAATCCAAATGTCACGGACGCTGTGGCCTGAAATTCACTGTCCCGTGGCTTGGACCGGTAACATGGTTGTTGAGGCAACGACCCACCTTCAGTAACAAAAATGATGAGGCAACGCGCTAATCGCCGCCGAACACTCATCACCCCTTTTCGGTGAAAGAATGAGGCAAAATCACCCAGGAATGTGGCGTTTCGGGGATTGCTTCAGGTACTGGCAGAACCATTGAAGTCAGGACGCATGGAAAGTTGGGCTCGCAGCAAAGTCCTCAGAATGAGGAGTTGGGCATTGTGGAGAATATAGGCAACAATCTGGGGTCGTTTGCAGCGTTCGGCTGACGAATTATCAATTCATCAATCCAGGAAATCTGCAATAACTGCGCGTCGAACTCGTCTGGTTGCAATCTGTTCCACTGCTAGATAACAAGGCATAGGTGCACTATTTCCAAGTCCCAAGAGCATCTTGTCTGCCCGTTCATTGGGCACCTGGTACAACCCCTACATTTTCCGCTGCAAATCACCAGGAACGCGCAGACCACCAGTTTCTTCCCCGCTTCCCTTCCGATACCTATTTCCGTCGGGCAATGGATGCTCGCAACGACTCTCACGCACGCGATGTGGTTGAGATCGTGATAATCCCGCTTCCAGGAAGGTCCCAAGGGACAAACCATGAACCCATTGATGCTCGTTTTGGCAATGTCGGCTGGACAGGGCCCTGTTGGCGCCCCTCCAGCCGTGAGGCCCGGAACGCTCCCTCTTTCCATTCCCGTCGCTGGGCTCCCGGGCCAACCCCCGACGCCCATGCCCATGACCGAAGTTAAAAAGGTTGAAGAGCCCAAGGCTGAGGAGCCACCCGCCGAAGAACCGCCGGCAGCGCCAGTCTATCTCCTCGAGCGTTCGCTCCGCGAAACCTGGCTCGGCAAGACGATGGCCGACAACAACCTGCGGGTGTACGGCTGGACGGCGATGAACTACTCCGTCAGCACCAACAGCATCACCAACCTGCCGATGACGTTCAACGACCAGCCCCAGGCGTACCAAATGAACCAAAACTGGCTCCACTTCGAGAAGGCCATCGACAGCTCGAAGGACGAGTTCCAGTGGGGCCTGGTGACCGACTGGATCCTGCCCGGCACCGACTCCCGGTTCACCATCGCCCGCGGCCTGTTCAACGGCCAGACCGGGAACTACCAGTTCGACCTGTACCAGGCGTACCTCCAGGCGTTCCTCCCGAACCTCGGCGGCAAGGGCACCACGGTCAAGGTCGGCAAGTTCTCGACACACTGCGAGTACGAAGTGGTTCAAGCTGTCGATACCCCGTTCGTCTCGAAGTCGTACCTGTTCCAGTACAACCCGTTCACCCACACCGGCGTGTGGGCGACGACCCAGCTGAACGACACATGGTCGGTCAGCAACGGGTTCGCGACCGGGTCGGACACGTTCATCGACCCGGCGAACCGGCTGACGTACCTGGGGCAGGTCAAGTGGGCGCCGCCGGAGGGCAAGACGACGGCCCTGTTCAACACGGTGATCACCCGCCCGGACTTCGACGTGGCCGAGAACTTCGCGTTCTACAACGTGTACAACGCCCAGGTGATCCACAAGTTCACCGACAAGTTCACGTACGTGATCGACGCGACGTACTCGAACATGAACAACGTCCCCGGGGTCGGGGCGTCGGACTGGTACGGTGCGGCGAACTACTTCATCTACAAGCTGACGGACACGATCACCACGACGGTCCGTGCGGAGGTGTTCGAGGACTCGGAGGGCGTGCGGACGGGGTTCCGCGGGCTGTACACGGAGGTGACCGCGGGGGTGGCGTGGAGCCCGAAGCCGGGGCTGATCGTCCGCCCGAGCGTGCGGTACGACAACAACGCCAACAGCAACGCCTTCGAGGGTAAGAACGACATGTGGTCCGCCGCCTTCGAAATGATCTTCCGCTGGTGATTGGAACGGCAACAAGTCCAACATCAGATCAGACATCATCACCAAACTCATGAAGCCAAGCTGTCTCAACGGCTTGGCTTCATGTATTTGTGATCGCGGTGATCTCTCACACCTAAATCATCGCTGAGTCACCGTTCGCCAAAGTGCACAGTCCGCGCTGGGGTCATGCGGATGGCGGCGATCGTAATGTAGGCACGGTCGTCGCGAGGGATGGGCGGTCACGTCGGACCAGGCCGGGTTACCGACGCTGTAGATCGTTAATTTCGGGGTACCGATTGAGTTGATTTTTGCCTCACCCTATAGGGATTGGTGCAACGCGCCAGCCACCGATGAAGGCGTCATGGACGGGAGGAGTGGGCTGGTCTTGCCGCAAGCGAGTGGTCTCGTTGCGGAAATGCCTCGGGGGATAAGAGAAGAAGTGATGTGGTCGTTCGCATGAAATTTACCGGGCCAACGACCGGGTTTGCGGGTCGCTCACGCGGGAGAGAGAGGAAAATCAATGCTCGTATCCTTCAACCTAGTCGATCGCGAGTGGATTCCCTGCGTAACACCGACTGGCGAGATGGCGCACAAAAGCATTCTCGCGGCTCTAGAAAGTGCTGGCCAAATTCAGGAAATTCGGGACGAGTCCCCACTGGTCACTGTATCACTTCATCGGCTTCTCCTCGCGATTCTCCACCGTGTATTCGGTCCCGAGAGTCCTGCAGAATGGGGGGATCTCTGGAATAACGGCAGCGGGAGGTTTGACGCCCCAAAACTGCGGGCATATTTGAGGTCGTCGAAAATCCACCCCCGTTTTGATCTATTTGACGCGAATCACCCGTTTTACCAAGTGGCGAATCTTCCAATCGGGGAACTGGATAAGAAAAACATGGGACGACCGAAACTCGTGAAACCCATTTGGCGGATGGCGCACGAACTCGCCTGCTCCGACACGATGAACCGGTCCGGCCACCTGAGTGAGACGGATTGGGATATCCGGCCGGCCGCCGAAGTGGCGAGGTGGTTGGTGGCATTTCAAGCCTTCGCTCTGGGAGGTTTGATTACCACTGAAGAGGGGAAAAAGGCTCAGGACGGCTCTGCCGACGCAGGCCATTTGGTGAAGTCTGCGGTCGTTCTCGCCAAGGGGAAGAATCTGTTTCAAACTCTCATGCTGAACTTGGTTCGATATTCCGAAGACGATGGAGTACCCTTCAACTTTGAGGCTTCGAGGGACAAACCAGCCTGGGAGCACGATGAACCTGTTCGACCGGCCGACCGCCCGTTTGATGGTTACCTCGATCTCCTGACCTGGCAGAGTCGGCGGGTCAAACTCATTGCAGCGATGGGGCCTAACGGGGAGTTGTTCGGGGTGTCGGGAGTCGTCGCGATGAAGGGGTGGCAACTTCCGGGGTTTGAACGTGCAGGCCGGGAAACAATGGTCGGTTTCGTGAAGCCCGAGAAGGTGCTACCGGGTCACGACCCCTGGCCTCCGCTTGGATTCCGCGCCGGAAAGGAGTTGTGGCGGGACTGTCACGCTCTCTTTCAATCCGTTGCAGAGGGAACACAGCGGCCCCAGGTTCTCTCGTGGATAAACGACTTGCGGGGAAGATTTGGGCTACTCGACTGGAAAGAGGTCCAGATCGTTGTGGCCGGCATGTGTGTAGATCGGGCGAAAATCTACTTCTGGCGACACGAATCACTTCCGCTACCACTCGCGTACCTGGACGAGGAGGAACCCATCGGGGGGCTGAAAAAAGCTCTGACGTTGGCAGCGGAGGTCGGCAAGGCACTCCGCGCCGCGTCGTGGGCCACAGTCGCGACCCGACTCGCGGGCGACGCCGGTATGAGACCGGACAAGGATCGCGTGGGAAATCTCCTCAACTCCTTCGCCCCGGAGTCGCTGTACTGGTCCCGCCTTGAGATTCCGTTCCGCACTCTGCTCAACACCCTTGCCGAGGCCGGGACGCCAGAGCGGCGGTCAGTCCAGATTCAGAACTGGTTCTACGACGCACTCCATCGAACTGCCGTTGTCGCGTTCGCCAACACCGTTGGACGACCCAATGCCGGCCGCGATCTGAAAGCTGTCACAGCTGGCAGTGGTGTGCTGTGGAGTTTGCTGAGGAAAGTACAGAGGACGAACAACATCCTTGACCGCGACAAGAAAGAAGGTGCCGCGTGAATGACCACGCCCGATGGGCCGTTCCGTTCGTGAACCAGTTGACGAAGTTGGCCAACCCGGACGACCCGGACCGCGCCACCATGGCCCACCTGCGCCGGGGGCTGTGCGGTCCTCCCGATTACACCCTCTCCCGCGTCGGGTGGCTGTTCCGGTACGCTCAAGACGACCCGGAAGACCGCGCGTTGGACAGTGCGATCCTGGTCGCTGGTTTGTTCGCGTGGGTCAAGGGTGCCTGCCCTCAAAACACGGGTGCGAACTTCGGCCGAGCATTCGGACACGACCTGAGCGATGATGACAAAAGGCAGCGTGAGAAGCGGTTTACGGGTCTTCTTGACACCGACATCGAAGACCTGCCCTACAAGCTCCGACAGGCCGTCACCCTGATCGCACGGGACAAGGTGGGCATCGACTGGGTGACCCTGATTCATCACCTGATCAACTGGGGTCACCCTGACCGCTGGGTGCAGAAGCAATGGGCCCGTGCGTATTGGGCAACTCCAAGGGCTAGAGTGCCAACTTCCGACGAAACCACGACCGCGAACTGAACCCGTCTCATCTTCACGGAAATGCTTATGCGAATCGAGATCCACGTCCTGCAGAACTTCGCCCCGTCGAATCTGAACCGGGACGATACGGGCAACCCCAAGGAGACCGAATTCGGCGGATACCGCCGGGCGCGAATCAGTAGTCAGTGCCTCAAGCGAGCCGTCCGCGGCTATTTCAGGGCCGAGAAACTGATCGACATGCCACACCTTGCCGAGCGCACCAAGCGTCTTGCGAGCGAGTTATCTAGGCGACTCGTAAGCAAGGGCCGGGCCGAAGCAGACGCACTTCGTGCGGCAAAGGCGAGCGTGTCAGCGTTACTTCCCAAATCCGAAGACAAGGGGGAGCACAAAACCCCTTACCTCCTCTTTCTTGGAGAATCCGAGATCGATCGGTTCGCAGACGAAGTGAACAAACGCTGGGATGCGTTCTCAGGCTTGGCCGTGGCCGTGGCCGCTGACCAGTCCCCCGGTGACGGGAGGAGTGCGAAGAAAGGCAAGAAAAGCAAAGAAGACGAGGGGCCGAGGGTGCCGGACGGGTTCGTCAAGGCGGTGGGACGGCTGCTCGACGGGGGGAAGGCAGCAGACCTTGCGCTGTTCGGTCGGATGCTCGCGGACATGCCCGCGAACAACGTCGATGCGGCATGCCAGGTAGCCCACTGCCTTTCCACGAACAAGATTCACTCGACGGAACAAGATTATTACACTGCGGTCGATGACCTCAAACCAAATGGCACTCCTGGTGCAGACATGATTGGCACATTCGTGTTCAACTCGGCGTGCTTCTACCGCTACGCCAACCTCGACGTCAAGCAACTCACGACAAATCTCCAGGGCGACTCCGACCTGGCCCGCAAGACAACCCAGGCATTCCTCAAGGCGTTCATCCATGCGGTGCCCACCGGAAAACAGAACGCATTCGCCGCGCACAACCCTCCCTCAATAGTGTTCGTCACGGTCCGCACCGGCGGCCCCGTTTCGTTGGCAAATGCATTCGTCAACCCGGTTGCCCCGAAAGGTGGCGAGAGCCTCGTCGAGCGCTCCATCGCCGCGATGGACGGCTACTACGGCCAAATCGTAAGGATGTACGGTAACGGTGGTCTGAAGAAGTCTGCAGTCTGCCAGCTCGAGGGGGTGGCACTCAAAAACTTGAAGGATAACTCGGGTTCCGTTGAGAAGCTCATCGACGACGCGGTGGATTCCGCGTTCCCGAGTGGAGGTGCGCAGTGAGCGTCCTGCTGCTGCGGCTAGCCGGGCCGATGCAGAGCTGGGGCACCCGCAGCCGGTTCTCGAACCGCGACACTGGTCTTGAGCCGTCCCGTTCCGGCGTCATCGGCCTGCTTTGCGCCGCTGTCGGCGTACCGCGCGAGGACGATGAGAAATTGAAGGAGTTCGCCACGGACAAGCTGAAGATGGCGGTGCGAGTTGACCGCGAGGGACGGCTGATGCGGGATTACCACACGGCACAGAACATCCCCCGAGCCGACACCACGAAGTCCCCGCAAGAGACTGTCCTGAGCGAGCGGTTCTACCTTGCGGACGCCGATTTCCTCGTCGGGTTGCAAGGCATGCGCCCGTTGCTCGAAAAACTTGCCGGGGCCCTGCGTTCACCGGTGTGGCAAGTGTGCCTTGGCCGTAAAGCGTTCGTCCCTTCACTCCCCCTCTGCGATGGGGTCGTCGAAGGGGAGTTGCTCGACGTTCTGAAAGCCCACCCGTGGCGAAAGCGGTCCAGGTTCGACAAGCCTGAGAAGCCGCTACGTTGTGTTATCGAAGTTCCGTTCGGCACTGGAGAGCCACGACAAGACGTACCACTGTCGTTTGCAAGTCGGAACCGCAAGTTCGATACTCGGTACGTCAAGGACACTGAACCCATCACCCCAAGCCAGATCCTTGAACCCGGGCAGGAGACGCCACATGTTCCTGAGCAGGTTGGTACTGAACCTACGTGACTCCCAAGCACGATTCGACTTGTGTCGCCCGTACGAAATGCATCGCACACTCTGGCGAGCGTTTCCCGAGGGCGAAGTTGGTCGGGTACTGTTCCGCACCGACGCCGGTCGGAATGGTGAGAGCACGGTTGCCCTCGTGCAGTCCGAATTTGAACCTGATTGGGCGAATCTCCCGACCGGGTACACCGCCAATCTGCCCGAATGGAAGCCGCTTGATTTGCACGTAACCGCTGGCCAGAAACTCCGGTTTCGGCTCCGAGCAAACCCGACGAAGCGGGTGGCAGCGAAGAACGAACGACTGGGAAACGTCATGGCCGGTAGGCGGGTCGGCCTTGTCACCGAGCATGAGCAGATCGCCTGGCTGCTTCGCAAAGGAGAAGAAGGCGGATTTTCCATCCCTGGCGACTGGGTAGACGCGAAACACTCGGAAACTCATCAGCCCTTCAAACTCCCAAATTTCCGTTTGGACGTGCAGCCCGAGGGTCGGGATCGCAACGACAAGGCTGGCCACTGCAACGGGGCATTTCTGGCCGTTCGATTCGAGGGGGTTCTTGAGGTGAGCGATCCCGAGAAGTTCAGAGAAACGCTGTTCGCCGGGATCGGCTCGGGCAAGTCGTTTGGGTTCGGGTTACTGTCAGTCAGACCCTCCTGATACCGCCCCTACTGATCTTTGACAAATCGCGTGTTGGTGTTCCCTTCGAATGTGAGGCAATCACGGTTGTGTACCTGCGACGTTCACCATGCACACACTTCACGAACTGCTGTTATTGCGCGACTCGTAATCGACGGCTAACGGAGCGGAGAGTTGCCGCGGCCGGCGTGGGAGACATGAATCTGGTCCACTTGTTACAGAATCGTACACTTATGGGTCTTCCCCACACATGTGGGGGTGAAACGTGCAGTCAGTTTTTGTTCAGCCTATAGTTGTTATCTTCCCCACACATGTGGGGGTGAGCCCTGGAGTCAGCTTAGGGGTCGATGAATTAATCCTTTCGTCTTCGCTCATCCAGGTGCATGAACTGTCGTCCGCGCGTAGGGGGGCGGGAACAATCGCAACTTCCCCAGCTCATAAGGGAAACAGCCGGGAATGCATGTCTGGTGAGAAACCGTGAGTCTGGAGAACAGCAAGCCATTCACAGATGAGGGCCGTGAGAATGGCCAGAAATTATCCGTGAACGGCTCAAAAATGATCTCCGTTGGTTAATTGCTCCCGCGGCCATAGGACGTGCTGTCGAGTGGAACTGTTCCGACTTCATCCTTGTCTGCACAACGGCGGACACGACGTGTCAAAACTCCGGGCGAATTATCTCGATATCCACCTCGTCGCTCATGGCTTCTTCACTTTGCTGCCGTCGAGCGTCGTCATCTTGCCGTAGCCCGCGGGCCATGCCGACGTCACCTCGGCTTCGCCCACGAAGTCCCCAGCGCCGAGTTCGGCGGTCCA
Source organism: Planctomycetaceae bacterium (assembly GCA_013823135.1). Taxonomy (GTDB): domain Bacteria; phylum Planctomycetota; class Planctomycetia; order Gemmatales; family Gemmataceae; genus Gemmata. Next base: position 8,359 of record PNLP01000050.1, read on the forward strand.
GTCCTTGGCGAGTTTGCCGTCGTCGAGATACGCACGCACGAGGTACTTCCCGTTCGGCAAATCGGGCTTGGACTTCCACGCCTTTGCACGCGCGGAGCCGGGAGCTGCGGCCAGCGTCAGCGTGTGCTGGAAGAGCTTGCCCTGACCCCACACTTTGCGGTCAGTACTCGCAGTCGGTTCGGTTTCCCACGTCTTCTTTGTGGCGTCCCACGCGAAGACCTTCACCTGCACGAGTTTGTCGGCCCATGCGGGAGGCGTGTTCGCGATCTTGAGCCAAATATCGGTGCCAAACGCTTGCATCGTTTCCTTCTTGGGCAAGTCGGCCGCCGTCTCGTACTTGTCAGCCATGATCTTGGCATAGTCTTCGATGAACCCCCGGAACGCCTTGTACCCCCGATCGCCAAGAATGAACTTCGTTCCGCCCGCGTGCTTCACCTCGTTCAGCGGTTTCAGCAGCAGCAGGCTCTTGGCCGGCTCCTTCGCGTCGATCAGCTTGCTGTCCATGAGATACTTGAGCGTCGCCTCCGGACCACCGGCCTTGAACCAGGAGACGCGGTCGCCGTTCTCCGCAACGAGTTTCTTGTTCTCGGAGCTGCCCTCGATGTGACAACTCATGCACCGGAACCGCATGGCCCACACGCTGTTCGTGAACGACTCGAGGAGTTGATCCTTGCGGGCGTGGCGAATCACCTCGACGGGCCGTGGCGGCTTCGCCAGGTCCTCGACCTTGAGTTTCGGAGCGTCACGGAGTTCCTTGTCGGCACAGCACGCCTTGATCCACGCGGTGAACGCCTCGATCTCGGCGTTTCGATTCTTCTGATGAACGGCAGCCGCGCCTTTCTCGGTCTTGCCCATGTCGATGAGCGCGAGGATCCGTGACTTCTCGGGCTTGTCGAGATCGACGAGCCCTTGGTCGCGGAGCGAGAGGAACGTTTCCTTCGACGAGGGCCGAATGTAGTTCTTCAGATCGACGCCGACGAGGTGGCACTGCACGCAACTCGAGGGGTTCGGTGACTTGAAGATCGGGGCGATCCGCTTCTCGAACACTTGTTCGGGCGTGGTGTCCTGACCGGCAACGGGAGCGAGCAGCAACACAGCGAACGCAGCATTGAGCATGGTGAGTCACTCCAAATAGGGAATACCGGACTGTAACCGAGAACTGGGGTGATTGCGACGGACGTTCAACAAGAACGAGGTTCATTCGCGCCTGGCGTCCGTCACGAATTTTGTGCGCGAGCGCCGAGATTGCGGGTGCTGGGAAAATCTGTGTAACGGTGCCCCGTTTGGAGAAGGAACGTCGCCGCACCACTCGTTCCGCTCGGGTGGGACGCCGTGATCCGTGAGAATCACATGAACGCATTCGCTCGCAGTGGGGTACTCGTAGTTCTCGGTGCATCCCTCTCCACCTTTGGCCTTGCCGGGGTGCGGGCAGAACCTGCTCCACAACCGCGTGAGGTCGGCAAGCAGGTCATGCCCGAGCGGGTCTTCCAGGAAATCGTCAAGGAATCCACCCGATTCATCCAGGCTGCGCTCACCAAGGAGCCGTCCACCAAGCCACGACCGGCGCTCCCGGCCGCGTGTAACGTCTCGATCACGTCGGCTCGGACGATCCGAGCCAATGCCCTCCTCATCGCTCTCGCTGCCCAGAATCGGATCCTCAGTGTCGGCACCGGTCCCGACGCTGCGAAGTTGGCCACGGTGCGGGACGCGGCGGTGAAACTCGCCATCGCCGTTGCGAAGAATCCTACGGACAACCCGGACTTGCTGACGCTGATCGCGATCCTCAGCCAATACCCCGACCTCAAAGCCGATCCCCACGCCAGCCTCGCCCTTGTGAGGTTCAAGGGAACGTTCACCCACGACGACATCGCCAGCATCTTCAGTGGTTGCGGGGGGAACAGGACGCAACTGATCGAGCGGCACATGTTGAAGCTCCTCCAGCCGAAGGCACTCTTCGCCCCCGGAAATGTGGAGAAGCTCGAACTGTTGGCCTACAAAGTTGCTTTGCTGGCGGACGTGATCCGGGACATGGACGACATGATCCCCGCCAGCGATACGAAGGTCGTGGAACACCGGCAGGAATGGGTCCGCTTCGCAAGCGAGGTTCATCAGGAAGGCTGGCAGTTGGCCGAGACCGTGCGGGACGGCAACGTGGCGGAGATGCGGCAACGCCTCACGAAACTCGATAAAGCCTGTGCGGCTTGCCACGACAAGTTCCGACGATGATGGCTGCCGACAAATCGGTCGTTCAGCAGTTTCCGCCTGGGGTGAAACTCGGTCCTCATGTTCTCCACTTTTTGCGCCACTCGCAGAACAACCACGGTTCCGCTGACACCCGAACAAGTTCTCGTCTGAGCCGAGACGCACCGACATCAACTGATCGTGGCTCCTTGCGAGTCGCGACAGATCCGGAATCTCCCGGTGAAATGGGGTCCTCAATCACTCGGAAGTTCATCGTGGATGAGTTCGGCTCGACTTGAGGTTCGCCGAACACCTTTGCCGGAAATGCCCCCGATCGCCCGTCACAACGACTCAATGTAAAACAAACGTGATGTTGTCAAAGGGATGTTCGCGAAGGGGAGAAGGAGAAAGACAGGCGCCTGTCTCCTCAGTGAATTGGGGCTTCGCAACCACCAAACTGAAGGAGACAGGCATGTCCCTGAACAGAGCAGCCGAATGTGTTACTGCGTTCGGAACCTCCCGGGCAAGATTCCGCACTACTTTTGCGTCTTGGGGACCAGTTTCTTGATCTGGTAGTTCTTGCCGGCCCCATCGAGCCACTTCATGAATGCGTCTTTCTGAACCATGCCGTAGTCCACGGGTGGAGCACCCGGAGCGTTCACGATGACCGGCGTGATCCAACCGTCCTTGGCGGTCAGGTTGAGCGACTGGAAGGCTTGGAACGGGCTCGGCGGTGCGTCGAACCGTGCGTTTTGAATGCCCCAATCGCCCTCCGTCAGCGCCTTGAGGACAAGTGTGTTCTCGTCAGCCCCGATCGCAACCTGCTCGACTTCGCCGCCCAGAACCGGGTAGTTCCGGTGCTTGAGAACCATCACTGTGGCAGCTTCGGCTCGAACTTCGGGCTTCTCGCTCTTGAGAGCCTTTATCGGGTCGGCGAGGATCGCAACGACATTCTTCACCGATTCGAGATCCTTCTTGCCCTGTTCGGTCTTCAGATCCACCGGTGGAGTTCCGCTCGGGATCGTGTAGAAGTCCCCACTCGGGTGCTTCGCCAGGAACAGGATGAGTTCCTGGCCCTCTTTCAGTTCAAACACCTGATGCCTGCATGACGCGATTGGTTGCACGGCACCGATCGGAGCGTTCGGGTCCAGCTTTACAGGGGCGATGGAGCCAATCCGAATCTCTTTCGTGTTCCCGGCCACGATGAGCCCGGTGTCGATCTTGATCGTGGCGACCTTGAAGCCAACCTTCTCCTTGACCCCCGGATGCGGGAGAGCTTGCACGAGTTCGTTCTCGAACCCAGTGACCTTGCCGACTACAACCGTCTCGGCCATGATCGCACGCCGGGCGGGCGGGCTTGGTGGAACTATTTTGCAAGCCAGGGCCGCGTCAGCGGTGCCGACGACAGCGACGATCCGAGCGGCAGCCCGCAGGAATGTCAGCATGGAAAGCTCCGCAGAGGCAGAGGTGACGAACGAGCGAATTATTTGGTTGCCTCGTTTGGTATTTGACGATGCCCGAACCCCGGCGGATGTCCGCAGGACGACGATTTTCGGACATCGGACAATTGGAAGCGCCACTTGGGACCATTTTCCGCCGTCGATCTTATCCCAAAGCCATTCCACGTATGTTCTTGTGTAATTTCAAGCTGGGAAAGGGTGATCCCACTGTGAAGGACACTTTCGCCCTGGTAGTCGTGACCGGCTCGGGCGGTGCGGGCGCAGACATCGAGGTGATCGACATCACGCCGGGTCAGCAGCTCGCTCACAAAAAGTTCGAGCCGACCGAACTCCTGAACCGTGAGCCTCAGAACGCGGACCAGCGGAATATGTCCCCTTGCCCATCTCCGCGAGGAACGGGGAGGCGATGCAGAATAAGCTCCGGGTTGCGAACCCGTTCGGTAAATTCCGGGAAGTCTAACGCATCGAGGATGCACGTTCGCTCGGGGAGGTCGGTTCTACCCGCACCAAAACACGAAAACGGTGCTGGGTACGGTCCATCGGACAATCCAGGATCGCGGCTCACACTTTGGGTCGGCGAGTCAACGTTTACCGTGTCGTGGCGGTCGTCAAGTTCGGTACGCGGTCACACGTCCGCGTACCGCAGGCGGAGGGCGTTTGCGACCACAGACACGGAACTGAGACTCATCGCGGCTGCCGCGAGCATCGGGCTGAGCAAGATCCCGAAGAACGGGTACAGCACGCCCGCGGCAACCGGCACGCCGAGCAGGTTGTAGGCGAACGCGAAGAACAAGTTCTGGCGGATGTTTCTCATCGTGGCCTGACTGAGGGCACGGGCTCGAGCGATGCCGCGGAGGTCGCCCTTCACAAGGGTCACCCCGGCCGACTCCATCGCGACATCGGTCCCGGTCCCCATCGCGATTCCCACGTCTGCGGCGGCGAGAGCTGGGGCGTCGTTGATCCCATCCCCGGCCATTGCCACGACCCGCCCCTCGGCGCGGAGTTTGCGGACCGCCTCGGCCTTCTGGTCGGGCAACACCTCGGCAAAAACCTGGTCGATCCCGAGTTTTTTCGCCACCGCTTCTGCCGTCGCCCGGCTGTCCCCGGTCAACATCACGACCACGATCCCAGCGGCGTGGAGCCTTACCAGAGCCTCCGGGGTGGTCACCTTGATCGGGTCAGCAACTCCGAGCAGGCCGACTGCCTTCCCATCCTGCGCGAGGAACAACACGGTTTGTCCCTCGGCTCGAAGTGCATCAGCCCGCGTGGCCACTTCGTCGACGCCGGTAACTCCCGCGTCCACCATCATGGCCCGGTTTCCGAGGGCGACGACTCGTCCGCCCACGCGGCCGCGGACGCCCTTGCCAGACACCGACTCGAATCCCTCGGCCGCGGCAGGCTCGATGCCCCGCTCCTTCGCCGCCGCCACGATGGCCGTCGCGAGCGGGTGTTCGCTCCCACGCTCCAGCGCGGACGCCAGCCGCAGTAAATCACCATTGTTAAACCCCGCTGCCGGTTCGACCGACACCAATTTTGGCTTCCCCTCGGTGAGGGTGCCGGTCTTGTCCACAACGACCGTGTTCACCTTCTCCATCCGTTCGAGAGCCTCGGCGTTTCGAACCAGCACTCCCTCCTTGGCACCGCGGCCAACACCAACCATGATGGACATCGGGGTTGCGAGACCGAGCGCGCACGGGCAGGCGATGATGAGGACCGCGACGGCATTCACCGTTGCCAACGTCAACGCCTGGGGCACGCCGGAAACAGCCCAGATGATGAAGGTCAGGACCGCCACCAGCACGACGACGGGTACGAACCACCCGGCCACAACATCGGCCAGCCTTTGCACGGGTGCGCGACTCCGCTGCGCTTCCCCGACCAGGGCGACGATCCGGGCCAGGAGTGTCTCGGCCCCGACCTTGGTGGCAGTCATTACGAACCCGCCGGTCGTGTTCACCGTGCCGCCGATCACCGGGTCACCGGGCTTCTTCTCAACCGGCATCGGCTCACCGGTCACCATCGACTCATCAACCGCACTGCCGCCCTCGGCAACCGCCCCGTCCACGGGCAACTTCTCACCGGGCCGTACCCGCAGCCTGTCGCCAACCCGCACGTCAGCGAGTGCGACGTCCTCGTCGGACCCGTCGGCCCGAACCCGTCGGGCGGTCTTCGGGTTCAGCCCGAGCAACGCGCGGATCGCCGATCCGGTCTGACGCCGTGCGCGGAGTTCGAGAACCTGGCCGAGCAGCACGAGTGCCACGATGACGGCCGCCGCCTCGAAGTAGACGGGTATTCCGTGTTCGCCCCGAAACCCGGCAGGGAACAAGTCCGGTGCGAGGGTCGCGACTACGCTGAACGTCCACGCGGCCCCAGTCCCGAGGCCGATCAACGTGAACATGTTCGCCGTTCGGTGTTTGGCGGCCTGCACCGCCCTCACGAAGAATGGCCAGCCACACCACAGCACAACAGGAGTCGCCAGGGCCAACTCGACCCAGTTCAATCCGCTGTGTGCCAGCCACTCCGAGAACGAGAGGCCGACCATCGGCCCCATTTCGAGAATCAGGAGCGGGAGGACGAGTGCCGCCGACACCCATAGCCGTCGGCTCATATCCCGAAGTTCCGAGTCGTCCACCATGTCAGCGTGTGGAGTCATCGGCTCAAGCGCCATTCCGCACTTGGGGCAGGTTCCCGGGCCATCTCGGATGATCTCCGGGTGCATTGGGCAGGTGTACTTCAAGCCAGTTTCCACTGGAGCGGCCGTGGCGGGGGTCGGACTCACGACGGGTACGGCCGCGCCGCCACGGCCCGAATGCTCGGCAGCAGGGCTCTGCGCGACGGTGTACTTCTCGGGGGCTGCGCGGAACTTCTCCAGACAATGCCCGCTGCAAAAGTGATACACCTTGCCCGCGTGAGTGTGCGAGCCTGCCGCAGTGGCCGGGTCAACGGTCATTCCGCAGACGGGGTCAACGACCGAGGACGCAGGTCTTTCGATCAAGGTCACACCATGCGTGGAATGCTCGTCGACGGACATCGGGTACTCCCGTTCTGAAGGACAGTGATTCGGCCGGACCAGTTTCACTCTACACCCCGTACCCCGGTACAGGGTGAAGATCCCTTGAGCTGAAATGTTCCAAAAGACACCGCCCGACGATGCGCGGGGCATTGTCGGGCGGCTTCGATTTCCTGGAAACCTTGAAGTTCAGGTGTTACTTCTTGTCCATTTCCTTGGGCTTACCTGCCTTGAGCGCCTCGACAGTCTTGAGGGTCTTGTCAGCGTCCTTCAAGGCTGCCGCCTTGCATGCATCGCAGCATAAGAAGACGTCTTTCCCGCCGACTGACACCTTGGCCGGTGTGCCCATCGACCCGAGTTTGATCGAGTCCTGCACGGCACAGAACTTCTGCGCTTCTGCCGTTTTCTTGTCGGCGGCGTCCAACTTGGCGATGTTTTCCGCGATCTTCTTGGTCATCTCTGGCGTCTCAGTCAGGTAGAGTTGAACACAATGGATCTCGCCGGCCTTCAATGGAAAGGTGTGGGCTTGGCTGACCCACTTACCGTCTTCGCCCCAACGGACCCGGACGGTGAAGTGGTACGTCGAGCCACGCTCCAGCGATTGAACGGCCAACTCGTAAGCAGGCTTGCTGGCATCGGAGATCACTTCCACGTCACCGATCCACATTTCAGCACCAGGCACCAGGTGAGCCAGGATGTAGGCCGGTTCCCCCGCCGCAGCCGCACGAGTGTACGGGAACTTAAGTGGCGACAGCGCGGTCGCGTCCGGGGTTCGAGCCTCCAGCGGGAAGACCTGGAGCATTGACCGTTGTGGGTAGACCCACGCGGCGTTCGCGTGTGGTCGTGGTGTGGTGGCGGCGTTCGGGCCGTTCAGACCAACCATGTCGCCCCAAGTGACTCGCCCCCGTGCGGGGGGTCCTTGCGACAAGACACTTCCAGCCAACACCAACGAAATCCCCGCGACTGCCGCGAGCGTGGACAAGGACAAGGAACGCACTGGTACTTGGATCTTCATAGGTGACCTCGAGACGTTTCCACTGGAAACGGAGAGTCGGGCTGGGCGCACGATGCGTCCGCGTCCCCGACCATCCACATGTTGGGGTGGTGAACATCACACGAATGGTTGAGAGTCGTAGGGGGTATATGCACCATCCGTGCCGCCATGGTTCGATGGAATCTTGTCGCCCTATTCTGGGGCGAAACCAGCCGAAAATAGGAATGTCGCCCGTCAGTGAATCACGAGGTTCAAATACCGTCGGTGTGCCGTGTCGGGCGATGTGTCAATTCCGCGCACTGTAAGTCCGTTTCGAGGTACGAGGTACGCCAGGACGGGAATTGCCCGCCGTCCACAGCTCGCAGAATGGGACAGCCCCAGCCGCGTCCTCCCCGTCGCAGACGACGATTCGACGGGTGAACTTTCCGACCCTTGGCCTTCTGAGTGGTGGCGTGACTTTCGAGGTAGTGCTTGGCGATGAGCCGATACAAAGACCCCCCTCTGTCACCTCGACCAGGCCGCGCTTCGCCTGCACCGCTCCGGTGAAGGCACCTTGCTCGTGGCCGAAAAGTTCGCTCTCCAGCAGGGACTCTTGTAAGGCGGCACAGTTGACCGTCACCAGGGAGCGATCGCGCTGGGCCGTTGCGGTGGAGCGAGCGTGCGGCGAGTTCCTTGCCAGTGCAACCCGGGCCGCACACCAACACGGTTGATTCGGTCGGGGCGACTCGAAGCTGAGCCGCTCTGCCTACTGCCGCAGGCGAGCCTCTATCTCTAATACCGGCATCGCACGGGGTGATTGTGCAGGTTTTCCGAACGTTCCCATTACTTAAACTTACGCCGTCGGTCCTGTCCCGTTCGACGCTCGGGCGGAGTCAGACTCAAAGTAGGCAGGAGGCAATCTTATCCAATTGATTCTCCTGGGCCGCTTCGTATAATCACTGGTGTTAAGCAGCCACTTGGGACAAGTTGGTATGCGTCTCCTCATCAATCTTCTCCTGATTCTCCCCACTGCGGCAGGCCCTTGGGTCTGTTGTTGCACCGCGTCCGAACTGGCCAACCTCCCAGCTCGGGTGGCGAAGTTGATCGGCATCGTCCCCGACCGCAGCGCCAGCCGGGTGTGCTGCGGAGTGAGAACGCACGGGAAAGAGAAGCAGCTTCCCACTGGCAAACTGAAGCACATGTCTGGCGGATACCCACCCGCTGGCGATGCCCCGTCCGAGCCGCATTCCTGTCCGTGTGCCCCCGAGCTGCAGCGCGACACCACCTCGCTGACCGAAGGCGGCGAATCCCGCCTGGCCGTTTTCTTCCGGGATCTCGCCACTCCGGTGCAGCCGATCGTCGGGCTCTTCCTGCCCCCGGTGTCCGCGGATGTTAGAGCCGCGTCTGCTGCCGACTTTGGGCCTGATCTGCCCTTTCTGTCCGCCGAACAGCGGCTCTACTGCCACCACGCCCTCCGCTGTTAGTCACCTCCGCACGACTCCTCAATCGCCGCCGCGGCCGTTGATCGGCTGCTGAAGGTCACCAATCCTTTGGTCCGCCGATGCGTCGGCATCTCGGTCCGGCTCGCCCGGCCACGAACACACGTTCCGACGAACCGGGCCGCCATCGACCCATTTGACGGCGGCACCCGAACTTCCGCATCGACCGACCACGGGTCGAGGATATCGCATGGGCCGGCACACACGGAGAAACAACGCGGGCGCGACACCGGGAGGGAAGCCCGGCCGCCAGCGGGTGATCTGGATCGTGGCCTTGGTCGCGGGGGTGGGCCTGCTCGTGGGCGTGTGCATCCTGGTGTGTCTCAGCATCGTCCGCGATGCCCTGAACCGCCACGGATCCTCCGAACACGAACACCCGCCCGGCCCGCACGGCGGCACGATAGTCGCGGTGGGTCGCGAGAACCGCTTCCACGTCGAGGCGGTGTTCGACCGAAGCGGGCAGGTCTGGGTCTACACCTACCGCGAGGACGAGACCCAGGTTTACCCAATCGACTCCCAGTCCGTCCCGGCGAAAGCTCGCCGTCCCGCCGACCCGACCGAGTTCAGCATCCTTCTGTCACCCGAACCGCAACCCGGAGACCCGTCGGGCAAGGCGTCGCGGTTCGTCGGCCGGCTGCCGCAGGAACTCGACGGCGGGCGGGTCGAACTGATCGTCCCGGCGATGAACTTCGGGGGCGAGCGGCACTGGTTCGCGGTGAAGTCGGACGGCGAGTGGCACAGAGACCCGATGCCGGAAAAGGTCACCGCCGAGGAGGAGCGGAAACTCTACCTGACCCTCGGCGGGAAGTACACGGAGGCGGACATCAAGGCCAACGGCGGGGTCATCGCCTCGGAGAAGTTCAAGGGGGTCAAGGCGGAACACGACGCGGCCCCGAAGCCCGGCGACCGGATCTGTCCGGTCTCGCGGACGAAGGCCAACCCGAAGCTCGCCTGGGTGGTCGGCGGGAAGGAGTACCAGTTCTGCTGCCCGCCGTGCGTGGACGAGTTCGTCAAGAAGGCCAAGGAGAAGCCAGACGAGGTCCGACCCCCCGAGGAGTACGTGCAGAAACCCTGACCGAGGCCGCGTGCCGGTCCGATCCCGGCGAGTTCGCCGCGGCGCTGATGGACGTCCAGATGCCAAAACTCGACGGCGCGGGGGCGATCCGGGCGATCCGCCAGGCCGCGCCGAGCGTCCGGTGCTTCCTGATGACCGGCGGGTACTACGGCCGGGAGCAACTGGCGCAGGGGGGGGCGGACCGGGTGTTCGGCAAGCCGCTCGACGTCCCCGCGCTCCTCCGGGCGCTCGCGGACGCGGTCGCCTGCGGGGCGGACGAAGAGCCGCGGTCCGACCGGCCCGCTGACCGCGAGGTCCGGGCAGACGGCGGGGCGTGACGGGCGGACCGGGCCTGGCGGCCCGAGGCCGATGCGGGGAGCGGCACGAGACGTGCTTCGGGTAGGTGGCATCACCTTTCCCTGGCGGGCACGTGTGCGGATCTGTCTCACCCACTCCCCGAGCGGGTGCGCAGAATGTGCGGATTCGGTACGGTGCCGGATCCGCGGAGTTCCTGCCCAGGGGGTGTCCGATGAACCGTCGGGATCTGTTCGCCGCGGTGCCGGCCGCGGCCGGGTTCGCCACGCTGGCCGCCGTCAGTCCGGCAGCGGCCCAGGAGAAGAAGGACGACCATCACGCCCACTTCACGAAGTGCGCCAAGGCGTGCGCCGACTGCCAGATCCACTGCGACATGTGCTTTGCTCACTGCAAGGGATTGCTCGCCGGTGGGAAGAAGGAACACGAGAAGACGACCCAACTCTGCGTCGATTGCGCCGACTGCTGCAAACTGGCTGCGACCCTGACCGCCCGGATGAGCCCCCTTTCGGCCGAGGCGTGCAAGTGCTGCGATAAGTGCGCCGAGGCGTGCGAGAAGTTCCCGGACGACAAGCAATGGCCGAGTGCGCGAAGTCCTGCCGGGACTGCGCCAAGGCGTGCCGGGAGATGATCCAGCACCTGAAGCACTGACCGCCGGCTTGCGAGGTAGCCCCACATTGGGGCTACCCGGTTCGGATTCTTCTTGCGGCGGCCCGACGCCCCGGATCGCCGCCTCCCTAACTTGGAGGTGTCATCGTGACCTGGTTGCAATCTCCTCGCAGCAAGTACGCCGCCGTGGGCGTCGGCTCGGCCGTTCTCGGGTTCCTACTCGCCTGGCCGGTGTTCGCCACGGGTCAGGACAAGAAGGACCCGCCCCCCGACCCCGCCAAGGCGACGCCCACCGACGCAAACAAGGATCTCGCCGAGCAGATCAAACAGCTCCAGGCGAAGGTCACCCGTCTCGAAGCGGCCGTGGCCAAGGCCGCGCCGGCCGGCGGGATGAGCATGCCGGCGGGCGGCAAACCCGGCATGGCCATGATGGACGACATGATGGGCATGGGCGGGAAGAAGATGGGCGGCGGGATGGGGATGAAGGATGGGGACGAGATGATGGAGATGATGGAAATGATGGAGATGATGGAAATGATGAAGATGAAGATGAAGAAGATGATGGGAGGCATGGGCGGGATGAGTGACAAATCCATGGCCAGTGGGTCCGGCGGCATGCCCGGGATGAGCGGCGGCATGGGCATGATGGACGACGACATGGACATGATGGGCATGATGGGGATGGGGAGCATGGGCGGGGCGAAGGGCAAGAAGATGAAGATGGCGACCGCTCTGCCCGGATTCCCCGGCGCGTCCCACCTCTACCACATCGGGGCGACCGACTTCTTCCTCGACCACCCCGAACACATCACCCTGTCCACCGAGCAAAAAACCAAGCTCGGCCAGATGAAGCAGAAGGCGACCACGGACAAGGCTTCCGGCCAGCGGAAGATCGAGGAGGCGGAGCAGCAGTTGTGGGAACTCACCGCGGCCGACCAACCGGACGTGGCCAAGATCGAGGCCAAGGTGCGGGAGGTCGAGAAGCTCCGCGGCGACCAGCGGCTGACCTTCATCCGGTCGGTCGGAGAGGCCGCCCAAGTGCTGACCGACGACCAGCGGAAGATCCTCATCGGACAGGCGCAACCTGCTGCCGCACCACCCCACGTTCATCCGAAAACCCCCTGAGCGACCACACCCTGCCGCCCGACGAACCGCGGGCGGCAGGGCGAAGTGCCGGAAGGCGTGGTGTCGTCATCAACCGAGTCCCTGACTGCAAACACCTGAAGGAGACGATCATGTTCGCGAACGTCCGAGTTCTGGTCCTGGCCGCGCTGGTGGCGGCCGGGTTGGTGGTCACGTCCGGACCCGCCGAGGCACAACACCGCCGGGCGTACGGCGGCGTTTACTCCGGCGGCTACGCCCCGTCGTACTACCACGGCGGCTACATTCCCTCGTACTACTCCACGCCGAGTTACGTTTACCCGGCGGCGGGGTTCTACTCCGGCGGGGTCGTCCCCGCCTACTACCAGCCGTACTCGTGGCACGCCGGGGCGGTCTACACCCCCACGTACTACGGCAGCTACTACCACGTCGGTCCTACGTACACCCCGTACTACCGCGGTTACATCATCCGCCACTGAGCGGGCGGGACGACCGCCCGTGACTTCTCCCCGCACACCCGGAGGTCATCATGAGCAAGACCGCGAAGAAGTCGGAGCCCCGCGAGTGGACGGCGAGTACCGAGTTCTCGTGCGACGCCCCGCACGCCGGGGTCGTCTACCTGGCGGGGACGTTCAACGACTGGGACCCGACCGCAGCGCCCCTGACCCGACGGGCGGACGGGACGTGGGCGATCTCCCTCAACCTGCCCCCGGGCCGGTACGAGTACAAGTTCGTGGTGGACGGGGAGTGGTGCTGCGAGACAGCTCACCAGGGCTGCCCCAAGTGCGTACCCAACTCGTTCGGCACCATGAACCGCGTTGTCGAGGTGCCGGCGTGAAGCCCCGTCGTGCCACAATCGTCGGACTGGTCATGGTTCTCGCCGCCTGGGCGACCGGGGCCGTCGGCGCTCAGCCGGTATCACCAGCGGACCACGCGAAGCACCACCCGGGTCAGGACAAGGGCGGCGCGGCGGGGATGCCGCCCGGCGGAATGCCGAAAGGCAAAGACGGAGCCGCGGGCATGGCCCCGGGTGGCAAGGATGCCGGCATGGGCGGCGGTATGGAAGGCATGATGGGCGGCGGCATGGAAGGCATGATGGACGGCATGATGAAGAAGATGGGCGTGCCGCCGCCAAAAGACATCTACCCCTCGCTGATGAGCCTGCCGGAACTCACGCCCGAACAGCGGGAGCAACTTCGCGCTCAGGCTCAGGAACGAATGCGGTCGGGCGTGGCGTTGCTGTCCGAAGGGTTGGACCGGTTGGCCAGGGCCGCCGAGGCCGAAGATTACGCGGCCATGCAGGACGCCACCGGGCAAGTTCGCGAGGGCCTCGCGCGGTTCGAGAGTGGCGTGGCCGCGCAGCGCGCGCTGTCCGAGGGCAAGCCGCCGAAGCAGGTCGCCCTTCAGTGGTTCAAGAGTGAAATGAACCTCCAGCCGCCGCAGGGTGTGGAACCTCACGGCGGTTCGTCCGGGCTGTCCGCCCTTCACTACTTCACGATGGTGCTGCTGATCGCGTTCGCGCTGGCGATGCTCGCGATGTACTACTTCAAGATGCGCCGCGCGGCGGCCCTCTTCGGACGACTCGATCCCGACACGAAATCCACCCCGCCGGGATCACCGCCGCCGAAGGACGGTGGCGGGCCGTCCCCGCCGACCGGAGACAACGAACCACCGGGAGGAAAGGGGCGAAAGGGGCCACCGCCGGGCGGCAAGGAGCCACCCACGGGAGGTACGGGACCGACGCCGCCGGAAGGCAAGGAACCACCGGAACCGCCGGAACCGCCCCAAATTGGCAAGGACCCACCAGAACTACCGGCGGGAGGCAAGGAACCACCTCCACTAACGGCAAAATGGCGCGGTCAACTCGTCATCGACCGCATCACCCCGGAAACGCCCAACATTAAAACCTTTCGCCTCCGCTCGCCCGGGGGCGGGCCGCTCCCGTTCACGTTCCTCCCCGGTCAGTTCCTGAACGTCGCGTTGAACGTCGGCGGGGCGAGAATGAATCGCTCCTATTCGATTTCGTCTTCGCCGAACGAACGCGAGTACTTCGAACTCAGCGTGAAACGGGAGGAACGTGGTGCCGTCTCGCGGCACATCGTCGATTTGTGGAAGGTCGGGACCGTGATCGAAGCGAACGGCCCGGTCGGCAAGTTCACCTTTAACGGGACCGAGGCGAACAGCGTCGTCCTGATCTCCGCCGGCGTGGGCGTCACGCCGATGATGAGCATCGCGCGCTACCTGTCGGAGCGGTCGTGGCCCGGAGACGTGTTCTTCATCTTCACCTGCCGCAACCCGGCCGACTACATTTTTGAAAAGGCTCTGGCCGCACTCGCGAGTCGCAACCCGAAGCTGCACCTCGTGGTCGCCATGACGAAGCCGGGGCCGGACTGGACGGGACCCCGCGGCCGCCTCACGAAAGACCTGCTTGCGCGGTCGGTACCCGACATCGCTTCGCGGCGGGTCCACATTTGTGGGCCCTTCACGATGATGGAGGCCACCAAGGCGATCCTGCGCGAACTCTGCGTCGCCGACGACCATGTGAGAGCCGAAGCGTTCGGGGCCGTCAAGCCGCCGCTCGCCGAACCGGGTGCGCCGGCCACACCCAAGGCCGCCGCGACGGGTCCGGCGGTCACCTTTTCCACCAACAACAAGACGGCGAACATCCGCGCCGGCCAGACGATCCTCGAACTCTCCGAGGAACTCGCGATCGGCATCGAGAACTCCTGCCGCGTCGGCACCTGCGGCATCTGCAAGGTCAAGATGACGTCCGGGGAAGTTGAGATGGCCGTTCAGGACTCGCTCGACGAGGACGACAAGGCCAACGGCCTCATCCTGGCGTGCCAGGCCAAACCCAAAACGGCCGTCACCGTGGAGGCGTAGGGATGAAGGACCGCGAACGCTTCCTCGTTACCACCATCTTTGCCGTGCTGATCTTCGGCTGGCTCGGCTTCCTCGTTCACACGTCCCCCCGGTTTGCGGGAAGCGGTCTCGGGGCCGCGTTCGGCATCGCGGGGGCCGCGCTCATGCTCGTCTCCGCGGCCTACGTCGCCGTCAAACGCATCCCCTTCATCAAACGGTGGGTGAACAAGTACGTCTCGCAGAAGACTCTGTTGTCGATCCACGTTTACACGGGCATCGTGGGAGCGTTGCTCGGCCTCATTCACACTGGACACAAATATGACAGCCCGCTGGGCATTGCACTCACAGCCATGATGCTGGTCGTCGTCGTAAGCGGATTCACGGTGAAGTACCTGCTGACCTACATCGTGACCGATCTGAAGGACAAACTCGCTCTACTGCAAACTGCTCGGGGCGACCTCGACAGCGCCTGGGGCGTGTTGGAGTCGACTCCGCAGGAAAAGAAGAACCTGCCGCAGCACCCGTTGCTCGCGGCTGGCCTCGCTTCGCTCGGGCTGTCGTCGGCCGCCGATGATCCGGCGAGCCGGGTCATGACGCTGGCCGAGAGCGTGGCTGACCTTGAGTATTCCGTCCGCACGCACGAAGTGCTGAAACGCTGGTTCTCGCGGGCACTGATGCTACACATCGTCACATCGTTCGCATTTTTGCTCCTTCTCACACTTCATGTCTGGGCCTCGATTCACTTCGGGTTGAGGTGGTACTCATGAAGTTCGGGACTTACATATTCGCTGGATTCGGCCTCGTGGTGGTGGCGTTCGGCGCGGTGTATCTGCTCGGGAGCCATCCTGGCGGCAAGCGCACCGACGTGTTCAGTGCCGCGACCTGGGAACGCATGGCCAGCCCCGGTGACCTGTCCCGCGCGCACGCCTTTCTGGAGCACGACTGCGCCGCGTGCCACACCTCCGCAAAGGGACCGGAGGCCAGCAAGTGCATCGCCTGCCACGCCAACAACGAGGCGGTGCTGAAGCGCCAGCCGACCGCGTTTCACGCCAACATCGGCAGTTGTCGGGAGTGCCACCGCGAGCACCAGGGCATCAACCGCCGCCCCACCGACATGGACCACCTGGCGCTCGCCGAGATCGGCTTCCGCCAACTGAGAGCCGACCGCCGGCCGGATTCCGAAGACCGGGCGGTGCGGAAAGATCTCCTCGACTGGATCGACCAGCACCGACCCGCGGGCCACGGGTCGGAAGGCCGTTCGAGCATCACCCCGCAGGAAGCGGTCCTGAACTGCGCGGCCTGCCACTCGAACACGGACCGGCACCGCCAGCTTTTCGGCCCGGACTGTGCCCAGTGCCACACGACGGCGAAGTGGACGATCCCGGAGTTCCGGCACCCGCCTCCGAGTTCGATGGACTGTGCCCAGTGCCACCAGGCACCGCCGAGCCACTACATGATGCACTTCAGCATGGTCTCGGCCCGGGTGGCCGGGAAGCCGAAGGCCCAGGTCAACGAGTGTTACCAGTGCCACCAGACGACTTCGTGGAACGACATCAAGGGGGTCGGCTGGTACAAGCACCACTAGCCAGAGTGCAACCCCACCGCGTCGAGTTGATCGAACCGGACCGACACCGAGGGCACCATGACTACCGCGAGCGCACCACCGGCCGAGACGGAACCCCTCGAAGCGCTGGTCCGGCAGTGGCTGGCCGGTCGGGCGCACGTCCGCGACCTGCGGATCGTCGTTCTGGAGGATGGGGTCGCCCTGGAGGGACGGGCGGCGACGTATTACTCCAAAGCAACTCGCCCAGCACGTGGTGACGAAGGTCCTGGGATTGTCGCTCCGGGCCAACCGGATCGAGGTGGAGTGAGTCGAAAGAGGAGCCACGCGGGCTCCCAACATGTTCCACCTCAAAGAAGGAGACGTCCGATGCTCTCGCGCATTCCATCCCTCTTGGTGGTCGTGGCCGTGGTCACTTTGGTCGGGCTGCCGCCGCTGGCCGCGCACGACAAGGCCGCGCCGGATGCCCGCGAATACGTTCTGACCGTGGAAGGCATGACCTGAGCCGGCTGAGTCGCGAAAGTGCGAGAAGCACTTCAATCTCTACCGTGCGTAGAGGCCGGCTCGGTCAAGATCGACAGGGAGAAGAAAGAAGCACGATTCGCCGTCAAGAAGGGCGGCAAGTGCGACGAGGACGCGGTCAAGAAAGTCTTGAAAGAGGCGGGATTCACCGTGTCGGCCGTCGAGGCGAAGTAGGAGCCGCGCCGCCAAGGAGTGAGCCACCCCAGGCGCGATAGCGGCCGAACAGACCTCCCGCATGAGGCGATGGAGCCCGGCGGGCTGCTGATCCGGGCTCACGAGCCCGAAGTGCGCCGAGCCGCACAATGTCACATGGATCGCCATGTAAACGGAAGGCGCTTCACAAGGGAGCCGCGTGTGCTGCCCTGGCATCTTCCAATCCGACGAGGAGTAACCCCGATGGTGTCTCGCATTCCATTCGTGGCGGTCGTGGCCGTGGCGCTGGCCGCGCTGGTCGGGCCGTCGCTGCTGGCCGCCGACGACAAGGTCCACGAGGCGACGGTCGTCAAGGCCGGCGACGGCAAGATCACACTGACCTTCAAGGGCGACGACAAGAAGCACGAGCACGATGTCGCCAAGGACGCCAAGATCACACTGGACGGGAAGGATGCCAAACTCGAAGACCTGAAGGAGGGCTTCCCCGTCAAACTGACGATGGACGACAAGTTCGTCGTCCACAAGATCGAGGCCACGGCGAAAAAGAAGTGAATGACCCGCGGGGTGCCGGGCCAGCGCTGACCGCTCTGACCCGGCACCTTCGGAGGCCAGCCGAGAATATGAGGCTGAGGGGCTGTGTTGATCGAGACTCGAAGGACCCCAACTACGATTGGAACACGTCATGGAAACGCTCAGGTTGTCGATTCAGGGCATGAGCTGCGGCGGCTGTGTCGGCAAGGTTACGACCGCGCTGAAGTCGGTGCCCGGCACAACCGTCGAGACGGTTGCCGTGGGGTCGGCGCGGGTCCTGTTCGATCCGAAAAAAACGACGGAGAGTGTCCTGATCGCGGCCGTCAACAACCTCGGGTTCAAAGCCGCCAAGGCGTGAACCCTCGCGCTGGTGCCGCGGGTGCATGAAAGGAAGCGGACGCGATGGAAGCCTCATCGGTGATTCCGGCCGGGCCGGTCGGGGCGGCGGACCCGGTTGCTTCTCCCGTGCGGGTCGCGGAGCCGTTCGCCCTGGTCATTTTCGGAGCCACGGGCGACCTGACCGGCAGCAAGCTGTTGCCGGCGCTGTTCCGGCTGTGGCGGGGGAACTACTTCGCCGAGCCCTTTGCGATTGTGGGAGTGGGCCGGCGCGATAAGAACGACGCCCAGTTCCGCAACGAGTTGCGGGCGGCGACCGAGGCTCACGACTCCGGGCAGCCGGCCGCCGACGAGTCCTGGGCGCGCTTCGCCGCGTCCATCTTTTACCACCGGGCCGATTTCAACCGGGCCGAGAGCTATCCCCCACTGACCGACCGTCTGCGCTCGCTGGAGAGTCAGAGCGGTCTCGGCGGCAATCGCCTCTTCTACCTCGCGACCGAGCCGGACTACTTTCCCCAGATCGTCGAGCAGCTTGCCGCGGCGGGCCTGCTGCCCCGCGATTCGGACACGCCGCGGACTCGCGTGGTGATCGAAAAGCCGTTCGGCAAGGATCTGGCCAGCGCCCGCGCCCTGGACCAGCATGTTTTGCGGTTCCTGCGCGAGGAACAGGTTTTTCGCATCGACCATTACCTGGGTAAGGAGACGGTCCAGAACCTCCTCGCGTTCCGGTTCGGCAACGGCATCTTCGAGCCGCTCTTCAACCGCCGGTACGTCGATCACGTCCAGATCACGATGGCCGAGGCCGACGGGATGGCCGGCCGGCGCGGGGCGTACTACGACCGGGCCGGGGCGCTCCGGGACGTGGTCCAGAACCACCTGCTCCAACTCCTCACCCTGGTCGCGATGGAGCCGCCCGCGTCACTCGCGGCGGACGACATTCGGGCGGAGAAGGTGAAGGTGTTACGGAACCTCGTCCCGATCCGGGAGGCCGATGTCGTCCGCGGGCAGTACGGCCCCGGATTGGTCGGCGGTCTGCCGATCCGGGGATACCGGGAAGAGGAAGCCGTCGCGGCCGACTCGGCGACCGAGACGTTCGTGGCGCTTCGGGCGGAGGTGGATAACTGGCGGTGGGCCGGCGTGCCGTTCCTGCTCCGAGCCGGGAAGCGGCTGCCGCGGCGGGTGACCGAGGTGGCGATCGAGTTCAAGCGGGCACCGACCGGCCTGTTCACCGCCCCGGTCCGGGGTGGCGGGCTGTGCGACCGTGGGTGCGACTGCGGGGCAACGTGCGAGTGCTGCAACGCCGGGAATCAGACAAACACGCTGGTGTTCCGCATCCAGCCGGACGAGGGGATCAGCCTGTCGTTCGCGGCGAAGAGGCCGGGGATGCGGCTCGTCCTCGGGCCGGTCGAGATGGCGTTCGGCTACGCCGGGTCGTTCGACGAGCCGGTCCCGGAAGCCTACGAGCGGTTACTCCTGGATGCCCTCCGGGGCGACCCCACGCTGTTCCTGCGGTCGGACGAGGTCACCGCCGCGTGGGCGTTCGTGGACCCGATCGTGGCCGCCTGGAAGAACGGCTCGCCGGCGTTCCCGAACTACGCCGCGGGAACCTGGGGACCGGCGGAAGCCGACCGGCTCGTCAGCGGGTGCCGTGCGGGGTGGCGGGAGCCGTGAGTTAATCTCGCTGATCGGGAGTGTGGCATGCGAACGACTGAAATTGCCCTCGCCGTGTCAGGACATTTGCAGCGCGGTTGTACCGGCTCTCGGGCGCACGGAAGGTGCTGAACCGATCTCGGTCGTCGTATGGCGGTCGGGCGGCGGGTAGAATGACCTGTATTGAGGGAACCGGCTGGCGGGCACGACCCCAAACGAGAGGTATCCCATGAGTGAGGAATCGGACCGTCGCAACTTCCTGCTGGGCGGCTCGGCGCTGGCCGGCGGGTTCTTGGCGGGGTCGGCGGCCGCCCAGGACAAGCCTCCCGCGAAGGACGACCCGCACGCCGGGCACGGCGGGGGCGGGAAGAACTACGGGCCGACGGACCCCGGTGACCGGTACAAGTTGACCCCGGGTCGCCGCAAGTCCGGCGAGCCGCCAGTCCCGGTCGAGCACCCGGACATTGGGAAGCTACCCTGGAAGATGGTGAACGGGGCCAAGGAGTTCCACCTGTACGCCCGGCACATGAAGCGCGAGTTCCTGCCCGACCAGTGGTTCGACGTGTGGGGCTACGGTGCCGAACCCGGCCCGAAGGGCGGGCACTCGATGCCGGGCATGCCGGGCATGGGAAGAGCGAAAGAGAACGAGAAAGAGATGGCCCTGCCCGGCATGCCCGGCATGCCCGGTATGGCCAAGGCGACGGACGGCTCCATGCCCGGTCCGACGATCGAAGTCGTCGAGGGGGACAAGGTCCGCATCATCGTCCACAACGAACTGCCAGAGGCCACCACCGTCCACTGGCACGGGCTGGACGTGCCGGCCGCCATGGACGGGGTGATGGGCCTGACCCAGGACCCGATCCCGCCCGGCGGGACGTTCACCTACGAGTTCGAACTCAAGCAGAACGGGACGTTCTTCTACCACACCCACGTGCCGATGCAGCAGGCCATGGGGCTGGTCGGGCTGTTCATCGTCCACCCGAAGGCGGCCTGGGACCCGCCGGTGGACCGGGACTTCGCCCTGATCCTCCAGGAGTGGGCCATCCTCCCCGGGGCGTCGGTCACCAACACGATGTCGATGGAGTTCAACATCTTCACGACCAACGGCCGGGCGGCCCCGTACATCACCCCGATGGTGGTCCGGCAGGGGGACCGGGTGCGCATCCGGATGGTGAACTTCAGCGTCATCGACCACCACCCGATGCACCTGCACGGGATGACCTTCTGGATCACCGGGACCGAGGGCGGGCGGCTGCCGGTGACGGCCTGGACTGCCCACAACAACGTGCTGGTCGGTGTGGCCCAGGCGTACGACATCGAGTTCGTGGCGTGGAACCCCGGGGACTGGGTGCTCCACTGCCACATGTTCCACCACATGATGAACTTCATGTCCTCGATGGCCGGCTCGATGGGCGGGGACATGAAGGGAATGTTGGCCGGCGGGAGCATGGCGACCGGGATGGGGATGATCACCCGCGGCCCGGCCCTGAACCCGGAGTTAGGCGGCACCCTCGGCCGGGGGACGGGGGAGAACACCGGGTCGGACCGGGCCGTCGGGAACGGCCCGATGATGGGCGGTCAGCCGGGCATGAAGGGCATGGACATGAAGCCGCCGGGCACGAAGGGCACGGACATGAAGGGGATGGACATGAAGGGCGGCGCGAGCGTGCCGGGCTTCCCCCAGGACATGTCCGGCATGGCGAGCTACACGGCGGCCGAGTTGAAGAAGCTCCTCAAGCCGGAGACACGGGGGATGCGGAACGGTTGGTTCGCGGACGTCGAGGGGCTGACCACCCTCATCCGGGTGCTGCCGCCGGACCTGTACGACAAGGTGGTGTCGGGCAAGGGCGAGGTGGCCCCGGGGGCGAGTGTCCCGGGGGCCGGGGCGGGCAAGGCCGGCGGCCACGAGGGCCACGGCGGCATGAAGACGGAACCGACGCCGAAGGGACATGAGGGGATGAAGATGGACCCGAAGAAGGATCCGCCGACCAAGAAGGACGAACACGACGGCCACAAGAAGCCGTGAGGCCGTTCGCCGCGGCCACACCGCGGTTGCCGCGAAGTCTGCCGCCTCGGAGAGGCGGACACCGACTTGGCAGGGACACACGCGATTCGTCACGACGGCATGGCCGATTCCGGAAGTTTGTCCGAAGAATCCTTCTCGGTGAACGTCGTGGCTCGGACTGTCATGCACGGATACTTGAGTCAGTTGCTTCCGGATTAGTCATGCCAATCTCGATTTTTCGCGTTTGAGCGTGTTTGTTCGCATTCGAGAGGCTCGCAGCACTGGTATTCCCGGCGGTGCGAGGAACCTCCTCGAAAACCCTTCCAACGACCCGCGCGGGGCAGCCCGATGGACGCGGACAAGGACCAACCGGACCGCCGCTTCGACATCGACCCGTTCCGGGGCGTGGTTTGCCTCTGGCTCGTGGCCCTGCACCTGTACGCCGGCGAACTCAACTCGGTGCTTGCCGAACGGCTCGGGCCGGCGGGCGCATGGGCGGTACTCAACGTGCGGCTGGGCGTGGAGAGCTTCTTCGTCCTGGCCGGGTTCCTGGTGGCCCACACCCTGCGTCCGCTACCGGGCGAGCGTGCGTCCCTCGGGCCGTACCTCGCCCGGCGGTGCGAGCGCCTCCTGCCGCCATACTGGGTCGCGGTGCTGTTCGCCGCCGCCAACCTCTGGCTGGCCCGTTGGCTGGTCGGCGGGGGGCAAGGCGGCCCCCGGCGTCGGCGAGGTGGCCGCCCAGATGTTTCTCGTGCAGGAGGCGTTCGGCGTCCGCGAGGCGGCGGTCGGCTTCTGGTCGCTGGTGGCACTCGAACAGTTCTACGTGCTCTGGCTCGCCCTCGTCGCCCTGGTTCGCGTGTCCGTGCGCGGGGAAACCAGGCAGTTGCGCGTGGAGGGTTGGGCCGCCGGGATCGGATGTTCGTTGTTGGTGTGGCTATTCCCGTACGAGACAACCCCCGCGTTCGCCCTTCCGGTCTGGGGCGGCTTCATACTCCTCGGCATGCTGCTGTACAGGGCAACCGTACTCCGCGACGGGCGGGTGCCGTTCTTTGTCGCGCTTGTTGCGGCCGGAACTGCCGGTCTGGCAACGGGCGATCTCAGGTTCATCCGTGCAGGGATCGCCGTGGCCGCGCTGTGGACGATCGGTCAGGGGTTCGCACTGCCGCGGTGGCGGGTGTTCCGGGCGCTGCGTTGGGTCGGTGCCAGGTCGTACAGCATCTACCTCGTCCACGGGATCGTGGCCTACCGGGTCTACTCGCTCGACCCGCGGCCGAGAAGTTCGGCGGTCCGGGCCCCCTCGTCGCGGCAGCCTTCGTCTTGTCGCTCCTGGCAGAGGCCCTGTTCTACCGCTGGGTTGAGCAGCCGTGTTTGAGACGGGCCCGGGGCATCAAATACCGCCAACCAGCGTCCAGCTGTAGATCAGCGTCGAAAAGGGGCTCTCCCGCAAAGTTGATGATGTGTCACTCGTGCGGAACCCAGCAGGTTCCCTTCAGACGGACTCAGGTTTTCCGTTTCACCCGCGCTCGCAATAACCGCCACCCAGCCCGGCCATACATCGAACGCTTGATGAACTTCAACCGGTTCACCTGGCCCTCCACCGGCCCGTTGCTCCACGCATCCGTCAGGGCCGCTGACACCGCAGCTTCGTCCTCACGCAGGCTCTGTGCGAAGGTCTTTAGCTCGCTCACCCCGGACCCTTCCGCCTTCGTCAACCAGTCGGACAGGGGGCAGGTGACTTCCTTGCGAAGCATCGACACCAGTTCCGATGCCACATCCAGCGCCGCGGCCATGCCGGGGATGCTCGCTCGCATCCGATCCAGGAAACGCGGTTCCGCTGGTTCAGCGGAAGGGTTGGCCTTCTCGTCATTGGGCGGACTGATGAACTGGAACGACAGCTTCCTTGCCGAGGGAACCGAAGGTCGCGGTGGCGTTGCCTCACCCGTTCGTCGCCCCGGCCGACCCGTGCTGCCGATCTTCCGATTCACACACCGCCGGACTGCGTCGTACGGCACGCGGAACCCCTTCTCCGAGAGCAGCCGGTGCAATTCCGCCGTGTTCCGCCCGCCTGACTTGATCCACTCCTCGACCAAGACCCGATGCTCATCCATTTGCGATGGCGCTTTCCGACCTGGTTTCCAGTCGGGGCATGTCGCCTCACGTCGATAGCGGATCACCATTTTTGTCGAGACACCCAGTTGTTTCGCGGTGTTGCGGATCGAATGTCCTTGGTCCCGCAATTCGCGGACGCGGCAGTGTCGCTGCTCTCGAACAGTTTGCTTGGCTCGCCGAGCCTGCTCACGCGGCGAGAGGGGAGTGGATGGTGTCGGTGCGGGCACACTCGGTGCGGGGACAGCAGGCAGTGTCGATCCACCTTCGGTCGAGGGAGCCGGTGTTTCGGCTGACGATGGCTGCGTTGCGATCTTGTTGATCTCGGGCGAGAAGCGAGCGAACAACCGCTCGACAGCCTCTCGCAAGTTCTTGAGGAGGTGCCAGCGATCCGCCACTTGCTTGGCCTTGGGCGCACCCTCCCGGACAGCTTGTGCGAATGCAGGCCAGCGGTCGCGGGTGACGACCTCGACACCTGGGTGTTCTTCCAGCCACGTCTTCAGAGCCACGCCATCTCGCCCCGGCAGGATGTCGATGACACAGTGACGTTCGAGGTCGATCAGGATCGTGCCATAGTGCTGGCCCTTGCGGGTGGCCCAATCGTCGATGCCGATGTAACGTGCTGGAGGCTGTGGCTCATCGGGTGCGGCTTTCACTCGACGCAGAAGTGTGTCGGGGCTGGTGGGAACCGCGAGTTGTTCAGCGAGTCGGGCACCGGCTTCACCACCGAGCGCGAAGCCGATGGCCTGATGGGATTCCGTGAGTGGGCCGGTCGTGCGTGCATGTGCGGTGGTCAATTCAGGGAAGCGTTCGCAGAAGAGGGTGCGGGTGCATTGTGGCTGATCGCAGAAGAACCGCCGTGCGGTGACGCGGAGAATGAGCCGCCGGCCGTGGGCGGGCAAATCGGTGACGGTTCGCGGGTATCGGCTGTGGACGCGAACAGCGGTGCCCCCGCAACGTGGGCAACTCGAAGAGGGCGCGGTCGATTCAACGTGGATCGTGACGGCGTCATCTTCGAGCGAGAATTCTGTGGCACGAAGATCGGGACAATCAAGAAGGAAGTCGGAACCAGACATGGTGGCAAATCCTGCCAACAGACATGACCACGGGCGAGTTGATGCCCTCATTCTAACCAACGCACTTCATCAACTTTGCGGGAGAACCCCTTTTCGACGCTGATTACCATCCAGCGGCGGGTAAAGGAGAATTCCCGTTCGAGAGGTGACCCTGGTGATCAACAGTTGTTCGGAAGACGCATTCGGCTTTGGAAAGGGGTTCTTCCGCTCAGCCACGAAGCTGTCGCTGTCCCTCAGAACTTTGCGAGCTCCCTGCGCGTACCGATCACGACTTGGCCGGAACACGTGCCCGCAACAGCGTCAAACCATCCCGGCCGAACATCGAGCGCTTGATGAACTTGATTGCTCCGGCAGGGTGTCCCCACTGTCACAGGCCCTCGCTGGAGCCTCTTCCAATGCGATTCGAGTAGCTCGGGTTGCTGTCGCATGTCGTCGGCTGCGCCGAGGCTCATCTCGATTGCCGCCGGGGCAAGGGCGGCGAAGACCTGCCGGCCTCACCGCCGCGTCGATCGTCCGGGCGGATGCGCTTGGGCACCGGGGCTGGCCCGGGCGGGGAGGGTTATTACGGTTGTCGGACCACGCGAAGCTCCTGCAAGACGCACGACCACCACGGGACAAGGCGGTCTCGATCCTCGACCACACCCGCGAGGGATGCGGGACCCGAGCCATTGGCCGTTTGCTCGTCGTCGAGACGGACGCGGACGACATCGAGGTGGCGAAGAAACGGATCGGCATTTCTGAGGGGTGAATCCGGGTGAATCCGGGATGGCCTCGACCCGGGGTTGCAAATGCCGCGAGGTCCGGTTACGCACCGTGAGCGGCTGGCGGGCGCGCATTAACCATGGGGGAACCGTTCATGTCGACATGGAAGTGGGGCGTTCGACTGGTCGTATTGGCTCTGGTTTGCTGTGCCACCCTCGGCGGGTTGGTGGGGTGCGAGTCGACCGGCGGCTCGGGTGGCTCGGTCGGGAGCGACGGGCACGCCGGACACAGTCACTGACGCTGTCAGCGGTTTCCCCGCACCAGTGCGGGGAAACCCGGCCGAGCACCCAATCCTTTACCGCGGCTTCGGGGTCGCGTTGATGTGGCCCGCCGGGACCGGTTCGCGTGGGGCCGTCAGCCCGTCTACCAGCAGCAGGCCGCGGACCTCGACCTCGGCCCGGCGGAACTGCGTCAGGGACTTGTTGTACTCCTCGTTCAGTTGGTACGCCGTCCGCCGGGCGACCAGCACTTGCGGGAACGCCGCCCGCCGCGCTTTGAACTGTTCCTCGTACAACTCGACCGCCTTCTTGGCCTTCGGCAGCACCTGGTCGCGGAAGTTCTCCACCTGCTCCCGGCCTATCTCGTAGCGAGTGAAAGCGTCGGCGAACCGCCGCTGAAGGTCAAGCGAGACCCGGGTTACCTCGGCTTGGGATCGGGCCAAGTCGGCAGCCGCCTGTTGAACCGTTCCCTGGTTCCGGTCGAACACCGGGATCGGGAGGGAGAGCACGACTTGCGCCGTCGGGTTCCGGGTCTCGTAGTTGTACCCGGCACCCCCACGAACCGTCACGTTCGGGATCGGCTCCCGCCGCTCCCGCTGAAGCTGAGTTCGGTCCTGCTGCACTTTCGTCACCGCGAACGCCAGTTCCGGGCTGTCCTGGAGAAGCCGAGCCAACGCCTCGTCCCTGTTCAGCGCGGGGCCGTCCGGCTCCAACTGGCCGACGAGCGGTTGCATCGGGAGGTTCGGGACGCCGACCTGGGTGGCCAAGTGAACCCACTCCTGACGAAGCCGGGCCTCGGCATTGCGGACCGCGACCCGAGCCTGGGACGCCTCGACCTGGGCCTGGAGCAGGTCCTGGTGGTTCGCCTGGCCGAGGTTGAGAAGCTGCTCCGTGGTCTTCATCGCCTCCTCGGCGTTCTTCGCCAGCAGGCGTTCGTTCTCGACCGCCCGCTGGGCCACGAGGACGTCGAAGTACGCGGCGGTCAAGCCGTTGACCACCTTCAGCCGCTGGGCCTGGGCCTGGATCTCCGCGAGTTCGGCCTCCTGCTCGTACTTCATCCGACTGAGCCGGAGTTTGCCGCCGGTTACGATCTGCTGCTGGAGGGAGAAGAACGTCCACTCCCCGGCCGTCCGATCGGCTCCGATCTGCTCCCCGATGATCCCGGCCGTCGGGTTGAACGGGAGCCCGGCCTGGAGGGCCTTCCCGCGGGCCGCGTCGATGAACGTAGCCGCCTGGACGAGCGTGGGGTTGTGCGCGAGAGCGAGTTGCTCGAGGTCGGTGACAGTGAGCGGGCCGGCGGCTGGTGTGGCCTGGGCAACCTGGGCGGCGGTGACGACGTCAGGCGTCGCGGTCGGCATCAGCGAAGCGGCCGCCTGGGTGAGGCCGGGGGCGTCACCGGACGCCGTCCGCGGCCTGACGAGCTGAGGGGTCGGTGTCGCGGGTGGCGGGCTGGCGGTCTGGCACCCGCACACCCCGCTCGCCGAAAGCGAAACGCCGAAGACGAAAGCGCGAGCGCCGGCAATGGCACGCATCTGGTATCCCCCTAAGGCCCGTCAGGGCCGGTGAGCGCCCGCCAGCACTTCCGGTCGTTGCTATTCCATCGGTTTCGAGGGTTGCGCGGCTTGAACCCGACTGGCGTGGATATGCTGAAGAGGTCGAAGGAAGTGAATGGATGCATTGGGCAAGGTGAACCGGGCGCTACCGGCGCTACCGAACTGATCGAGTGTAACAATTCATGGCTCACAAAAACGGGGTGCATGTCGGTTTCGTGCGGCGCGACATTCCTCTCAGGGTGATCCTTCACCCGTTACCCGTTACCCGTTACCCGTTACCCGTTACCCATTCGTTACTATCCTTCGTTCAGTACTCGGGTAGACTCGTCGGGGCGTGAGAACCCAGTTCTGCCGACAGGCAAAAAGCAGGAGTGCATCCGATGAAGCGTAAACTGATGTTCGCGGGTGTGATCGCAACGTTCGCGCTGTCCGCGCAACACCCGGTAGCGGCTGACCCGCCCGCGCTCCCAATCCCGAAACCGCCTGCCGCGAAGGCCATCGACTGGAAGGACGATCCCGTCTGTCAGATGGTTTTCTTCGCTGTCCTCGAAGGGCTGTACCGGGACGGGGTGACCGATGACGTGGTCGAGTACATCGTCCCGAAGACGCCGAATCCCGAGAAAGACTCGTTGCGAAAGAATTTCATCCCCGAGTGCCCGATCTGCCATCCCGTGTACGAGGCGTTCGCGCTTTACCAGAGGCGACCGAACTTCAAGGACGATGGCAAACGAAACGCGTTCGGGAAAGGAGAACTTTCTCCCGAAATCGTCAAAGCGTTCAAGAGCGACATTCTCCAAACCCGCGTCAAAGAGGGAATTCAACCGCTCGTCGGGAAGTACGTCGCGGCACACCTGGCCAAAATGAACCTGTCGGCGGAAGAGAAACAGGAGTGGAGCAAGAAGCTCATGGAACGGGTTGAGCAAGGAACATCGCTGTACAATAAATTCCGAGCTGGGGAAGGGAGACTTCTGGGCTGGAGCTTTTACGGAGGGTGCGGGGCATGCCTGGGCACTGCGGGTGCTTGCAAAACGGTTCTGGCTGAAAAGAAACCTGAGAAGTGAAACGCGACTTTTCAGATTTCAGATGACCTTGATACTTGACCGCGCCGATAGTATGTATACGGTCGATGAGCCATGCTCACCTGTGGTTTCGGAGTTTGCTCCCAATGTTGCGGCTGGCGTTAACCTACCAACTGATTCTCGCCGTGGCGGTGGGGCCTTGGCTCTGCTGCTGCTCGGCCGGGAGAATGTTGGCAGCCACGCCACCACCCCATAACACTCCGGCTTCCTCGGTCGATGGTGCACCCAGCGAACGGGTTTCGCACTCGTGTTGCTCGCACAAACACCAATCCCCGGCCGAGAAATCCGCCCCGTCGAAGCCCGGTCAGCCGAAAGACAAGTGCCCGTGTAAGGACGGTTCGGACAAGGCGGCCACGACCCAGGCCGAATCGGCTCAGCCCGACGTCTCGACCTTCCTGCGAATTCTGACGTTCGACGACCACCCGTCGTTCGCTCACTCGGGCGTCAAAGCCCTCGCCTATTGCACCCGCGATCTCGACTGTCGATGGGGCGGTGGGCACCCACTTCTCACCACCGCCGAACTCCTCTACACGCACCACAACCTGCGCTGTTAGTCCATTCCTCCTCACGTCGCATTCCTCGCCCCGCGGCGTGACGTGAGCCGTCGTCGGCCGTTCGGTCAGACGTCATTCCATTCGTGTTTTCACCTGTCTCGCCTGCCACGATTTCATCGTGTCTCGGCGAGCATCCGACCCTTCCGTTCCCAGCACCATCCGCGGACGCGGGTTTGACCACCCGCGTACCCCGGTCACAGGGGATTCCCCATGATGCGCACGTTGATGGTTCCTGGCAGTCTCGGGGCGGCCGTTGTTGTGCTGGCCCTGGTCGGGTGCAACAAGGCCCACCCCACGGGTGCCACACCGCACGCCGATGCCCACAGCAAAACCGACGGTGGCAAGAAGGACGACCACGGTGCCCACAAGGCCGTCGATGGCAAGAAGGACGACCACGCCCACAAGCCCGGTCCGCACGGCGGAATGATCGTTTCGCTCGGCAAGGACAGCTACCACGCCGAGGTCGTGTTCGTGAAAGGCGAGAAGGTCCAACTGTACATGCTCGGCAAGGACGAGACCCAGACCCAGTCCCTCGACGTGCAGGATCTGGCCGGGTTCGTCACCCCCGAGGGGGCGACGGAACCGGTCGCGGTGGCGTTCAAGCCCGAGCCGCAGGCGGGCGACGCGAAGGGCAAGGCCTCCTTGTTCGTCGCCACCCTGCCGGAAGCGGCAGCCCACAAGAAGTTCAAGGTCACCATCAACAACATCACGATCGGCACCGAGCGGTTCCGGATCGAGTTCGCCAATGAGAAGGCCCACTAAACGCCACGCCCCCGACCCCGGTCGACGCGCGATGGACAGGACATTCCCGTTTTCAACGCCAGTCGTGCCGGCACCCGTGGGCGTGATCGCCCGCGTGCCCGGCACAGGAGGTTCTCATGGTCCGCAAGCTCATCATCCTCGCGGGGATCGCGGTCGCGGTGGCGACGGCCGTCGTCGGTTGCAACAACGCACAGCCCCCGACCGAAAAGGCGGCCGGCCCGAACTCCCTCGCCAAGCCGCCGGGCGGCGAACACCGGGAGAAGGGTGGTTCGGCGAAGTCGGATGAGGATCACGGGCACAAGCCCGGCTCGCACGGCGGGATCATCGTCTCGCTCGGCAAGGAAAGTTACCACGTCGAGGCGGTGTTCGAGAAGGGCCAGAAGGTCCGCCTCTACATGCTCGGCAAGGAGGAGACCCGGGTCCAGGAGGTGGACGCCCAAGAGTTGGCCGGGTTCGTGACCCCCGAGGGATCGACGGACGCGGTCGCGGTGGCGTTCAAGCCCGATCCGCAGGCGGGCGACGCCAAGGGCAAGACCTCCCTGTTCGTCGCCATTTTGCCCGAGGAGTTGGCCGGCAAGAAGGTGCAGGTGACCGTCAACAACATCACCGTCGGCACCGAGCGATTCCGGATCGCGTTCGCCAACGAGGCGTCCGCCCACGCGGGGGAAGAGATGCCGGTCAAGAAGGGGACGGACGAGGAGCGGGCGCTTTTCCTCACGCCGGGCGGGCTTTACACCGCGGCCGACATCCGGGCGAACGGGAACACCGTCCCGACGGTGAAGTACAAGGGCGTCCGCGCGGCACACGACGACAACCCGAAGGCGGGGCAGAAGATTTGCCCGATCTCCAAGACCCTGGCCAACCCGAAGTTCACCTGGGTCGTGGGCGGCAAGATCTACGAGTTCTGCTGCATCCCGTGCATCGAGGAATTCTTGGCCAAGGCCAAGGAGAAGCCGGACGAGATCAAGGACCCGTCCGAGTACATCAAGAAGTGACGCGGCGGATCGAAGATGACGACTCGTCCGGCGCGGTCGGGAATGTCTCGACTGGGCCGGACGGTCCGAGTTCCAACCCAGAGGTGCTCCGTGGGTGAGAAGGCGCGTGTCGTGGCGATCGTCGCCCTGTTGGCCGGCGGATTCGTCGCCTTGAAATACTCCGGGTACGGAGGCCACGGCTGTTGCGGGGCCGTCGACGCGGGCGGGGACAACTCGGAAGCCGTGAACGCCGTGCCGAACCAGGACGACGACGCGACGCTGATCGCATCCCAGCGATACTGTCCGGCCATGCCCGACTCCAAGCTCGGGGATATGGGGCCGCCCGTCAAGGTGATGGTGATCGGGAAGGACGGCGTCGAGAAGCCGGTGTTCGTCTGCTGCAAGAGCTGCAAGCGGAAGGCGATGGCCGACCCGGACAAGACCCTCGCCAGGGTGGCCGAGTGGAAGGCCGCCGGGGTCCCGCATTAACGAAAAACGCCGGCGCACGCTCGCGTTCGGCGGAGTCGCGGCCCGACACCCGGGCCGGTCAAGGAGGACGTGGCTGTGACCAAGTGTTCGTTGTGGGTCGTGCTCGGCGGGGTGGTCGTCGCCCTGCTGGTGCCACTCGTCGCGGGTTGTTCGAGTCCCGGCGGGTGCCGAACGTGCCGGAAGGAGCCGGGCGTGCCGGCGCGTGCCTCGGCGGCAAATGCCGTCGTCGCCCCGTCCCCACCGCCCGGAAACCCGACCACCGCGCCCCGGCCGTTCGGCGGGCAGAAGAACTGCCCGGTGACTGGCGAGGAACTCGGGTCGATGGGCAAACCCGTCGCCGTGACGGTGAAGGGCCAGACCGTTTACGTCTGCTGCCGCGGGTGCGCCGCCAAGGCTCAAGCGGACCCCGACAAGACGCTCGCCGCCGTCGCGGCCGAGTGGGCGCGGTAGCCGCAGATCCTCGGCCGAGAGGCCGGGGAGCCTCGCGCCGTCCCGGGTTCTGGGTGTTCGTGCCCGCCAGCCGATGTCCGGACCCGGGCGGCCGGGGTTTGACCGAACTGAGTGGGGCGGAAACCCCGTCCGCCCGAACTTCAGGAACTTAAGGAGGCCGACCGTGACACCCGTTAAACGCGCCCGGGCGTTTGCCCGCAGTTGGTGGGTGGTACTATCGACCCTGACGGTGGGGGCGGCGGTGGTCATCGCCCACGAGGGGCACGCCCCGCTCCCGACGAAGGGTGCGGTGGCGGACCCCGAGACGGGAAGCCTGCTCCTGACCGCCGACGCCCGCTCGGCCGTCGATGTCGATACCGCCGTGGTCGATTCCCGGTCGGTTGAGGAGAAGGTGCTCGCCTATGCCACGGTCGCCGCGCCGTGGGGGAACCACGGGTACGTGACCGCCCAACTGCCCGGCCGGGTCACCCGCGTCGCCGTCACGCCGGGTCAGGCGGTCAAGGCCGGGGACGTCCTGGCCGAGGTCGAGAGCCTGGAACTCGACGCGCTCCAACTGGAACTCGCCTCGGCCCAGAACGACATCGCCCTGTCCGATAAGCTCGTGACCGAGCTGCGGAAATCGGCCGACCAGGGGGTGGTGTCGGGACAGGCCGTGATCGACGCCGAGAGCACGCTGGCACAACACAAGAACGCGCTCGCCGTGGCCCGCGTCAAGTGGCTCACCCTGGGCCTCCCGCCCGGGGGGCTCGACGAACTGTCCCGCACCCGGAAGCCCGTCCCCGGCCTGACCCTCCCGGTCCGCGCCCCGGTCGCCGGGGTGGTGGTCCACGCCGAGGTGACGGCCGGGAAGGTGGTCGACACGACCGAACACCTGGCCGAGGTGGTCGACCTCTCCACGGTCTCGGTCCGCGTCGGCGTCCTGGAGAAGGACCTGGGCCGGGTCCGGGTCGGTCAGCCGGTTGAACTCCACTTGGTCGCCTACCCCGGCGAGGTGTTCCGCACCACGGTCAAGGCGAAGGGACAGTTCCTCGACCCGGTCACGAACGTGGCCGCGGTGTGGGCCGAACTGGAGAACCCGCCCGGTTCCGAGCCGCGCTTCCAGCCGGGCATGGCCGGGCAGGCGTTCGTCGTCGTCTCGGACGGGAAGCCCCGGCTGAACGTGCCCTCCGCGGCCGTTCTCCGGGAGGGGGCCGAGCGGTTCGTACTGGTCGAGGAGGCCAGCGGGGTCGGTGCGTCCGAGTACCGGAAGAAGTCGGTCGTCGTCGGGCAAGAGTCCGGCGGCCGGGCCGAGGTTCTCGGCGGCGGCATCTTCCCGGGGGACCGGGTGGTGACCCGAGGCGGGCACGAACTCGCCCCGTTCTTCGCGCCGACGGTCCTCCGGCTTTCCCCCGAGGCCGAGCGGACGATCGGACTGAAGGTCGAGCCCGCAACGGTGCGGGTCGTCGACGAGGTTCTGACCCTGGACGGCGTGGTCGAGGTGCCGCCGGCCAAGCGCGGCTTCGCGGCGTCCCAGCTCGCCGGCACGATCCGGACGATCCGGGCGGACCGCGGGCAGCAGGTGAAGCCCGGCGACGTGCTGGCCGAGGTCTACAGCCCCGAGCTGCTGACCATGCAGCAAGAGTTACTCAAGACCCACCTGGAAGCCGCCCTCGCCGAGACCACGCTCGCGAGCCTCCGCAAAATTCCCGGGGCCGCGGCCCAGACGCTCTGGAAGCTGGAGAGCCAGTTGAACGGGCTCCGGTCTCGCGGGGACGGGCTGAGGCGGAAGCTCTTGACCGCGGGGCTCACGCCGGACCACGTCGAGCGGCTCCTGACGAAGAACGAGATGCTCTCGGCGGTCCCGGTCCGGTCGCCGGTCACTGGCGTCGTGGTGAACTTCGACAAGGTGCTGGGGCAGGCGGTCGCGGCCCACGAGCCACTCTTCGAGGTCCACGACCTGTCCGCGCCGTGGGTCCGCGGGTTCGCCTCGGAACGGGACCTCGGGTCCGTCTCCCTCGGGCAGCCCGTGCGCGTGCGGCTCGTCGCCGACCCCGCGTTCGCGGGCACCGGCAAGGTGGTCCGCAGCAGCCGCACCGTCGGGGCCGACACCCGCTCGCTCGCGGTGTGGGTCGAACTCGACGGCGTGCTACCCGGGGGACTTCTCAACAACCAACTCGCCACCGTCACGGTCGTCCGAGGTTCCCGCCCGCCCGCGGTCGCGGTTCCGAAGTCGGCGGTGGTCGCGGACGGGTCGGCCGCGTTCGTCTTTGTCCGCGACCCGGACGGGACGTTCGCCCGCCGACCCGTCGACCTCGGCCGCTCCGACGACCGGTTCGTCGCCGTCACCCGGGGCCTGTCCGCGGGCGAGCCGGTGGCCGTCGCGGGGGCCGCCGAACTCATGACCGCCCACGCCTCACTCCGGTGAAAGGGACAGGGCCGTGCTCAACCGCGTCATCGCGTTCTCGCTCCAGAACCGGGCCCTCGTCCTGATCGCCGCGGCGGCGGTCACGGCCGCGGGGCTCTACCAGCTCGTCCGCACCCCGGTGGACGTGTTCCCGGACTTGAACCGGCCGACCGTGACGATCCTGACGGAAGCCCCCGGCCTGGCCCCTGAGGAAGTCGAGGTCGTGGTCACCCGGCCGATCGAGTACATGCTCAACGGGGCCACGGGGGTCCGGCGGGTCCGGTCGGCGTCGGGAATCGGGCTGTCGGTGGTGTGGGTCGAGTTCGACTGGGGGACGGACATCTACCAGGACCGGCAGGTGGTGTCCGAGCGTCTCCAGCTCGTCCGCGAGCGGCTCCCGGCGGACGTCAACCCGGTCATGGCCCCGATCTCGTCCATCATGGGCGAGGTGATGATCGTGGGGCTGCGCCCGGCCGAGTCGGCAAAGACTCCTGAGGAGGCACTCAAGCAGGGGATGGACCTGCGGACGTTCGGCGAGTTCAACGTCCGGAACCGGCTGCTCGCGGTCGACGGGGTCTCGCAGGTGACGGTGATGGGCGGCTACCTGAAGCAGTACCAGGTGGTCACGTCGCCCGAGCGGCTCGCGGCCCAGAACGTCACCCTCCAGCAGCTCACCGACGCGGCCGAGAAGGCGAACGTGCTGGCCGGCGGCGGGGTGATGGAGCGGGGGCCGAAGGAGTCTCTCATCCGGATCAGCGGCCAGAGCCTGACGCCCGAGCAGATCGCCGAGAGCCCCGTGGCGTGGCGCGGGGACCGGGCCATCCGCATCAACGACGTGGCGGACGTCCGGTTCGCAGGCCCCGTCCGCCGCGGGGACGGGAGCACCCGTGTGAAGGACGCCGACGGCCGGCCGGTCGGCGGCTCGTCGGTGATCCTGACCGTCCAAAAGCAGCCGGGGGCGAACACCCTCGACCTCACCCCCAAGCTGGACGCGGCCCTCGACCAGCTCCAGGCCGACGCCCCGGCGGGTGCCGTGATCGAGCGGCGGGTGTTCCGCCAGGCCGACTTCATCCAGGCCGCCATCGACAACGTGGTCGAGGCCATCCGGGACGGGACCGTGTGGGTGTTCCTCGTCCTGCTGGTCTTCCTGGCCAGCATCCGGACGAGCGTCATCACCCTGACCGCCATCCCGCTCTCGATCCTGGTCACGGTCCTCGTGTTCAGTTACTTCGGGATCACGATCAACACGATGACGCTCGGGGGGATCGCGGTGGCCGTCGGGGAACTGGTCGACGACGCGATCGTGGACGTGGAGAACATCTTCCGCCGGCTGAACGAGAACCGCGCCAAGGCCGACCCCGACCCGCTGCTCAGGGTCGTCTTCCGCGCGTCGAGTGAGGTCCGAAACTCGATCGTCTACGCGACCCTGATCGTCTGCCTGGTGGTGCTGCCGCTGTTCGCGCTATCGGGCCTCGAGGGCCGGATGTTCGCCCCGCTCGGGCTGGCGTACCTCGTGTCGCTCATGGCGTCGCTCCTGGTCTCGCTCACCGTGACGCCGGTACTCGCGTCGCTGCTCCTCGGCCGCGGCAAGGCCCGGCCGCACCGCGACGCCCTGCTGCTCCGCGGCCTGAAGTGGGTCGACGCCCGGCTCCTGCGGCTCAGCCTGCGGTTCCCGTGGCCGGTCCTGGTCGTGTCGCTCGTCCTGTCGGGGGCGACGATGCTCTCGGTCCTCGGGATGGGCTCCGAGTTCCTCCCCCCGTTCAGCGAGGGGACGGTGACCGTCAACCTGCAACTGCCCCCGGGCACGAGCCTCGACGAAAGTGGGCGGGTCGCCGCGCGGGCCGAACAGTCGCTCCTCCAGATCCCCGAGGTGGTGTCGGTCTCGCGGCGGACCGGGCGGGCGGAGCAGGACGAGCACGCGGAGGGGGTGAACACGTCCGAAATCGACGTCCGGCTCGCCCCCCACGCCCGCCCCAAGCCCGGGCTCGGGTTCGCGGTCCTCCGGGCGGTTCCCGGCCTGCACGGGTACGGGGTGGATGAGTTCGGCCGCCCGCCCGAGCAGGTTCTCGCGGACGTGCGGGACCGGGTCAGCAGCATCCCCAACGTGAAGGCCAACGTCGGTCAGCCGATCAGCCACCGACTCGACCACATCATGTCCGGGGTGCGTGCGCAGGTGGCGGTCAAGGTGTTCGGCCCGGACCTGCAAGAACTGCGCAACGCCGCCCAGGAGATCCAGGACGCGGTGTCGAAGGTCCCGGGGGTGGTGGACCTCCAGGTCGAGCCCCAGGTGGAGATCTCCCAGGTCCGTCTCCGGGTGAGGCGGGAGGAGGCGGCCCGGTACGGCCTCGCGCCCGGGGAGGTGGTCCGACTCCTGGAGACGGCCTACAAGGGCCGCAAGGTGTCCACCGTGCTGGACGGCGAGAAGTACTTCTCCCTCGTCGTGTGGTACGACGAGCGGTCCCGCTCCGACCCCAAGGCGATCGGCCGGACGATCCTCGACACCCCGTCCGGGAAGAAGGTCTCGCTCGACCAGGTCGCGGAGGTCCTGGACACAACCGGGCCGAACACCCTGAACCACGAGAACGTGGCCCGCCGGGTCGTGGTGTCGTGCAACGTCCAGGGCCGGAGCCTCGGCGACGTGGTCGCCGACATCAAGCGGGCGGTCCGCCCGACGGAGGAGAAGCTGCGTGCCAGGGGCGGGGAGTACCGGGTCGAAGACGACGGCCAGTACCGCGCCCAGCAGGAGGCGAACACCCGGCTCCTGGTCCTCGGCGCGGCCTCCGTGGTCGCAGTGTTCCTTCTCCTCTCCCGGTGCCTCGGGTCGTGGCGGGCCGGCCTCATGGTGTTGGGCGTGAACCTTCCGCTCGCGGGCCTGGGTGCCGTGGCGGCGCTGCTGATCGTCAACCGCCCGGACGTCGCCGCGCTCAATGCCGTCCCGTGGTGGAAGTGGCCGGGCGTGTGGTTCCAGGCGTCCACCCTGTCGGTCGCCCACTGGGTCGGGTTCATCACGCTAATCGGGATCGTCAGCCGCAACGGGATCATGATGATCGCCCACTACATCCACCTGATGAAGGAGGAGGGTGAGGCGTTCGGCAAGGAGATGATCGTCCGCGGCAGTCTCGAGCGGCTGGCCCCGGTGCTGATGACGGCCGGGGTGGCGGTGATCGGGCTGGTGCCGCTCGCGCTCGGTGCGGGCCAGACGGGCAAGGAGATCCTGCACCCGCTGGCGGTGGTGGTGATCGGCGGGCTCATCACGTCGACTTTGATGGACCAGGTGGTCACCCCGGCCGTGTTCCTTCTGTTCGGCCGGAAGGTGTACGTCCCGTCGTCCCCGTCGGCAAACGGAACGCCCGCCGGGGGCTGGGACGACGCCTGGCTGACCGAACGCCCGGAACTCGCGTCGCGGCCGGCGTCCGGGATGCCGCTGATTCCGAGTCCGGTCGAAGTGATTCCGGGGCCCGTCGCGGCAGAGACGAACGGCCGACACGCGGCGACGGGTGGACTCGCCGGCCCGGCACCGGCCCGCGAGCCGGAGCCCGCGGCACCGCGATTGCCCGAGTCACGGCCCACGCCTCACCCCGATTCGCGGGGGTGAGAGGCGTGCCACGAAACACGTCGGGGTTGCCAGAGGTCGTGTGTCACAACCCGGCCCCGGTGGTGCGGTTGGTGGCGGCCGAGTGCCGCCGAGGAGTGTGTCTGATGACGAGATTCGTGTTCGCCTTGGTCGCCGTCGCGGCTTTCGCCGCGGTGGGTGAGTCCGCGGTGCGGTCGCGCGGCGTCCGCGGAGGTTGCGGGTGCGCCACCCCGTCCGCCGTGCCGTCGACCCCGGCGGCGTACCCCGGGATGCCGATGGCGGCGCCCGGGGCAGCGACGCCCGCGCCGTGCTGCGGCAACCCGGGGTCCGTGCCGGGGGCGGTCGCCCCCTTCCCCGTGCCGGCTGGTACGCCCGGCGGCCACCAGCACAACCACGGCCTGCTCACCCCGTCGGCGGCCGGCTCGAGCGGCGTGGTGACGGTGAGCGCAACAGTCCCCGCAGGCGGACTCGTGCTCGTGAAAGACAAGGCGGACCCGGCCAAGGAGGTCAAACTGACCGGCACACTGGTGTGCGGGAAGTGCAGCCTCAAGGCGACCGCGAAGTGCAGCAACGTCCTTCAGGTCAAGGACGGTGACAAGGTGGTGAACTACTTCCTGGAGGACAAGGGGAACGGCGAGCCGTACCACGAGGGCGTGTGCGGCGGGGACAAGGTCGAGGGCGTCACGGTTACCGGCACCGTGACCGAGAAGGACGGCAAGAAGTCGATCAAGCCGACCAAAGTTGAAACCAAGAAGTGACCCGGCGGGTCACACCCGGGGCCAAGTTGGCCCCGGGTCGCTTCCCCAGTCCCGCCGCCGGAGGTGCGTTCCTCGCCCCGGAAGCGGAACCCGCGTCCGCCGGAAGACCGGCCGGGTGACGCCAACCCAGAGGACCGCATGACGCTGTTTCAACCGCGCCCCTCAACGGTGGGGCGTCTCACGGCCACCCACCCGCCGACCGTGCTCGTGGTCGATGACGACGACACCCTCCGCACGGTCTTGGCGAGAGAACTCCGCCGGCTGGGGTTCGACGTGTACTCGACCGGCTCCGGGGCCGAAGCGGTCGAAATGTACTGCCGCTCTTCCACCCGATTCGACGTGGTCCTGATGGACCTGAACATGCCGGGGATGAACGGGTCGGACACGCTCGACGTGATCCGGGTCGTGGACCCGCTCGTGCGGTGCTGCTTCATGACCGCCGACGCGCGACCCGAAACCCGCTCGGCACTCCGGAAAGCCGGCGGGCGGGAAGTCCTCACCAAGCCCTTCGCGTCCCTGGCCGAAGTGTGCGAGACGTTGAGGCGACTCGCCGACCGACCGCACGATGATCGGCGGGAGACCCTTGAAGGGCTGACGCCGGCATCGGCTCGGCACAACGACTTCATGAAGGGGGGGATTGACATGGCCGGATGTTGCGGGTCGGACGAGCGGTCGCGGGCGAGGAAGGTGCTCTGGATGGTGGTCTGGTTGCTGATCGGGGCCTTCGCGATCGGACTCTGGCTTTGGGAGCGGCAACCACACCACCACCACGCGGAGGTTGGGCCGCACGGCGGCTCGCTGGCCGACTGGGGCGGCGGGGCCTTTCACCTGGAGGTCGTCCCCGACCGGGACGCCGAGGCGGTGACCGTTTACGTTCTCGACCGCTGGGCCAAGAAGCCCAAGACGACCGACGCCGCGACGCTCACGCTGACCCTCAGGACCAACCCAGCAACGGCCGTGCGGCTCGAACCTGTCCCGAACGAGGGCGACCCGCCGGGTCGGCATTCCCGGTACATCGGCCGGCACCCCGCCTTCAAGGCGGAGGCGAAACTCACCGGAACCGTGTCCGGGACGGCCTGGGGCAAGTCGTACTCCGGCGACTTCAGTCAAAATTAGGGCTCATCCGACTAAAGCGTATTTGGATTCGTGAATGCCGAGGATCTTGAGTTTGTAGAACGCACGGTCGCGGAACCCATACGCCTGTCGTTGCAACGCTTTGATTTTGGTATTCGTCCCTTCCAAAGGTCCGGTCGAGATCCGGTAGTCGTAGTACGCCAGGATGCCTTCCATGTGCTCCTCCAGCGTGTTGGCGAACTGCTGGAGCATTCGAATGCCCGATGCGTGTGCCCGCGCCATCCAGTCCCGGAGCACCCGCCGTGCGGTTCGCTTGTTGACCTGACTCCAGATTTGCCGCAGGTCTTCCTTGAGGTAGTAGGCGATCGTCAGCGGGGTATTCAAATCGAGAGCGTCACGGAGGCGTTGCGTCTCGTTTCGCGTGGCGTCGAGGTTCTCCGGGTTCTTCAACAACAGCCACCGTGTCCCTTTGAGCAGTTTGCGATCCGAATCGCTCTGGGCCTGACGGTAGAGTTCACGTCGCAGAGCGCTGAGCTTGTCGTTGAACAGCTTGACGACGTGGAAGTGATCGAAGACATGGACGATACCGGGAAGGTTGTCACGCACGGCTCGGATGTAAGCTTTACCCATATCGGTGGCCACCGCCTTGATCTTGGCCCGTGACGCACGCAGTCGCTTCCAGAACGGCAGCAACGCCTCGACGCCCTTGCCGTCGCCGACGAAAACGACGGCACCGGAACAAAGATCCAGCACCACCGTGAGGTACTGATGCCCCTTACCGACCGCGATCTCGTCGATGGCGATCTGCGTCAACTTCCCCAACTTCGGCGTGCCGAACCGCCGTTGCAGCGACGCGGCCTGGATGTCCTTGATGACGTCCCAACTCACCTGCAAGTGCGTGGCGACCGCTTTGATGGTCATGTGTTGGGAGAGGTCGATAGCATAACGCTCGAAGGCCCGCGTGTAGCTCTTGCGGGGGTCGGCGAAACGCAGCTTCACCTGGCGGATGAGACCACAACCAAAGCAATGGACGCGTGGCACAGCGAATTCGATCTGGACGGGCTTGAGACCGATGGGCAGGGTGCGAAACGTACGCGGGATGCCTCCCTGCGCCCACACGTTGTCGCTGCCGCATTCGGAGCAGCGGAGTTGGTTGCGGGGCTGACGGACGCACAGGGTCACGCGACCGCCCGCGAATGAGGAACGCACGTGGCGGTAACCACGCAGACCGAAGGCGTGATACAGTAAGCTCGTGGACATGCTGATTCGTCTCGTCAGGATTGTTGTGTAACCCCAAGAGACGGCAGCATGCCCACCTTTTCAAGACCTCAACGCGCTTCCGCCGGATGAGCCAAAATTAGGCCGCCGCGCAATTCGCGAGGACGTCAACGTTCCACCACCGGCGGGCGTGAGGGTTCGCCGACCATCCGGGCTGACCGACCACCGTCTCACCACGAGGATTTCAACATGCGGGCCCTTGTGACGGGTTGCTTGGCGGCACTCGCCGTCGCGGTCACCGCCGGTGCGGCCTCCGCGCAGCACGGCGGGTATTCCGGCGGATACGGACACTCTGGCGGCTACGGACACCCTGGCGGCTATTACTCCGGGCACGGGTACAGCGGATACCCCGGTGGGTATGGGCACGGGTCTGCTGCTGGGTACGGGCACGGGTACTCCGGAGGGTACAGTTACTCTCCCGGATACTCCGGCGGCTACGGCTACACCCCCGGTTATTACGCCCCGAGTCCA
Organism: Planctomycetaceae bacterium; assembly: GCA_013823135.1. Classification (GTDB taxonomy): domain Bacteria; phylum Planctomycetota; class Planctomycetia; order Gemmatales; family Gemmataceae; genus Gemmata. The sequence goes on from PNLP01000050.1 coordinate 49,739, forward strand.
CTGTACGTTACCCCCGCGTACTCGCCCGGCGTCCTCGTCGGCCCGGTCTACCCTGCCCGTCACCACCACCACTGATCGCCACCCGGGCCAGGGGCGCACGACGCAACTCACCCGGGCTTCTTCCGGGCGATCTTGAGGACCGCGGTGTGATCCCCTCCGAACTTGCACAGCCCGTCGCAGTGGGCGCACAAGTCCGAGAAGAGGATGTAGTGAATCTCCGGGACGCCCGAGTCGGCGAACGACGGGCGGCAGAGTTGGGCCTGGATCTCTCGCTCGCGGCGGTCAGGGGCGACCAGGTAGAGTTGGTCTGGCCGGGCAGCCGCCGAGCGGTGCAGGTCGAGCAACCGCAGGATGCCCGAGTAGATGGACGTGCTCTTCTCGACCTCGAACGCGCACACCACCCGCTCGGCCGCCGGGTCGAGCCAAAGGACGTCGATCAGTCCGACCGTCTGCTCGACTTCCGGCGGCAGTCCGAGCGGGGGGAGCGAGCCGACCGCAAGCGACGCCAGAGGGACGCCCTCCCAAACCCGCGTCCGGTCGTTGGCCGCGACGTGTACGGGATACCCGAGTGCCCGGCCCGTCTTCGCCAGTAGGTACTGCATGCGGAGGTGGTCGTTCTCCTCGCCCCGGTCCGCCTCGATCTCCTGGTGCCGCTTCCGGGCCGCCTTCTCCCCCGCCTCCCGTTCGTCCGCCAAGGTCAGGGCCGCTTCCCCGGAAACGACCAACCGCCCGACACCGACCTCGAACAGCAGGCCGGCGAACGCCCCGAGGTCGGTGGAGAGCGGCGGGGAGAGGCCCGCGTTCGTCCGGCGGATCGTTGCCCGCACCTCCCGATAAGCGGCCCATGAACCGAGTGGCTTCTTGTCCTGGAACACCGCGTTGAACCCCCTGAGGATGGCGGTATTGAACGGCGGGAACAGGGTTGGGTGGAGGAAGTAGAGTATGTTCGCCACGGCAGGCCCGAGGCCCTTGATCTGCCGCGCTTCCAGGTCAGCCACCGCCCGGTCGAGCGAGTCCTCGTCGGCGGTGGCCAAGACGCGGTCGAAGAAGTCGGCGAAGGCCCGCTTGTGGGCGTCGTTCTCGTAGATGTCCGGGATGCGGAGTTTCGGCTTCCAGTAGAAGGCGTGGGCGGCCCCCTGGAACACCTGCTTCTGCTCGGTCACCGACTCCATCACCGTCTCGAGCGGCGAGCCCTTGTAGTCGTTGCCGAACGTTCCGGAACGGATCGACCGGACGACCTCCTGGACCCCGCGGCGGATCGACCGAAATGCCTTGAGCCGACCCGCGTCCTCAAGGAACCAGTTGTTGTAGACGGACTCGGGATCGTGTCTGTACCGCGCGACGAGGTCGCGGAGGTTCAGGGCTGGCTCGGCCATCGTCACACCGTGCGGTCGGATTGCGGACGGAAGATGAAACGAATGCTACCAGAGAACGGCCCTGCCGTGTAAGAACCCTTCTCGCGAGTGATTCCCACCCGTCCTCACCACACATTGACTCCAACAGACTTGCGAGTCCTCATCCGTTCGACTGATGCCGGTTTTGAGGGCTCAGGATCGCTTGGTTTCTTGGCACACTGCCGTCGGGAGGCACCCCCGCGACGCTGATCGCCGCCTGAGCCCTGAGCCGGGCCTTGCTCGGGATTGGGGGTCAGGCCGAGTTGCTGGTCACGGACCGGTAGACGCGCGATGCATTGTTCGACGAATCCTTCGCTTGGCTGGCCTCCATTGTGAGAGCGGGTTGGTCACGTTCGATTCACAAGCCAGTGTCCGAGAACACGCTACTCCGAAGGTGGAGCGATAAGTTGTCGGGAGAAGACGCTGAGAAAGACAGGACCCGGCTCCTCGTTCCGCTGTCCAAGGACTCTGAGGTGCCCAACATCATGTTTCACGTTTGGCTGTGCGGAGAAGACGGAGTGCGTTGAAGACGACGATAAGTGTCGCGCCGGAGTCGGCGGCAACCGCCGCCCACATCGAAGAGTAGCCAGCCAAGGTCAGAACAACGA